>PAHO01000050.1 GCA_002705085.1 Phycisphaerae bacterium | reverse complement strand
TTGGTGCTCATAACGGATCCCCAGATCGGCATCGACCAACACCGCCACCACTTCTCCTTCGAGATAGGGATACTCGGCCGCAACCTCCATGACCGTTTGTTCCTCTAGGGATTGGCCAATGGCCGAAGCAAGACCAAAAGCTGCGCATCCTGTGAGCAGTGGAATCAGAAGGAACAAGAAACAGCGCGTCAGTGTGTTCAAATGAGGAAGCCTTGATGAACCAATATTTTATAGATCCAAGCCAGAACCAGTCCCCCACCAGCCGTCCATGCGGCGGCTGGAGTGAGGGCGCTGAACAAAAAAGCCACAAGTGGGCTCCCATACAAAGCCCCAACGGTGGCCGCGGCCGCAACCACGGAGGTAAGGACCGCGATGGTGGCCCCTGCCGGTTGAGTCCGAAAAGAGGTCCACAATCGACCATGGGCGGCATTGGAGACAGCGGTGGTCATGCCGCAGGATGGACAGGGCATGTCATACATCAACATCCATGAACAAGGGGGAAGCCCCAACTGACGGTGGGTGCCATGACCTTTCTCACTTGGCTTCATCCAGGCGCCCAGAGCAAGTCCAGACCACAGGACAGCGGCAAGCAATGCATACAGAAGGCGAGCTTTCATGGATAACATTTGGTGCAGCCTATCCGCTTCGCCAAGATGAATCCCGCCACGAACCCTTATTGGCAGGGTCCGAAGACTGACAGAAGGCGGACCAGATCGGCGTATCCTACTTGGCCATCCTCGTCGAGATCCTCAACACAGGTCTCAGAACACGGTCCCCAGGCCGAGAGCACTCGGAGAATGTCTGAGAGCCAGACACCTCCGTCTTGATCCAAGTCTTCGGCACATTGACATTGATCGAGGACACCATCTTGGTTGCCATCCTGATTGTGGAGCTCACAGACGTCGAGGACACCGTTGGCATCACAATCCCCTTCATCAATTTCGGATTGATCCGGAATCCCATTGATGTCGCAGTCATCAAACCAGCGAAGCCCAATCGAGTGACGCCCCCCCGCCGTGACATCGCGCAAATACACGTCGGAAGGGACCTGGGACTGACCATCTGAGTTCCGACCAAACGAGACCACCGAGCCGTCTGATCGCAAGGCAACCGTATGCCAATCACCACAGTCGACATCAATGAATGATCCGACTGGAACCGATCGTTGTCCAAACAAATTGGAACCCCAGCCCACAAGTGATCCATCCGCACGGCGAGCAACAGAGTGCCGCGTACCGGAACTCACTGCAACAAACACGCCGGAGGGCGGGTTCGACTGACCGCTTGTATTAGATCCCCAAGCCACCAATGTGCCGTCTTCAAGGATGGCCACCGAGTGTTGTCCACCAGCTGAGACTTCAACACAAACACCCAGCTCAGGAACGTCACATTGACCAAACGTGTTGGATCCCCAAGCGACCACGGATCCAGAGGTATCGATGGCCAAATTGTGCTCGTCTCCGGCAGAAATTTGAAGAGCAAGAAGGTTCTCGGGGGCGGTCGATTGACCAAACTGGTTGGAACCCCAACCAACCACATGACCATCGTCCAAGAGTGCCAAAGCATGCCACCAACCTGCGGATACTTCACGAACATTTTGAAGATCTGGCACATTGGTTTGGCCATCAGCATTAACGCCCCATGCGAAGAGGTCACCATCCAAGCTCAATCCAACCGTGAAATCTCTGCCCGCGTCCAACCGTCGGTAGGTGGGGCCAAGAACAGTCGCGCACTGATTCTCTTGGGATCGCCCCCAGCAGACGGCTTCGAGTCCTAAGAATTCGCACTCGTCGGGAATGCCATTTTCATTGCAATCGTGAAGGGACTCGCAACTGTCGGGAACCCCATTGCCATTGCAATCTTCATCACCTTGGCAAAGGTCAGGCACTCCGTTTTCATCGCAATCTTCCCAATTCTCGCATTCGTCAGGAATTCCATTGGCATCACAGTCATCAAGATCTTGGCAATCGTCGGGTTGACCGTCTTGATTGCAATCGGCTTCACAATCGTCGGGAACACCGTCTTGGTCACAATCTGGATCACACTCATCAGGGAGTCCATTGGAGTTGCAGTCATTGCCATCCAACTCGCAACGGTCCGGAACTCCTGATCCGTTGCAGTCTTCACTGGGTTCACAGGCGTCTGGAGTTCCGTTGCCATCGCAATCATCGAGAATTTCACATGCATCGGGGAATCCCGAATCATCGCAATCTTCATCACACTCGTCCGGAATGCCGTTGCTGTTGCAGTCGTTACCCATCAACTCACACCGGTCAGGAACTTGGTTCAGATTGCAATCTGGACCAAGTTCACATTCGTCAGGAATCCCGTTGTTGTCGCAATCCAAAGAAGTGCCCTGGTCGAGATCGCAGCGGTCAGGAATACTGTTTTGATTGCAATCTGATTCCGGTTCGCACTCGTCAGGAATGTGATTTTGGTCACAATCCTGAGAATTTCCGCTGACAACATCACATAAATCTGGAACACCATTGTTGTTACAGTCGGGATCCAGGTCACAATCGTCAGGGATTTGGTTGTCATTGCAGTCATTTCCGACCAACTCACATCGATCGGGAATGCCATTTTGGTTGCAGTCCTCCGAAGGCTCACACTCATCGGGAATGCCGTTCTGGTCACAGTCGCCAAAACTCTGGCAATCGTCTGGAACACCATCTTGATTGCAATCTTCTTCACACGCGTCCGGAACGCCATCCCGATCACAATCAGGTTCACACTCGTCGGGAATACCGTTTTGATCACAATCAGTGGAGTCGCCTTGGTCGATATCGCACAGATCCGGAAGGCCGTTGCCGTTGCAATCAGGACCTAGATCACATTCATCGGGGATACCATTTCCATTGCAATCCTGTGACGCCGCACTGGAGATGTCACACCCATCAGGGACGCCATTGTTGTTGCAGTCCGGTTCCAATTCGCACTCGTCGGGGATCTGATTTTGGTTGCAATCCTCAGATCCACTAGACAGGAGGTCACAACGGTCGGGAAGACCATTTTGGTTGCAGTCTTCAAAGGGCTCGCACTCATCGAGCACCCCATTGGAATCGCAATCGTTTTCAAAAAGCTCACATCGATCTGGTACCCCATTTTCATTGCAGTCGATGAAAGGCTCACAGACATCAGGTACGCCATTGGCATCACAGTCGGTAAGCTCTTGGCAGTCGTCTGGAACGCCATCTTGGTTGCAATCGACTTCACAAGCATCAGGAAGGCCATCGTCGTCGCAGTCCGGATCACATTCATCAGGCTGGGCGTTGTTGTCACAGTCCTGTGAGGTGCCGTCCTCGAGATCACATCGATCGGGAACACCATTTGAGTTGCAATCTGGCCCCAGCTCGCATTCGTCCGGAATTCCGTTGTGATCGCAATCGTCCGCCGTACCGCCCTGAATTTCACACGGATCAGGGATCCCATTGTTGTTGCAGTCCGGATCAATAGGGCAGGGATCTGATTCACAAGTGGCGTGGTCCGACCACTGCCCACCAAATACAGAGCATGTCCCAGGATCAAAATCTTCACGACACAACAATCCGTTGTTGGCACAGGGCAAGCAGCATCGACCTTCAACTTCGCACTGCACATCCCCCCGCCAGCAATACAAATCCATACCGGCGAATTCACCACCCAGTTCTTCGCACGTTTGGGGCGTGGTGTCTACACATTCACCTGACTCCAAACAGCACCCACCACCAGTGAGACCGCGAGCTTCAGAGAGTCCACTGGTGAAAAAGAGAGAAACACAGCTCAGCACCACAATTCGAGAAGAAGCCACATCCACACCCACCTCCAAGTACCTACCGGAAAGGTGTTTATACCCCAAAAGGATTCAAAGTCCAGTTCATTTCAACAAACGGACTTCTTGTGGAAAGTGCAAAGATCTGCGGGATGAGCAACCAAAAGGTGTTGAGGCCCGCTCAATGACAATTCCCCATCGATAGGTCGTTACATAAGTTTACGTGACAGTTGAAAAATACCGTGGTAAGCAGCTTGAAATCAGTTGCTCACCGGTACGTTCAGTCGGCCACGGAATACTTTTGACCATCTATACAGCACCAACGCCGAATCCCTGGCACCGATGGAATTTTCGACAGACCCTCGGGTGGAACCACCACATGAAGTATGGGCTCGCCCCCGCCAAGTCCCAATGCCGCTGGAAGACCAGAATCACGCAGGGCCTGCAAGGCTTTCCATTCAGCCAATAACTGGGAGACATTCGGATTTTCGAGAACCACCGCCCATTCCTCACCTTGAGGATGCCGAACCACCTGTCCTGTACCACCCGGAACATTCCACGAGCACGGTTGCAGATGTTCGAAGCCGCTTTGACGGTCCGAAGATAAAGCTTCATCGTGATGGTGATCTCCAGCAGCAGGCCCTGCTGGTGACACAGAGTCTGTGCTTCCGTGTGAGGCTGGACGCTCCTCGGCAAAGTCTCTCCCTTTCGCAGGGATGCCATGACCAGCTGGCGCCGCAATTCGAACACCAGGTCCTCTCTGCGTCGGAGCAGGAGGTTGGGTAGGGGCTGGATCCGCTATGTGATCACCACGCAAGAGTTCATCCACACTCAACGGAAGGTGTCCGTCCACCTCATCATGGATGTGTTCGGTCAGAGTCAACCCATCCAGTTCGGAGTGCAATTCAACCTCTTCCCAAGGTTGATGGAGACCATCAATCATCGGAACCCAGAGAATTTGCTTTGGCTGAACGCCAACTGGCAATGCCCGCTGCAATTCTCGCTTGGCCTCGGCAGTCTCCGGTTCACCAACCACCGCGATGATTTCAATCCCTGAGGGACCGGCGGACTGCTGGATTGCCGAAAGGGAATCGGAAAGATTGGGGCCAAGACCGGTGACCACCATGGTCGGCCAAGGTGGCGAGGTGGCCGCTGCGGCGGGGATCAGCAACCGTCGAACCACGGGGATTGACGCCAACTCCTCGACTGAGGCCCCCGCCGGAATGTCTGAGATGGCACCACTGAGAAAAGCGCAAGGCTTTGAAAGTTCGGACCGAACGAGCAAGACGGAACCAACTTCTGCAGCCATGCGATCCACGATGGTGGGGAGCCAAAGGGCCGGCTGAACTTTGACCACGCCGTACCGAACCACAAGATTCGAGGCAGGGTTCGAGGGACCAATGAACCCGACCGCGCTCACGCTGTCACCTCAGCAATCGAGACGGGCATCTGGTATTGATTGCGTTCCAACTTCGAGCAATGGATGTCGGCCACCGGGTCTCGACCTGCCTGATGAACCATGTACTGGTGGGTACCGGGGGACAATGGGATCTGCACCACCGCAATATCCGGCCGATCGGGATCACGCAGATAACGATGACGCCCTGGGGTCCACTGGTTGAATTCACCAATCACCGAAACTTCTGGATCCTCTTCTTTCCATGCGCGACGGAATTCAACACCGCCCGGAATGGGAACGGGACCCAAGGTGCAGTCTTCCTGAACAGCCACCCCTCCCAAAGGATCAACCACCGAAGAGGGGGAACATTCTGAACGCGCGGGTGTCACCGCGATGGCCCGCGGCGGTTCATCTTTCACTTCCGCCGAACGGATCAGTCGAGCCGTGACTTCCGCGATTCTGGCATTTCGCCGAGGTGGATCACCAGGGTCGGCCTCAGGCAGAGGAGGATTGTCGATCAACCATTGGGCGACCGCGGCGTAGTCCTGTGCCGCTGGAGCATCAGGCTGATGGGCAGCAACCGGGACACCCCGAACCGTAGCTTCGCGCACGGCATCATCGTCCCGAACCGCGGTTGGCAAAATCTGACCCGCGAACCGCTTTTCCATGATGCTCAGCAGGTTCTTGGACAAATCGGTTTCTCGAAGCATGGTGGGCAACAAGTGACAGCAAATTTGTCTTCGATACTCCTGAACCACACTGTTCAAGAACTCCCATTGCCGCTCTGCGCCCTTGATCGAAAAATACCCACACTCGATCGGCACCAACACTTCGGTGGCGGCCCGAAAGGCGTTCAACGTGAGCAGATGAAGGTTCGGAGGGCAATCCAGGATTCGGACGTCATAGTTCTCGGTGAATGACTTCAGAACGCGGAGCAAACGAACCGTCTCTTCACCGGTCAATTGGTCCAAAGGCATCCGCTCAATCTCAGCGAGTTCACGGCTCGCGGGGAGCACATCGAGGCGGTCCTGAACCGTGATGGGGAGGTCTTCCCAGGGCATTTCCGGAGGCGTGTCAGACGCCAAGAGCCGGGCCAAACCGTTGTGGATGCGGCTGTCAGGAACCCGGAGGCCCGCGGCACAATGGGACTGGGCATCCAGATCAACCAGGAGGACTCTTTGGCCAGATTTGGCAAATTCGGCGGCCAACTGGATGGCGGTCGTGGTCTTGCCACAGCCGCCTTTCTGATTCACGATCGCGATGGTGCGCACAATGCACTATCGGACCGAGAGGGGCTCAGGCTTCATTGACGACGCCGAGCCCAACCCAGCCTCAGGGCTCCGGGCCACATGTACTCCATGGCATCGCCCTCAACCTCAAGCATCCAGTGCACTGGACCTTCCAAATGGCCCCAAGACCCCACTCCATCGACAGCACGTTGAGGGGGCTGGGTGCCGAATGCGGGCCGATCTCCGGCCACAATCCAGAATCCTTCTCCTGGCGAGACCGAGGCATCCAGCCAGTGTTCAAGCACCTCCTTGGATGTTGGCTCGTGATGATCCACTCCTGAGAGCCCCAGGAGACCCACCAAGTGGTTGCGGTCGTTCCCAACAACCAGAACCGGAGCGGGCTGGGCCACAATCTTTTCCCGAGCTTGGTTCGCGAACGATTCAAGGGGGCGGGTCCAAGCTTTGCTTGTGCGCATTTCATTCCACCCCATGACAGCCAGCATGAAGGCGCAGAGCGCCAACGAAGCAGGAAAGGGGGAACGCCAATTGACGCACCAACGGCACGCGGCCAAGACGGACAATGCCGGCACGGCTGGCATCATCCAATCCGCCCTTCGGGAAGCTGAAAAGCCGAAGACCAGCAAGTGAAGCAGGACGAACCAGAACAAGAGGACCGCCAAATCATTTCGAGGCAACTTTCGCCACGCCAAGATGGCGAAGATCGAAATGGGCAAGGTGCGGAGAACAAAATGAACCGGCAGCTTCCAAATCCCAAAGAGCAACTGCCAAGGCGAACGCCCGGCTGCTTCCGCACCCGTGCCTGACATCCGGCCAAGGATCTCTTCACCAAGCAGGACATCCGCCGGGAATCCAGGATGAACCAGTTCGGTGGCCACGAGCCACACCAGGTAAGGCACCGTGGCCACAACGATGATCCACGCAGGTGATCGAGGCCAATCCGAACGCGGGACACGCGCGATCCGCGGTGCCCAGCACGCCAACAAGATCAACGGCAGCACCGCAATTCCTTTGGCCAACCAGCCCACCCCTATGGCACAACAAAGAACCGCGCTGGCCCACCGCATGCCTTGCATACGAGCCAAGATGGACCACACACCCAACGTGCTCGCCAAGACAAGCAAAGGGTCTGGCCGGACCAGCAGCAGTGATTTGTACCCCAGCCAGGTTCCGATGAACAACAGAGCGGATGAATACACGACCGCATCACTGGTGTGAAACATCCGAGCCAATCGCATGGTGAACAGACAAGTCAGCAACGCAGCCATCGCGGGCACCAAACGATGCGACCAAGCGGTGAAGCCAAAGGCTTCCACGATCGGTGCCGAAAGCCAATTGACCAATGGAGGCTTCGCCAGCGGCCGATCATCGACGGTATGCGGCAGAATCCAGCGGTCCTCCACCGCCACATCCACGGTGGCGCGAAGCGTCAAGGGTTGAGAGCGTTTCCAGAGGTCACTGGGAAGAGCTGAGCGTATTGCCCACACCACCGAAATCAGGACCAGAGCAAACAACGCATCTCGGATCCACGTGTTCACGAGAAGACCACACCCACTTCCGTCCACGCGGCCACAACCGCATCTTCAGGAACATCACTCCGGACCACGGCACCACATGGTGGGGTAGGAACCACAAATCGCAGGCCCGAAACGGTGGTTTTCTTGTCAAATCCCATCCGTTCCAGCAATGCGGCACCATCCGGAGCTTCGGGCATTGTGACGGGCAGGCCAACCGCCCCCACATCGCATCGAACTTCATCCAAGAAGGACTCGGAAGCCTCCCCAAGCACTACCGCGAGGCGAGCCGCGGCGACCAGCCCGAGCCCCACGGCCTCTCCGTGCTGGTAGGACAACCCTGGTTCACCCTCAATCGCATGAGCAAAGGTGTGCCCCAAATTCAAAATGGCCCGAACACCATGTTCTTCAGCATCTTCGGCAACCACCAGCGCTTTGATCTGCCCGGCCCGCAAAGCCAGCGAATCGCAAGCGTCAACCTCCGCCGACAGCAAAGCATCGCGATGATCTCGGATGAACTTCAGCAGGTCAGGATCTCGAAGCAGTCCGTGCTTCAGAGCCTCAGCCAAGCCGCAACGGCGCTCACGGTCGGGAAGGGACTCGAGGGTCTCGACGTCTACCAGCACACAGGAAGGGGGCCAAAATGCACCAAGGAGATTTTTTCCCAAGCTGCCATCGGGCAACTGACGGTTGGCACCGGTCTTTCCCCCCAAGGCCGCATCCACCATGGCCAGCAGCGTGGTTGGCACATGCATGACCTCAACCCCTCGCAGATGCAGCGCCGCAGCGCATCCCACAAGGTCACCAGTAATGCCACCGCCAACGGAGACAAACACTCCCCCCCGATCCACCCGATGGGCCAAGGCCGCATCGATGATGTGTCCAACCGTTTCCAAAGATTTGGCGGACTCACTGGCTTCAATGATGAATGTCGCGACGGCCGCGCCTCGGGCTTGCAAATGTTCCGCAACATCTTTGCCAAAAGTGTTGGCAACCGATTGATCCACGACCACCAGCACACGCCGGTCTTTGGAAATCGGCACTTCAAGCCGAGATCCTGGGGCTACGACGACCCGGGTTGATCTTCTTCCGGAATCGAATGTGAATTCGCCTGGCATTCGGAGCCCTCTTGGTCGGCTGGTGAATCAACTTGATCCCGCAAAGTCGCCAAAGCTTGCGCGGGGTCGCTGGGGAGATCAGAACGCACCCTTCCTGCACGGGGGGTCCGTTCCGAGGCCACTGTACCTCGCGAGAATCGGCTCCAACGTCGAACCCAATGCAACAAGAACAGGACGAGCCCCGTGCCAACAACCGGAACCCCCCAAGCGGGGAATCCAACGGGCTCAGGCTGCCAGTCGTAGGCCAACATGGCTTCGAAGGGAGAAATGGTGCCCCCGCGGCCTTCAACGGCCACTGCAGGCCAACGCCAACCCCGAAGTCGTACGGTCGTGCCGCTTGTTGGACGTTCGGAGGGGACTTTCATGTACACCGCAACGGTGCCATCCTCGGTCGAGACGAACCACTCTTCAAGATCTCTCCACGGGTGAGGGAATCCCCCTTGCTGGACCACCTGACCACGCACCGTGGTGGAATCACCGACGCGAGCCAACGTCCAGGGCACGGGGGTATCGGGTGCGATCCATGGCGTTTGGGACAGGGCCGAAGCCATCAATGAAGACCGAGGGTCTTGATGATCGGGAATTTCCGACAAAGAAACCGGGTCAAACGGCGGGGCCGCGAGCCCACCGGAGGCAAAAATCAACCACGTCAAGAAAAACGACACACGCCGCGACGAAAATCGCGGCGTGGCGCTGGACATGACCCCAAGGGGATTCGAACCCCTGTTCCAAGGATGAAAACCTTGTGTCCTGGACCTGACTAGACGATGGGGCCTCAGAAGAAAAAGGATATCTGAACCAAAGATGCGTGACAAGTTCAACGCACCGCAAGCGACCAAGAGTAAGGAAGCACGCACGCGGTCAAAGTACCGATTTATCGCTGGTTCAAAACGAAAACCGCCCGAAGGCTCCGACTCCTTCGGGCAGCTTTGAGTTTGCCAATGGCAAGCTCTGTTTGGAGGCGGATTATAGCATTTCAAAGCCTTGCTGACCATGGCACGGCGGCTTGAATTCCAGAAATCCGCAACGAAAAGTAGTCGCAAAACGCTTGTTCTGATTCATATCACGCCCCACAGATCGTCCCTCAAGCCTCAATTCCGCAGAACACTCGGATTATGCCTATACTCCATCCGGAAATCCGGATAGACCGGCCTCCCCCCCGTCAACCTTCCCAAGGATTCAACGTGCCCACCACCGATTCGACCTCTGCAACCTTCCTCGATACTGGTCTTCCACTGTTCTCCGAGCACCACTACAAAGTGGCCTGCACGTCTGCTGAGACCCTCAGGTTCGGACGCAAAGAGATCGATCTTGCTGAACACGAAATGCCAGGATTGATGGCTTTGCGTGAACGATATGGCAGCACCAAACCTCTCGAAGGTGCCAAGATCACCGGCTCCTTGCACATGACCGTGCAGACTGCGGCCCTCATCGAAACACTCACCGCTCTCGGAGCGGAGGTCAGGTGGGCCTCCTGCAACATCTTCTCTACCCAAGACCACGCCGCCGCCGCCTGTACGGTCGGATCTGGCACCGCAGACGCACCTTCTGGCGTTCCCATCTATGCGTGGAAAGGCGAGACTCTCGAAGAATATTGGTGGTGCACCCTCCAAGCTCTGCATTGGGGCGAGGATCAACCCAATCTGATTTTGGATGACGGTGGCGATGCCACGCTGCTCGTCCACAAAGGTGTCCAATTCGAGAAAGAAGGCAAAGTCCCCTCCCCGGAGACCGCGGACAACCACGAATACAAGGTCGTGTTGCAACTGCTGAACGCGGTGTTCGACGTGGACCCCACGTACTTCACCCGCAAGGCCGAGTCCATTCGGGGTGTCTCTGAAGAAACAACCACCGGCGTCCACCGCTTGTACCAGATGGCGGAAATGGGATTGCTGCTCTTCCCCGCCATAAACGTCAACGATGCCGTCACCAAGAGCAAATTCGACAACCTTTACGGCTGTCGGCACTCGCTGACCGACGGCATCATGCGGGCCACCGACGTGATGCTTTCAGGCAAAGTGGCCGTCGTCCTCGGCTATGGAGACGTTGGCAAGGGCTGCGCCCAGTCTCTTCGGGGACAAGGCTGCCGGGTCAAAGTCACCGAGATTGACCCGATTTGCGCTCTCCAAGCCGCCATGGAAGGCTACGAAGTGGTCACCATGGACGAAGCGGTCGCTGATGCCGACATTTTCGTGACCACCACAGGCAACAAAGACGTCATCACGCTCGAGCACATGAAGGCCATGAAGCACAATGCCATCGTGGGCAACATTGGCCACTTCGACAACGAGATCCAAATGACCAATCTCGAAGCCCACCCTGGGGTGGAAAAGATCGAGATCAAACCCCAAGTTCATGAATTCAAACTGCCCGAGGGCCACTCCATCATTGTGTTGGCCGAAGGTCGACTGTTGAACTTGGGCTGCGCCACCGGACACCCATCCTTCGTCATGAGCGCCTCGTTCACCAACCAAGTGTTGGCCCAAATGGAATTGCACGAAAGCGCCGACCGATACTCCAAGGACACGGTTCACGTGCTGCCGAAGCACCTCGACGAAATGGTCGCCCGTCTCCACTTGGACAAGCTTGGCATCAAACTGACCGAGATGACGACCGAACAGGCCGAGTATCTGGGGGTCCCCAAGGAAGGGCCGTTCAAGCCCGACCATTACCGGTACTGATTCAAAGTTGGGGCAGCACCGTCCCCCCAAGAGAACAGGCACACGACTGGCCCCGATGGTTCGGGGTCAGTCTTGTTTTGCTTCCACTGATGCCGAGGCTTCCCGCGGCACTTCAATCTCGAATGACGGGGAAGATTGACCATCAGCAGCAATCCAGCGTTTGATCACGGCCGATTCGGATGACCAACGGGCCGCATCCAACCGCCGCGTCAAAAATCCTCGGTACAACTTGGTCAGCGCACGGTCGCAACTGAGAAAGGCCTCCACCCGCGCCTCCAAACCTTCGCGTTCCGTCTCCGGTCGTTCTGCAGGTTCCGGCAAACGAACCGCACTGGGAGCGAACCGGACTCCATCCAAAATCAACGTCCAGTGCTCTAGTCCAGACGCGATCATCAGTCCTGCTTTTCGGGGCCACTTGCCGTTTTTCAACCCACGGCGCGCTTCTGGTGACCGGGCCGGGGTGTTGGAACGAAGGCCTTGGTCACCCCCCGCTTCCCAGGCACAACGCATGTCCAAAGCCTCGGTAATGGCCGCCTCAACCTCGTCTTCTGCACCACGTTCGGCGCGGCACCACAGATCGAGCAAAAACTCAGAACCCAAAAAATCGTGAGGGTGCGGTGCTCGCCCCCAACCCACGGTGGGGACTTGACCACCTTCATGGCCTCGAGGTGGCGGACCAAATGCCGTTGGGGTTGCGTCTTCCAAGTCACGCAGGATGCCACGCGAGGCCGCGAAAGACTCGGCAAAGACCCCCGCTGATTCAGGCTCCAACTCAAGATCCAGCGTCAAGCGGGCCAAATCCACCAAGGCAGTCCGGGCCGCATCACTTGGGGTCGGCGCGAGAAGCACGCCCCCGGCACGATCCCACAGCACAGGGAACATCCGACTGGAACGGTGCAGTCCAGAAGTCATCTCGCGTCGAGCCCGATCGTCAACTTCCTCGCGGGCGGCTTTGCGAATGGCCGATTTGGAACTGCCTGGTTCGGCGGCCCTCAGCGCTTCCTCATTTTGGAGTTGCCAAGCACGACGCAAATCGGCCGGCAATTTGAAGGCATCAAGCCGGAATCCCATCAGGACGGCATCGCCAAACAGATTGTCGGCATCGAAGGTCCGATCCAACAGATGACGCCCGCCGCACCAACCGGCAATGGTGTCGGGGGGGGCGACGTCAAACGACTCGGGGACAACGGCCTCACCGAGTTTTGCAAACAGTTCTGTCTCCGTAAGTTGTGGCGCTGATTTGACTCGAAATCGCTGCCACGCCGCTCGACCTGATCGGAATCCCATACGTCGAATTTACCCGGGGGCAGCCCCCCCCCGACCTTTGCGACAAGTTGTCCCCACCCACCATTGAGATCCATGTTTGGCGCGTGTCCAGAACCCTCGTACGATTTGTCTTCCTTGGGCGAGTCGATCCACCACGAATGCGGTTTGGCCTTCCTTCGGCTTCGGCGCCCGTTGTCGTGGTTCCGTGAGCACCATGGGGACGCGGCCTGGGGACTTCGATCACTCGCCCTGCTCCTGCAAAAGCAACGCAACCGCGGTCAAGATGGCGCGGGGGTTGGCGTGGTCCGATTCGAACACGGACGTGGTGAGCCTTACTTGGCCCGAGCCCGCCGCGCGGGTCCGGGCAACTTGGATCAACTGTTGGCGGTGATCTCAGAGGGCATGGACCAGGTCAATGCTCTGTCAGACGCTGAACTCGACGGCGCGAAGCGTCACAGCATCGCTCCGTTTTTGGGCGAAGTGATGCTCGGCCATTTGCGCTACGGAACCCACGGCGGGCACTCCGAAGATCATTGCCATCCGCTCTACCGACGCGGGGATCGTCGCTCTCGAAGCTTGATGCTGGCCGGCAACTTCAACATGACCAATGCGTCTGCCTTGTTCGATCAACTCCTGCGGTACGGGCTGGACCCCATCGGAGAATCGGACACCCAGATCGTGCTGGAAAAAATCAGCCACTTCCTTGAAGTCGAACACCGACTGATTGAACACGCATGCGGGGAAGGATCCCTGCAAAACCTCTCAGGGCGGTCTTTGGCGGCTGAGATCGAAAACCAAATCGACCTCGTCCGAGTCCTCGAGAAAGCTTCCTCCATGTGGGACGGAGGGTGGCTGTTTGGTGGGCTGCTGGGGCATGGTGATGCCTTTCTTTGCCGAGATGCACGTGGGATTCGACCCGGCTTTGTCCTAGAACGCGATTCATTTGTGGCCGCAGCCAGTGAGCGCGCAGCATTGGCCACCGTCTTCAACGCCCCGATGGATGAAATTGTTGAATTGCCACCTGGGGAAGTTCTAGAGATCAAACGCAGTGGAGACATCCGCCGAGAGGCCTACACCCCACCCCAATCCCCCACCCGTTGCACTTTTGAGCGCATCTATTTCAGCCGAGGCAACGATCCCGACATCCATCGCGAACGGCTCGAACTCGGAGAACGCTTGGCGCCAAAAGTTCTGCAGCGTTTGGGAGATGACGTGCACAACGCGGTGTTCTCGTTTGTCCCCAACACGGCAGAGACGGCCGCCGAGGGGTTGGCCCGAGCCGCCACCCGATTGGTCCGGCAACAACACGCCGATCAACTCTGGAACGATCTCAATGCCGGCCGAGCCAAACGAGAACAGCTGGACGCTCTGGTGGAACCCACCATCCGGGTAGAACGCCTCGCGCACAAAGATCAACGCATGCGCACCTTCATCGCCAGCGATGCCACCCGCCGCGACTTGGTGCTTCATGTGTACGACGTCACCCGAGATTTGGTCCCCCCAGGGTCCACCCTGGTCATGCTTGACGACTCAATCGTTCGTGGCACCACCCTGCGTGAGTCCATTGTGGCCATTCTTGATCGCCTCGAGCCCGCCCGCATCCTCTTCGTCTCCAGCGCTCCCCAGATTCGATATCCCGACTGCTACGGCATTGACATGAGCCAACTCGGCCGGTTTGTCGCTTTCCGGGCGGCGGTCTCCTTGCTTGAAGAACATGGCAAGGCCGAGATCTTGAAAGAAGTTGAAATCGCTTGCCGCGAGCAACTGGCCAGTGATCCGTATGCTCCCGTCAACCACGTCAGCAAGATCTACAACGCCTTCGACGAGTCCACGATTTCCGACCGTATTGCCACCTTGCTGACCCCACCGACCGCCAAATGCAAAGTGGAAGTGCTGTACCAGAGCGTGGCCGACCTTCAGGCCACCATGCCCGACCACACCGGCACGTGGTATTTCGATGGGCAATACCCAACACCCGGCGGTCAAGCCGTTCTGCATCGCGCTTACCTCAACTGGCGGCGAAATTCAGATGAACGTTCGTACTGACCCCCGCGGAAAGCTCCAAATCCCCCCTTTCTGAGCACAACGGCCAGGTGTGGACTTGACTGATGATCCAATTTCCCTGATGATGAGCGGTTCGCCTCCGGGCGAATCCGGAACCAAGGCACGAGGACGAGCCCGTCCCTCCGACCTCCGGAACATTGTTTGCACGCCGGCCCCAGGTCGGTGGATTCGTTTTCCTTGTCACGGATCCTCCCCGCGTCTTCCGCGGTCACGAGGTGCCCAACCCAAAGGAGCAGCCCATGGCTCGCTACACCGGTCCCAAAGTTCGTCTCTCCCGTCGTCTCGGCGTTCCGATCGCAGATATCCCGAAGCACACCGCCAAGCGTCAGTTGACCCCTCCCGGTCTTCACGGCATGAAGCACAAGCGACTTCGCGACTACGGCGTCCGCTTGAACGAGAAACAAAAGCTCCGCTACCACTACGGGATGCTCGAGAAGCAATTCCGTCGTGCCGTCGACGAAGCCGGCCGTCTCAAAGGCAACACCGGAGAGAACCTCTTGATCTTGCTCGAGCGTCGACTCGACAACACCGTCCGCCGTCTTGGCGTGACCCGTACCGTCTGGGCCTCCCGCCAAATGGTTGTTCACGGCCACGTGCTCGTGAACGGCAAGAAGGTGGACCGCCCCTCGTTTATGGTGAAGCCAGGTGATGAAATCACCTTCAAGCCTCGCATTGAAAAGCTCGCCCGCGAGAACATGGAGTCCATGGCTGGTCACGAAGTGCCCGGCTGGTTGGGCTTCAATCCCGCCGAGTTGAAGGCCACCGTCAACGCTGTTCCAGCCGTTGACGAAGTGCCATTTGATGTGAACACCAACCTCATCGTCGAGTTCTACCGCTGATTCCAGCGGTTTAACGGAGGACTCGCCCATGCTGCGCTTGCTTCGCCGTCGTCAAGGCATCTTGCTCGCCGTCTTCGGGACGGTTCTCATGATCCTCATGCTGGCCGACCAGTCCATTTACGGACTGATGGGTCGCTTGTTCTCGGGATCCGGTACGTGGGCCACTATTGGCGAGCGTCCCATCAGTTCCGAATCCCGTGGCCAGTTGGCCCGCGAACTCGAAGTGCTCGATCGCGTGGGTTGGATGGGCATCGGCGCTGGCCCTCTGGGTGTGATCGAAGATCCCGCCCACTGGCTGCTGTTGACTGAAATGGCCCGAAGCGGCGGATTCACCACCGGCTCTTTGGCCACCGAAATGCAAGAAGCCGAACTGGCCCAGGTGTACACCGCCGCCGGGCGGACCCCAGAAGTCGACCGCGCGCTGTCGAATCTCTTTGGGGTGATCCGAATGTTTGGGGCCATGGCCAACAGCCCAACCCTGTCGGATCGACGTCTCATTCGAGATGCCTCCTCGATCTTCGGCGGCGCTGACTGTCGCCTGATGGTTCTGGAAGCCCAAGCCACCGGTGACGAGCCAACCGATGAAGCCATTGCGGCCCACTTCGAAACCTATCGAGACGTGGAACCAAGCGATCCCGAGCAAGCCTTTGGCTACCGTCTTCCGGATCGCGTGGCCGTGGACTGGTTCACCCTCCCCGCCAATGTCATCGAAGACGCCGCTCGCGCTTCGGAAGCGATGGACACCATTGCAATTCTGAAGCACTGGAAGACCAACCCTCGGGGCCGAGCCTTTCCTGCGTACGACGCTTCGATTGAGGTTCCCGAAGTGGTCATTGATGACCTTCTGGCCATTGAGACCGACGCCTTGTTTGACCGGGTGAATCGACGACTGTCTTCCACGCTTCTGGAAGCACGGCGGGATCTGAAGACCACCCCGGAAGGCGCCTTCAAACTGCCCGAAAATTGGTCCCAGACCCGACCAAGCCTGTCTGATTTGGCGCTGTTGGTGGCCGAAGAAATTGCGGTCGATGCACCTGAAGTCGAATCTGCAGAACTCCAACCGGTGTTTGACTATGGGGACCTTCCCGGATTCCCCATGGCCGCCACCACCCCTGCGTTTGGCCAGCCCAAGACGGCTCGTGATTATCTCACGGGCTTGCGGGATTTCGAACTGGGCCCCCTGACCTTGCCCGCGCAATCACAAATGCACTCCCCCGTCTTCCGCGACCCAGAAGGCGGACTGGTGGTGATGCTGCCCACCCAAGCCGATGGGAAGCGAGCCGCCGAGCGTATCGAAGAGGTTGGCCGGGAGACCATCGTTGATGATCTCAAGCGGCTCAGCGACTACGAGTCACAGGTCGCTCAAATGGACGAGTTGCGTGCGCAAATTCTTGCCGAAGGCATGTTGGCGACGGCACTGGCCCTTGGTGATGAACTCGAGCGGTCCCGAACCGTTCGCCCCGGCGACCCAAATCTGATGAGCATGATGCTGCAACAAGGCAATTCATTGCCCGCCGGCTTCCGTGGCGCCACCCCGCTCCCAGTGGTGGGCACCAACGATGATGTGCTCAAGAAGATTGCCGACGTGGCCAACGGCTTACCACTGGACGAAACCGAATTTGCGGCTGTGCCCTTGACCGAACGTCTGATCATCGAACCCGTGGACACCGCTCTGGCCATCGTGGTCGCTGAAATCCAGTTCCCTACCCCACTCGACCAAGAGGTGTTGACCCGCCTCGCCAACACCTCGAGCTTGGAGAACACCATTCTGGGAGAAAATTTCAGCGCCGACAACGAAGCTCTGGTTGAGGCCTTCTCTTTCGAAGCATTGTCTGAGCGGATGAACTTTCAACGTCTGGGCCTCGAAGAATCCGAAGACGACATCGAGAGCACGGAGGCGGAACCCACCGATGGTTCGGCCACCACCGCAGGTTGATCAAAAGGACCAAGCATGCCCTCTCCCAGCGATCCCAAACCCACCATTGCCTTTGATGAATTCCTGAAGCTTGAGCTTCGCATTGGCACCATCAAAGCCTGCGAGCCCCACCCCAACGCCGACAAACTCCTTCGGATCCAGCTGGATGACGGCACCGAAGAAGGCCGGCAAATTTGTGCGGGAATCAAAGCGTTCTACGAGCCCGATGCGCTCGTCGGCACCCAAGCGCTCTTCATCGCGAATCTCGAACCACGAACCATTCGGGGCGAGATCTCCCAGGGCATGATCTTGGCGGGCAGTGACATCCACGATGTGGACGAAGACGGCAAGCCCACGGAACGAGATGTGGTGGTTCTCAGGCCGGACAAGCCTGTCAAAGCCGGCTCACCGGTCAGCTGAAAGCCCGACACCTCCGTGTTCAAAGACCAACCGCAGCCGCGTCTCGGTCGCTGAGGAACACGCCTTCTTCGCGCTCCCGAACCGTGCCATCACGCTTGCGGCTTCGGTCGCAACGAGGCTCTTCACGCAAATCTTGGATCTCGATCGAGCCTTCCGCTGACAATTCGCAGCGGCTGACGCCGAAAAGATCGGCCAGTTCATCGGCAAAGGGGGCGAACGAGCCATCTGGGTCTGGCAAGGCCACACCCGCATCCATGGAATTCTCCACGCCGCGTTCTTTGGCTTGCTCCAGCGCCGAAAGCACGTCGTTGCGACAGTCCATCACTTTCGGCCAATCACGATGCACTTCGACCGAGAAAGGTTCCGGCATGGTTTCCATGGCCAAACAAGCCTCATCACCTTCCAGAGCCCGCCACGCTTCGTCGGTAGTGTGAGGCAGCATGGGCGCAAGCAGTCGCAGAAGGACGTCCACCACACGGCGCATCGTGGCCCGGGTGGCCTGAAGTCGTGGGGAGTCCGCGGCATCGCAATAAAGGCGATCCTTGACCGCCACCGCGTGCACCGCCGAAACGGTGTCATTGCAGAAGTCGTACAACAACTGGTGCGCGCGGCGGAAAGCGTATTCCGACCACGCGGCTTCCACCCTCTCGCGAAGAATGGCAGTCTCGCCAAGGAGCCAAGCATCAATCGATGTGGGTGGCGGGTCACCCACGGCCGAAGCTTCGGCCGAGGTCATGCCGTGGAGGTTGCCAATCAAGAACCGAATCGTGTTGCGGATCTTCCGATAAGACTCCCCCGCCACGTCAAAGAACGAGAGGTCAACCTTGATGTCATTTTCGAAGGGCAGGGAAGCCACCCACCAGCGGCAGACATCGGCCCCGTACTGCTGCAGAAGTTCATCGACATCGAGGGCGTTGCCACCGGACTTGCTCATCTTGCGACCGTCTTTGTCGACCATGAAGCCGTGGGTCAAGATGGCTTTGTACGGAGCCACGCCGGTGACCCCCAGTGCGGGCAACAACGAAAGTTGGAACCAGCCCCGGTGTTGGTCGGAACCTTCCAGATACAAGTCGATGGGATAGCCAATGCCCCGGGCCCGCATGACGGCGTTCCAAGACGAGCCGGATTCCATCCAAACGTCAAAGATGTCATAGGTCTTCTCGAGGGTGGACACGTCTAGATCGGCGGGCGCCTCCGGATCACTCGATGCGTCCCAGCCCGCCAGCAACTCTTCCGGAGTGCAAGCAAACCAAGCATCGGAACCCCGTTCGCTGAAGACGGCTGCAACCGCTCTGACGGACGCACCGGTCATGAGAACCGCGCCGTTGGCATCGCGGAAGGCGGGGATGGGCAAGCCCCAAGCCCGCTGCCGAGACAAGCACCAGTCGGGCCGGCTTTCCAACATCCCGCGGAAACGGTTGCGTCCCCACTCAGGGAAGAATTGGATGCCATCAATTGAATCAAGGGCCAACTGCCGCAAT
Organism: Phycisphaerae bacterium; assembly: GCA_002705085.1. GTDB lineage: Bacteria > Planctomycetota > Phycisphaerae > Phycisphaerales > SM1A02 > UBA8653. The sequence goes on along the minus strand of PAHO01000050.1, from coordinate 12,963 downwards.
GACTTTTCGTCACGCTTGGTCGGCTCATCCACGCCGATGAACCACTGTTCGGTCGCACGGAAGATCACCGGTGTCTTGCTCCGCCAATCGTGAGGGTACGAGTGCATGAACCGCTCGGCGTGCAACAAGTGGCCTTGTTCACGCAGGTGTTCGGTCACTTTCTCGTTGGCATCCCAAATCGACATCCCAACCAACCACTGCGGAACGGTGTCGTCGTAGGTGCCATCACCAAGCACCGGGCAGTACGCGTCAAGCCCCTCGCGCAGACCCGTTTGGTAGTCCTCAGCACCATGCCCTGGGGCGGTGTGCACCAGACCGGTGCCGTCTTCCAGAGTGACGTAGTCCGCGGTCACCACGCGTCCTTGGCGATCGCAGAACGGGTGCTCATACGTCAGGCCAACCAAGGCCGAACCATCACACTCGGCAAGAATCTCACAGGAGACTCCAGCTTTTTCGGCGACTTTGGCCGCCAGATCCGAGGCCAAAATCGCGAGGTTGCCGTCCATCTGGCACAAGGCATAGCGGAATCGCTCGTGCACCGCGATGGCCAAGTTGGCGGGCAAGGTCCATGGAGTCGTGGTCCAAATGGTGAACGACGGCTTCTGTTCCAATTCACATTGGAAGGCCGCAGCGACGGCGTCTGCATCGCACGCTACGAAGTCGACATACACCGACAGGTCTTCCCGGTCTTGGTATTCGAGTTCCGCTTCGGCCAACGCAGTCTCATTCGCGATCGACCAGTGCACTGGTTTGCGCCGGCGGGTCACCAAGCCTTGGTCCACCAAATCGGCAAAACCTTCCAGAACCACTTTTTCGTAGGACGGGTCCATGGTGAGGTACGGCGTGTCGTATTCGGCGTGGGTCAAAAGCCGGGCCATTTGCCCGGATTGAATCTCCACAAACTTCTTGGCGAACGCTTGGCATTCTTTTCGAACCAACAGACGTCGCTCGTCCTCCCCCATCGCGGCCAATGCTTCACCGCGGCCTGCTTCCACCAAATTGGTCATCACCTTGTGTTCGATGGGCAAACCATGGCAATCCCAGCCCGGCACGAAAGTCACTTGATGCCCCTGCATCAGACGAGATCGCACGACAAAATCCTTCAACACCTTGTTGAGCAGGTGCCCCAAGTGCAGGTTCCCGTTGGCAAAAGGAGGGCCGTCGTGGAACACAAATGGCTCGGCGGCCGAACGGGCTTCACGCAACTTTTCAGCAAGGTTGATCTCGGCCCACCGCTCCACCGAGTTCGGCTCGTTGGTGGCGAGGCCGGCCCGCATGGCGAAATCTGTCTTGGGCAGGTGGAGCGTGTCTTTCCACTTTCTCTTTTTGGGTGCCGGTGCGTCGCTCATGACTCAGTCCTCCGGATGTTCGCCAGGCTTCACGGTCTCGTCCAAATAGGCTTGAAAGTCACCAATTTTGTACGAGACAAAGCAAAACACATGATGCAGGGCGAACCACTCAGGGTCGGTGGGATCTTTGTCCAAATCCGTCCGGAGACGGTTCAATTCCGCCAGCACTTTTTCGACTTTGATGGGTGAGTCGGGCATAGACAGAGATTCTACCCATATGCAGGGGAACATCAGGGCGCCAAAGGGGGCGCCCATGCAATTTGATGCCATGCTTTGGTCGGGTGATACCCCTCGTGGAAAGAGGATTGGTCGTTTTTTCAGAATCTTCAAAAACAGTGTTCCTCATCCGCCGTTCACCCCTCTAATGTGTTCGGAACCATTTGGTTCATTTTGCATCCGTCACCGAGAAGAGAGAGTTCTTGGAGACACCAATGCGATCCACCATTCTTGCCCTCACTTTGGCCACCGCCTCCACGGCTTCAGCTGACCTGTACACCTTGGAATTCAACGCCATTGCCGATTTTGTTGGCCCCGTCACGGGTCAACTCACCCTCGACCTTGATGAGCTGGGCGCCGGCTCCTTCCTTGGGACCGTGGGAACAAACTTCGGCCCCGCCTCGGCAGACGGCACAGCCGCCTTCGCGCCAACCCTGGCTTCTGGAGCTCTTGATGGCGCTCTGGACTTCGGGCCATTTGGCTCCTATGACTTGATTCTGAACTTCTTCCCCGGAGGAGGCGCCGGCACCTTGACCGGATTTGATCCCGGTGCTGGCCAAGTGGTCAGCGGAGACATCTTCGTGTCCGATTGGTCCATCACCGCCGTTCCTGCCCCTGGCGCGTTGGCTCTCTTGGGACTGGCCGGCTTGGGACGACGGCGTCGCGCCTGAATCCACCAAGCATCAACTGAGCATCCTTGGGGACGACCAACTGGTCGTCCCCTTTTTCGTAGGATCCTCAGATCGAATCCCAAACCACAAAATCTGCATCCCCACCGGTGGAAATCACCCTCGATCCGGCCCCGGGACCGATTCCCGTTTCGGACGCCCAAGCTGCGGCCGCGGCGAGCAAGCAAACCCCGGCGATGCAGCAATGGTTCGAAATCAAATCCCAACACCCCGAGTGCATCCTCTTTTTCCGCATGGGAGATTTCTACGAACTCTTCCACGACGACGCTGAAATCACCCACCGGGTTCTGGGAATCACTCTCACCCAACGGTCCGAAGGCGTCCCCATGGCGGGGATTCCTTACCACGCTCTGGAGGGGTACCTGGCAACCATGCTCGAAGAGGGCTGGCGCTGTGCGGTGGTCGATCAACTGGAAAACCCAAAAGAAGCCAAGGGCGTGGTCAAGCGTGGCGTCACCCGAATCCTGACCCCGGGAACCGTCACCGATGAAGCCCTGCTCGATGCGGGCCGCGACAATCTTCTGGGGCTGCATACTGGGGCCTACCTCGCCGTCGCCGACGTCTCAACCGGACGCTTTGAACTCCACCCTTGTGCATCTGAAGAGACCCCTGCCGTGGCTCGACGCTTGGGCATCCAAGAGTTGCTGCTTCCGATTGCCCCTGATGAAGATCCGGACGTCTCCGCGTTGCGACTGCTGGGCATCCATCCCGGAACGGTCCCAGCGTGGACCTGCGGGGTGGATGAAGCCCGGCGGCTCCTTGAACGACAGTTTGGCATCACCGATCTGGCAGGATTTGGCCTCACCGAAGATGCGGCCATTGCCGCCGCCGGTGGCTTGTTGCGGGCCATTCAGAACACGCAAGACCCTGAGGCCGCCGGTGACCGGTCCGCCAAACTTGTTCACCTAGAACCCCCACAAATCATCACCTCCCACGGCCGGCTCCGGTTGGATGCGGTCGCGCTCTCGGCCCTCGAAATTGAGCGAACCAACCGGGCCGGATCGGCCGAAGGATCGCTCTTGTCCACGTTCGAGAGACCCCGAAGCCCCATGGGTCGTCGAGCCTTGCGTGATCGCTGCTGCCGGCCGTACGGGAATTTGACCGACATCAACGCCGCCCACGACCGGGTGGCCTCGCTGCTGGACCCGGCATTTGACCTCCCCGGTCTTCGGCAGCAGATGGGCAACATTTCGGACCTTCCTCGAATTGCCGCTCGATCTGGATTGGGGCGGGCCACGCCGCGTGATCTGGCCGCCTTGGGACACACCCTGCAGGCGGCTTCCACGCTTGCCTTGCCCCAAAAAGGGTTTGCAGAAGTGTCAAAAGCCCTCGCGCAAGAGATCCAGCAACTGCAGGAACTACGCGAACAATTTTCAGAATCCTTCGTCGACGATCCCCCACAGCACCTCAGAGAAGGTGGACTGTTTCGCGATGGCGTTGACGCGGCGCTGGATGAGGCGCGGACTCTCGAACGGGATGCCGGCGTTTGGCTCACGAAATACCAGCAAGAGCTCTCGGAGAAATATGACATCCCTTCCCTTCGGGTGATGTTCAACCGTGTGTTTGGGTATGGCATTGAAGTCACCAACACGCACCGAGAGAAAGTGCCTTCGCATTGGGTGCGCAAGCAAACGCTTCGGAACAGCGAGCGCTACATCACCGAAGAACTCAAAGCTTGGGAAGAGAAAGTCCTCACCGCCGGTGAACGGGCCATCAAGCGAGAACAAGAACTCTTTGACCAGTGCATTGAGCAAGTGAACGCCGTGGCCAACCACTTGAACGCGGCGGCGGCGCTGATCGCAGAGGTCGATGTTGACGCCACGTTTGCGGCCACGGCCCGCAGAGATGGATCGATCCGGCCAAACATGATCGAATCTCCGGAGTGCGATCTGGCTGGCGCTCGCCATCCGGTATTGGACCGACTGTTGGGGGCGGAATTCGTTCCAATTGATGTGAAACTCGGTGGCAGTGAACCCGGATTGGCGCTGGTCACGGGCCCCAACATGGCCGGCAAAAGCACGGCCATTCGGACGGCGGCCTTGCTGACTCTCTTGGCCCACGCCGGCGCGTATGTCCCGGCCACCTCGGCCACGATCGGCCGATGCGACCGCATCCTCACGCGAATCGGCGCCAGCGACGAGTTGCACGCCGGTCGCTCCACGTTCATGGTGGAAATGACCGAAACGGCATCCATCTTGCACGCCGCCACGCCGCACTCCTTTGTTGTCTTGGACGAGATCGGCCGCGGCACCAGTACCCTTGACGGTTTGGCCCTCGCCTGGTCAATCGCCGAACACTTGGCCGACTTGGGCGCTCGCACCTTGTTCGCCACCCACTACCACGAACTGACTGATTTGGCCGACACCCGAACTGGGGTCAAGAACTTGCACGTCTTGGTTCGCGAATGGGGCGAAGAGATCGTGTTCTTGCATCGCCTCGAGGCGGGACGGGCCGGACGGTCATGGGGCGTGCAGGTGGCACGCTTGGCCGGGATGCCAGGCACCACCATCACCCGGGCGAAGGAACTTCTGGAACGCTTGGCGGTCCGGGTTGAAGGGACGGGCATCGAGCACGAGCCCACGTTGTTTGACCAGAATCCAGTCGAATCAGCATCCGAGGAACATCCCGTCGTCGATGAGATCCGCCGCGCCGATCTTGACGGACTCACGCCGCGAGAAGCGTTTGATCTCCTCGCCAAGTGGCAAGACCAACTTGGGCCCGATCCTCAAGCGGAGGGATAACCGCCGGCTTGCGGGCCGTGAAGACCAGCACACCGAATCCGTAACCCGGCACGAAGGCCCACCCTTCCCAGCAGGAAATACACCGGAAACTCGAGCAACATCCACAGTGGAGTGACTTCCCAAAGGTTGATGAAGTTCACGACACCACCAAAGACACTCAGCCCGATGACAACCACCGCCGGGGTGCGGGTCTTGGCCATGGCCGCGGCCACGAAGGCCCCCAGACCGGCTTGAAGCACATGGCCCACGAACACCAGAATGAAGGCTTGCCCGGGAAGCGTGTCGATCCACTTGGCGAACGCATCGGACTGCGCGGGGTCCATGGGGTCGATCCCTTCGGGCAACGGCCAGATGCTGGTGTTGATGTTGACCGCCAACAACCAGTTCATGCTCATACCAACGAACAGACCGACAACCGCCGCAACGAATCCAATCAAGAATGCTTTCATAAGGCCACCTTGGCGAAAGACTCCAGCATGCGCAGGTGACTCTTCACCCCGTTGTCAAAACACACCCGCTCGAACTTCTCGTTTGGAGCGTGCGTGCCGTCGTCATCCAAGCCGAAGCCCACCAGCAACGACTCAAAGCCTAGGTGTTCACGGATCAAGCCGCAGACCGGGATGGAACCGCCCGAACCCACCATGGCCGCCGGCTTACCGAATTGGGCATGCAACCCTTCTTGGGCGGCGGCCAACCAAGGAGAATCGCCGTCCACCTCGAAAGCATCCTCGGCTCCGAATTCGGTGATTTCCCAGTGGCATCCCTTGGGCGTGCGATCTAGGAAGAACTGCTTCAAAGCATCTCGAACGTTCTCGGCGTTTTGTCCGGCAATCAATCGGCAAGAGATTTTGGCGGTGGCGTGCGAGCCAATGACAGTCTTGGCCCCTTCCCCGGTGTAACCCGCACAGAGACCATTCACTTCCACCGTGGGCCGTGACCAAATGCGTTCCAAAACCCGGGTGCCCTCTTCGCCCAGATCAGTCTCCAGCCCCGCCGTGGCCAAGAACTCTTTGTCATCAAACCCGAGGGCGTACCACGAATCGATGCGATCCTGATCGGGGGGACGAATGCCGTCATAGAAGCCAGGCACCGCCACCCGAAGATTGTCGTCGTGCAACTGCGCGATGACCTTGGACAGCAGCATGGCCGGGTTCGGAACGGTGCCACCAAACATGCCGGAGTGCAGATCGGAACCCGGCCCGTGCAACCGAACTTGGATGTACACCAACCCGCGCAATGACGTGGTGATTGCAGGGGTATTGACATCCCACATGCCGGTATCACACACAACACAGGTATCTGCGGCCAAGAGTTCTTTTTCTTGATCAAGGAAGCCTGGCAGACTGGGTGACCCACATTCCTCTTCGCCTTCCAAAATGACNTTCACCCGAATCGGGAAGTCNCCGTGGGTGGNTTGCCACGCNGCGAAGGCTTCGATGAACGTCATCAATTGGCCTTTGTCATCCACGGCACCNCGGGCCACGATGCGATCNCCGTGGGGCCCTTGGACCANTTGGGGGTCAAACGGAGAACTGTGCCACAACTCCAATGGATCGGCGGGTTGCACGTCGTAGTGCCCGTAGTACAACACGGTTGGCCCATCGGTCGGCCCCGCTTCGGCGGTCACGATCGGATGCTTGTCCGTGCGGTGCACGGTGGCTTCGAATCCGATCTCTCGCAACCGATTGGCGCACCAGTCGGCACCGCGCTGCATGTCTTCGGCGAAGGCTGGGTCGGTGCTGACGGTTGGAATGGCAAGCAAATCCTTCACCCGCTCAAGCGCGGCATCTCGGGTGGATTCGTAGGTGGCAATGGCAGATTCGGCGGGTGAACTCATGATTGGAATGCTAGCGTTCTGTGATGCCGAACTTCGCTGACCTCTTGGACCACTTGGCCGATCGCTGTCCCCCCCCCGCCAACACCCTCACCGCGGGTGAATTGGACGGAGCCATCCGGGCGGCGGTGCTCGGAGACCCGTGGGACGGTCCCTGCACTCGGCCAGAAACCAGCATGTGGTGGGATCGATTGCACGGATCGGTCTCACCGGGCAACGAGGATCGTTGGCAGGGTGACGGCCCCCTGCTCCAACAGCACGAAGCGGAAGCCATCGAAGTCTGGACCGATGCCGAGCTCTCTGCCCTGCATGCCGCTTGGTTTGTGGCCAAGAGCCCAGCCCAAAAAGAACGCATCCATCGTGCGGTGGTATGGCACCTTGAGCATCTTCAGCCCGACAACGCGACCAATCGGCCTTGGGCCATTCACGTGTTCTACCTGCACGGCACGCCGGAGGCCGAGCACCACGCCGCCACCTTGATCCACAACGTGCAAGCTTCGGGAGGCACGCCCTTGGCCGGACTGTTGCTGCAAGACGCGGCGGCCGCGATCCGAAGTCAATCAGGAACAACTCCGGTATAAACACATCGAGCCGGACCGGTCATCCAAAGTTCATCGCCACGCCGAGTGATGTCCAAACACCCCCCATCCAATTCGAGCTTCACCGTATCCCGCCCAGGAGTTCCTTGGGCAAAGTAGGCCGCCGCAACCGCACAGGCACCAGTACCACACGCTTTGGTGATGCCGCTTCCCCGTTCCCAGGTACGAAGCCGGATCGATTGATCATCTTGCACAGTTGCGATTTGAACATTGATGCGATCGGGAAAGACCGGGGCGTTTTCAATCTTCGGGCCAATCTCTTCCAGCATCACCGCTTCACTGTCGGGAACAAACGCCACGTAATGGGGATTGCCCACATCAACCTGTACCCCGGGGAACGGCGTAGTCAGACCCGCGGGCGGCACTGCGATGGTCGCACCGCCCATGTTGACGGTGACCATGTCTTCGCCCGCTTCTCCCAGACCCAAGACTTCGCATTGGCGTTCGCCGCTTTTGGTGCCCACCACCCCCGACCACAGCCCACCCTTTCGACGTGCGTACTGCGCGGCGACGGCCCGAATGCCATTGCCACACATTTCGCCTTCTGAACCGTCGGCATTGAAAATGTGCATGCTCAAGGGATCGGCCCCCACCAAGATCAAGCCGTCCGAACCCACGCCAAAATTTCGATCAGACCACCGGACGGTCCATGTCTTGGGATCACGATCTCCAAAATCCATTCGATCCACCAGAAGGTAGTCGTTGCCCAATCCCTCCCATTTTTCAAATCGAAGAGTCACTGTTCAATCTCCCCCAAATCAACCACCAGACCACCGCGTCGATACCAATCCACTTGCAATCGGTCATCCGACAAACTCGTGAGGACCAACGCGGGTGCGCCGTGAGCTTCAGCAGCTTGCAAATCAGTACCTCCAGGACCAGCCACGGCAGACATGTCGATCGCGCGGGCATGGAAATGGAACGGTATCGCGCCATTGAAGATCTTCCGGAAGTCGGAAGGATTTCGGTGAAAAACACTGTCGTCGGTTGCGCTTTGTCCGGGGCCCACCCAGATCACCCATCGATCATCCACCCAGTCCAGAACACCACCCCATTCGGAAGTCCGATCTTCAAGATCAAGGTCGCGGGCCTGAAACAACGCCCTTCTGGTATCGATCGAAGCCAATGCTGTTTGCACAAACCGAATGGACAGACGATCTGGATCGGTGAGTTGAGGTTGATCCAAACCGAGGGGCCGACGCAAGGCGTCATCCTGACGTCGCTGGGGAGGAGCATTGGGACCCCGCAAGGCTTGAGGCTCTGGGGCTCGCGCGGCCAGTTTGGCGGTGACCCAATCGGCAAAGGATGAACAATAGAAGCCAGGGACTGTCCCATCCCAGGTGGCGAGATGGGCCTGATCGAGATCCGTGATGGGCTGAAGTCCCAAAGCTTGTGAAGCTTGTACAACCCGAGCGGCAAACACGGGATCACGGGTCGGCAGGGAGGGATCCGACACCGTGCGGACACATGAGATGGGTCCGATACCCAGGCAGAGAGACAATATCCACCGCATGGTGCTCATCCTACGAGTGAGGGAGTATGATGAAAATGATGTCCAAGAAACAAGTGGAATCCATCTTGGAAGAACTTCGTCCCGCGATCCAGGCCGATGGTGGCGATGTCCACTTGGTGGACATCACCACCGATGGCGTGGTCCAAGTTCGGTTTGAAGGTGAATGTTTGCGTTGCCCCAGTCGTGACATGACTTTGCGCTCAGGCATCGAGACCACTCTCCGGAATCGGCTGCAAAGCATCACCGGTGTCGAAGAAGTCAATAATTAGAGTTCCGAGCTCATAAACCCCCAATGACAACTGAATCATGGCCTGGAGCAGGCGAAATTGGTGATTGGAGCTCAAAATCAACCTAGACCTTCGAGCGCCCATCGGATAGGTTTTATCCCCGCGCCGAGGATCGGCGCTGATCCGCAGGAGGCGAATCATCATGCTTGTCATCACACGCCGTGAAGCCGAAGAAATTGTGATCGGTGATCCAAAAGATCCAATCGGGATCGTTCGGATTGCGAGCATCAAAGGTGATCGAGTCCGAGTGGCCCTGGAATTCCCACGAGAAGTTCCTGTTCACCGACGTGAAGTGGCCCAAGACATCGTGGACCGTGGTGACCGACCCGATTCAGGTGATACCGACATTGCCGGACGCATCGGATAAACCGTAGGCGATCACTTCCCAAAGAAAAAAGAAAGACCCTCGAACATCCACCCAGTCCGAGGGTCCCTGGTCGATGTGCCATCCGTGGACATCGATTTTTTGATCCGATCCGTGGATCTTTTGCGGCCGTCCGTGGCCGATCACCGCGTCCGTGCGGTGGTGGTTAGAAATCAACCGCCTTACGGCGTTGCTCCATTTGGTCGACTTTGTCGCGGAATTCTTTGGCGAAGTGCAGTTCGTCCACGTCTGACTGGAAGTCGAGTTTGATGTACTCGCCAGCGCCGATCACATGAACCTTGTTCCCCGTCGCTACCGATTCTCGAAGGAGACTCGGAATGAGCAGCCGTCCTTGGCTGTCCAATGAAACTGGATGGAGCGTTCGATAGTAATTCTCGAGTTCGAGGTGGGTGTCCTTGGCCGCATCGATCTGCTGCACATCGCTTTGCAGTTTTGACTGGGTGAAGATCCAAAGAATCCCCGTGTCGTAGGTCTGAAGAAAAATCTGCGGATCGCCTTCGGGATCGTTCAATTTCGCCCGAAGTGATTTCGGGATGGTCAAACGACCCTTGGGATCGATCAGTTGACCTTTGAATTCCCCGAAGAACTTCATGCATGTGGACCCTCGAACTCACGTGACCCAGCCGGCGGCCGGGCTCGGCTCAACTGTAAAGAATCTTGAGGGAAGTGCAACCACTTTTCAACATTTTTCCCCACTTTTCCCCACTTTGACTCAGGCAAGACCCAGCCGACATGTCCTAAGAAATCTGCCCTGTTTCGTTGCCCATAGGCAAATCGGATGCAAACTCCTATCTGGAGGCAGTTTGCATGCGAGATGCTTTTGAAAACATTCCGGCTGGGCCCATGGACTGGCTCCCCACCGGCTCGTTTTTGATCACCGCCACGCACGACAAACGATCCAGCGGCGTGATCATCGAGAACGCCATTCTCTGCTGTCCAGATCCACGAATCATCTTGGTCGCCATGCCATCTGGACGGCACGTGGAACCACTCATGCGTGACAACCGTCACTTCGGACTGATACCGGTCTCCGAAGACGAACGCCTCCTGCCCCGAGCCTTTCCGGACGACGGCGAAAGCCATGAAGACAAGTTCCTCACGATTCCCTGTCGGGTGGGCCCCGGTGGAACCATGATTCCCAGCCGCTGTGAATCTTGGGTCGAATGCGAAATCATTCGCCACATCGACCTTGAAGTTGGCCACCGGCTGTGGGTGGGTCGAGTCATCGCCTGCGGAGAGCCGGCCCCGATTCCAAAGCGTCGCTCGATCAAAGCAAAGTCGAACTGAATCAATAGCCCAGTTCTCGAAGCGCGGATTTGATGCCTTCGTCGAAGTTGGATGGAGCAAATTCTCGTGCGCGGTTCACAGCCTGTGCGGGGTCCCAGGCGTGTTCCAAAAGCCTGACCAAGCCATCGTCAATGGCGTCTTCATTCTCGGCATCGACTTGGACGCCTACGCCATCGGTCACAATTTCCGCATGCCCTCCCGTGCAGTGCACCATCACCGGGCAACCGCACGCCAAAGCTTCCACCACCGTGATTCCAAAGTCTTCTTCGTGCAACTGCACGAACGCGGCAGCCGTTCTGTACAGCTCGCGCAGCCGCTCGGCCGAAACCCGACCCAAGAATGTCGTCTGCTCCCCCGCCATTCTTCGCAATCGTGCACTTTGGGAGCCTTCCCCCACCACAAGCAAGCGCCGACCATGTCGCTCGGCCAAAGCCATCACCCGATCAAGTCGTTTGGCCGGTTCGATCGCCCCAACCCACAACAGGAAGTCCTCACGGGATGAGGCATCGGGCGTGAAGAAATGGGTTCGCACTGGCGGATAGACCACGGCTGCATCTCGACCCCACGCCGTTTGGATTCGACTGGCGGTGTGAGCGCTGTTCGCGAGCACCAGATCGGGTTGCTGTCCGGCCCGCCGATCAAACCAACGGAACCACGGGGCGGCGACGTCCAGCATCAAGCCCCGAAGCAACCCTCCGGGGCCAGATCGGTACGCCGTGCGGCCTTCGCGAGCCCACCGGAGTGGGGCGTGGCAATAGCACAGATGCTTGGCTCCCTTCGGGGCTCGCAGTCCAGCCACAAATGCAGAACTGGAGCTCACCAGAAGATCGCAATCAGGGACGGACGTGGAGCGGACCGCCAGTGGCATCAACGGGGTCAGGACGCGGCGAAGTCGGCCCGAGGCACCAGGAAGGTGTTGCAGCCATGAGATCGTTCGGGGCAACGCGTCCAAGCGACCGTCCAATGACACTCCGGAGTCCACAAGCGTGACGATGCTGTCCGGCTGAACAACTTCTGCCAATCGCGCAAGAACTCGCTCACCGCCCCGCGGCGCGACCAGCCAATCGTGGGCCAGAACAACTCTTGAGTTCACTTGGAATTAAGCGATTCTGTTCCGCATGGCGACGAATTTGGGGAATAAATTCTTACCTGGGCACAGAGTCGCAGCTGAGGCATATTCTTTGTGACCTTTGATTCGAGAGCCCGGGATCTTGTACGCCTGATGGAATATTTGCAAAGCTTTCTCAAGTGACTTCAACTGGTTTTGCGTTGGGTGCTGCACTTCAAAATTACCCATGACCAAAATGCCGAGATTCCTGGTGTTTTCACCACCGACATGAGCACCCTGGTACTGAAGAGGCCTGCACTGCCATACGTGTCCGCGACCATCAATGGCAAAGTGATAGCCAATGCCATCCCAGTTTTTCTGCATGTGATATCTCTGGATCGTCCGTAAACGCTCTCGCGCGCTCGAAAAGTCGTGCCTTCCTTTCCATTCCATTGCGTCATGGTGGACGCTGATTCGATTGGGCAAATTATTGAGGGGCAACTTTTTCTTGGACTTTTTCACGTCTATGACGCGTTGGCCACTCATGTATTTCAGATCTTTATCTTTATCTTTGTCATTCTTTTCAAGATCAAATCTTGTCCATGTCTCCCGCATAACCAGTGGTCCGTACGCAAACATCGCACCTTTGGCGGCAACTCTTTCTGACGGACCAGCGGGTGGTTCAATTTGATTTTCTAATGGTCTGGCCACTCCACCTCGAACCAAAGGACCTTTTCCGCTGTTGTACTGACATCCGGCCGCCAGCAACCCTGCGGTTGTCAGCAGAAAGCGGCGACGATTCTCTTGGTCTGTTCTGTTGCCCATCCAGCAAACTCCTTGGTTCCAAAAGAAGAATATCGGAACAAGCCCCAAAGGCTCTGCAAACTTGCCTTCAGACGCTCATCCCCAATCTACAAACGAGGCCGCCAGCAGAGCTGGCGGCCTCGAAAAGCACTTGAGTGGGATTCTGGGCGAATCAGGCGTCAGCGGTTTCGGCCTCTTCGGCCTTTTCCTC
>PAHO01000049.1 GCA_002705085.1 Phycisphaerae bacterium | reverse complement strand
TGAACCTTCAGAGGATTGCAACGGCTCTGGCATCCCGGACCGCTGTGAACTTGAAGGGAACGACTGCAACGGCAACAGCATTCCGGACGAGTGCGAGCTGAAGGGCAACGACTGCGATGGCAATGGCGTCCCAGATGATTGCCAAGCTGACTGTGATGGCGACCTGATCCCTGACAGTTGCGAAGTTGACTGCAACAACGACGGCACGCCTGATGAGTGTCAGGATCTGGCCGACTGCGATGCCAATGGCACTCCAGATGTGTGTGAACCTTCAGATGATTGCAACGGCTCTGGCATCCCGGACCGCTGTGAACTTGAAGGGAACGACTGCAACGGCAACAGCATTCCAGACGAGTGCGAGCTGAAGGACAACGACTGCAATGACAACGGCATTCCAGATCAATGCGACGTAGATGATTCTGGAGATCCAGGTGCCCAGCCGACAGCAGAATGTCTTCCAAATGGTATCCCTGATGGCTGTGATGACTGCAACGCCAACGGCGTGGCTGATTACCTTGACCTTGAATCTGGCTTCGATTCAGATTGCAACGGGAATTGCGTCCCTGACATTTGTGATGTCAATAGTGGCTCTTGGCTCGACTGCAACAGCAACGGTATTCCAGATACTTGTGAGATGCTTGAAGATTGTGATGAGGATGACATCCCGGACCAGTGTGAAATCGAAGAAGACAATAGCCTTGATGCCGACGGTGATGGCATTCTGGATGCCTGCCAATGTCCGGAGGATCTCAACGGTGATGGGGTGATTGCCTTTACAGATATCTTGTTCGTGCTGACTGACTTCGGACCATGTCCGGAACAACAGAGTGACCCATGTACGTCTGACATTAATCGCGACGGCGAAGTAGGCTTTTCAGATCTCTTGTTGGTTCTTGCCAAATTCGGACAGAATTGCTTTGACTGAACGACAGGTCTCGGGATCGCGTCTTCCGCTTATTGCTTGTAGGCCGATCCTCCCTGTCCGATCAAATCGGGATTGGTGCGGCGAATCAAAGGGATTCTGGTGTTGATGCAAGTCCTGCATGGTCATCACAAAAGTTGTGGTCGGAAGTTGGTTTTCATCAAAGCAGTCCCAGCAGCCGCAAAACAATCGGGAACATTGTCAACAACGTGATGAAGACAATGACCTGACGTACTTTTTTCTGCAAGGCCAAGTCTTCGGGCGGCTTGTGCAAGGTGCGGCCGGTGATCCAAGCGAAGCACTTGGGGCAGGCATCCGCGTCGTCGTAGACCTCGGCCCCGCAGTCGGGGCAATAGCCCGTGGTGTCCGCTTCGGAACCGAAGCGGCGGAGATCGTCCAAGCTGGGGCCTTCGTCACGGCGGGGCATGCCACGACTGTAGTCCGAAGGTTCTGGCCCAACAAAAATCCCCCGCGATGTCTCGCGGGGGATGGAAGATTTTGAATGAGCCAGAGGGGCTTACTCGGCGGGGATCCCACGCTCGGGATTGCCGCGTCGATTTCGCATTTCACGCATGGCTTCTTCCCGCTCAGAGGCGTCCAGTTCACCGTCGCCATTTCGGTCAAAGCGCTCGATGACGCGTTGCCGCATGTCGCCGCGTTGCTCGTCGTTGCGGGGGCCGCCGCGGCGGTCACCGGCCCGGGGAAGTTGGGCAATTTCTTCAGGCGTCAGCATGCTTTCCAAGGTCTCGCGTGAATCCGCTTCAAGTTCGCGAAGACGCTCACGGATTTCGTCGAGCTCGGTGGGGTCGCGATCGCTGCGTTGACGCTCGCCATTCATGCGGTCTCGCATCTGGTTGAAGCGTTCTTCAAATTGCTCAAGTTCTTGCTTGAGGGTGGCGTCGCGGGCTTCTTCATGAAGCTCAGCAAGTTGGGTCAGGTAGTCGGCTTCCAATCGATCCACGGTTTCGAGCACCAAGGGGTCGATGCCTTCGATTTTTCGCACGGCATCCAAGGCTCGCTCGAAGCTGGTTTGTCGGTACACGCGAGGGAAGGCTTTCTTCCAAGCGGCCAGGCGGAACTCGTCGCCTTGTTCACCCAGCAACGCGGCGATGCTGTCGATGGCTTCGAGGTTGGCATCACGGACATCACGGCGGACCTTTGATTCGCTTCGGGCCGCATCACGGGCGGCCTTGTCGTCGTTTTCAAGGGTGGCCACCAGGGCGTCCAGATCGATTTCCATCATGGTCTTGTCGCGATCGATGAGGGTCTTGTCGAGTTCGACTTCCCAGGCCAGCAGCGCTTCGGCGGCGGCTTCAGAAGCATCAAATTCTCGCACGACGGTGTTGACGTCCAGCGACTCACCCGAAAGCACACCCCGGGGCAAAGCCCGATCACGCCGAACTTGTCGGCGGAAGGGATCCCACAACGTGAGTTGCTCTTCACCCAAGATCACTTGCAGCGACTCGGTGAATTCGGCTTCGAGGCTGGCCCGATTGCGGAGCCATTCTTTGCGCAAAGCACTGGCCTGGCGAGCGATTTCGGCAATTTGGTCTTGCTCGGGCATGCGTTCCATCCGCATCTCTTGGAACTTGGCCCGCATGGCTTCGATTTCAGCCCGAAGGTCTTCGAGTTCCGCGGCTTCCGCATCCACCAACTCCCGGTTGCCAGACATCATCATCCGCATGGCCCGCATTTTTTCCCGAAGCTCGGTGCCCATGGCTCGCATCTCTTCTTGCTCTTCGGCGCTGGGCTCTGGTGGCCGGTTGGCGTCCCGAAGTTCCCGTAGTTTGGCTTCGATCTCTTCGCGGGCTTTTTGGAATCCTTCTTCGTAATCGGCGAGGAACGCTTCCACCATGGGAAGTTGTTCGTCGGCCACCATCAACATGTCGTCGACCAGCCGGAGATCACGCCGAAGGAAATCGGGCTCGGTGCTCCAGCGGGGGAGTCCGCCAAACATGCCGCCAGCTCCGCGGTCGCGGCCATTGCCACGCACTTCACCGCGTTGCACGCCACCAAACGGTCGGGCTTCGCCCTCACCTTGTGCGCCGCGGCGGCCTTCGGCCCCGCGTTCTCGTTGGCCGCGTTGGCCGCGCTGGCCACGTTGCCCGCGTTCTCCTCGTTCGCCCCGGAATCCGGGGCGATCGCCACGGGGTTCCTCTTGAGCGAGGGTTGGTGCCGCAAAAAGGGCCGTACAGGCCAAAAGAAGTCCGGAACGAAGATGGGTTCGCATGGTGGTTTCCTTGAAAAGGCTTCGGGGGTAGTCCCGAACAAATCATCGTACGAGAACCCCCTGCGTCTCCATCCCCCAAAAGTTGGGTTATCCGCCTTCAAGGGTCTCGGTGGGTGTGTGAACGCGGTTGGCCAGTTGGGCCAGGCCGGCGTGCCCGGGTGCGGTGAGCTCCGGATCATCGCCAATTCGGGTGGCCGCCTCCTCGCGAGCCTGCTCCAAAAGCTCTTCATCGCCCGGCAACCGGGCAAATTGCAGCCGGGCCAGTCCCGATTGTCGCTCCCCGATCACCTCGCCGGGGCCCCGCAGACGGAGGTCTTCCTCGGCGATTACAAACCCATCGGTGGTGCTCACCACGGCATCGAGTCGGGCTTGGCCGTCTTCAGTGGCAGGATCGGCGACCAAGACGCACGTGGAGGCGGCCGCGCCGCGACCCACCCGACCCCGAAGTTGGTGCAGTTGGGCCAGCCCAAACCGGTCCGCCCCCAGGATGACCATCAAACTGGCGTTGGGGACATCGACCCCCACTTCGATCACGGTGGTGGCCACGAGCACCCGCAGGGAGCCATCTCGGAAGGCCGCCATGGTGTCGTCACGGGTTGATCGATCAAGCCGGCCATGTACCACGCCAAACGGAACATCAGCGAGGGGGCCTTGTTGAAGACGAGGCACCAGTTCTTCCAAGTTGGGATCGACCCGTTCGCCGGGTTCGATGGCGGGGACCACGATGTAGGCCTGTTCGCCATCTTGCACTCGCTCCCCAACCCGGGCCAGGGCGGCGTCCATTTTGCTGGCGTGCATGGCCACGGTTCGGATGGGGGTTCGACCGGGTGGAAGCTCATCCAAAATGGAGACGTCAAGGTCGCCGTAGTGGGTGAGGGCGAGTGATCTGGGGATTGGCGTGGCCGTCATGACCAACAGGTGGGGCGTTCGCACGTCAGCCCGTCGCAACAACGCACGCTGACGCACGCCGAAGCGGTGCTGTTCGTCCACCACCACCAGACCGGCATCTTGTAGGCCCAGATGTTCAGACAGCAACGCTTGGGTGCCCACAAACAAGTCGGGTCGTCCGGCCGTCGCGGCGTCGGCCGCTGTGCGGCGTTCCGCGACCGAGCGGGAACCCGTACACAAATGAACCGTGAACCGATCGCCCAGCAGACTCGACAATGTTCGATGGTGTTGCTCGGCCAGCAGTTCGGTGGGGGCCATGAACGCGGCGGGCAGGCCATGACGCAAGCATTGCAACAGGGCGGCCAAAGCGACCGCGGTCTTGCCGGAACCAACATCACCTTGCAACAGGCGGTGCATGGGCACGGGTCGCTCGAGATCTTGGCGAATGTCCTCGATGGCTCGGGTTTGAGCACCGGTTAACGCAAAGGGAAGGAGGTCCTGAAGTTCGGTATCGAGCGCGTCATTGGTGGGCAATTCGGTGGCGGGTTTCGCGGTGCGGATGCCATAGCGTCGACGGGCCACCACCAATTGCAAGCCCAGCAACTCTTCGAAGGCCAAACGGCGGCGAGCGGCTTCGATTTCAGACTCATCATTGGGTTGGTGCAACTGGCGAAGGGCGTCCTGCAGGCTGAGGAGATTCCAACGCTGCCGGGTGGTCTCCGGCAGGGGGTCGACCATCGCCGGGACCACCTCCTTGATCAGGCTGCGAATGCGGTCGTGCAAGAACCGGGGGGGGATGCCTTCGGTGGCGGGATAGACCGGGCGCAAAGGAGCGGAAGGATCGGCGGTCGCGGCTTCGTCATGCACCGACCAGCCGGGGTTGGTCAAGATCATGGTCCGACCTTGCATCGTGGCCTTCCCTTCCACCCGAACCCGAAGGCCGGGCACGATTTTGTTCTGCAACCAAAGCCCGCCAAACCAACGAAGCTGCGCTGTCCCCGACTCATCGGACAGGACCGCCTCGAATCGGGGACGTCCGGCGCGAACCGCTCGGGCCCGTTCGATCTCCCCATGGAGGACCAGAACCGCTTTCGGGTCGGCCGCAGCGGTGGCTTTGGCTTCCTCGATTGTGGCCAAGTCCACTTGCCGTTCCCAACGCAAGGGGCGGTGCCGCATGAGGTCTTCAACCGTTCGCAGGCCCAGCGCGGCCAAACGCTCTGCGCGGACCGAGCCAATCCCGGACAGGCTGGACAAGGCGGCGTTGGGGGCAGGGGCAGGAGGTAAACCGGTGATGCTTCCGAGGGTAGCATCCTCTCCGTGGACGATGCGACGCCCAAACCGCTTGAAGTGGAAGACGCCTGTTCGGATGTCAAAGCTCATCTGAAAGGTCGAGGTCCCATCACAATTCGCGGTGAGATGACCAATTGGCGTGGACCGCACAGCAGCGGGCACTGGTATTTCGCCCTCTCTGATCCCCGTCCGGGGAAGAAGGCGATGGTTGATGCCAAAGCGTGGCGATCCACCGCCGCCAAAATCGGATTTGTTCCTGAGCCGGGTGATGTGGTGATCGTTCAAGGGACGTGGGATTTCTACGCGCCGACCGGCCGCGCGAGTTTGATTGTGGACCGGATGAAGCAGGCCGAGGGCAAAGACAGTTTGCTGCTGCGACTGGCCCAACTCCGCGAGCGGTTGCAAAAGGAAGGGGTGTTCGACGCGGATCGAAAGCAAGCTTTGCCCTTCTTTCCCCGCCGTATCGCCGTTCTGACCGCCAAGGGCTCAGCGGCTTTGACCGATGTCCAGCGAACCGCTGCCTTGCGTTGTCCGGCGACCGAGTTGGTGCTGCATCACATTCCGGTGCAAGGCGATGATGCCGCGCCGCGCATCGCCGAAGCCCTGGCCGCGGTGGATGCTGCTTCCGAACGACTGGGCATCGAAGCGATCTTGGTTACCCGAGGTGGTGGCTCGATGGAAGACCTCTGGTGCTTCAACGATGAGGCCGTGGTTCGAGCCGTCGCAAAATGCCAACTGCCCGTGGTCAGCGCGATTGGGCATGAGCGAGATGAGAGTTTGATCGACCTCGTGGCTGATGTTCGTGCCAGTACGCCCACCCAAGCGATTATGAAATTGCTTCCGGATCGTGAAGAGGAGCTGGAGATGTTGGCGGAGCGGGCTGCACGCATGCAATCGGTCGCGCACCGGAGCATCGAACGGCGGCGTTTGGTGTTGCAACGTCTTGAGCGCACGGCGCGGGCCCACCATCCACAACGCGCGTTGGCGACCCAGAAGGAGAAGTTGGACCAACTCCTCAGCCGACTTCGCCAACACGCCGTGTCGGAGGTGACTGCCCGCCGCAGCCGTTTGGAAACGGTAATGACGCGTCTTCGTCATGCCCGTCCTTTGGACAAGGCCCAAGCCAAACTTGCCCCCTTGCCGCTGCGGTTGCGTCGTGCGGTTCAGGTGGCTCACGACCGCCGCCACAAACAATGGGCGAGTTTGGAAGCTCAGCTTCGGGTGCTTTCGCACCGCCGGACCCTTGAACGAGGCTTTGCCTTGGTCCACGGGTCTGAAGGGTTGGTTCGCGACCCGTCTCAGATCAAACCAGACGATCGATTGCGTCTGGAGTTGGCCGAAGGTGACCTCACCGTCCGGCCGGAGGTAAATTGACGATATGGCCAAAGCATTGCCTGATCCTGATGAAATGACTTACGAACAAGCTCTGAAAGCGCTCGAAGCGATCGTCGAGCGGGCTGAATCCGGTGAGCTTCCCTTGGAGGAAGCCATGGCCGAACATGCGCGTGGTGAAGCGTTGCTCAAACGCTGTCGCTCGTTGCTCGACGGCGCCGAAGCGCAACTTCGCTCTTTTGATCAACTGTCAGCTGACGCCTCGGATGAAGACTCCGCGTGAGTCCCGAGACCCAGCTATTTTTGTTGGAGCACGGCGGCCCCATGGGGTTGCTCCTTCTGCTCGGTGGCTCGATGGGTTCTTTCTTGAACGTCGTGATCGATCGGAGCAGCCGTGGGGTCAGCATTGTGCGTCCGGGCAGCCAATGTCCGAATTGCGGGATGCGGCTTCGGTTTGGCCGAGAGAATCTCCCCTTGCTTGGTTGGCTGTTCCTGCGTGGAAGATGCCGCCAGTGTCGGCTTCCGATTCCTCTTCGTTACCTGCTGATGGAGTGGGGGATTGCCTTGGCATTCGTCGGTGTCTACCAACTCGCTTTCGACCCGATGGGTTGGGGGGGCACCATGGACCCGTGGCTCGAAGCGACCGGTGGACGCGAGGGGGCCTTCTTTTTCCTAGCTCTGCTTGCTTTGATGTCGGGCTTCTTCGCCGCGGGAGTGATTGACTTTCGCACCTACCACATCCCCATGTGGATCACGACCGCTCTTGCGTTGAGCATGCCTCTGTTCTTGTTGGCCCAGGGTTTGGTGGAAGCCCGGCCGGTTGGCGGACGACTGCTTCCCGTTCCTTTGCCGGGTTGGGTCGGTGTGGGCTCGGCGGTTGGGGGGGCGTTGGCAGCATTGCTCGCCAATGGGTTGTTGTGGCGGGGACTGTTGCCGGTCTCTTTTGCGGATTACGACGAGTACGTGGAAGACGGCGCCGTCTTGGCGGAATACCCCCATGCGCGGCGAGAGATGGGCAAAGAATTGGTGTTTTGCTCGATCATCGTTGCGGGCTTTGCGGTGGGCGGACTCGTGGCCGAATCGTTCCAGTGTTTGGAGGATCCCCCGGTATGGCTGGCCGCAGCGGCGGCGGGGGTCATTGGTTGGGCCTCGGGGGCCGCGCTGGTGTGGTTGATTCGAATCTGTGGGACCCTCTGCTTTGGGAAGGAAGCCATGGGGTTGGGGGACGTGCACCTCATGGGGGCCGCTGGGGCTTTGCTGGGCTGGTTTGCACCGCTCCTCGCCTTCGCTTTGGCCCCCTTTGTCGCCTTGTGTTGGTTGACCGGACTGGCGTTGGTTGAAAAATGCCGAGGACGTTGGTCGGGTGAATTCCCCCCCATGCCATTTGGTCCGCATTTGGCGATTGCCACCATGGCCGTGGTTCTGGGGCACCGGCCCATCCAAGCCGCATGGCAGGCGTGGTTTGGCCAAGTCTTGCCTTGGCCGCAGTGAAGTTGTCCACACCACGGCAAAAGCCTGCCGGGCGCGATATTCTCGCAGCCCAAGAAGGAAAAATTATGTTCAATATTCGCCCTGCCCTGTTGTTCTGTGCCGCTTCTGCCCTCCTTGCTGGATGCAAGACCAATGAAGAAATGATGGCCCGTTACGAAGAAGAAAATTTGGCCCTGCGTGGTGAACTCACCATGAAGGATGATGCCATTTCATCTTTGGAAGGTCAGTTGATGAACTGCGAGTCGATGAGTGCTGACTTGGAAGAGCAATTGGCTTCGGCCAGCTTCACGCCTGGCGAAGATGGCCTGGACCCCTTTGGAGGTTTGGCTGGCGTGACCACGGAGTATGAAGCTGGCGGTGTGGTGACCGCAAACGTGGAAGGTGACTTCCTCTTCTCCAGCGGACGTTCCACCTTGAAGACCTCTGCCAAGTCTTCTCTGAACGGCGTGGCCGATCAGTTGAAGGGCGAGTTCGCCGGTCAGACCATTCGGATTGTGGGTCACACCGACACCGACCCCATCAAGAAGAGTGGCCACAAGAGCAACCACCACCTCGGCTTTGAGCGGGCCTACGCCGTGATGAAGTACTTGGTGAGCCGCGGTGTGCCGGAGTCCAGTATCGAAGTGTGCTCCTATGGCCCCAACGATCCCAAGTCGTCGAAGTCGACCAGCCGCCGCGTTGAAATTTCGGTTGTGACCGACTGAACCGAAGGCACTTTGACGTTCTTCGTCAACGCCACTGATCTCAAGCATGCAACCAGCCAAGAGGCTGGTTGCATTTTTTTATGAGCGCAATGACCGACCAACCCCATGCCAACGTGCGGCTTCCCCGGCTGACTTCGAATCCCTATGTCCGTTGCGACCGAGATCTTCGGCTTCACCCGGCTTCGCAGGTGTATTGGTTGAACGTGTTCCGTGAATCGCTCCGCACCCATTTTGACTGTGGGGGCCTTTCCGACCAATCTCGGATGGATGCAGGGGTTGCCGCCATGGAGTCGGTCTTGGCTGAACTCTTGGTTGGTCAAGGGAGCTTCGACACCATCGACCTCGATCTCGCCCGCCAGGCGGGGCTGTGGGCCGCGGATTTGCCTGATGCCTACGCCGACCTGAAGTCCGCGGCCAACGACGCGGCCTTGGAGGCATTGCCTGAGGTGCTGCAGCGCCTCGACGCCGCGCCGTCGGAACAGCGGTGGGCGCTGGTTTTTCAAGAAATGCTCGCCGGGAATTGGTTTGACATGGGCACGGTTGAGTTGGTGGAGGCTTGGCGGGCCGCGGGAGGCGATGTTCGGCAAGGGCACCAGCGGGTTCCAAAGCGACCCTGGCGGTGGGATCACGTGGACGCCTTCGCGCAAGCGGTGGTGCTTGATGATTCACCGGTGGTGATCCTGCTGGACAATGCTGGTCCAGACACCATTTTTGGTGCTTTTTCTTTCGCCCGGGAGTTGCTTCGGTTGGGACGCGAGGTTCGGCTTGCGGCGAACGATGGGCCAGCACTGAACGATGTTCAAGTTCATGACCTTCCGGAACTCCTTGCCCGGGCTGCACAAGTGGATGCCATTTTTGGTGAGTTGTCCCAAGGCATCGTGAACACAGGCTCTTCCATGCCATTGATCGATTTGTCGAACATCTCGGTGGCGTTGGCCAACGCCACCGAGGATGCAGGTTTGCTGGTGTTCTGTGGCATGGGGCGAGGCTTGGAGAGCAATTGGACGGCTACGTTTGACATCCCGGTGCTTCGAGTGGCCTCGGTCAAAAATCCTGACGTGGCGGATCTGATTGGAGCCAGCCTGGGTGATGGTGTGGTCCGCTATGCCACGCCCTCTCCAAGTACAATCGGACACCATGACTGATCAACGTAATCCCGCGGACATGACCGACACCATTGCCTTGGTGGTGGGCATCGCCAATGAGCACTCGTACGCCTTTCATATCGCCAAGAGCTTGAAGGAAGCCGGGGCGACCCTTCTGTTTACCCACTTGCCCGGAGAGAAGATGGAACGCCGCGTCCGAAAAGCCGTGGATGCGCTTGGGATCGATGATCCATGGCTGATGCCGCTGGATGCCGCTTCGGATGAAGATCTTGATGCCGTTTTTGCCAAAGTTGGATCCGACTTCGGTCGCCTTGATGTTCTGGTTCATTCGATTGCGTTCGCGGACAAGGATTACCTCAAGGAAGGTCGATTCACCGAAACCCCTCGCGAGGTCTTCACCCAAGCGTGTGACATCAGCGCGTTCACCAAAATTGCCATGGCACACCGGGCCAAGCCACTGATGACCAATGGCGGATCAATTTTGTCCCTTTCGTACTACGGTGCCGAGCGGGCCGTGCCGGGCTACAACGTGATGGGGGTCGCCAAGGCTGCCTTGGAAAGTGCGACTCGGTATCTGGCGGCAGAACTCGGCCCCAACGACATTCGTGTCAACAGCATTTCTGGAGGCCCGCTCAAGACCTTGAGTGCGATGGCCGTGGGAGGCTTCAGTTCTATTCTCGCGAACATTGAAGAGCACGGCCCCTTGCGTCGCAACGTGACCGGTCAAGACGTCGGAGAAACCGCGCGGTACTTGCTTTCCGATATGGGGCGTGGCGTGACTGGTCAGATCATCCGGGTCGACTGTGGCACCAGCGCGGTGGCGGGTCTGGGTTGATCAGATGCCTCGGGCGGCCCGAGCCGCGGGGTACCACCACGGTCCTTGGTGCTGCAAATCTTCGTCGAGTACCAGACGTTGTCGAATGGCAACCGCCAGTTGTTGGAATGTTTGCTCTTGAGGCACACTCAATGAGAGGTGACTTTCGGGATGGTTGCCCCGGTCGCTTTGCAGACCCACCTTGAGGGTCGGGATCCCCGGAGGCGGGGGGAGAAAGGCTTGCTCGGGGTTGGCCACCGAGAGAATCAGATCTGCGGTATGAATCAGTTCGGACTGGTGGCAGATGGCATCGGCTTCAAGTCCAGAACTCTTCCGTACTCCGGCGGTGTCCACCAACTGAACCACCAGACCATCGGCCAGCCACCGTTGTTCCAGATGGTCTCGGGTGGTTCCAGCCACATCATCAACGAGGGCGAGTTGTTGATCAGCCAATGCGTTGAAGAGGGTGCTTTTCCCGGCATTCGGTGGCCCAAAGATGGTCACCGTGGGGGGGGACAACAGGACATCAAGTCGTCGTGAACGCTCGAGGTCTTTTGGGGTGGGCAGAGGCGCATCATCTTGTCGGACCCCGTGTGCGAGCAGCAGGTCCACCGCGGCTGGGCTCGTCGCTTGGGCCAGCGTGGCCAGCAGCAAGGACTCCATTGGTCCGGCCGCTTCCGGGAAGGCTGCGGCTTTCTGGGTGGACTCAGCACCTTGGGCGATCAACGCTTCCACCAACATCCGGACCACCATGGGCCCAGCGTGGGGGAAGCAAAATGCGCCGTCTTCTGCAAACCGGTACACCAGGCCATCGTCGAAGTCCCCAAAGTTCTCCCGCCGAAGTTTTCCTACGGGTGCGGGTTTTCGTCCCAAGATCGGCGTGAGCAAAGCATCAAGATCCCCGCCAACTTCCACCAAGCCGATGGCACCGGCGGTGCGCGGGGTCTGGACGCTCACCGTATTCATGCGTCTTCTGCAGCTTCAGCTTGTTGAACAGCTTCCAGCATGCCGCGAAGCACCAAATCGGGAACCACGCGGTCGACAATCTCGGCGCCGTCGAGCAACGCGGCCGCGTCTCCTCCCGTGGCAAGCACTTTGGGCCAAGCTCCATACGCCAAGGCGTAACGTTCGATGGCCTGGCTGATCAGTCCTCGCGCCGCCAGATGAACCCCAAGTCGCATGGCTGACTCGGTGTCCGCCCCAAAGGGGTCGGCTTCACTGGGGGGGGCAAACGGGATGCTGGGCAGTGCATCGGTCCCTGTGGCCAAGGCCTCCAACATCAGGCCCACTCCCGGCGCGATGGCGCCTCCGTGGAAGGTGCCTTCGCCATCAACAAAATCGACCGTGATGGCGGTTCCGGCATCCACGACAATGACCGCTTGTTTGGCAAGGGTCCAAGCGCCTGCAGCGGCCAGAAGCCGATCCACGCCTGGGGTGGCACCCTCAGCAAGTTGCCGACCGATCGGGGCGGCCAAGTCGTCTTCCATCCGCACTTGAGGGCCGGCAAGTTTGGACAGCTCCGCACCGATGCGTTTGGTTTCTTCGTCGTGCACTCCAGCCAAGATCACGGTGGCTTCCGCATCAAGTTTTCCGGCAATTTCGATGAGCCGATCGGCCGCTTCGGGGCCGTGTTTGATGCGTTCCATCCCCTCAAGAACACCTCCGGGAGCCGGGGCGGCGGTAATCGAGGTGTTTCCAACTGAAACGAGCAACAGGTCACGATTTGTGGGCATTGAAACACAGTACCGCGTCCGCGAGTAATCTTCCCTGCATCCATGACTGGTGGAATGGCAAACATGATTGATGGTCGGGCTCTGGCGGCCGAAGAACGCCGTGTGCTGGGGGATCGTGTGGCATCTCTGGCCGCTCAAGGCCGTCAGGTTCGTCTGGACGCCATTTTGACCGCCGGGGATGCCGGGGCAGAAATGTATGCCCAGCGGCAACGAGCGGGCGCTGAGCAACTGGGCATCCAGTTCCATCTGCACACCATCCCACAAGGGGCCGATGAATCCGCGGTCATGGCCTGCGTGCAGGCGCTGAATGCCGACCCTCAGGTTCATGCCATGATGATGTTCTTGCCGCTCCCCGATGGGGTTGAAGCGGAACGCATCCAGGCGGCCATCGATCCCCACAAAGATGTCGAGGGGGTGAATCCGGCCAACATCGGCAACGCTGTCTTTGGCCGGCGTTCGTTGGTCCCTTGCACCGCCCTTGCGGTTCGTCACATGCTCGAACGTCGTGGCGTGGATTTGTGTGGTGCACGCTGTCTGGTGGTCGGTCAATCCAACATCGTGGGCAAACCGATCGCGTTGTTGTTGATGCGATCCGAAGCCACCGTCTTCAGTGCCAACCAGTTCACCAAAGATTTGCCTGATTTGGCACGGACGTGCGACGTGGTGATTTCAGCGGCCGGAGTACCTGGTTTGATCACTCCGGACTGGATCAAGCCGGGGGCCACCGTGATCGATGTCGGTATCAATCGCATCACCGGTCCCGATGGCCAATCGCATGTGGTGGGTGATGTTGAAACCACGGAGGTTGCTGAAGTGGCCGGGGCCATTTCCCCCGTGCCGGGTGGGGTTGGACCAGTGACGGTGGCCATGTTGCTTCGAAATGTCGTGGAGTCCGCCGAGCAGGCGACGGGTGTTTAAGGCGTCGATGGGGCGTCCGGAGGCGACGCATCCAATGCAATCCATCCGCTGGCCCAAGCGGTGGCCACCACCAAGGTCAAGCCAAGCCGATACCAGCCGAACGGGGCCAATCCCCGCTTCGTGAGGAAGCCCACCAGCCAACGGACGGCAAAGGCCGCACTCAGAGTGGCCACCACCATGCCCACCACCAAAGACGGGGTCCCCAGAGCCAGCACGGTGTCTCCATCTTTGAGCAGTTTGTATACACACGCCCCACCCAAGGTGGGGAGCCCGAGGAGGAACGAAAACTCCGCGGCCCGAGCGGGACGCAATCCCAACGCCACCCCAGCGGCCAAGGTCACCATGGAGCGGCTGGTACCCGGCCACATGGCAATGCACTGGGCCAGACCAATCAGCAATGCGGCGCGCAGCGGAAGATCGGCAGGATCGGTATCGGAAGAATTGGGGTGCCCTTTGCCCAATTTGAGCATGATCAAACCACCGACCGCCAATGCGGCCAAGACAGGAATCGGTTGGAAGAGTGTGGCCTCGATGGTGTCGTCAAGCAGGGGGCCCAAGATGGCGGCCGGGGCAAAGGCGATCAACAGTCGCACGAGGAGCCGCCGCCCTTCGGGGTTTTGGCCGACCATGCCCTGAACCATTCCCAACACTCGAACTCGGTACAAGCCAAGCACCGCCAGAATGGCCCCACCTTGGATCACAATGTTGAAGGCATCGATTCCTGCACCGTCCAGGCCAAGCAGCGCTGAGGTCAGGATGAGATGGCCGGTGCTGGAGACCGGTAAGTATTCCGTGATTCCTTCGACCAACCCCAAGATGGCGGCATCCAGCAAAGTCATTGGTCGTTCTCCAGCCATGGCATGGTTTTCCGAACCTTTGCGCTGGCATGTTCAATGTCATGGTCTTCGTGGGCAGTCCGTTTGGCCTTGAACCATGGGTGTCCGGCCGCCGCATCCTCAGCGAACCGCTGGGCAAAGGCTCCGCTTTGGATGTCGCGGAGGATGGATTGGAGTTGATCTCGAAGTTCTTTGGAGTCCAGTCGTTCCGCGGCCACGAAGGCTCCGAACTCGGCCGTGTTGCTGATGGCTTTGTGCATGGCGGCGGGGCCTTGGGCGTACAGCAGGTCCACAACTTGTTTGAGTTCATGGATGCACTCGATGTAGGCGACTTCATCGGAGTAGCCAGCGCTTTGCAGGGTCTCAAATGAGGCACGCATCAACGCCAAGATGCCGCCACACAAGATGGCTTGTTCGCCAAAGAGGTCGGTCTCGCATTCTTCGGCAAAGGAAGAGGGGATCAATGCGGCACGCGCGCAGCCGATGCCGGTGCCCCAACGGCGCAGGTGCAGTTCTGCGTCCGCTTCGCCGGTCTGATGAATACCCACCAACGCGGGGATTCCCTGTCCTTTGACAAACCGACGGCGAAGGGTTGGTCCAGGTCCTTTGGGGGCCACCAGGATGACCCCCAAATCGGCCCGAGGCGTCAAGCGTTGGTGGTGGATGGAAAAGCCGTGAATAAAACCCACAGAGCACCCACTTGGCACATGGGGTTCGAGATCCGTCCAGATCGGGCCATGGACTTCGTCCGGCAAGGCCATGATCACCAGTTCGACTTGCTGGACGGCTGATTCGAATCGGACCGGGCTGAACCCATCGGCTTGGGCGAGGTCGGCTCCGGGCCCGCTCCGAGCCCCCACCGAAACCTTGGCTCCAGCGTCTCTCAAATTGAGGGCGTGGGCTCTCCCTTGGTTCCCGTAGCCCAAAACGGCAACCCGGAATCCGGTTGGATCGGCATCTGGAGAATTCGCGGGGGCCGGCATGGGCCGAATGCTACCGGGAGAACGGGCTCCTTCGCCGCAATTCAGATTCGGGCCCAAACGAACCGATAGAACATGTGGAGGCTCTTGGATGGCCAGCACGATCATGGAACAACGTCGCTTCACCCGTTACCGATTGCAGGCCGGCTTCACTGGCATCACCGCCACGACCGAAGATGGCCGTCGTCTCGATGGTCACGCCCACGATTTGTGTGAAGGTGGCATCCAGATCGAAATCGATGATTCTGTTCAGGATCATGAGCGACTTGAAGTTGAAATTGAACTCCCAGGTGCTTCGGTGGCCCGTTCTCCCGCTCGGGTTGCTTGGCGCGACGAGGAGAGTGGTCGAATTGGCCTGCGATTTGAGTCTTTGGCCCCCAGCGAGCATGCTCGCATTTGTCGGTGGCTGGGGACTGCAACTCCAGTGTGGTGAATTCGGTTCCCCTGATTCTGATTGGGCTTCGTGCTTCGGGAAAGTCCACGCTGGGCCGTGAGCTTGCAGATGGCTTGCCGGTTCACTTTGCGGATCTCGATGATCTGGCCCTGCAACAACTGGATGCAACATCGGTGGAAGAAGTGTTTGCCCAAGGCGGTGAATCGGCTTGGAGGCAGGCAGAACAACAAGCTTTTGCCCTTTGGCTTGCGTCAGCTTCCGGGGTGCTCGCCTGTGGAGGGGGCGCGCCTTGTATTCCAGAGGTTCGGTCCTCAATGCAGAGCAGCGGAGCGTGTGTGGTGTATTTGCATGCAGGCGTGGATGCTTTGGTTGCTCGCCGGGAACGTCAAGATCAAGATCGGCCGGTGTTGTTTGGTGCGGGCGGGCTGGAAGAAGAGGTCGCCCGAGCCTACGAAGCGCGGGATGCTGTTTTCCGTTCCTTAGCCCATCACATCATTGAGGTCGACGAGCAAAAACCAGCGGATAACTTGGCCGCTCTCCGGCGGATCTTTGCGGAGCAATGTTCAAAATAAGTGGTCGGCCCAACGTACTTGGTGGGGGGCAGGTCGCCTCGCCCAGGCGTCGGCCGTCTGGAGAATCAGTCGTTGACCAGCCGACGTCCGATGCGACGGCGGGCGTTCAAGATCTTGCGACCTGACTTGGTCTTCATCCGGGCTCGGAAGCCACATTGTCGGACCCGCTTGATGTTGCTCACGCGTTTGGGGTAGTGGATCGTCATCGGTGCACTCCATCCCCTCAGTGGGGAAAGGACAAGGCTAGCAGATATGGCGGCTCTGGGCAAGTTTGGCTGCCAGTTCCCGCTTGGATGGGGCGGGCTGGTATGTCCCCCAAAATCTGGAGTTTTGCCCCAAATCTGGTGGCTTGGTGCCTCTGGGGTGGCATAATTCCACCAACAATCAGGAGTGCCGCCCCGATCCGTTGGTCTTCGTCGCGTGAGGACGACCTTCCGATCCGTTCGCTGCTCCTTCAGCAAGCAAGGAGTCCTGATGGAGGACACGGAACGGCTCGAGCGGGCCCAGGAAGCACTGGGCTACACCTTTCAGAATCCCGAATATCTCTCCCAGTCGTTGCGGCATCCATCGAGCACCGACCAGCGTCTTGATTCTTGCGAGCGGATGGAATTCCTCGGAGATGCCATCTTGGGGATGGTGGTGGTTGACTACCTCTACCGTGCGTTTGGATCCATGGAAGAGGGGGAGATGACCAAAATCAAAAGCGCAGTGGTCAGCCGAGCGTCTTGCGCGGTGGTGGCGGCTCGAGTGGGACTTGGGGAACTGGTGATTTTGGGAAAAGGCATGATTGGTCGGCGCGAGTTGCCCCAGTCAGTTCTGGCCAGTGTGTATGAGTCGGTGGTGGGCGCGCTGTACCTCGATGGGGGGCTCGAACCAGCCAGGGCTTTCATCTTGCGTGACATGGAAGATCGCATTCGACGAGCAGACCGAAGTGGACACCAGTCAAACTTCAAGAGCGTTTTGCAACAAGTTGCGGTTCAGCGGGAACTGGGGGTCCCCATGTACCACGTGCTCGATGAAAAAGGGCCGGACCACGCCAAATGCTTTGAAGTTTGCGTTGAACTCGGTGGCGACCGTTTTCCCTCCTGCTGGGCGGCAAGTAAGAAGCAGGCCGAGCAAGACGCGGCCCTCGAAGCATTGCATGATTTGGGATTGGCGTACCGCGGGGAACGCGATGAGGTGTTGATACGCCTGAATCCTGTGGAGTAGGCCTTACCCCAACTGCGAGAGCATGATTCCCGTCAACAGCCCCAGAGACCATGCCACCAGGGCGCCCCAAAGAGCGCCACGCGACGAGGTGGTTGGGCTCTCTGCCTGTGACTTTGGTGCAGGCACGGCGGCATAGGCCTGCAACTGGGCCGCGATCAATCGGGCCGCGTTGGCGCGGCGAACGGACTCCGGGGTGTGCAGCCGGGGGCGTGGATCGGTGGTCAGTCGGAGGTCAGGGGCCACGCCGAAGCATCGACAAGGCTTGGGTATCCCTCCATTGAATGCGATGTTCTCCACCCTCTCCAGTGATGATTGGTTCGGGTTATGAGGGTGTTTCTGGCTGCAACGCTTCCAAGAGGGCGGTTCGGACAAAGCGACCATGGCGCACAGTCTCCCACCAGCCCGCACGAGGATCGTGATCGGTGGTGGGGTCGATTTCTCGGCGGCGGGGGAGCGGATGCAGCACCACCGCATGCTCAGGAAGCTTGGCCATCCGCTCGGGCGTCAAGCGAAGCAGCTCAAGTGCCTGCTCATGCTGCTGGGCATCGCCACCTCCGTACTCATCTTGCAGACGCTGGAGGTACACCGCGTCGGCGGTCGCCAACGCCTCGTCGAGGTCATCGCACACCGTGAAGCTGCGCCCCATGGCTTCAAGGGCTTCAAGCCGGCACCGTGACGGTCCCAAGCCCGCGATGGGGACGAAGGCAAACGCCAGATGGGGCCAGCCCAGAAGGACGTCCAACAAAGAGTTCACCGTACGCGAGCGTTGCAGGTCGCCAACAAAGACCACTTGTTTGGGACCACCTGCAGGATCAAGCAAGCCTCGACGATGCAACGTGGCAACATCGATCAGCGATTGGGTTGGGTGTTCGGAGGGACCACTGCCTGCGTTCACAATGATTGGTGGTTTGGGCAACGCGGCGGAGGAACGCACGAACTCCAGCAACGCGTCATGGTTGGGCTGGCGCAGGATGACCAGTTCGGAGAGTTCGGCGATGGTTCGCAAGCCGTCTTGCAGGGACTCTCCCTTCTCGAACGAAGTGGTGCTCATGTCACGCAGATCAGTGGTGTGGTAGCCCAAGGCGCCGGCGGCGTGAGCAAATGACAAGAAGGTTCGAGTGGAGGGTTGTTGAAAAAGGAGCGTTGCTGCTGAGGCGGGGGGGACCAGCATGGCAGAGGCCCCATTCGACAGGGCTTCCGCTCGGCTCAATATGGGCAATATGGCGTCTGGGACCAACTGTCTGGCCTCCACGAAAGCGCGGAGGGTGCCGTTGGGGCGGCGAACTTCGGGGCAGGGGTCCATGGACATGGAAGCGCATCCGGAGGGACTCGAACCCCCAACCTGCTGGTTCGAAGCCAGCTGCTCTATCCAATTGAGCTACGGATGCGGAATGCGAATGAGGAGTCTACCCCGGGTGCGGGGTAGGATGGGAGGATTCATGGAACGTCCCCTCCGTAATGTGGCCATCATCGCGCACGTCGATCATGGCAAGACCACCCTGGTTGATGCGATTTTGGCCCAAACTGGGGTCAGGTCTGCCAAAGATGCCACTTGCGTTATGGATTCCAACCCGCTGGAGCGCGAACGCGGAATCACGATTTTGGCCAAAAATTGCGCCGTTGATTATGTCCCCGAGACCGGTCATCACGCTGGCGAACCTGTCCGCATCAATATTTTGGACACCCCGGGCCACGCCGACTTTGGCGGAGAAGTCGAGCGGGTGCTCCGTATGGCGGATGGAGCGTTCTTGTTGGTCGATGCCCATGAGGGACCGATGCCCCAAACCCGGTTTGTTTTGGAGAAGGCTTTGGGGTTGGGCCTGCGTTTGGTGGTGGTGATCAACAAATGCGATCGGCCGGATGCTGATCCCGATCGGGTTTTGAACGAAGTCTTTGACCTGTTGGTGGCTTTGGGGGCCGACGATGAGACGCTTGATTTCCCAGTCCTCTATGCCTCGGGTCGTGACGGATGGGCTGGCGATTCTCCTGAAGACAACCAGCGGGGTGTGATTCCACTGCTGAATCAAGTTCTTGATCGCGTGCCAGCGCCCGCTTGTGACCCAGAAGGCCCATTGCAATTGCTTGTCACCAATCTCGACTGGTCGGAATACACCGGCCGAATTGCGGTCGGTCGAATCGAACGTGGGGTGGTGAAACCCGGGTCTGATGTTTCGATCTGTGCCGAAGATGGCATCAAGAAAGGTCGGGTTCTGAAAGCACTTCGATTTGCCGGGTTGGGCAAGTCCGAAGCGAAGATGGTGGAGGCTGGTGATCTGGTGGCCATCGAGGGCATTGATGCCATTGAGATCGGAGACACCATCTGCGCCCCTGGGGAGGAAGAGGCACTGGACCGGGTCACGGTGGACGAACCCACCTTGCACATGACCTTCCGAATCAATGATTCTCCATTCTGCGGTCGCGAAGGGAAGTATCTCACCAGCCGGCAGATCAGAGAGCGGCTGCACCGAGAGATGCGATTGAACGTCGCGTTGCGGGTGCAGGACGGCGCCACTCCAGATGAATTCCACGTCTCGGGTCGCGGATTGCTTCACCTCGGTGTCCTCATCGAGAACATGCGCCGCGAGGGATACGAGATGTCGGTCGGACGGCCTCAAGTGGTGCGCCGGGAAACCGAATCTGGATTCCAAGAACCTTGGGAGCAGTTGATGTTGGATGTCTCCAACGAGGGGATGGGTTCGGTGATGGAACTGCTGGGCAACCGAGCAGCGATCGTGCAGTCGGTGGACCCCATCGCAGATCGGGTGCGCATTACCGCTGAGATCCCGGCCCGCCAGTTGATTGGATTGCGTTCACGGATGCTGACCGCCACCCAAGGTGAGGCCATCCTCCAGCATTCATTCTTGCGTTGGGACGACGCGCGTGAAGACACGCGGGGTCGGGTCAATGGCGTCTTGGTGGCCAGCGAGCCAGGGAAGGTGACCTTCCACGCGGCCGAGCAACTTTGCCAGCGGGGGATTTTGTTCCATGAACCTGGCGACGAGGTGTACGAAGGTCAAATTGTGGGCGAAAATGCCCGCGACAATGATCTCACGGTGAACATTGTCAAAGCCAAAGCGTTCTCCAATGTTCGTGAGAACAAAGATGCAACGGTGGTGCTGAAGGCTTCTCGCAAAATGACACTCGAAGAGATGCTGGAGTACTGCGAACGCGACGAGTTGGTTGAGGTCACTCCTGATTCACTTCGGCTTCGGAAGAAATTGCTCAAAGAAGCCGAACGACGCCGCGAAGCCCGTCACGAAGAAGCGAGGAAGGCGGGCGCCTCATCGTGAGTGCTCGTTCTTTTCAAGGTGAACTTCAGATCCCACGTCGGCATGTCGTGGTGTTCTGTGATGATGCCTTTGGTCCGCAATCGGAACGCTGGATTGACCTCATTCCAGATGGCCGCCATCGAATTCTGCCGGTGTTTGATGGTGGATTTGACGCCGCCCATCCCGCCTGTCGGCCGAGGGTTGAAGCCTTCTTCGACGCCCATTCCACCCGGTTTGACCGGGCTTCCACCTTGGTGGTCCCAGGCGGGGAGATGGCCAAGAATGACCCGCAAGTTGTGGAATCGGTCTTGGCTTCGATTCACGCCGAGAATATCTGCCGGCAGTCCTTTGTCGCCATCTTTGGTGGGGGGGCGGTGCTCGACGCGGTTGGCTTCGCTGCTTCAATCGCTCATCGTGGGGTCAAAGTGCTTCGATTCCCGACCACCACTTTGGCTCAAGACGACGCTGGAATTGGCGTCAAAAACGGCGTCAACCACCACAACGAAAAGAACTGGCGTGGGGTCTTCTCTGTGCCTACGGCGGTGGTCAATGATTTTTCGTTGCTCGCAACGCTCTCCGCTCGAGACTGGCGAAGTGGATTCAGCGAAGCAGTGAAAGTCGCACTCCTGAAAGATGCTGGGGAATTCGAACGTTTGGAGCAAGATGCCGAGGCCATCGCACGGCGCTCTGAGCCGGAGTCTCAGCGAGCGATCGTTCGCAGTGCTGAACTCCATTGGCAACATATTGTCGAAGGTGGCGATCCCTTCGAAGATGAGATTGCTCGCCCTCTGGACTACGGTCATTGGTCCGCGCATCGCCTCGAACGTTTGACCCAAGGTGAACTCAAGCATGGTGAGGCGGTTGCCATCGGTCTGGGCATCGACGCGGCCTTGGCGGTTGAACTGGGGCGGTCTACTCCAGATTTCCAACGTCGCGTGCTGAGTGTGCTTCACAAGTTCGGGTTCACGCTCGATCATCCTCAACTCGACGACCCATCCGAGCTTTTTGTGGGGATTGAACAGTTCCGTGCCCATTTGGGGGGGGCTCTGGTCCTGACGTTGGTGGCAGAGCCTGGTGTCTCTTTTGACATCCACGACGCTGATTTTGCTTCGATCTCCGGCGCCATTGAACGCCATCGATCAATGGTTCGTACCCTTCAGGTGTGATTGGTTATTGCACCAACGTGCACGCGGCGGAGTCTCTGCCGGATATTCGCTCGATGTTGAACGGACCGGTGCGATCGGTTCGTCAGCGTTTGGGTCTCGATGCATTGGAAGTGGGGCTTTGGATCAATGATGCTGTCGTATTTGACCCTGCGGTTGAATGCTTGGCCGACGATTTGGCTCGGGTGGGGGCGGTGGTGCGTGGCTGCAACGGATTTCCCCAGTCTTCCTTTCATGCCCCAGTGGTGAAGAGATCGGTTTACCGGCCCCACTGGGGAGACCCAGAACGTTTGCGATACACCCAGCGCTTGGCCGAAGTGTTGGTCAAAATTGGTCATGGACCCGTGCGTGAGATTTCAACGGTCCCCATTGGCCATCAAGAACTCGGCCCCAACATTTTCTCCGCCGCCGTGGAACATCTTCGCGCTTTGGCCAGATTTCTGTCGACTCTTGAAGACGAATCGGGCATCCGCGTGGTGGTGGATGTGGAGCCAGAGCCGGACTGTCTTCTTGAATGTTCCTCGGATGTGATCGGCCTGTTTGACCGGCTCGGCGATGATCCTTCCATCCGTCGATATCTCGGTGTGTGCCATGACACTTGCCATGCCGCGGTGGTCCGTGAACCTCAAGACCAAGCAGTATCTGCGTACCAACAGGCGAACATCCGTATTGGGAAAGTGCAATGTTCCAGTATCCCGGTTGTTGATTTGTCGGTTCCCGAGCAGCGAGATTTTTTGAGGCAGTTGGATGAGCCACGTTGGCTGCACCAAACTTCCGTCGAGACGGCGACTGGATTGGCGAGGTTTGAGGATCTCGCTGATGTCTTCAAGGAACAAGAAGGGTTGGCCCGGGTGCATTTCCATGTTCCCGTGCACTTGGAACAGTTGGGGCCACTGGGAACCACTCGAGATGAGATCTTTTCCGTGTTGGCGGCATTGCCACATGACGAAGATCGCATTGTCGAAGTCGAGACCTACGCTTGGTCTGCCCTCCCTGATTTGGTGCGTCCGGATCTGGTGGAAGGCATTGCTTTGGAATTGGAGTCTTTGTCGTGAGCATCATCCAAGCTTGGCTGCGTTTGATGAGGCTGGGAAATGCTCCCACGGCCCTTTCTTCCATTGCGGGTGCGTGGGCTCTGTATGGCGGTGAATCCTCTGAAGTCGCGTGCGTGGGGTTGGCCATCGTTGCGGCCTATGTCGGTGGCATGCTCCTCAATGATGTTTTTGACCTCTCATTTGACCTAGAACATCATCCGCAGCGTCCCCTTCCCCAAGAATTGGTGCCGCGATCGCAGGTCATCTTGGCGGCGATCTTCTGCGGCATCCTTTGTTTGGGATTGGCTTGGAACTTGGCCCAGACCGAAGCGGTGATCTTGCTTACCGCCATCGTCTTGTATTCATGGTGCCACAAGTCTTCGGTGTGGTTGGCTGCGTTGTTGCTTGGCACCTGCCGGGGTATGGCGGTGCTGGTGGCCGCGGCGATGCTGGGAGATGGCGCCAGTGGTATTTCAACGCCAATTGTATTGACCTTGACATTGGCCCACGGGGCGGCAGGTGCGGCCATTACGATGGCGGCAAGTCAGGAACACCGGCAACGGCCGGGGCCGGGTGGGTTGGTTCCTTTGACGAGGCTTCTCCCCCTCGGAACCTTCATTCTGCTCGATCCGCCAGGAACTGCCCTGATGGATTGGATCGCAGATCCCGGGCTGTTGGCCATGTTGGGGTGGCTGGTTTGGGAATTCGCTTGCGAGAGAAAGCGGCGGAGCGATCAGCCGGGGCAAGCGGTTGGCGCGTGGATTGCTGGCTTCTCGGCCGTTGATTTGGTCGTTGCCTCTTTGGTGCTTCATGTGCCTTCGATGGCTTTGGCCACCATTTGTTTTGTTCTTTCTCGCCTCTTGCAACGATTTCTGCCCGCAACCTGAGAGACTGGTGTCATGCCCCATCCAACTGTGGTTCTGAATGTGGTGGGCCTTGACCGGGCCGCCCTCAAGCACATGCCGAATCTGGCCAGTGTGGGAGCCGTCACCGATTTGGTTCCGGTCCTTCCCGCCGTCACGTGCAGTGCTCAAGCCACCATGCTGACGGGGCTCTCTCCTGCTGAGCATGGCGTGATCGGCAATGGGTGGTTTGAACGTGAACAAGCGGAAGTTCGTTTTTGGAAGCAATCCAATCACTTGGTGAAGGGGGAGAAAGTTTGGGAAACCGCCCGTCGTCGTGATCCTTCGGTCACCACGGCCAAGTTGTTTTGGTGGTTCAACATGCACGCTTCGGTCGAGTTTGCGGCCACGCCTCGTCCCCAATACCGCGCGGACGGCCGGAAGCTTCCTGATATTCACACCAAGCCGATGGAACTCCGCGATGCTCTGCAACGCGAGTTGGGTGTTTTTCCATTGTTCAATTTCTGGGGGCCAACCGCCAATCTGAAATCAACCGAGTGGATCGCCCAAGCCACCAAGTACGTGGTGGAACAGCACGATCCCACATTGACGTTGACGTATTTGCCCCATCTGGACTATGACTTCCAGCGCTTTGGCCCTGAAGACCCTCGTTCGGTGCAGTCGGCCCAAGATTTGGACCAAGTGGTTGGAGGATTGATCACTGATTTGCGTCGAATGGGGCGACGCATCTTGGTGGTTTCTGAATACGGGATCGAGCCGGTTCAGCGGCCCATTCGAATCAATCAGGTTCTTCGCCAACTGGGCCAGGTTGCATTCCGCCTTGAAGAGGGCCGGGAGTATTTGGATCCCGGAGAGTCCAAGGCCTTCGCCGTGGCCGATCACCAGGTGGCTCAGGTGTATTGCCCCGGTGGAGGAGATCTTGACGCTTTGGCCAGCCATCTGGCGGAGGTTGATGGTGTTGCCGAGGTTCTTCGTGGAGCAGCCCGAGGCGATTTGGATCATCCCCGGGCCGGAGATCTGGTTTTGGTGGCTGAGCCCGGTGCATGGTTCACCTATGACTGGTGGGAGCAGGATGTGCGAGCGCCTGACTATGCCCGTACCGTCGATATCCACCGGAAGCCTGGGTATGACCCCTGTGAATTGTTCATGGAGCCTGGTCTGCTCACCAAAGCCAAAGTGATTCAAAAATTGATGGCCAAAAAGATGGGCTTCCGGACGTTGTTTGATGTGATTCCGCTGCGCCCCGAACTGGTCGGGGGGTCCCATGGCCGCGTTCAGGTCGACCCCATGCACCGTCCAGTGCTGCTTGGTTGCAATGGTGTGGGCCCGGAGCAGCCAATGGCATTCGTCCGTGATGCCATCCTTCAATCCCTCTTTGACTCAGATTGATCAGGAGCCGCGGAGTCGGTAGGGCCGGAATTTCTCAAGTTGATTGGTTTCCTCGATCGAGAGCAGGGCCCGGGATCCCCCCAACTGGGCGGCCGCTGGGGCATCGACCAGCAAGCTGGAATCGGCCGCGCTCATTTGTAACAACACCTTGAGTTCAAAGTCACGCAAGGTGCCACGGGCAATTGTTCGATTGAGGTTCGTGACAGAGTCACACCATGTGATCACGTGCAGACCCACAGTGGGTCCATCGCGAAGCAACTCTTCAAATTGCTTGTCAGGGGTGGCGGGTTCTTCGCTCGCGCTGAATGAGAAATCTTCGACGGTGCGGAGGCCCCGGAACCGATGCAGCCCGTGCAAGATAAGCACTCTGGTCGGGTCATCTTCGCGACCATTCTCCAAGCGAGCCTTCAGTTCGGTGTGGAAAGTGCCCACTGCTTCATCGGCTTCACGCCATGATTTGATCGTGATTCCAGAGTGGGCCTGCGCCACTGAGGACAATCGCCCAGCCAGAGCATCTTCTACCGGAGTTCCGTCCACCACCACCAGTCGGTCAGAGGTTGATTCCGGGAGGGTTCGGGCCAGCGATTCGATGGTGGCGGCGACCAAGCCGGTTGCCGGCTCGGGCTGTTGACCGACCATCAAGAGGTTTGCCCCACCTTGACGTTTGAGAGGGAGCCCCACGGGGCCACGGATTGCGACCGGTTCGCCCAGCCAAATTTGTGGCCCCTGGTCCGGGCTTGCCCCAAGGAGGCCGACTGAATCTTCAATTCGGACCGGAGCAGAGCCTTCGAAGACCACCATGGGTTCCGGACGGTCGAACGTCGGCCCTGCGTGTTCCCGGATTTTCGACAAAGTCACATCCCGTTCTTCATCACCAAGCCAAACAATTTGGAACGGTGAGTTGGCAGCAACATCACCGCCCGCATCGTTGTAGATCGCTTCGCCTGGTCGACCCAGAAGCCGAGCGGCTCCGTTTTCCTCACCAAGGATCAAATACGAATCTGACTCTGAGCATTGCAGGGCCACACGAATTTGCATTTGGCCCATGGTGCTTCTGGCGAGTGCGTATGCCCCTCCCAAAGTTTGGGATCCCATGATGGCATGAACACCAAATGCACGACCTTGCCGGACAATTCGGTCCAGCAGCAAGGAGGCATCTTGGGCCAACTTGTCATCTTCAACAAACAACTCTTGGAATTCATCGATGACCAGAAGAATTCGAGGCATGTCTGGTTGTTCAGGAAGCGCCCGATATCCCGGGAGATTCTGGACGCCAAGTCGTCGGAAGATTTCACCTCGCTCAACCAGTTCTTTATCGATCCGCTCGAGGACCGACAGGCCAAACTCTCGATCAGATTCGACCGCGACGGCCTTGGCATGGGGGAGATCACGGGTGGCGTAGGTTTTGAATTCCACACCTTTCTTGAAGTCAACCAAGTACAACGAGAGTTCTTCTGGGGGATACCACAATGCAGCATTGGTGACGAGAACGTGCAGCAAAGTTGATTTGCCTGATCCGGTTCGACCTGCAATCAACGCGTGTTGGTTGGTCCCGCGCCCCAAGCGAAGTTCTTGGAGATTCTTGGCGCCTGAACGACCGAGGGGGATGACCAATTCATCCTCACAGGTTCGGCTCCAGACTTGTCCGTCATCTGGTTGTACGGCTGCGAATGGCACCTCGACTCGTGATGCATCTATCGCGGCCGTCCCGATGGCTTGAATGACACGGGTGGCTTGGTCATCGCTGATTTCCTCCTGCAACTCCACTTTGAAGTCGGAGAGTTCAGGATCAGCGGGATGGAAATGGTCGCCCTGTTGTTCCAAAATCCATGTTCCGCGTGCCAAGACTGCCTCATCGAAGCCCCGCGGGAGCGGATGGCGCCGATCTTGGTGAATCAGTGTGAAGATGCCACAGCGAGGGCCGGAAGTCAGTAGTGATGCAAGCCGCTTGGCCGCAACTTCGGAAAGGTTGGTTGGGAAGTCTTGCAGGACC
The DNA here is from genome assembly GCA_002705085.1 of Phycisphaerae bacterium. Lineage (GTDB taxonomy): Bacteria > Planctomycetota > Phycisphaerae > Phycisphaerales > SM1A02 > UBA8653. The sequence continues at coordinate 64,430 of PAHO01000049.1, read as the reverse complement.
AGGAATCGATACGGTTCGGCGATTTCTCCGGCGGCCTCGTTGTATTGGGCAATGGTTTCGTAATCGTTCCTGAGGTACTTCTGAATGACATTTTCAAGATGTTCGGTCAGGTCCACCAGGGCTTGCTCAATGTGTCGTTGATCGGTCCAGATTCGGCTGCTGACCAGTCGTTCATCGGCATCAGCCAAGTGCATAAACGATGAAAGTGACTGTCCCAGACCAACGGGGTCGACGATGGTGAATCTCACTTTGCCCGGAGGAAGGCTGGTCAGGATCCTCATCATTGAGCGGCGGATGAATCGCTGCGCCCATGCTCGCCCCGAATCCTCGGTGCGAATGAGGACACTTGCAGCATCAGGGAATTCCAAGGCCAAGGGGAGGGCAAGAGAATCGCCAAATTGCTTGGTCAACTCTGAACCCGCTTGAACTCCCGGAAGTGTTCTGAGATCAAGGGTGAGAGCTGCGGGTGATGCTCCTGGATACGCACGGTGGACCAATGAGTCGGTTGGGCTGGTCAATGGATCGGGAGATTGCGTGGTTGCTTGACGCAACTTCTGGTCCAGATTGGCAATCGCGAGGGCGTGGCTTTTGCATGAATTCTGCACCTCCTCGAGTTGCGCCTCCCGCGCAGATTGAACTTCCCTTGCCTCTTTTTCTTGGCTTTGGTGCAAGTGTGCCCGTTGCTCCAAATGCTCGAGGCCCAGCCGGTCGTTGAGGGCTTCAAGATCTTGCTCTCGGCGGTTTTGGCACTCCTGAATCGCATCGGTGTAGGTTTGCTGGGCGGCCTCTCGCTTTGCCTTGAACTCGACTTGTGATTCGGCGAGACGGACCTCGAGTTGTTTGATTCTCGGGTCATATTTCTCCGCGGCATTTTTAATTTCTTGATCTCGGGTCGAGATCAACAACTGTGCTTCTTCATCTCGAACTTGAGCGGCAACATCCAGTTGCTGGTTCTCCATATGCTCAAGATGATGATTGGTGGTGGCGGCGAGATGTTGAAGTTGGAGCGTGTGCTTGTTTTTTGCTCTCCACGCGGCGCCAATCATGATCACGCCCAGTCCGAATCCAATCCCAGACGAACTTTCCAGAGAGCCTGAAGCCAAGCCTGCTCCGGCCCCAATGGCCGTAAAGATGATGACCGAGAGGATGGGCGTCATGCCGGTGAGGAGCCGAACCGCTTTGCTGGCATCGGCTGCTCTGATGACCTCTTGATATTGCTGGACGAAAGTATCCAGTGAATCGGGGCATTCGGTTTCAGATGGTGGCGATCCCCTTCCCCAAATCCGGCTGATTCTTTTGGCGAGTTCGGCTTCTTGCGACTTTAGGGATCGGCATTGGTTCCGGATCGTCGAAGCAGCAAGAGCGTATTTTTCGTTGGGTTTCTCTTCTGAGGACTCGTACACCGTTTCAGCCAGCCATATTTGTTCTTTCTTGGCTTCTAGAAAAGCGGCCCGCTTTCTTTGGGCTTCCTGCTGGGATTGGGTGCCCTCTTCCTTCAGGGCTTCGTACTGTTCGCGAGCTTGTTCCTCAACGTCCGCTCGTTGTTGTCGATAGGTGCTTTCAATGTCCTGAATCCCTTGATCTTTGGCCTCTTTCTGGGCTTCTTGCAGGGACTCACGCTGATCTGAGTGTGTGACCTCAAGCGCAGCAACCTTTCGGTCGAATCGGGCCTTGGATTCAGGACCCACCGACGCAGCTTCTTCGTCAGCCGCTCGAAGGTGGCGAAGAATTTCAACCGTGTCCTCTCGTAAGCTCACCAGGTTGATTCCTCTTGGCACTCGCTCATCGCTTTCCGAATAAGGGCATCCATCCGCTCAAAAGCTTCGAGGGTTCGGGACAGTTCTTGATCAATCGGTTCGATGCCGGTTTTCGTGATGGATCTTGAGACCTCATCGTCCCAGCTGGACAACAAATCTTGCCATGTGCGCTTCAGTTCCTTGGTGGCGGCTTCTGCTCTGGTTTTGGCGGCCGGAAGACTCATGATTTCGGGTCCTCCCTCTCTGGGGACCTTGGGGCCAGAGTGGCCAAGTAGGCCGCCAATGCATCTCGACGATTTTTGATGTCGGCTTCAAGCGCCGGGAAGATGGAGTCCACTCGGAAAGCCAGTTGACTGGTTGCGGCAGTGAACAAGGAACGTTCTTGTTGAAGTTTGTGAGACCATCGTTTTAATGCTTCTCGCTGCCGGAGAAGTTCATCGATTTTTCGCTTGGCCCGTTGCACTCGTTTTCTCTCAGTGTCAGCACTGGTTCCCATGTTTGATTGCATCATTTCGGCTCGGGTCAAATCGGCCTTGGCGTTTTCAAGTTCTCTCTTGGTTCGTTGCATTTGGGAAGCCAATTCTTGAGGCCTTTGTTGTTCGAGCCAATTGGTGAATCGGGCGACTTCTGCTTGTGCTTCAATCAGGCCTTGTTGGATTTCTTCGCGATACGCCACCAAGGCCCACTGGGCCTTTTCGAGTGTTGTGACATCTCGTACGTTCGCAGATGGTCCTTGCCCGGGCATCAGCGTTGCTTCAAATACTCTTCAATGCGTTCGGCCTTCCGCAACAAGAACGGCGCGTGGACTTCCGAAGCTTCTCGGAACCGACTAAGAGACCGGAGGGCTTCTTCAAACTCGGCAGTAAATTTCGTCTGCTCTTGATCCCGCCAACTTTGGGCCAGCGTCTGCATTCGAGTCTGCAGAATCCGCATGTGGTTGTCCAGATCTTGGTTGAATCGGCGGAGGTCATTGGCGAACTGCCGGAGTTCGTTGGGATCCACAACTGCTTTTGCCATGAGACGCTCCTTTCAATCCAACTCAGAAGCAGTTCGACTTCTGAGATGAGGGGTACTATTCCACTTCGAAGTGACGGACAGACCCACCATTAATGTATCGCTGACCCCTGTGTGGGTCATCTTTGCCATCACAATTGCTGGCTCGTCATCCACCGGGCTGTTTTGGAACGCATTGAGCTTCATTGCCAAGCATGCTTACGGATTTTCTCGGATCGAAAATCTGTCCCTCTACCTTGCTATGGGTCTGGTCTATGCCGCATCTGCGTGGAAAGCAGGCTCGGTCGGCCAGACCTTTGGCTGGTCGGACCGAGGTGGCGTTCTTGGTTGTGTCTTTGGTATGGCGGTTGGGCTCGCCATCCCGGCCATTTGGCCCACCAAGTTGGGGCTTTGGGTGGCCGGCATCTGGGTCTCGGCCGTTTCTGCACTTTTGTGGCCCGTGGTTCATGCCTATCTGGCCGGCGGCCGTCCGCCGGATCACGTCGCCAAAGTGCAAGGGGTTTTCAATCTGATCTGGATGACCTCGGTCACTATCCCCATGTTTATTCTCCCCCCGTTTTTGGACACTGGGGCTCGTGGAGTGTTCTTGATCTCAGCGTGCACACTCTTGATGGTGCTGCCACTTGCCCTGCGACTGCCTCGGATGACCCCAAAGGCGTTTGTTGATCCCTCCCCGAATGCTTCGTCTAGCCATCGTGAATGGCATGCCCTGCTCGTGCGATCCCGCCGGTGGCTGATCGTCACGTATCTGTTTATGAGTGCCTTCCCTCCACTTTTGCCGTATGCGTTTGAGGCCTCTGGCATCGCTCCGACGTTGGAAACACCGTTGACTGGAACTTGGATGGTGGTCAGGGTTTTGTTTGTGGCACTCCTGTGGCGAACCACGTTCTGGCAGGGGCATCGATTGTTCTTGATTGGGGCCGGGCTCGCAGGGACCGTGGGATTTGCCTTGGCCCTGGGCGCAGGATTCATGCCGGGTCCTGCACTGCCGTGGATGGTTCTTGGCTTCATTTTGTTTGGTCTTGGTGCTGGCGCGAGTTACCACGCCGCTTTGGCTTATGGCATGGTGGTTGGTGAAGCTGAGGTGGATGCGGGGGGGACGTTTGAGGCCCTTATTGGTCTGGGGTACGCGGGGGGGCCAGCGGCGGGATTGTTGGGAATTCCCGTGGCGCTGCTGCTGGGAACCTCTCCTGGAGTGGCCGCGGCCGTGTTGCTGGCCGGGCCAGCGCTGATGCTCCCTTGGCTTCGCGTTTCCGACAAATCAACACAGTTACCCTGATGGTCGAGACCGATTGAGCCGATGCTCTCTTCACCCGCTGGAGGTTGAGCATGTTTCACATTGAATCTTCTGCCTGTCCAGCGTTGCTCCCGGATGTCCCAGTGGGCAAGTGTCCAAGACACCAAGCCGGGGCCATTGTCTGGCAGGCGACCTCTCTGGGCCTTCAGGTCCTCTTGGTCGAACGTTCCAGTGGACGGGGTTGGGGCATTCCCAAAGGCGGCATCGAGCGTGGTGAAAGCTCAACAGACGCCGCCTTGCGAGAAGCTTGGGAAGAAGCTGGCGTTGAAGCAAAGCCGAGAATCCAACAAGTTGGACAGATGCGGTACATCAAACGAGGACGTGACCAACTGGTGCAGTTGTATTCGGTGGAAGCCCAGGGGTTGGCGAGCGACTGGCCGGAGGCCCAACGTCGACGCCGGGCCTGGTTCTCCATCGAGGACGCGATTCGGGAACTCGATCGGTTCTCGGGGCTTCAGCAAGTCCTTGAGGCATTTGACCCCGTCACGAATGTGAAGTTGGTCGCCTGACAAAGATGCCCACTCGGCGCGTTCCAACCCGGATGCACCAAAGATGAATTTGGTTCTTGCCTTCTGCTCGAAGTGTCAATGCGGCCTGATCGGGATCGACGGCTCGACCCCGCGTGTGGACAATCACTTCTCCACCCTCACGAGTGCGGATGGCCGCTTTTAATTTTTTGTCCCGCCAAGGCAGAACTTCTTCGATCTCCCACACATCAAGTCCGCTTCCCTTGGGAAGTGTGTCCGCGGTGAGAAGGCCGAGGCCAGGGCAAACGCCTTCCATTGAAGCAAGCGACCGAGCGTATGTCCATTGCAATTCGGAACGCTCCAGAAGGGGATCGGCGCGGATCAAGTAAGAACCAAATTCGCCACGATGGTTCAACTCGGGGGTCGGAACCCCGCGGAAGGTCCACCCATCGTCAAGTCGAACCACGGAACGCTCATCGGTCGGCGTCTCTCCCCACCAAGCAAGACATTGCGTTAAGCGTCCACGTTCGGACAGCCATTCCAAACGGCATTGCGACAAATCAGGTTCATTGGGATTGGTCCCAGGTGCGAGTTTGTACATCCCGCGTGAAATGTTGGTTTGGAGTTCGCGAAGTACGACGGGGCAAGGAAGCAGTTCATTCCAATGGTGGCGCCGTTTGCCGGATGAATCACGACGGGGAGGGTCCAAATGCACAAAGGATCCGTCATCGACGTACTCGCGGATGTCTTGGATGGTGGAGGGACAGTTGGCATTGTGGGCCGCACATTGAGCACGAAATGGATCACGGTCGATCGCCCGGACTTCAAATTGGGCTTTGCGAAAGGCAGCGGTGTCTCCACCAATTCCGCACATCAAGTCGGTCACATGGGTCACCTCACACAGTTGGAGTTGGTTGGCCTTGTGCAGTGCGGCGGCCTTCGATGAGGCTTGCTCCGCGCCCGACCGATCGGCGATCCAACCCGAGGCCTCGGGCCACTTGAGGATCAGCCTTCTTCGGGCCTCGCAGAGCTCCAGAGCAATCCGGACCGATTCGGCACCGAACTCACTCCGCCAGCGTTCCAAGACGGCTGGAGTTCGATTTTGCTCAGCTTCGACCCGTTCCAACAAAGCCCCGGATGCCGCCACGGCTTGCCAAGAATCGAAATCGTTCGGCGAACCCGAGTCGTCCATAGGCGTAGTTTGCCTCAAGTGGTGGTTTCATGGGAGAATGATGATTTGGAGGATGCCATGTCAAGCACCATGACTTCGGCCGAGATTGAACAACTGTCCGCGGAGATCCAACGTGTGGCACCAGCCTTTATCTGCCTGCGGGATCATTTGGCTTCGGTGATCGTGGGGCAGCAAGAGATGCTGGATGGCTTGCTGGTGGCGCTGCTCGCTGACGGCCATGTCTTGCTTGAAGGTCTGCCCGGTTTGGCGAAGACCACGGCCGTTTCCACACTTGCTCAAGGCTTTGATGCATCCTTCCAACGTATTCAGTTCACTCCGGATTTGTTGCCCGCAGATGTGGTGGGCACCTTGGTGTACGAACCCGCCGAGAAGACCTTTGCCGTGCGAAAGGGCCCGGTCTTCGCGCATTTGGTTCTGGCGGACGAGATCAACCGTGCCCCGGCAAAAGTGCAAAGCGCTCTCCTTGAAGCAATGCAGGAGCGTCAAGTCACCATTGGCACAGAAACCCATCCTTTGCCCCAACCCTTTTTGGTGATGGCGACTCAGAATCCGATCGAGCAAGAGGGCACCTACCCTCTTCCCGAGGCCCAAACCGATCGATTTTTGCTGAAAATCTTGTTGTCACCGCCTTCGGTTGAGGAAGAGCGTGAAATCTTGGATCGTTCCATGAGCCAAGATGGTCATTTTGCCGCCAGCCAAACTTCGCTGCGTCCTGAAGCGGTGGTGGAGGCTCGCTCGATTACCCGTCAGATTTATTGCGATCCTCGGCTTCGGGATTATGCCGTCAGCATTGTGCAAGCCACGCGGCATCCGGGCCAATTTGGTCTGCCGATGGATGCGTTGATTGAGATTGGGGCTTCGCCCCGCGCGACCCTTGGTTTGGTTGCGGCAGCGCAAGCCATGGCTTTTTTGGATGGTCGAGGGTATTGCGTGCCACAAGATTTCAAAACAATGGCACCAGCAGTCCTCCGTCACCGAATTCGCGCCAGTTTTGAAGCTGAAGCGGAAGGACTTGACGTGGAAGCCATCCTAGAACGCCTGCTTGGACACCTCCCGGTCCCGTGAATCAAGAAACCGCCGAACTGATTCGCCGGGTTCGTCGACTTGATCTGCGAGCCCGCCGCGTTGCCCGCACTGGCTTGGCCGGGGCGTGGCGGAGCGTGCATCGAGGTCGCGGTATGGCTTTCGAAGAAGTTCGGCCTTACATCCCGGGCGATGAAGTGCGCTTTATTGATTGGAACGTCACGGCCCGCGCCGGTGATCCCCATGTCAAAGTGTTCCAAGAAGAGCGGGAACTTCGTCTGCTGGTTCTCCTCGACGACAGCGCCAGCCAGGCGTTTGGAGGGAATGCTGATGCCAAAATTCGCACCGGAGCACATGCTGCCGTTGCTTTGGCTGCCGCGGCGACACGTGGTGGTGATCGAGCCGGGTTGTTGACCTTTGATCACAAGGTTCAAACTCGTATCCCGCTTCGAAGTGGCCCCAGCCACCTCCTTCGCTTGGCCCGTGCCGCCTTGGGGTGCCGAGGTCAAGGCAAGGGCACCGATTTGATCCCGCCGATTGAAGAAGCGACCCGAGTGATGTCGGGTGGTGGCATCGTGGCGATCTGTTCAGATTTCCAATGCGACGGTTGGATGGAAGCCTTGCGGCGGCTCGGTCGACGTTGTGAAGTGTTGCTGCTTCCCATTGTTGATCCGGCTGAGCTCACACCACCTCCTGTGGGATTGGTTCGAGTCGGTGACCCAGAGACCGGGGCTTCGCAATTGGTTGACATGTCTTCCCCAGGTGTATTCCAAGCTTGGGAATCTGCCGCTCTGGCCCGCCAGCGCGAACTGCATGCGACCGCCCGGTCGATTGGCGGAGACCTGTTGCCTCTTCAAACAGATCAAGATGCTATTGAGGCGATTGACCGTCATTACCAACGTCGAGCTCGTGGAGGCACAGCGTGAGGTTGGTTTTGGTCCTGATTTTGCCGATCTTGTTTGTTGGATGCGCCTCCGAAGTTCCTGAGACGTCCGTTCTTCCTTTGGGGTCCGAAGGCCTCGAGGCGGTGGTCATTCCAGCTTCTCCACAGGTCGGTGACTCTTTCGTTGTGCGGCTTCCTGAACAAGCCAAAGACTGGTCGGTCCAGCTCCCTGAAGGGGTCGAACGATCGAAATCTGACAATGGCGATTTGGTACTTCGAACCTTCACCGCGGGAGTGCTGGTTCTTTCCTTTGAAGCACGTTCAGAACAGATCAGATTGGATGTTGGTTCATCGTTGTCGGAAGATGATCGTCTTGACGCGATCGAAGGGGTGGTGGGATTGCCGCCCACCATTGGCGAACAATTGACGCAATGGGCTTCCAAATCTTGGCTCGGCTTCGTCGTTGTCTTCATCTTGTTGATCATGTGGTTGATTTGGCGCGCACGCCGTTCCCGTTCAGGATTGGTCCATCCCCTTTCTCCTGCTGATCGTGCGCGAAGTGCAGTGGCCGAATTGGCTTTAGACTTACCAAAGAATGAGGTTGAAGCAATCGCTTTCCTCTCGGAACTTTCCGATGTCATTCGCATTTATCTTGAGGACGCGTTGGAGGCCCCAGCCTCTCGTTCCACCACTCCAGAGTTTCTCGCTGAGGCCTTGCCCTTCTTGCCTCTGGCGAGCCGAGAACCTCTTGAGCAACTGCTCCGTGCCTCTGATCGAGCCAAGTTCGCCCGGGCCGCCATGCCGGCCTATGCCAGAGGTGTGGTGGAGACCGCCGGCAAAATCATCGACCTGACGGAGCCCGCTCCCGAGTCAAAGGGGTCGGTGTGAGGCAAGAGTTCTTCGATGGTCTGCACGTCTGGTGGATCCCCATTGGTCTTTTGGTCGCACTCACCTCGGCGTGGTGGGCTTCTCGCCATCGTTCCAGTATCCATTGGACGGGGGTCCCCGGGGGGTTGCCCCGGTCATGGCGACAACGAACTCGATGGTTTCCCCGTCTTCTTGGCTGGTTGGCTTTGCTGCTGCTTCTGATTGGACTTGCTGGTCCCCGCGGGGTTCGCGAACATCGTGAGGTCACTGGAGAGGGATTGGCCATCACTTTGTGCGTTGATCGATCTGGGTCCATGTTGGCTCTTGATCTGGCCGACTCCGTGGTTCGACGGACGCGGCTGGATGTGGTCAAGGATGTGGTGGACCGGTTTATCCGAGGGGATGAAACCATGTCCGGGCGTCGTGGCGACTTGTTGTCCATCGTTCAATTCGGTACGTATGCGGATGAAGTTGCACCTCCAACTTTTGATCATGAATATCTGGCTCAAGCGGTTGCCGGGTTGGAAGTGTCCCCGCTGGAAACAGAGCGAGCTACCGCAATTGGTGATGCCCTTGGTCTGGCCGTGGAGCGTTTGGACGCCCTAGAAACTCAAGATGTCAATGAGACCGTTGGTGATCGAATCATCATTCTGTTGACCGATGGGGAAAGCAACGCGGGAGCGATTTCTCCCCTTGAAGCAGCTGAATTGGCCAGAGCCCTTGACGTCAGGGTGTACACCATCGGTGCGGGAACCGCTTCCGCCACGGCTCCGATTCCAATGACCGATCCTTTTACGGGGCGCGAACGTATTGTGAACAGGCCCGTGACTCTGGACATGGAGACTTTGGAAGCCATCGCGGATCAAACCGGGGGCCAAGCGTTCCGAGCCACCGATGAGAATTCTTTGGTGGACATTTACGCTGAGATCGATGCGCTTGAGCGGACCAAGTATCAGGAGACCCGTTGGGAAGAGGTCCGGGACGATGGTCCCCTGGTGCTGGGATTCGGGTTGATGCTTGGGCTTTTTGCTCGACTCTCGGGCGCGTTGTTCTGGCCAGAGGTGGCGTCATGAACGGGTGGGTTTGGCACAATGCATCTTGGTGGCCGATCTTTGCCGGATTGGTTGGGGTTGGGGCCATGGTGTTGATCTTGAACCATCGGTTGCGACGGAAACAACGGTCTTTGGTGCCAGGGGTTTTTGGATCCACGTCTTCGAGTCGTTCCACCCTGTCGTTTCTTGGTTCGTTGTTGGTGGGCGTTGCGGTCTTGGATCCGCGCTGGTCCAGCGAGACCATTGAACTGCCGTTTCGGGGTCGGAATGTGGTGGTCCTTTTGGACGCTTCACGTTCGATGCGTTGTCAGGATGCGGCCCCCGATCGTCTTGAAGTGGCCAAAACCATTCTGGGTGAGTTGGCGGAATCAGCCGTCGGTGATCGATTTGGTTTGATTGCCTTTGCTGGATCACCCGTTCCCAAGTGTCCTCCGACCGCAGACCCACGAGCGTTCCGACGTGCTTTGCGGCAAGTGGACCCCGATCGCATGCCGGTTGGTGGTTCGCTCCCCGGAGATGCTTTGCGAGAAGCAGCGTCCTTCCTGACTGATGACCGTGACGATGGCTTGGTCCTCCTGGTCAGTGATGGTGATGACATGGGTTCTTGGCCGGTTGAGGCGGCCCGAGGACTTGGCGTTCCGGTGGTCACCATCACATTGGGTGATGCGGAAAGAGGGGCACGTATTCCTGACAATGAAGGTGGCTGGGTGGTTTACGATGATTCTGAAGTGTGGTCTGTTCGCAATGACAAAGAGATGAAAGCCTTGTCACAGGCAACCGGGGGTATCCACGTTCCGTTGGGGACGTCCGTGGTGGATGCACAAGCACTGTGGCATCAACGTTTGGCGCCCTTGGTCGGGGGATCTGGAGAGGTTCAGCACATCACCATGGATCGTCCCGAGTGGCGATGGTTTGCGGTTCCCGGAGTGCTGTTGCTTGGATTGGGCGCAGTGGGAAGGCCGAGGATCGCTTGATGCGTGCAATTTTTGTGTTGGCGATGCTGATTCAAGTCACCGAATCACCCGTGACGGATGAACTCGGAAGAGTCCGTGGACTTCGAGCGGAAGATCCCGCCAATGGCCGACTGGCCTTTACCGAAGGCCAATTGGCGTTGAATGCTGGCCAGTTGGCAGAGGCCATGTCTGCGTTCAACGATGCGGTCGAGTTGCTGGAGAATCCTGACGACCTCGCCCGAGCGCACCATGCGGTGGCCGTGGCCCAACATCAAGCTGCGATGTCCCAGGTCACCCAGAATCCAACTCTTGCCAAAGAAATGATTGCGTCGGCCATGGCAAACTATGCGCAAGCTTTGGAGTACGACCCCGAACTTGAGCCAGCGCGTCGCAATGGCGAGCGTGCAGCGCAATTCGCTTCCCGGGTCCCTCCGCCCCCTCCGCAATCATCGGGAGGGGAAGGTGACGATCAGAATGCATCTCCAGATGAACCCGAACCTTCCGATGGCGATCCTGCCGATAGCTCGTCGTCCGAAGATGCATCCGATTCTTCAGAAGGCGAATCAGGTGGTCAAGATCAAGATGGTTTGTCCCAAGATTCATCCTCGACCCAAACGTCAAGTTCTGAAGCCCCCAATCGTTCAGTGGAATCTCTTACGGAAGAAGAGGCACGCCGGATGTTGCAAGAGATTCGTGACCGGTCCGAAGAACGGCAAGATGAATTGAGTGCGAGGCAATCAAGGCGACGGTTGGTGGAGCGCGACTGGTGATGTGGATGACCCCGGTTGTTGCAATCTTGTCGGTTCTGGCCGATGTTGAATGGACGGTTTCCCCATCAATTGCGGATGCAGGGATTCCGTTCACGGTTCAGCTTCGTGTTCAAGCGGAGGGTCGGAATGCCCCCGATCTTGATGTCTCTTCGCCCGAAGTTGAGGGCTTGGAGGTCTTGGATGGTCCCGATATTCGATCGGGATCCAACCTCAGCATTGTGAACGGAAAAACTTCTGCGGCTTGGACAAGAACATTCACTTGGACCGTAGTGGCTGAACGTGCAGGCATCTACGAACTTCCCGAACTCGTGGTGAAGGGTTCCGGGGTTGACCTCCAAGCCCAGAGCCAATCCGTGGTGGTCCGGGAGTTGAAGCCAAGTGAAGATGTCTTTGTCGAACTTCGCTGTTCCAACTCAAGCCCATGGGTGGATCAGGTGATTGACTTGGAACTGACCGTGTTGTTCCGGCCGTTTCAGGACGAAGATTTAGGAACCCGTGTCAGCAGTCAGGATTTGGTGCAGTTGATCGATTGGGGGCGAAGTGCATTGGGCCCCTTTTCCAACATTGTCGATGATCAAGACCGACGTCGAGGAAAGTTTGCGCTTGGTCGTGGTGAACAGCAAGGGTGGGAGGGGTTTCGCTGGATGGTGTCCAAACGGTTCCGTTCAGCAGGTGAAGCGGTCGTAGAACCGGTTCGAATTGTGGGCACGTATCCCATCTCGTTGGTCCGGACCAATACGGTCTTCGGTCCGAGTATTCGGATAGGACGGCGTAGCCCCGTACGGGTGGATACGAGTCCGCTTCAGATTCAAGTGCGCCCTCCGCCTCAAGAAGGTCAGCCTGAAGATTGGGTCGGCGCGGTCGGCTGCTTTGAATTGTCCACGTCGCTTGACCGCGTGAACCTCAACGTTGGTGAACCAGTGACATTGACCTTGCGGATGGAAGATGTCGATGGAATGGCAGATCTCGCACGTCTCCCAGATCCGCCAATTGACCAGCCTTTGGAAGATTCCGGATGGCAACTTTCGCCTGATCCCGCCCCAGGAAAAGTTGAAGCTGACGTTCGAATTATCCGTCGGAGCATTCGACCCACGGAAAGTGCCGTCGAACTTCCCAGTTTGCGTTTGCCTTTTTTTGATCCGGAGGCCAGCACCTGGGGGGTCGCGGTGGCTGAGGCGATTCCGGTGCAAGTGTCCGCCGTCAATCAATTGGACATTGAAGACTTGCCGGTGGTGGGCGCGGCCCCTCCCCAGCGCCCGGTGGATGTGGGGCCTGAAACGTGGCCGGGTCTTGCTGAGATCAACCCGGTCCCTTCGGCTGCGGTTCTGCCTGTTGCCGGTGGCATTGTTTTGGGAGTATTGACGGCCGGTGTGCTCCGCTGGGCGCCGCTGCTTTTCCCTCGCCGTGGGTTGAGCCGGAAGCAAAAACTTGACCGACTTCTTCGGGCCCTCCACCAAGCTCAAGGTCGTGCGGAAATGGGCCAGGCTGCTCGTGCTTATTTGTCGGCTTGGTCGAATCACGCCTCTGACCCAATCGCGGTGTTGCGGGAGATTGATTCTGCTTTGGCCAGCGAGATTCAATCGGCGTTTGCTTCACTTGATCGTGCCGATTTTGGTGGTGGTTCAGGAGATGCCAGCCAGCAGGTCGTTGGCTTGCTTCGCCGCCTTCCCGAGGGTCGCTCATGATGATTTGTCTTTGGCTCACTTTGTTGTGCTCCGTTGATTCTGGAGAAGCCTTGTTCGAGCAGGCAATGTCTCTTGAAGGTGACCAAGCGCAAGTTGTCTTCGCGGAGGCTGCCGCGGCGTTCGTGGATGGTGCCGACCTCAATAGCGACCCCAATTTGATGTTCAATGCTGGATTGGCTTGGGCCCAGGCCGGGAACCGTCCTAAAGCGAAGCAGATGCTCCAATTTGCGATTGCACGAGGCGGTACTCCTGAAGCGTGGCGTGCCCTTCAACTTGTCCGAGCCGAAGATGGTCCAGATGCGGTGCAAGAAGCCATGCCTTGGTACACCCCGCTGGCCCGGCTCGGGGTTGTGATTTCGACGCTCTTTCCTGGCGTCTTTGTGTTTGCGGGTGGATTGTGGGCGCTGGCTGGTCTCCTTGCGGGGCTGCGTCGTCTGGGGCCCGCTGGTCTTACCCTGGTGGCTGCCCTAGTGCTTTCCATTCCTCTGCTTTCTCGACAATTCACCATCCCAGGGGCAATTTCGGCCAAGACACTGATCCCCGTAGAGGGCCCTGGGGATGGTTACTCCACCACAAATGCTTTGTTGCAGCCCGGTGACGAGATCCGATTGATCAGGACCGTTGGACAGTGGTGCGAGATCGATTTGCCTGGGGCAGATTGGCGACGGGGTTGGGTCCGCCAGAAGGACTTGCTGTTGCCGCAAGATGCCCTAGCACCATGATGCGAGAACCTGGGATTCCCGATCACCTGACTCCGCTGACCACGGCCCAGCCACAGCGGCTTGATGGCCGTTGGCTGAGCGATCAGCATGAGGATGGGTACCGGGGCGGTGGTGATGGTCGGGAAGAGATCGCATCGGTTTTTCATGATGCCTGTGGGTTGGATGAGTTGTTCCAAACCCCGATCTCCGTGGTTGCGGAATTGGGATTTGGTGCGGGACTGTCCATGCTGGAGACCATTCAACGATTCCGAAAGGTTGCCTCATCGCGTGCACGACTTTGTCTGGTTTCATGCGAGAAGTTTCCCATCGACCCCGAATCTGCAAGAGAGATGTTGATTCATGATGGGGCGGCCACGGATTTGGTTTCGGCGTTGATTGATCAGTGGCCGATTCATATTGGGGGGTGGCACCGTTTGTCATTTCTTGGGGGACGTGTGCATCTGACGCTTGGGTTTGGGGACGCTGCTCAGTTGTTGCCTACGCTGGACTTTGAAGCTGATGCTTGGTTCTTGGATGGATTCTCCCCACAGAAGAATCCAGACCTCTGGACCCCTGAGGTCTTGGAAATGGTGACGCAACGCAGCGCTCCGGGGGCTCGATTGGGGACTTGGTGTTCAGCGGGTGGTGTTCGTCGCGGACTCGAAGAACTGGGCTGGTCCGTCGAACGTTTGCCGGGATATTCAAAGAAGCGGCACCGCGTGCAAGCTCGTCGTTCAGGCACTTTGCCCCAGCGCTCTCCACCAAGAAACATCCATGTTGCCGGGGCCGGATTCGCCGGTGCGGGTGTGGCTCGTGCATTCGCCGAGCGCGGCTGGTCGGTCACGGTGTTCGATTCCCATGCGCCAGCCTCAGGGGCTTCGGGAAATCCTCGAAGTTTGGTCCAACCTCGCTTGGCGAAGGGGTTGGATGCGGCAAGTCACCTGCATCTGCATGCCGCCCTTTTTGCTGCGCGGCAGATGGATCAACTTGGCGTTCCCGCGGCGCAAGGTGCTTTACATCTTCGGGTTGGTCATCATGCGGACAAGGTTGACGCTGCACTGGGGCATGAGGGGCTGCCTGAGACGTTGGTTCGATCGGTTGATGGGGGTGAAGCGTCCAGTTTGGCGGGTGGTTCCGTGGGACCGGGCGCGTGGTTTCCCTCTGCCCGATCAGTTTCGGGGCCAGAATATGTTGCTGCCCTTCTTGACCATGGCAACATTGAACTCCGCAACCAAGAAGCCGTGATGGAGCCTTCTGGAGAAGCGCCACTGGTGTGGTGCACTGGTTCAGCGGCCAAGAAAGCTTTGGACTGGCGTGGGTTGCATCAGATTCGTGGACAACTGGAAGTGTTGAAGCCGATCCCAGGCTTGAATCACGCGATTTGCTTTGGTCATTACCTTTTGCCGGGCGACGACTGTGCGGTTCTGGGGGCAAGTTACGACCACGATGACCATGATCCAGAGGTTCGTGAAGATACGGCGGAAGCATCTTTGGCCATCGCTCAGGTTGCTTTCCCGGGACTTTCGATGCATCGCACTGGAGGACGCACGAGCTTTCGGCTCTCGTCACGGGATCGATTGCCACTGGTTGGTCCAGATCCCGAGGGTCGACATTGGTTCAGCCTGGCTCACGGGTCACGTGGGGCTTCAACCGGGCCTTTTTTGGGGGCTTTTTTGGCAGATCTCCTAGAAGGAGTACCAGGGGTGCTGCCTTCGGTTTTTGCCCATCGACTCAGGGTTGGACGTTTCGACACATAAATCTTGATGAGAAAGGCGATCTGGAATTTGGCCCCGCTTCTCTTTTGGGTCAAAATACGGTTGTGATGCCATCATGGTTTCTTGCTTGTTTGCTTTGCAGTGATGAGTGGATCCGGTACCAGCCGGAGCCGGTGGGCACTTTGCCGCCAGTGCAAGTTGTTCGAGACGTCCCCGCGATGGATGCCCTTGGAACACTGTGCCTTCCCGACGAAGCCAGAGCGGGCGATGCCATGGTCTCAGGGTTTTCAGGACAGTGGGAGCGTTGGCTCCGTGGTCCAGGCCGTTCTTACCACCTGGAAACGGGGTACCGCCGAGATGGTCTTGAGGAAATCGTCGTTGTGCTGGCGGCCGACCAAGGGGTACTAGAGATTCGAAGTGGTGCATACGCCCACCAGAAGTTGTTTCAGCAGTCCATCTTGTTTCAAGAGGCTGGGGTCACCATCCAAGACTGTTTGCAAGGGAGTCGTCCTGGGCAAGCTTTTGTCCCAAAAGCATTGGTGATCCTTCCTGGATGTGTGGTCACGTTGTGTGAACGAATGGTGGATGTTGACTCCGGCCCAGATGTTCAATGGCAATCCGAAGGCGTCAGTCTGGTCGTGCTTCAGGAAGATGAATCTGGTCAATGGCATTGGGAGCATCTTTACGATGGCCCACGGTTGGGAGGCGACGATCGAGCACTAGGGATCACTCGAGCGGGCCCCTGGTGCATGTCGTCGTACTTTCCCGAAGGCCAGAATGGTGAGGGTCTGGCGGGTCCCGATTTCACCAAGGCATGGATTCCATTTGTCGATTACATGAGCCAGCCAGATCCTCATGGTGGCCAGTGCTTCTTGGTACAGGCCACTCGCAGTTCGAGGGGGGAAGCTTGGTCTTTTGGCGAGACATTGATGGTCCGTGAACTGTTGGGGGACATGCATTTTCACAGCGCTGGGTGGACCCCCAACGGGCTGCTTCTCAGTCTGGGTGATACCGCTGAGCACAACGCTGTGGAATGGCTTCGCTGCGCGGACTGGGACCGATACGACGACCCTGCGCAGTGGACCGTAGAACGTGTTCAGGGCGCCATGAGATCTGATCTTGGGTCTGCTCCAGCGTTCCAATTTTGGGGTGTCGCACCAGGGGCCACCATCAACGATCTCCTCTTGGGGGGAGATATCAACGAAGGCGCCGTCTATGAAGCTTCCATGAAACCTGAGGAGCCTCCAACATTTCGTCGGCTCGCAGGAACTCATCCCGGGGGGCCAAGCAATTTGACGCATGTGGTTGGGGTGATCCGAAGGCCGGCACCTGAGGTTTCCACCAAGGTTGTTTTTCGAAGCTTCCATCCGTCCGATTGGACGAATACTTTTGGCCGAATCTTCGCTTCTGAAGATGCGATCCATTTTGCCAACCTAGGCCAACTTCCTGAGGGCTGGTCGCCGAAATCTCACGTCACCGTTCGGCCGTCTTCCGGCACGATTTTGGCTGTTCCTTGGGACTCCGACTCGGTCAAAGACGGGGGACTTCGAGCGTTGGCGGGGTGGCAGGTTGCCCGTCGATCAACCCGGGGGGTACGGGCTGAACCTGGAGTCTTCAATTTGTCGGGTCCTGTCGCAGGAACTTGGCCGTTGTTGTCGCCTGGGCCTGATGTTGATCTGGAAGTTGGTCTCCCAACTGACGGCTTGATTGATTTTTCTGATGGTTTCTCCGTAGATGCGGTGACACCTGGTCCCGTTCTCCGCATGCGCCGGCTTGCCGGTAGCCCGACTCCGAAACTCGTTTCTTTCGGTTTGCTTGCTGAAGGGGCATCCATCCCCGCAGGCACGTACGCGATGCGGTGCATGGTTCAATCACTTGGCCCCGATCCTCTGGCAACCCGATGGTCGATCCGAGGTCAGCAGGATGTGTTGGAGGTGGTACAGAGGCGACTGACGTGCGCTGATGGATGGCGGCCCATTGTCCTACCAGTCACGATTGAGAATCCAGAAGGTGAGTCAATCGTGAAGGTTGTGGTGGAAGACATTGATGCGGGCCGGGGGATGGTTGATGTGCTTATCGCACCTGAGCAATTGGTTGATTCTCATTCTCCGGGAGTCGTTTCGGCGGACGTGGCAGAGTCCTCGTCTTCGGGGGAAAAATTGATCCAATCCTTTGGCAACAACATGGATAAAAGCACCACGGTGGTTGAGCTTGGTGTGCCCAGCGGTGGTTTGGATGTTTTTCTTCGTGAGTTGGGTTGGAAGTACAACCTTGGTTCATTCAAAAACGATCACGGAGAATCACTCAATGTGCGCTGGGATCTTCTGGCGGGCCGCGTTGAATTGACTCAGACCACCCAGGGCTTCCAGTTCCCCTTGCTCGGCATCTTGGAAGGACACAATTGGTCGCGCGAGAGTGTCTTCCACTTGGTCTTGCAGCAGTCTTCACAGGGCCTGAACATTTCGGTGTTGGTTGGCGGTGAGACGGTGGCCCGTGGGGAGTGGCTGTCCGGCGTGGCGCCCAAATCTCCATTGGACAGGTTGGAACTGCTGCCTGATTTGCCGCTCGATCTCAGGGCGGCAGCGGTATTCCCATTTGAGACCCCGGTGCGTGAAGCCATCTCGTGGCTGGTTCAGGCAGGTTCCCATGACGGATTGCTCCCAGCTGGAGTATCCTTAGGCCATGATTTCGAGTCCGATTCTTTGCCTCCCTCTGGTGCTCCCCGCCGCTGATTCCATCGAGGATCTCTATGCCCGCTTCGGCGCAGGGTTTTCCACCTCTTCCCCAGCCGACTTCACGCTGACCGGTGCCAATGAATCCGTTTTGATTCGTCAAATTTTGCAAACCTTTGAACCTTCTCTGGATTTTGATGGTTGGAATTTCCAGTTTGCTCTCGGTGAAAAGCTGACCGAGAACATCGCTTTTGAATGGGAGGTCCAGTCTTTGCAATTGGATCTCGATTCGTTCACCCCGACCACCACAGGCAATGGGGGGCTCTACCCCTTTGATCCCAATGATGGGACGGTCCCTGGTTTTTTCCGTTTGGATGGCGCCAGTGGTGAATTCAAGGCTCTGGCCTTGACGGCAAACCTTCATTTTGATTACCAGTTCGGTGAATCTGGCTTTGGGGTCTACGGTGGTGTTGGGGCTGGGTTCTCTCGCAACACCCTTGATCTCACCGTCTCTGAGACCTTCTTTGAAACCGAGGGTTCAGCACCTGGTGATTCGATTGATGCCACGGTCCCGTTGGCCACCGATGACACTTGGGATTTCTGCTGGCATTGGCGAGCCGGTGTCGAATACGAAATCAATCGCAAAAGTACTTTGTACGTCGGCTGGCGGGCCGCGGACTATGGTTCCGCCGATTTGCAGGGCAGTGGCCCAGCGTTGACCGCTGACACCATTGAGTTTGGCTTCAAGCAGTCCTTCTGATTCCATCCACGTTGGTCGTTGATTCAGCGTTCAGATGTGACGGGTACTTGCCTGTCGATCTCCTTGTCTGCCGATCATTGTGACCGAAGCATTTTGGGCTGCAGTTTGCTGCCCAGCCACGCCGCGTCTTCGCAGGCCGTACCGCTCGGGATGTTGTTGTACGGTCCATTTGGTCTTTCCACTCCAAAATGGGTCTCTGCGGTTTCTTCAGACATCTTGAGTTGGTAGGAGATGACAGATCCATCGATGAACGAAACGTTCCATCGGCCAGGGTTCCAGACCACAGGCTCATCGGTCCAGTTGAATGATTCTGAGCAAGGTGCAAAATCAGGATCGACCCACTCCTTCGGCAGAAGAAAGCCGTTCAAGTTTGCGCCCCGGGTATCGGCTTCACACAAGGTGGACAATTGGTTGGATGGATCGCGGAACTGCGAGTAGCTGTCGGCAGCTGAGGCCGAGTCACAAAATCGGCAATACGCTTCCTTCCCTGCAAATGCTGAGAATGAATAGCTCCGCAGTGCGTACGTTTCGGGGTCGTTGATCAGTCGGGGGTCTTGGGGCGAGCTGTACACGTCAAGGTCACCGATGTAATCCCAAAGAGACCCTTTGGTGAAAGCGGTGAGATACTCCGTGTTGGGGTTGGCCTCGTCTCCAGCTTGGTCCCAGTTCACCACGTTGGTTTGGTAGCCAGAACAGCAAGTCCCGGGGGGGTTGTGTTGACCGCCGACGGTTTGCATCCAGTCATACGAATATGCCCCCGTATCTGTCCCAGGGACCTTTCCGTTCCGGTCAATCGAATATTGGGTGTAGGCAGCGATGAGATTGCGTTGGTTGGTCAAGCACTCGGTCGATTGAGCTTGCACCCGGAACCTGTTGATCGCGGGCAAAAGCAATGAAATCAAAACCGCAATGACGGCAACCACCACCAGCAGTTCAACCAACGTAAAGGCCTTGCGTTGCATACGAGTCATGGTACCAGCCCAAGGCGTCCTTACCGGTCGACCCCGCCAGATCGGTCCGTAGCGGCGGGCGATCCTCCTCATTTTCAACAACCACCGCGGCCCTCGGGGAGGGGGTCTTTCATGAGGAGTTCCACGATCAGCCGGTCCAACTGCAGTCTGCGGAACCAGTCATGCATTTAGCCCATAAAAACGTCCATGTTCTCGGAGTTCCCCGCGGATTTTCAAGGCCTGAGGAGGATTCCAACGTATCTTGGTAACGAGCATGAGGAGTAAAGCGCATGCCTGACTTTCAGTCGATTCTGGTGACCACTACAACGGCGATCGTTTACAGCATCTGCAGCACTCAAGCGATCGCGCACGATGGCTCAGAGGGCGGTTCGGGATTTCTCCCGCCAGGTTTTTATGAGCAAGGAGTCGCCACGGGCTGGGACCAATTGGTGGGGGTTGCTTTTGATTCAACGGGCCGTGCTTACCCTTGGGAGCGTTCAGGGAAGATCTGGGCGGTCGAAACCGATGGCACCCGTGGGACTGAACCGATCCTCGACATCTCTGACGAAGTTGGAGGGTGGCGTGATCATGGTCTGCTTGGTGTGGCTTTGCACCCTGGCTTCCGGCAAAACGGATGGATTTATCTCTTGTATGCCGTCGACCGGCATCATCTGTTGTATGCCGGTACGCCGAAGTACGACGCGGGTACTGATGAGTACTACGGTGCGACCATTGGCCGAGTCACTCGATACACCGTGCGATCCTCTGATGGGTTCAACAGTGTTGACCCCCAGAGTCGTTTGGTGCTGTTGGGCGAATCCGCCCAGACCGGAATACCGATTGTCCATGAATCGCATGCTGTGGGTTCGTTGGTTTTCGGTACCGATGGCACTCTGCTGCTTTCTGTGGGTGACTGTGCCAGTTACAACGGTACCGACAATGGTGGGCAGCAACCCGGAACCTATGTCAATGTCGCACTGAATGAAGGCATTCTGAAGCCCCATGAAAATGTTGGAGCTTTCCGTGCCCAAACTGTTGATTCTCACTGTGGCAAGATTTTGCGGTTGAATCCCATCAACGGTGATGGCCTGTCGTCCAATCCGTTTTTTGATCCGTCAGCGCCGCGAGCACCACGCAGTCGTGTTTGGGCTTTGGGGCTTCGCAATCCCTACCGGATGGCGCTGAAGCCTGACTCAGGAAGCCACGATCCCGAAGACGGGAACCCCGGGGCCCTGTACATCGGTGATGTGGGTTATGTCACTTGGGAAGAGCTCAACGTGTGCGATGGTCCGGCCCAGAACTTCGGCTGGCCGATCTATGAAGGCAATCATTTGGAGCCCGGGTATGCCCCGGTGTTGACCGAGAATCCTTCCGCCCCCAATCCACTCGGATCCAACTGCGGTATCGATTTCTTCCGCTATCAAGATCTGTTGGTGCAAGACACCACCAATGAGCCTTATTGGGGTAATCCCTGCGATAGCGGTGGTGTGTCAGGCGATGAATTGCTCGTCAACGGCAACTTCAATTCTTCGGAATTCTTCCCTTGGGGATCAGAGTTCAGTGCCTTCCTAGACCCGACTTCGGTCTTCGCTTTCAACGCCGCCAAGTTGTACGGCCCTTTCATCTCCGGGGAGACTGAAACCCGGATCTGGCAAGATTTCCAAGTTGTCGGGGGCAAGAGTTACGTGGCAAGTGTCAAGGCCGTGACCCCTTCTTGGGACTCTATCTCTGGGACATCAAACTCAACCAAAATCGCGCTTCAGTTTTTTAATGCTGATGGAGTTTTGGTTCGTAATTCTGAAAATGATGTCATCACCGGAAGCACTGGCGATGACATTGTGATCGGAAGATCGGCGTTTGCGGTTGCCCCCGATTTTGCCGTTACGGGGAGAATTGTTCTGTCATTCGACCAGCCATTCTTCGAAGGTGGAGCGGTTTGGTTTGATGATGCAAGTGTTCTTGAGGTGCAACAGGTCTTGCAGGCTGAGGACGCCACGTGGGATGGTCCGGAGTACTACGAAGGCACTTCTGGCGGCGCTACTGGGACCGGCCTGCTTGATTTCCAGAATCCTTTCGATGACTGGATCGAATGGACAGTTCCTTCTGGTGCCGAGGGTTTGGAGACGATCGCCTTCCGTTATGCCTTAGGAAACGCCCCGCGACCATTGGAACTCAAAATCAATGGGGTGGTCGTTGAGTCCAGTTTGAACTTCCCTTCCACCGCTGGATGGTCCGATTGGCAAACGGTCTCCGTCGAAGTGCCCTTCATCGAAGGGGACAATACGGTTCGTATCACCGCGATTGGCCAGAGTGGTGCGAACTTCGACGCCTTGATTGTCGGCGAATCCAGTTCACCGTCCGGGCCCGGAGGCGACAATCCCATCACCACGGTTCCAACGTTTGTGCACAAGCGACCCATGCTCTCCTGGTTGCATTCGTATTTTGGTACCCCGCGGGCCGAAGTGCCGTTGTACGACTCCGCCGGGAACGCAACCGAGACCATGGTGGGAGCCAATGGTTCTCCCGTTTCTGGTGATCCATTTGCAGGCAACTGCGCGGGTGGGGTCAGCTTCTCCATGGGCGATCTGTATCCAGAGTCCTATCGTGGGAGTTGCTTCATTGCGGATTACAGCTCAGGTTGGATTCGAGTGCTCCGCGAAGACGACGATGGCAACTTGGTTTCGGTGGAAGAATTCCGAACCGGTATGGGCAACATTGTGGGCTTGTTCGACAACCCATACTCCGACGAAATGTGGCATATTCGTTGGCCGGATTACATGACCGCCTGGAAGTATTCACCCTCGGGCAATCAGCCCCCAGTGGCGGTGGCCAGTCTTGATGTGCAGTGGGGCACCAGTCCATTGGTGGTCAACTTTGAGGGGTCGAGTTCTTACGACCCCAACGGAGGGGTCGTGTACTGGGAGTGGGACTTTGGCGACGGGCAGACTGATGGATACCCTGACGGAAGCCATGTGTTTGTTGCTTCTACCCCTGGAGAACCTGAAACCTTTGACGTGACCCTCCGGGTCAGTGACCCAGGTGGTCTGAGCGATGAGGAGACTTTCCAGGTGGTGGTGAACGACTCGCCGCCGAGTTTGCAGATTCTTCAACCGGTGAATTTGCAGCCGTATCGCATTGACGCTCAAACGGAAGTGCCTTTCCGTTCAGTTGCGACTGATGGCGAGACGCCCGATGAAGATTTGGTGTTGACCATGCAGGTGATTCTGCATCACAACGACCATACCCATCCCGAGTTGGTCGTGGAAACCAGCGAAGCCAACGCCGTCATCAGTCCGTTGGGCTGTGGTTTCGAGCCGTTCTGGTATCGCATCGTCGCCACGGCCACCGACAGCAGTGGCTTGACCAGCATCGAGGAAGTCGAGTTGTTCCCGGATTGCGATGGTCGTTTGGATTGCCCAGCTGACGTGGATCTCAGTGGCACTGTCGACTTCAACGACATCCTCAGTATCTTGGCGGCGTACGGTTCAGACGGCGACTGGATTCCTGAAGATGTCAATATCGACGGGATCGTTGACTTCGCCGACATCCTTCAGGGGCTTGCCGACTGGGGTATTTGCTCCGGCTAACTTCTGCACTCGTCAGCGAATGGCTGTTCAACTTTGAGGGGCCCTCAAGTCGGGGAACACTTACGGCGAAGCTTTTGGACTCTGCTCGATTTGCCTCGGCGTCTCAACAGGTTCGGACTGCTGGGCCTCAAAGATGCTTCGGTGGATCTGCTGAAGCGTGCCTTGATCAACAGGGTCAATTGCTGCGGCATGAAGCCAAATTCCGAGTGCTCCGGTTCGTCTTCCGAATTGGATATCTCGGGGAGGGGTCTCTGGATTTCTGGGGTTCTCTTCAGAATTGTCAACGTTGAATGTGGCCACAACTTGCATGCCTTTGGTCATCCGTAGATCGGGAATCTCCCAAGTTTGCTGCCAGTGTGGATCCCAATCCGGGATGTCGAAGACCCTTTTGCCATCCACACTGAGGCTGACACCTCTGATCCTTCGCCCCGCTCGTACGGAAACCAGAGGAACGTCGATATCAATTGGACTGACCCATCGCTGTTCGAGGGTCCCGGATTCGCCCGCCTTCACTCGCCATGAACGGATACTGAGTGGGATCAGATGCAAGGCCCGGCTCTTTTGCTGATCTGGGACAAGTTCAGCTTCGAGGGTTGCCGCCAAGGGCTTGTCAATTCCACTCGGACGGAATCGAAGTTCAAAGTCGATCTCATGATCTTGGGGGACTTCAAAATGGAATCCATCAGGAATTCGGAAGGTGGAGTTTGCGACGCCCAGAACGCCCAGCATGCCAGCTGGACGCCATCCCATGTCGCCCGTCATTTCGTATCCCGGAGTGTTTGGCTCTTGGAGGTCGCCGTAGCGTGCGATGGTCCCGTCATCGTGGACGAGGCCAATACTTTCGACTTCTCTGGGGGCTGATGAGTGAAAACGCCAAGCTTGGACCCGAAGCAATTGATCGGCTCTTGGTGCAAGTCTGAATGTCCGAACATCCCGATCCCCTCGATGCCATCTCTCCCCACCTTCCTTGGGAATCACAAATCCCTCCGGGATTCGGAATGATCGATCCTTCCGAAATGACGGCACTTTTGGTGCAGGAACCGTCTGGGAATCTTCATCGCGGGAGGCTGCAGCAAGCCACCGCAACACCACATCTTTTTCTTGATCGCTCCATCGTTCTGAGGCCACCAAGTGGGGAGGCATTCGGTCCTCTTGGATCAGGGCCTGAATGAATGCTGAACGACGTTGGTAATCCGTGGATTTGGTCAACGAAAACGGGGCAGGGCCCTCTTGTTGGTGGCATGCGACACAGTTCTGGCTGAGCAGGTCCCGAACGTCCTCAAATGTTGGAGGGGGGGGATCAATCACCGCTCGATGGTACAGCCGACCGCAGGGGGGCCTGAGACTGATTCCCGGTTGCCAGCAATGCTTCTCTCGATGGCATTTCTGAAGTCGTGGTTCCTTGCTTGCTCTTGCCGGTTGCCGACACCCCGGTAGAGATCATTGATGCGTCCTTGATACAGCACATTTGGATTTTCGATCCCACCAGAGAAGACAAAAGCTTCCGGGGTCACCGTTGCGTCAAGGGAATTGACCCATCGGTGATCTGGATCCAGTACGACATGCCCAACCAGTCCATAGCTTTGGGCATGGTTGCTCACTTGCCGTGTTGTCAGGCCTTTTCTGGGGTAAATCAATAGTGTTTCTATGTCGTGTTGCTGTGCATATTGACCCAGCCGCCCCAAGCTGGGGGCCATGGCATTGGCGATGGGGCAGTCAGGGCTGAGAAAAACGGCACAGCGAATTTTTGAATCAAACCCATCTCGGGCCTGCATTTGGTGTGCGGGTTTGAGACTTTGGCAACTGGCGGTCAGGCAGAGCCAAACCAACACCAGACGTTTAGAAGCCACAGAATTGCTCGGCTGCGGCTTGGCATGCGGGGGTCCAAACCATGCAGCAAGACTCGTACCCGGGCATGGTGTGGACGCAATTGCAGATTGGTGGTGGGATGGTGTTCTGCGCACATCCATTGCAGCCGCCGCCTCCGCCGCCTCCGCCGCCGCCTCCGCCGCCTCCGCCGCCGCCTCCGCCGCCACCGCCGCCACCGCCGCCACCGCCAAAGTTGCCGGCAACAGGTTCGCCATGGAAGCAGCCAAAGATCCATGGGAATCCATCAGGATCTTCGCCAGCATCGATATCTTTCACGGGCCCGTAAGCAACAGCGTGATAGTGCCACCCCAAGACGGGGTCGTAGTGCCCGTTGCAGGCGTCCAACTGGTTCTCACCGGTCAGGTCTTTGGCCAAAACGCCTGCGGACTCCCAGGGGCCAAATACGGGGAACCCGTCGTAGCCATACCCAATCAACTCAGAATGACCATTGCTGAGGGTGCCATCAAAGCGGGGGCTCCATTGGTGATAGTGGTAGGAGCCATCTGGACTCGGATGGCCCTTGAAGGCGTCCATGCAGATGGTTGAAGGGGCGTCGACACCACCACCGTCGTACGGGTTGTACAACGCCACTCCATTGATTGCGATGCCAACGGGACCGAGCGTGTTGAGCAAATCGACCGAAGGATTTGGAGTGAACACGGGATTCATGGGGAGCATGATGGTCCGGTTTTGGTTGCTCGGCGTATTGGGGTTTTGGCAGGTCGCATCGGGTCCTGAGAAGGGCCCCATCACGTGATCGGCCAAGCCGCTGGCGGAAATGGTCACCATCCGGTTGTCGTAATCGAATTGCACGTCGACATTCGAAGAAAATGGGTGGCACACTCGGTTGAACTCGCTCAAGACCAAAACGAGGTCAGGGAAGTTGGTGGTGCCATCTTGATTTGCATCACCATTTGGGGTGTTCCATTGGCTCAGTACCACGGTGAGATCGTCAAAGCCAACGCTGCCGTCTTCAGAAAGGTCGGTTGCACAGCCCAGTCCGTTGGATTGGGCAAGAAGGAAGAAGCAGGTGGTAAGGAACATCGATGGTTCTCCTGAGTTCAGTACATACTTCACTGGCCGCGAGTATCAATCCATAGTCGGTCATTTTTGGTCTCATGCCATGATAAAATGGATGAAATCAAGCAGAACTCTGTCTCACACTCTGCAGACTATGGGATTGGGAAGGTTATTCCCACCTCATAGGCAGCCTCGTTTATGTAGATTCGGCTCGATTTGATATGACCAACTCTGCCACCATCACACAAAGGGTTTTGTCCTGTTCTCGACATGTTGCTTCCGCAACAAGAACTCTTCATTTCTCGAAACCAGTAACTCATGTTTCTCGCCCCTTGGATCATGCCAGAGAGCCACATGAGGCATATTTAAAGCAGTACTCCCGTACCGGCATAAGCAGTTTGTTTCTAGGCATGAACCCAGGTCCATGGGGGATGTCTCAGACCGGAGTGCCATTTGGCGAGGTTGGCGCAGTCCGGTGTTTTCTGGGGCTGGAGGGGAAAGTGGTCTCGCCCAAGGATGCCCATCCCAATCGGCCAATCGAGGGATTCTCTTGTGCCAAGAGTGAGGTGTCGGGGCGCCGGTTTTGGGGGCTCATGCAGGAGAAGTTCGGCACCGCCGATGCGTTTGCCGCGTCTCACTTTGTCTGGAATTGGTGCCCTCTGGCCTTCATGGAAGAAAGTGGACGCAACCGCACGCCGGACAAACTTCCCGCGGACGAGCGGGCGGCTTTGACTGCACCTTGTGATTCGTGTTTGCGCGAATTGGTGGAGATCCTCAATGTCCCCCACGTCATTGGGGTGGGGAAGGTTGCGGAAGCCTCGGCGAGGAGGGCTCTCCCAGATGGGGTGCGTGTGACAAGCATTCTTCACCCTTCGCCAGCTTCACCCGCAGCCAATCGTGATTGGTCGGGCACCGTGACCCAGCAGTTGATCGAGCAGGGCGTCTGGTCAGCCTGAAACAAACACGGCCCCGCCGAAGCGGGGCCGTGGGATGAGATCAATTGATCTGTGGATTCGGTCTTGCTTTAGCAGGGCCCGAATGAAGACAACACGGCGAGCACATCGCCGAAGGCAACGACACCGTCACCGTCGACGTCAGCATCACCACCAGTGTCTCCCCAAGCGGACAGTGCCGAGAGGACGTCGCCGAAGCCGACAATGCCGTCTCCATTGATGTCTTCTGGGCAATCGCTGCCGCCATCGTTGGGCACCACATCATTCCAAGTGCGACCGACGCGGACTTCATCAAAGTCCATGTATGCGGGGCCATTTCCAGCTTGGAAGCGGATGCGGTTGAAGCCTGGGTTGTTGGCATCTTCGTAGACAACTTCAGGTGTTCCCTCAAGGCAGTCGGTTGGATCAACCCACAAGGATGTGGTGGCCCCGCCGATCCCATCAAAGTCCATCTTGACGACGATGAGACTTGGGGTGTCGCTGAGTTCGACGGCACTGAAACCGCAACCATTCACTTCGCCATCACAAGCGCCGTCCTGGGCGTCAAAGCCCCATGAACTCGAGGCCCATGGTTTGCCCAAGAACAAGACTTCGGCATCGCCATTGAACAGGGAAGCGCCGGCGTACCATCCCAAGTCACCTTCGGCCACCGGGTTGTCCGGATTGGTTCGTGCGACCAGTGAGTAGTAAACGGTTTCTGGGTCTCCAGATGTGCCGTATGAAGCGTCGAGGTACCGGAAAGCACCGGCCCCGTTTCCACCGGTCTGGCCGGAGCCGCCGAGGCCAGTTGCGCATGCTGAGGCAATGCCTTCATCCACGGTGCGGTTGACAGGGGGGGCATCGGACCACGCGCTCGCGAAGCCAGAGCCACCATTCATGGTGCCGTCGATGTCATTTTCAGCGTAGTCAAAGCCTTCGTACGCGATCGAGGGGGTGCCGGTCGTGACTTCTTCAAAGCTCAGGCCAATTTTGATTTCGTCATAGTCGGTCAACCAGGTCGCGCCGCCATTTTGGCCGGCCGCCACCTTGATTCTGTTGAACCCTCCGCCATAGATGATGCCGCTGAGTGTTGGGTCAGCAGCGGGTTCACCACCAGACAATGGGGGGTCGACCCAGAAATCCACTTGGCAATCTTGTGCCCCAGTCCCAGGGTCAAGCATTCTGACCACGAGCAGTCGTGCAGTCGTATCAATGTTGACGGTGGAACTAATATCGGTGACGAAGGGTTGGCTGTATCCCCAGACACCATCAGACCAGGCTTGGCCAAGTCGCAATGCTTCATCTCCGTTTTCACGAATGAGCGTGACTCCAGTAAAGCATTCGAAGAATGGGTCGTGGCTGTTGTTTTCATTCAACGCAGCGTGGACCGAGAACCAAATTTCAGTGGCCACGGGGTTGTCAGCATCAGCCGGAGCCCAGGTTTGTGAAAGAGTTCGGAAGCTCTCGACATAACCGCCACCTTCAGTGAGACGATTGCCAGAGGTGGTGATGCCCGCGATCTCGAGGCTCGATGTGGTGACTGAGTTCGTGGTCACCGACTGCTGCCAAGATTCAGCGAATCCAATTCCGCCGTCTTTGCCACTCAGGTTTCCGGCGGGGTATTCAAAAGGCTCGTAGGCCAAAACTTGGCCGAAAGCGATGCTAGAGGCGGCCAGAGAAAGGCCAAGCGCAATGCGATTCATGTGGTATCTCCAATTGTCACAAGGAATGCAAACAGGAACGATTTAATACGTACCTACATCATTGGCAACATCGGACGGAGTGCAAGGGGTAGTGACGCTTTCTTGCCAGTTCAGGCAAATTCATCTGCCGGGGGTATTCCATTGCGACAAATTAAGCCTGAAACGATCCGTTATCGGTCAACTCGGCTCCCCGTGCGGCCATGCTGGACGAGAAGGGATGGTTCGCCACAGTTGGGCATAGGTCGCGGATGGGATGGCGAGGTACCCGGGGTACGCTTGCCGCGCTTCGACCACCCGAGATTGATCCAGCGTGACCACCGCCAATGGGTCTTCAAACAGTTGCACTTCGCCAAAGGGATCGATGATCACCGAGGGGCCTCCTAATGGCACACCAGATTCAGTGTCTGGTCGGTTCACACTGGCTACCCAGCATCCCGTGGTGATGGCGTTGGCCCGCCAGACTGTGATCCAGGTGTCCAGAAAGGTGCGTTCGGTGGCTCTGGGGTTCAGGATCAAATCGCAACCTTGGGCGGCAAGCATTTGGCATCCGGTGGGACGCTGGTTGTCCGAGCAGATCTGTACGCCGATACGCCAGCCGTGGTACTCCACACACCGCACGGCGTTGGTGCTGGGGTCGTAATGGGCGGCTTCTCGGAACCCCGGTTCATCGGGGATGTGCATTTTGCTGTACCGAAGTTGCTCCCGGCCGTGGTGGTCCCAGAAGACTGCGGTGTTGAGGCGGCCACCGTC
The DNA here is from genome assembly GCA_002705085.1 of Phycisphaerae bacterium. Taxonomy (GTDB): domain Bacteria; phylum Planctomycetota; class Phycisphaerae; order Phycisphaerales; family SM1A02; genus UBA8653. The sequence goes on along the minus strand of PAHO01000049.1, from coordinate 34,811 downwards.
TTCCATCTGCTCGATCGATCCACCCAACAGGGCGATTTCGGCGGCTCGGGCTGCTGCGGCTTGCCGGGACTCCCTCGGACCGCCTGCGGGTTCGGCGTCGTGCGGGGAGGCCTTGGAGGTGGCTGCCACCCAGGGCTGGGCGGGACATTCGGGGAGCAAGGCCAGGGCGGCACCGTTGGATTTGACGGAGTGAAGCCTTTCCCGCAGTTCACTAGAGCCCTTAGGGAACACGCTGGAGACGAGTGCAATTTTCATGGGAAATGTTCAGAATTTGCAAGTGACTGGTTAATTCGCCGCATTTTGAATTCAATCGTAGATCTTGGACTCAGGCAGGGGATGTCTTAGGCGATATTTTTCGCACCGAAGAATCGAACCGGACGACTTTTCAACAACCAGTAGTTCTTAATGGAGATGACTAAGAGTCTGAACGGAATCTTTACTGTCTCGCCCTATTTTCTCACCTGTAGGAAAGATTGGGGAATGTTCCCCGGTTTTCCTTGCTCAATGTAGTGGTTCCTTATTCACCCCACACTTATGGAGTTAGACCCGTGAAAAATGCAATGTTCATTGCCCTTGCAGCATCTGGTGCCGCAATGGCCGCAACCGTTGATGTCACTTCCGACATCGAATCCTCTGTCACCTGGACGGCTGACAACGAATACAACCTGACCACCCAGATCTACGTTCGACCAGGTGCAACCCTGACCATCGAAGCTGGAACTCGGGTTGTCTCCACTGCAACCGCCAACGGCTCCGGCGCTCTTTGCGTTGTGAATGGTGGTCAAATCTTCGTCAACGGTGACTCAAACGCTCCCGTTGTGATGACTTCCAGTGAAGACAACGGCAACTGGCGTGCGTCTTGCAACGAATGGGGCAACTTGACCATCTGTGGCGATGCTTACATCGGCTTTGATGGTGTGACCAACTCTGGTGGCTTCCCTGGCAACACCCTCGCGCCAAGTGCCTCCAACGAAGCCAACATGGAAGGCTTGGTCGAAGAAGCTGGAAACCCGTCGCTCAACAACTATGGCGGTGGCGATGATGACTACGACGCTGGCAATATTTCTTACCTGTCTCTCCGCTACGGCGGTCGAGTGCTTGGTTTGGCCAACGAACTCAACGGTCTTTCTTTGGGCGCGTTGGGTCGCAACACCCAGATCGACCACGTTGAAATCATGAACAACGTTGATGATGGCATCGAAATCTGGGGCGGCACCGTCTCCCTGAAGTACGTGGCCATCTGGAACATCGGTGATGATTCCTTCGACTGCGACATGGGATGGCGTGGCCGCGCTCAGTTTGGCCTGATCGTCCAAGGGTACTCCCGTGATGCTTCCCAAGGTTCGGGCTTGGGTGACAACATCTTCGAACTCGACGGTGCTGAAAACTCTGATGCTCAGCCTCGTACCCGTTGCACCTTCTACAACTTCACCACCGTGGCCAACACCGAGTCCGGTGACGGCACCACCACCTGGCGTGACAACGCGAGCGTCCAATACCGCAACTGCATCTTCATCGGTAAGGGTGACAAGCTCGTTCGTGCCGACGGTGATGACGGCGACGGTTCTTCTGGCTACGGTCACAACGGCACCCTGAGCTTGGCTGACCGATTCACCACCGACGCCTACGAGGCCGACGGCTCTCCGTACGTTGACAGCGTCAACGCTTCCGCAGACGCTGCCTTTATGGACGGCATGTACCAGGCCCAAACCGTTGGTGGCAAGCTTTGCGAAATCACCGACTGCGTCATCTCCGGATTTGGTGACATTTCCGGCGACCCTTACAACAGCTTGCTTCCGCAGTCCATGCGTGACACCAACGTTGAAACCGACGCCCTCCCCATCAACGCTTTGGTTCGTGGACCAGTCGTTGTTGCTGGTGGTAAGAACGTGAACCCTGTCGTGGGTATTGATCCTCGTCCTCTTGGACTTGGTATCAACCAAGCCACCGATGCTCCTCCATCCGATGGCTTCTACTCTCCAGTGGCATACCGCGGTGGCTTCTCTCAAAGCGAGAACTGGTGCTTGGGATGGACCGCGGCTGATGAGTTCGGCTTCTTCCTCGGTGGCACATGCTCCGGCGATGTCAACGGTGACGGCGAGGTTGGCTTCTCCGACCTCACCTCCGTCCTCGCTGACTGGGGCTGCACCGGCAACTGATCTGGTTGCTCTCCGAGAGAACGGCTTGCTTGAAAAGTCGTTCTATTTGGATTCAGTAAAGGGGCCGCCGCAAGGCGGCCCCTTTTTTTACGTTTATGGTGTCCTAGGGGCGGCTCTCTAACACAACCTTAACACTTCCCTTATCACCTGCACATCCGCCCAAATGGGCCCGAGATATCGTTTTGCAATGGTTATTGACTCTGTTTTGGCTGGTTTTCTCGCTGTGATTTCTCACCATTCTGCTGACGCTTGGCGAGTGGATTTGCTGGAGTTCGCGGGAGCCTCGGCGGAGAAGTTGCCCCTCGATCCTCACATCAGAAACCGTTCAGTCGCCATGCTCGATGTGGTGGATGCTTTGCTGGAACTTGGAGCCACAAGTGAAGCGAAGCAGCTTGGCGACCGCATTCCCGACTGGCGTCGTGGGATGGCCCACGCCCGTTACGCCGAAGCGGTGCTGCTCAGAGACGGGAAGTCGAGTCTTGATCTCGTTCGTCCTTCCCTCGAGATCGCAAACAACCTCGCGGCCCCTGAGCGGGTTGAGCAAGAGTGGCATCGCACCGACATTTTGATAGCCATTTCCAAGGCTTGGACTGCGGTGGGCGATTTTCAAAAGGCCAAGGCTCTCATTGAAGGTGAGCAACTGGAGGACTACCAAGTCGGCGTTGTGGATTCGGCGGTCGCACAGGCAAAAGGTGTTACTTCTAGCAATGTCAATGAGAGGCTTTTGGAGCTGCAAGAGACGATGCGATTGCAATTGATGGATCGAAGTCAGACGGCCATTCGGTCACTGCTTGGGTTGCATTTGCAGTTCTACAGCGACGAGAAGATCCGGAGCGAGATTGAGTCTTCCATCAAAGCGGGCTGGAAGGGCGTCCCGATTGAAATCCAGATCCGCACCTTGATCACTCTCGGGAATCACGCGGTCCAAAACAGCGACCTTGAAAATGCCCAGCGACTCGCCGCTGAGGCCGATGGGATGGTTCGTTCCGCCAACTTCACTCCCCAGTGGTTTATCCGTTTGCTGGCTCCAGTAGCGTCTCTCAAACATGCTGCTGGTCAAGAAGGCGCAGCACGCCAGATGCTTGACGAGTGTCGCGGCCTTTTTGATGCGGCAAACAATGAGATCAATCCTGTATATCGCAACCGGACCATGGTTGCCCTTGCCGAGGGGTACCTGTCGGTAGGAGCGTCTTCTGAAGCATTCTCAGCGTATCTGGCAGGCTTTGAACATTCGGCGTCAAACCCCAATGGTCGCCCCCAAATGCAAGCCATTGTTCAAGTTGCTTGCTCGTACGCGATTCATGCCGAATCCGAAAACAAAGAGGTGTCGGCGCGGCTTCGCTCAGTTGGGGACACGCTTTCGTCCCCTTGGTAAATCATGCTCCATCCCACCCATATTTTCGCGCTCGTTCTCGCATCTTGGAGCTTTGCGCAAGATGCTGGGGCACTGCGCGGAAGAGTGATGGATGGCGATTTTGGTCTTCCTCTGGCCGACGCAAGGATTGTGGTTTCGGAGCTTGAACGCACCGCCCAATCGGGCTCGGACGGAAACTGGCTTTTGAATGATGTCCCGCCTGGGGTGTACACCATTGTGGTCTCCAAGGCTGGATTCATCCAAAGCCTACGGGGTGACGTAGTTGTTCGATCCGGCACCCCCTCGGATGTGAACTTCGAACTGATGGGGCAGTTCGACGATCAAGAAGAGTTCGTCGTTGAAAAAGTGGAGACCGTTGGTGGGACCGAATTGGGCCTGCTTCAATTGAGAGCAGAAAGCCCCGCCCTTCTGGACTCGATCAGCTCTGAACTCATCAGTCGTGCGGGTGCCGGCGATGCCGGAGCGGCCCTGAAGCTTATTTCTGGTGCCACGGTTCAAGACGGCAAATACGCCGTGGTGCGAGGTCTTCCTGACCGTTACGTGAACAGCCAACTGAACGGTATCCGTTTGCCCACCGCCGATGCTGACAAACGTGCGGTCGAACTGGACCAGTTCCCCTCCACGGTGATCCGGACCATCGAAGTCAGCAAAACGTTTACCCCCGATCAGCAGGGTGATGCCTCCGGCGGGGCGGTGAACATGGTGCTGAAGGGTGTCCCGGATGTCACCTATTTTTCCTTCAAAGCCTCCACCCGCTGGAATTCCCAAGCGAGTGGTCGAAGCGACTTCTTGTCGTACGACGGTGGAGGTGTGGGTGACTTTGGATTTGAAAGTGACAGCCGCACCACCAGCCGGGTTGGCCCGTATTTTGAAGGTCTCGGTGGGGGCACTCCAGATTTCAATTTCGTGGTGGACCGGCCAGGGGCGCTTGGCGTTTCAACCATCCAGTCGCCCATCCAAGGGGGGTTCACTCTGGCGGCCGGAGGACGAGAAGAACTGTCGAGCAGCATCCCACTGATTGGCGGGGGGCTGCTTGGCTTGAACACTTCCGTCTTCTACAACCGAGACGCCTCTTATTACGACGACGGCATCAACGACCGTTGGTCGCGTGAAGGTCTCGATGCCGTCATGGCTCCGGCCGATACCCAGCAGACCGCTCCGGAAGAATTTTTGACCCGCGTCTATGACGTCACCCGCGCCAGTCAGTCGGTGAACTGGGGCGGCTTTGCGTCCTTGACCTTGGAGCTGGACAACACGGATGTTGCTCTGAATTATCTCTACACCCGAGATGTCAAGGACACCGCCGTCTTGGCCACCAACACGCGGGGCCGTGACTTCTATCTTGATCCTGCGTTCGACGGGAATGGTGACGGTTCACCAGATTTCCCCGGAGGTGTCGACGCCAACCCTGACGTTTCCCCGTACGTGCGTTCGGAAGCGCTGACGTACAACGAACGGTACACCCAGACCCTGCAACTTTTGGTGACCCACCGACTCGCCGGCTGGCAACCCAACCTGCCAGGAGTTCAGTGGCTGACGCCTGAACTCACCTTCAGTGCTTCTTCCTCTATTGCCTCTTCGTACACCCCAGACTCCAGGCGATTGGCCGGGATCTGGCGCGACGGTGGTACCGATGGCAATTCGAACGGTGGCTGGACGTTGTTCCAGCCCGGGGCGAATGTGAACTTCGGCAATCTCACTCGTACGTGGGAGGACATTGAAGAAACCAGTGATCAACTTTCGTTGGACCTGTCCTTGCCCTTTGAGGTCGATCGGAAGCGATCTGGGGCGGTCTCGGCGGGATTGTTTGCCGATCGGACCGACCGTACCTTTGACAATTTTGCCTTGTCCAACACGGGTGATCTCGGCTTCGACAATGGCCTTGACCCGTCTGACATCAACTACGAGCAAGCCTCTCAAATCTTGAATGGCGCGGGATTCGACGGCTCATACTCCGACTTTTTTGAAGACAACCCCTACTACCTGCGTGATGCTCAAGTTGGTGCTGATTACGTGGGAACGCAAGCCATTGATGCCGCTTATCTGATGATGGATTACCCGATCTCTCCAACCATGTCGGCTACGGTCGGGGCTCGGTTGGAGCAGACCGATCTTGGGATCACCGTCACGCCACAGTCTGATTTTGCGGTGTACTACGACTATGTGCTGGGGGGGCCGATTGAACTGGAGCCCGGAGTAGCGGATGTTAATTTCTCCCGCTCCGACTTTTTGCCCGCCGCCAGTCTGAGATGGTCCATCAAGGACGACATCAGCTTCCGCTCGAGCTGGTCCCAAACCATTGCCCGCCAGACCTACAAAGAACTGACGCCGCTGATTCAGCAGGAGTATCTGGGGGGGCCAATCTTTATTGGCAACCAACGGCTTGGCATTTCGACGTTGTCCAATCTCGACCTTCGCATGGACTGGACCCCGTATGAAGGTGGCTTGGTCTCTGGTTCTTGGTTTTACAAGGATCTGACCGATCCCATCGAAACCGTTCAGCGGCGGCAGAATGGTTTTGGTTACACGACGGTCACGAATTACGACGAGGGCACCCTCAACGGCATTGAACTCGAAGTGCGTCAGAAGCTGGGTGAATTCAACGACGAATGGGCGGGTCTTTCGGTTGGCTTCAATGCCACCTTTATCGACTCGGTGGTCACCCTTCCGGCGGACGAGGCCGCCACGTTTGACTCTCCGGTGATCCAGGCGCCGATGAGTGAACGCCAGATGGCCAATGCGCCGGAATACCTTCTGAACCTCTTCCTCAATTACGACAATGAGGAGACTGGTTCACAGTTCGGCGTGTATTACACCCGCCAGGGCACCAGTCTGGTTGCCGGGGCGACCGTCGAAAACGACAACTACATTCCCAACATCTTCAGCGTGCCCTACGACACGCTCAACGTCACCTTCTCCCAGCGTCTTGGCCGCTATCTCACGCTGAGCCTGGGGGCACGAAATTTGTTGAATCCGCTGATCAAAGAGGTGTACCGCTCTGAGTACATCGACCAGCAAAACATCATCGCCAATGCCTATTCCAAGGGCATTGACTTTTCCTTAAGCCTCTCGACCAAAATCGAGTTTTGAATCTGCAGGATTGATTTATGCAACCCCCTCGATTACCTCAAACCCGAGTCTTGCGTCTGCTCCTCCCGACGTCGCTGTTGCTGATGGCCTTCGGTGCCTCCGCCACCTTGGTTCCCCAGGATGACGGCGCCAATCTGGAGGACACCCGAAGCATGATTGCCGAGTGGGTCGAGACCCGAAGGGTGTATTCCGAAGAGATGGCCAACTGGAAGATTGGCCGAGAGATGCTGATGCAGCGTGCGGAGGTCTACCAGCGAGATATCGCGGACCTCAAGGCACGAACCACCGAGACCTCGGCCAGCATTACCGAAGCGGACACCCGAAGAACCGAACTCGAAACCGAACGTGATGCCCTCAAGGCCGCCTCGGTCTCCCTGGTCGATTCCATTGCCGCACTCGAGTCGAGGACGCTTCGTCTGTTGGACCGGGTGCCTCCGGTGTTGGCTGATCGTCTCCGACCTCTTTCGGCCCGTATTCCTGAACCGGAATCAGACACCAAAGTTGGTCTGGGCGAGCGGTTCCAGAACGTCGTGGGCCTCCTCAACGAGCTGAACAAAGCCAATCGTGCCATCACCACCGCGACCGAGCGGCGAGACTTTGAAAGCGGTGCTTCGGCCGAGGTCACCGTCGTCTACCTGGGTCTGGGGCAAGCCTATTACGCCGCCGAACGGGGGGCGGTCGCCGGGACCGGGACCGCTGGTCCTGATGGGTGGGTGTGGTCCGAAGCCCCCGCGGAAGCGGATGCCATTCGCCGGGTCATTGCCATTTTGCAGAACACCGAGCCTGCGGCGTACGTCGGGCTTCCCATTCGTATCGACTAAGAAGGATCAGACTGATGCATTGCAACTTTGCTTCGCTCCTCGTGGCTGCCTTCTTGGCGCTTCCCTCCATCGCTCAATCCGATGAGGTCACTTTCGATTCTGCGTCCGCCGACATCCAAAACCAGTTGGAAGTGGCGATTGCTGAACTGGCCGAACTTCGAGATCGGATTGCTTCTGAAACCGTTCCCTTGAGCCGGGAACTGTCGGCTTTGGAAACCGAGCTGCAAGAGGTTCGATCCGAATACGACAGCACGGTTCGTCTTCTCGATGGCCGGACCTTGGATCTCACCAACCTCGCGGCCGACATCAAAAGCCGAAATGATGAGGCCAGCTATCTCAACAATCTCCTGAGCGAGTTCATTCGCAACTTTGAGCCCCGGCTTCATATCGCCGAGGTGCAGCGTTACGGCGACCGGATTGAAGCGGCACGGATCGCACCGGAAAGTTCCAATTTGACTCCGGCCGAGATCTACGCCGAGCAGATCAAGATCCTTGATCTGGCCCTTGAGCGACTGGAAGATTCCTTCGGGGGCACGCGCTTCGGCGGTACGGCCGTCGATGACGATGGCTCGGTCTTGGCTGGTCAATTCGTTTTGATCGGCCCGGCGGGGGTCTTCCTGGCGGATGATGGGCGAACGGGTGCATCCCATCCCGACCCCCGGGCGAACTCGCTCGAACCTTCCATGCTTTCCTTTATCAATCCCGCCGATGCCGAAGCCGCTCAGGCTCTCGTGCAAGACGGTGCCGGCACCTTCCCTCTCGACCCCACCCTGTTGAACGCCAGAAAGATCGAGGAAACGGAAGAGACCTTCTTGGAGCACGTCCAAAAAGGTGGGCCGGTGATGTATCCCATCGCCGGGATGTTCGTGGCCGCGATGCTGGTTTCGATTCTGAAATACTTTTCCATGCTGTTCACCCCCAGAGCCAGCAAGCGCCGGATCAAGCGTCTGGGAGCTGCGGTCCTGGCGAACGACTCAGAATCCGCATTGGCCGAGGCCCGCCGTATCGGCGGCCCGACTGGGCGCATGCTGGCGGATGGCATTGAGCACATGGACCATCCGAAGGAACTCGTCGAAGAGATCATGTACGAGTCCGTCCTTGAGACCAAACTGAAGCTGCAACGGCTGCTGCCTCTGGTGGCCATCATTGCCGCGGCGGCCCCGCTCATGGGGCTGTTGGGCACCGTGACCGGCATCATCAACACCTTCAAGATGATTACGGTCTTTGGTACTGGTGATCCAAAAACCCTTTCGGGTGGTATCTCTGAAGCTTTGATCACCACCAAGTTCGGTCTTGTGGTGGCCATCCCCTCGCTGATCATTCATGCCTTCCTAAGCCGGACTGCGAAAGGAAAGATCGATGGCATGGAGCAAGCGGCCATTTCTTTCACCAACGTTTTAGCCATCCTCCAAGGCAAGCCCGCGGAGGAAGCGGTTGATCCAGAACCCGAAGAGATGACTCCGACCAGCGCTGCAGCTGAGGAAAGCACTCAGGAAGACGGTGAGGACTGATCTTGACCAGCCCGAGTCTCCAACCTAGTTCCCTGTGGCAGGAAGCCCTTCAGACCTGGAATACGGGTGGTTGGGCCATGATTGCCATTGCGCTGACCGCGTTGGCGATGTTTGGTTTGGGGCTTCGGGTCTGGCTGGAGGTGGCGGCCTTTGGTCACCGCGGCGTCAAGTTGTCAGATCTTCCTAAGTGGCTGGAGCAGGCCCACCTCCGGGAGGGACGGGTGGGTGATCTGGTTTCTGATTTTGCGGCCTGCGATTCCTTGGACGCCGTTCAGAGCCGCCTCGCCAGCGTCCAGGCCAGTCAAATTCGTCCCTTGGAGCGTGAGTTGAAGCTGATGAAGGTGTGTGTCAGCGCGGCCCCACTGCTCGGCTTGTTGGGCACGGTCACCGGCATGCTCACGACCTTCGCGGCCCTGTCAGAAGGTTCGGGTGGCGACCAGACGATGAGCGCGATCGCCGGCGGGATTTCCGAAGCGTTGGTGACCACCATGACTGGGCTGGTCATTGCCCTGCCGGGGCTTTTCTTCCAATACGTGCTTGGTCGAAAGTTTGCGGAGTACCGCTACTTCCTCGATCGACTTGAGACGATGTGCCGGCAGCGATTGCTTCGCCGGTCGATGGCGGCTTGATTCTGGAGACCATGCCATGGGACGATTCCGAGACAACACAGATTCTGGTGAAGAAACACTGATCGACATGTCCCCGTTGATCGACTGTGTGTTCATTCTTTTGATCTTCTTCATCGTGACCACCACCTTTGTTGAAGAGACTGGGGTCGAGGTGGACAAGCCGCAGGCGGCTTCCAGTGTCAACTTAGAGAAGCAGAGCATCATCATCGCCCTGACCGAGGAGGGCGAGGTGATCTTCAATGAAAAGCCCATCGGGTTCAGTGGTATTCAGCCATTGATTCGTCGAAAACTTCAACGCGAAGAACTTCCGGTGATCGTCGAGGCCGATCGGTCTGCTGATGCGGGTGATCTCATGCGAGTGATCGACGAAGCCAAGATCGGCGCGATGGCCGCGGGCAAACCTGACCTGAAGGTTTCAGTGGCCACGCGGAAAGGTGGGGGATCGTGACACACGAGTCCACCGCCTCATCGTGGATTTCCCGACTTGGCCGATCCTCGCTGGCTTTCATTCTCGCTTTGGGATGTACCGCTTTCTTCTTCATGGTTCTGCCTTTGCTTCAAGCCATCAATTCTCCATTTCAGGGTGACGCGGTTGGCCTAGCCATGGAAGTGGTGACCGTTCCGCCGCCTCCACCGCCACCGATGGACGAGCCGGACGAGCCAGAGCCCGAACCTGAACCTGAACCACCTCAAATGGAATCCAACCCTGAGCCACTCGATATCAGTCAATTGGAAGTGATGCTGAATCCAGGCTTCGGAGATTTTCTCGGTGGTGACTTTGGAGTCCAGTTGAAGAGCGCGATGGCCACCAGTGAGGAAATGAAAGACATTTTCTCTTCTTCTGAACTGGATCAGAAAGCTCGGCGTCTGAGCGTTGTTCAGCCGAGACTCACTTCCTCGCTGCTGCGTCAAACTCCCGCGACCGTCGTCGTGATCTTCATTGTTGATGAGAATGGTCGGGTGCAAGATCCCAAAATCCAGCGCACAACAAATCCATCGTTTGATCGATCCGCTCTGGCTGCGATTCGGCAATGGAAGTTTGAGCCCGCCAAAGTCCAAGGTCGTGCGGTGTCCAGCCGTCTCCGACAGTCATTTTCTTTTGAGAAAAATAACTAAGCATTGTCTCATGCAGGAATCCCACTCATGATTTCAAATTTCACCCTGAGTATTGGTCTTCTGGTGTCCGCCGCATGCGGCGGCCTTCCCTTGGAGAATGGTCCCGAGCTGCAGCGCGATGCTCTGCAGAATGTCTTTTCCTCCTCGGGATTCGCTGAGCGATTTGCTGAAAGTTATCTTGCCGAGAACGATGTTGTTCCCGCCGTCTCTGCTGATGAGCAAATGGTTGTCCAAGAAGTCCAACAACTGCTCTCTGAAGACAGCCGTGACGAGGCAGAGGCGCTCCTAAAAGAGAATCTTGGTTTGGCCTCCAGCGCGGTCTATGACTACTTGTTGGCGAACCTGTACTTTCAGGATGACAAGCTTGACCTTGCGGCGGTCACGTATGAGTCAGCGACCCGGAAATGGCCTCGATATCGCCAGGCTTGGCAGAACTTGGGCATTGTCCAAATCAAGCGAGGTGAATTTTCGAAAGCCATTCCTGCGTTCGTCAAAGTCATCGAGATGGGGGGTGGTACTGCCATTTGCTACGGCCTTCTCGGATTTGCTCACTCCAGTGAAGGTCACCACCTTTCGGCAGAATCAGCCTTCCGGATGGCGATCCTTTTGGATCCATCGACCAAAGACTGGCAGATGGGCTTGGCGCGGGCATTCTTTGACCTGAAGCGATGGGACGATGCCGTAGCACTGACCGGAACAATGCTGGAGGAAGATCCGGAGTCAGCACAGTTGTGGACCCTCCAGGCGAACGCGTACATCGGTCTCGACAAGCCAATGAAAGCCGCGGAAAATTTTGAGATTGTTGATCGGCTCGGAAAGGCTACCCCTGATTCGCTGGCGCTTTTGGGTGATATCTACCTCAACAGTGAACTCTACTCTCCAGCAGTGGACGCCTACATGCGTGTCTTGGAAGCCAAGGCGGCCGACTTCCGTCGAATCATTCGTAGTGCAAAGATCCTTTCGGCACGGAATGCCAATGACCAGGCCAAGCGTTTGTTGCGGGCCATTCAGTCGACATTGGATGAAGATTCCACTGATCCAGATCTGCAAAAAGACGTGCTTCGTCTTTCAGCTCGAATCGCTTTGGCCGAGGGCGACGGTGAGAGGGAGGCGACAATACTGAAGCAGATCGTTGAGCTTGATCCGTTAGATGGTGATGCACTGCTCCTCTTGGGACGTCACGCGGTCCGCTCATCCGATGATGCTCAAGCTGTTTTTTACTTCGACCGAGCGGTGGCCATCGATTCCTCCGAAGCTGATGCCAATCTGGAACTGGGGAAACTGCTGGCTTCTCAAGGAAAATATGCTGAAGCCTTGCCCAAACTTCGACGGGCCCAACAAATTGAACCGCGGGAACCGGTCCAAAAGTTCCTTGAACAGATTGAAAAGAGGGCTGGTCGCGGCGGCTGAATCTTTTGAGTACCAAAGCCCATCGATTTCTTCTTGAGACTGCGGCTCGTTGGCCGAAACTGCATCGGGTACTGTCTGCTGTCGGCCCAATTCGACGCCAAGCCAGACGCAGCTTGCCACTTCCCGAAAAGCTGTGCCAGGCTGTCGCCGGTCAGCAGTTGTCGGTTTCGGCAGCACACACCATTTGGACCCGCTTTGAGGATCTGCGCGATGGTCGTCCATTGGTGACATTTCTTTCCCGGGTGGACGATCAGGAGCTCCGTGGCTGTGGCTTGTCTTTTGCCAAAGTACGGTCGATTCGCGCGATCGGTGAGGCCGCCAAAAGCGGCCAACTGGAAGCCGATCGTGTCATGCGGCTGGACCACGTTGAACGCACTGCGTGCCTGACAAAGATCCGTGGAGTTGGTCCGTGGACAGCCGACATGATTGGCATTTTTTATTGCGGCGATCCAGATATTTGGCCGGACGGAGATCTGGTCGCCCAGAGAACTCTGCAGCAACTGGTGGGTAGGCGATCGACCACCATCCGGGTTGCCGCTTCATTTTCCCCTTGGCGTTCTCGATTGGCCATGGCGTTGTGGCGAGCGGTGGACTCCAATGTGCTCCCGGACTGAACTGCTTTAACTGCCACTCTGAGCCAGTGATTCTTGCAGCTCTCCGAGGTGTTTTTCGTAGGGCTTCCACCGGTCTTGTGAAGAGTGGTAGATCGGTCGGTTGACCTGGGCGTAACTGAGTGTCAGTACCAATCGTTTGTTCTGGTGAAAATTCAAGCATTGTGGATCCCACTCCAGGCCCAAGTGCGAAATCATCTTTCGTGACTCGTGTTCCGGATTGGCCAGCAGGTTTTCATATTGGATTTCTACGCAGTGGTTCGGAAGGAGCTTTGCCCAGTGATTCATGAGCTTCTCAATTTGACGATAGACGAAGCCGATGTCCCCGAGGTCAGTCGTGTATGAGTAGGAGTATTTGTGGGGGTTGAACCAGTTGCTGAATACCGAGAGTGCGTTGTCGAATGGGTTTCGGCGCACAAAGATAAACTTCGCCATCGGGTACATTTGGTGAAGCAGTCCCACGGACCAATAGTTCTCAAGGCTTTTGTTTACAACATGCAAGTTCTGATCACAACTGAGGGCGTCGAGCTCTGAGAGGTGTCGCTCGGCAATTTGATCCAACGTCTCTGGCTGGATCTCCCCCAAGCACAGTGGCATTGGGTTGGAGCTCTGAATCAAGTTTGGGATCGAGTTGCTCAGAATTTCAATATGGCGAAGTTCCCCAGCGCTAAAGACACTGTTGTGTGATCCAAGAATTTGCTCGACCAGAGTCGTCCCTGATCTCGGCATGCCGACAATGAAGACCGGGCGGGTGCTTTCGCACGTGCTCCTTGGGAGATTGGGGAAGCTTTCTTGATTGTAGGTTTCGATATAGGCATCAATACGAGCGAGAAATTCAGAGCGATCGAAGTTGGTCTGGCAGTTCGCGTTTGCCTTCTTCCAGGCCGCCATGGCTTGGTCGAATTCGCCAAGCTTGTCCAGTGCTTTTCCTTGAACAAACGCAGCTTGCCGATAAACCGTGCTTTGGTTGTCTGATCGATCCATAATGGCCTGGGACTGGTCAACGGCTTTCGGAAAATCTTCAGAATGCAGATGCAATTGTGCGATCGATCTTTCCGCCTCATCCGCCCAAGCATCCCCAGAGTTGATGCTTCGGAAATCTTCCAATGCTGATGTGTATTCACCCATTCGCTCAAGCAACTTCCCTCTCTCCAGAGATGCTTCCGTACATTCTGGATGGTGTTGGAGTGTGTCGTTCAACCACTTCAGGGCCGCCTCTGCATCCCCCTGGGCGACTTCAAGCCTGCCCAGGGAGACCATTATGGTTGCCTCGTTGGGTGACAGAAGCAGGGCATTGTCCAGGTGCTTCCTGGCCAATTCGTAGAGGCCGCCGGCGGTTAAGCATCGCCCTTTGAGGTGCCAGGCATTGACATCATTCAGGTTCGCTCTCAGGCATTCATCGCACAGGTGAATGGCTTGCAAGAAGTCATTCTGGGCAAACGCTTTGATGGCTTGTTGTAGTTTCGGCGTGGCCGTGGTGAAGGGGCGCTGGGCCATACCGTTATTCTACATCCATCTTTCCGAGAGTCTCGCTTCTCAAATGAAGCTCCTTACGTCTGTGTCGGCCCATGCTGGTGATCTTTCACTCTTCGTATTGCTCTTCCTGAATTTCTCCCGGAACGCGTCTGGACTTCTATCGCCAGGCGTCGTACTTTTGACGATATGTCTCTGAGTCATAAATCGCTGATTGTTGCGTTGTTCTTGAGCTGTTCGAGCAGTGCTGAGGTGTTGACCAACGCTACAGCAATAGAGATTTCACAAGCTTGGTCCCAGCAGCCTGATGGGTGGACGTATCCGCTGGCAGTTTCCGTCCCCGAAAGCCCTGTCCCGGAAGGCGGGTTCCCTCTCTGCATTTTGCTGCATGGTAATGGTGGTTCTGGGGACCCAATGTTGAATCAATTCCGGTCTATCTTGCCCGATCACGCCTTGGTGGCGCCGACGGGTTACCAGAACAGTTGGAACATTTGTGCTGAATCCAGTGATGCTCCCGATTGGGAAATGATTCGAATGCTGGTGGGACGCCTGCATGAGTATGAAAATATCAATCCCAACCGCCTGCAAATATTAGGGGTCTCCAACGGTGCGGCCTTGGTGAATACAGCCTTTGTCATGGATCCTCCTTTGCCAATCGAAGCGTTTGTCGCGGTGGTTTCTCATTTCAATGAGGCCCAGTACCACCAAGACTCTTTTCATCAAGCGCCCGACGAGACGGACCCCACTGCCGACTGGTGCGGTTATTCCAGTCCGGTTACTCCGGCTACTGGCCGTCGCTATCTCAGCATGAGCAATGTCAATGACGGTCTGATCCCATACGAAGGTGGGCCTTCGCCGGTCGGAGTGACGTTCCTTTCCGCGACCGACGCCATCTACAAGGTCGCCCAAAGCCAAGGCTTTCTCGGAAAGCCACTCTCTGGAGCCCAGCCCCAAGTCCCCGGAGAGCCGATTTGGGAATACATCTATCTCGATGGACAGGTGACCCACCTCCGAGGTCTGGCCCAGCATGGGATGTCTCCCGGACATGAGCAATATGCTCGCAATTTCTTGAATCGCGATCCCATTCAGAACTGTGCCGGTGACGAAGATGGGGATGGGGAGGTCAACTTTGGAGATCTGACCATGGTCTTGGCTTCGTGGGGGGCGTCGGTGGGGATCAATGAGTTGCTGCAGGTGTTGAGCAACTGGGGGCCGTGTCTCTAGGACTTACGGTTGCTTCATGCTTGTGGCATGGTCTCGTGCCAGATGTGCCCTTCGAGATGTGAGGCATAGTGGTCCGCTCGATTGATCGAAGAGGTATAGACGGGTTGACGGACTTGGTCGTAGCTCAGTGTCATCACGGTTCGATCTGAGTTGTAAAATTCGACACACTTGTCAGACCATTCGAGGTCGCAAAAGTCCAAGATGGACTTGGTGACTTCATTCTGGTTTCCAATGAGTTCTTCATAACTCACATCAAGTGTCTGCAAAGGCAGGACCTGGTCCCAGTGTGCTCGGAGCTTGTTGTGTTGCTCAAGCAAGGTTGAAATCCCCGAGAGCGATTGAAGCTCCGGGTGGACTTGTCCCGAGAAGTTTCCGAGCATGCATGAGACCGCTACATCTCGAGCGGAGCGATGGGTGTAGATCACTTTCGCGTTTGGAAAGAACATGGCGATGAGGCCAAGGAGCCTCATATTCATCAAGTTTTTATTGACAAACACTCGACCATCGAGAAAGCCATGATTGACGAGGTCAGCTTCGTACGCTTCAGCAAATCGTTGCCGGTTTTCGATCGACATGCCCTTCGCGCTGGCTGGCCAAGCGGCCCATGAGCCAATGACCTGTTGAATTTTTGAGCTCATGACGTGAATGTTTTTAAATTCACCAACACCTGTCGCCTCTGGGTGAGCATCAATGATCTGCTCCACCAAGGTCGTTCCAGATCTCGGCATTCCTACAATAAAGACGTGCTCTTTTGTACTTGTCTGGCTCTCGGAGACGTTCTGAAATTGGCCAGCATCAAAGCACTCAATGATGCTGTCAATGCTTTTTGAAAAAGCGTTCGGCTCAAATTGATCGGCATCGTCTTTTTTGGCATCGATTGCGTCATGGAACGCGGCGTCAAACTGTTGCAGTTTGTCGTTGACGAGTGAACGTTGCAGTTGAAGGCGTCTTTTCTGCCGATTGCCAGATGGGCCTTGGATCAGCAATGGGTTTGCCAGGCAGACGTCCAGAATACTTTTTGCCTTTTCCAGCTCCCCAGCCGCAAGATGGCATTTGGCTCGAATCATGCCAGATGCAGGCTCTTCTTTGGGGAGATCGGCCTCTTCAAGTGTTTCAAGGGCTTCTTGAGTCTGCCCTCTTCGTTCAAGAACCGAAGCGAGTGAGACCAATGCCTGTCGGTTGCCGGGTTGGGCTTCAAGTACCTGTCGGTTGAGACTGATTGCTTTTTCCGATTCACCCAGTGATCCGTAGATCATGGCCAAAAGCAGAAGCGATTCGAGGTCGGACGGCATCACACGGTTGGCCTGCTCGGCGTGAATCTTGGCTTGGCTGTAGAGCCCTTGAGCGTGGCGAACTTTCGCCGCAGTCAGATGAGCCTTGTGGTGATCGGGAAGGTGCTGCAGCAGTTGAAGACTGGCTTGAAGCGCCGCGCCCAAGTTCCCTTGGGCAAATGCCTGTGACATGGTGGCTTCCAATGGGCCAATCTCTGATCCGTTCATTCTTAGAACCCTCTCGTGTCCGTGGAGGCCAGCCAGTGCCCACGCTGGGCGGCTGGAATGACTTGGTCTGCTTCGGTCATGAAGTTGATTGACCCAAAATCGAATTGAGCCACCACAGGAGAAGTGGAGTGCTTCCAAGGCCCAGCACCAACATGATTTTGAGGGCGTTGCTTTGGAAGCGTTGGCCTTGCCTTCGAACCCACAGGGCAAACGCTATCGGCAGAAGGATCTGTAGGAAAACAACCAGATAGATCTCCATTCCTTCATTTTAGCATTTTTCGAGACTTTCAAAATTTGACAGTAAGAAAAAAGCAGTTTGGGCGTTGTGCCACTGTTCTCGATATTTTCTACTGTGCCCCATGTACGGCCTCCCCAATTTCTGCCTACAGCCTTGAATCGAGGAACTTTTGATGGATCGATATCTTCTTCAGATCAGTGGGATGCGATGCAACGCATGCTCTGCCAAAGTGCATAGTGCGCTCTTATCTATACGTGAGATCGAATCTGTTGAAGTGCATCACCAACTGAATTCAGCCTCCATTTCCGTTCGAGAGCCTCTCGAGGCTGAGCGGGTCCAATTGGCGTTGGGTCAAGCGGGGGATTTCACCTTGGCTGAAATGCGGTTTGAGGGCAGTTCATCGGCCCATGCAGGAAGCGTCACTTTGACCACTGGCGAATCTGACTTCTCCCCAGAGGAGCCCCGGTCTCAAAGTCTTTTCCCTTTGTTTTTGATCGTTGGTTACATCTCATTTGCCACCGTGTTGGTTGCGTGGTCGACTTTCGATTGGTCCGTGGGCAGCATGATGCGTCACTTCATGGCGGGATTCTTTTTGGTTTTCTCGTTCTTCAAACTCCTAGATGCTCCTGGATTTGCTTCCGCATTCAAGATGTATGACCCATTGGCCAAGTTCATCCCCGGCTGGGCCTGGATTTATCCGTATGTTGAGTTGCTGCTCGGCGTGGCGTATTTGATGTCGTGGCAACCATTCGTGACCAACGCCATCACCTTTGTGCTGATGTCTGTTGGGGGGGTGGGCGTCCTGCAATCGCTTCAGCAGAAGAGAACCATTCGGTGTGCCTGTCTGGGGACCGCTCTCAACCTCCCGATGACCAAGGTCACTTTGGTCGAAAATGGGACCATGGCCCTGATGGCTGCATTCATGTTGGCGGGATGCGCTGGGCCTCCTCAAAGCGCTTCCTATCCGCTCCTTGGCATCGAGAATGCCTCATCGGTGCAGCTCACAATCTTGTCTTTGAACGGCGATACGTATCCGAGCGTGTATTCGACCGGGACCGATGCTTCGGGTGAAGATCGATTGCATGGTTGGCTCGTCCTGCAATCTTGCCCTCTGGAGCAGAATGCCCGGTCGATGCGTCTGCTCAGATCGATCAACGCGGACATGGCTCAGGGGTACAAGGGGATTCCGGTTGATTGCTTTCAGCCGAGACACGCCATTCGCATCTCGACGACTGATTCCTTGACGGAGTACCTCATCTGCTACCAATGCCACAACTACCAATGCTGGGTTGATGGCTCACGGGTGGGATCGGGTGGAATTGCCGATCACTCGGCAGAGATCTTTGATCGTCTGTTGATCACGTGCTCTGCATCCTCCGGGCAGTGACTCTCGTCTCCCTGAAAAGCGGCTAACGGGACTCGAACCCGTGACATTCAGCTTGGGAAGCTGACGCTCTACCAGCTGAGCTACAGCCGCGTTGTGGTGAGTTTGTCGAATCAGGCCATCATCGTCAAGACCATCTCGCCAATTGATAGACCCGCAGGCTGGGCCTGCGGGTCTATAGGTTCAAAATGAGTCTCTTTTCAGATCCGTTACGGATTGGCAAATCCGTTGGGAGCTGGTACTCCGAAGTAGTAATCCTCCCGCCAGTCGGTTCGGGCGATGGCATCCGTGTGTCCATCTACCCAAAGGGTGACCGTGCGGTCTCCGACATGCCGGAAGCACTCTTTCCAGTGCTCGCTCCACTGGGGCATGTCGGCACCATTGATGGTGCCATCCCCGTTCTTATCCCAGCAGTGGTCTCCAGTTCCCTCAATTCTGGCTTCCAGATGAGACTGGCAGATCAATGCTTTGTCGGGATGTTTGAGACCACTCAGGGCCCGACTCTTGCCCGCCCGGGCGCCGCTGCGGTAAAAGAGACAGATACGGTCTCCGCTGGGGTCGTCGTACCAACCCCGTGGTGGGGCATTGAACGGGGTGTCTTTGTTGACCGCATTGAGCCCAAAGGACAAATACCACTTGTCGATGCAGGGGTTGGGCTCAGCAAGCGCACCATTGAAGTTGTTGTCCGGAAAGTTCATCGGGATGTCCGCGGTATCAACATCGGCGTATGTCGTCATGGGATCGTGCCAAGCTTCCTTACCAATGCCAGTGAAATCAGAGAGGGGCAGGCCCCAGTAGGCCGCACCTGGTGCTGATCTGTAGTCCCAGGGGGTGGTGCAATCCAGCGCATCAGGACTTGCGTTCGTTTGTGGGGCGAGCCATCGACCTAGGTTGTATTTGTTGTCGATAAACCGATCTTTGTATTGGTTGCGGTACTTGCCAACTGCCGTACCGATTTGCCGCAAGTTTGAGGTCGCGGTGGTGGTCTTCGCGTTGTTCTGGACGGTGCGAATGGCCGGAAGCAAAATTGCCGAAAGCACCGCGATGACCGCGATCACCACCAGCAATTCGATGATTGTGAATGCACGTTGTTGATTTGCGTAACGCATGAAGCAACTCCAGGCAGCCGAAAATGGCTGGTGACAAAGAGTTGGGACGAAGATCACATCAAATTCGCCCCGGCTTCGTTTATCGACCGGTCAGTTGTCCGGGTCTGAATGGGGGGGTGACGGCGCTTGCTCGCCACTCTTACCGGACGCTGTTTGGGGGGTTGGCTGCAACGCTCGAACAAACATCGATGCTTTGGTGGGTTGGTCGGTGTTGACAACGCCGACGCCACAATCCAGCAAGGTCTTCCACGCTTCCGGTGTATCTGGTGCGGCCCACAAACGAAGCAGACGCCCTTCTTCCTTGACCCGTTGGGAAAGAGATCGAAGTTCGGTTTGTTGCTCGGGGGCCAGTGTGCCCAGTCCTGACCATCGGAACCGGCTCCGGAAAGATTGGCTGATCAACGGCTTCTCGAAGAACGATTGCTGGCCACCAAGTCCACTGACGCGTCCGTCGACCCCGCACGGGGCGCCTATTCGGTCAGAGCCTGAACCTGAAACCGCCAGCAGAATCCCGCCATCACCTTGGTGGCGACCGGCTGGCGCTTTGAGGATGTCCGCGAATTCGTGAAGCACGTCTTGCAGTGCCTGCTTGCTGGACTGCCAATCAGATTTGAGGTCCACCAGAAGGATCAATGCACGCTGGTCTTGCGGGTACACGCGGCTTCGCTTGCGGACGATTTCTGCCAGGGGGTTCAAATACATTGACGTGAGTGTTCGGTCAGGGGTCAATTCCCCGGGCCCATGACCCACCATGAACTTCCCCTCATGGACCAGCACATCCGCTTCAATGGACAGGCAGCCTGCTTCAAGGGCTTCAGTCAAGGGGCGGCTTCGCCAATAGTCGTTGTGGGAATGAATAGGCACCGCGGTGTCAGCGGTGGGGGGGAGGCTTAAGATCGCGAGGAGCATCAACATGTTGCAAACGTCAATTCAAATGTCCAGTGTGCCTCAGCCAAGACCAGGGGCAAAGCCGCGGCGCATGGTGTTCTCCGTGATGACTCGGGGTTCCACAAACTGCAGCAAGTAATCGCGTCCTCCAGCTTTGGATCCGACGCCACTCATGCCGGCACCACCAAAGGGTTGGCGACCGACGATGGCGCCGGTGATGCTTCGGTTGAGATAGAGGTTGCCGACGCGGAACTCGCGACGGGCTTGGGTGAGGTGGGCCGGTTTCCGGCTGTAGACCCCGCCGGTGAGGCGGTATCGACCATCGTTCGCCAACGCCAGAGCGTGATCGAAATCTCGTGCCCGAATCAGTCCCAAGACAGGGCCGAAGATCTCTTCTTGCATGAGTTTGGACTTCGGATCATCTGTCACAAAGACATGAGGAGCGATGTAGGACCGATCGGGCATCAGGCCTTCTTCGGGAAGCTCCATGCCGAGGAGCAATGTGTCCTCTTTCTTCGCCTGTTCAATTCGCTGTTGAATCATGGCGGCTGCGTCTTTATCAATGACGGGTCCGACATCCGTACTTGAAGAACGGGGGTCGCCAATGATGAGCGCTTCAGTCGCGCCAAGGAATCGTTCGAGGAATTCATCCCATGTTTCATCAACCACGATGCATCGCGAACATGCGGAGCACTTTTGGCCTTGAAACCCAAAGGCGCTGGATCTGACGCCAAGCACGGCTTCGTCGAGGTCGGCGGAGGCATCGACGATGATGGCGTTCTTGCCGCCCATTTCGCAGACCACTTTCTTGACTTGGTTTTGTGCTTCGCTGGTCAATCCGGCGGTCTCGA
Source organism: Phycisphaerae bacterium (assembly GCA_002705085.1). Lineage (GTDB taxonomy): Bacteria > Planctomycetota > Phycisphaerae > Phycisphaerales > SM1A02 > UBA8653. The sequence continues at coordinate 13,423 of PAHO01000049.1, read as the reverse complement.
TGATGTTCAAGCCCACGGCTTTGGAACCAGTGAAGGCAATCAGCGCCACCCTAGGATCGCTGACCAGTTGCACCCCCACGGTTTCACCCCGTCCCGGCAGGAAATGCAGCACATCCTCCGGGGCTCCAGCTTCGTGCAGGATGTCAAAGAGGATTCGGGCGATGCCCGTCGTTTGCTCGGCGGGCTTCATGATCACAGGATTTCCCGTCACCAGAGCGGCCACCGACATCCCGCACAAGATGGCCAGGGGGAAATTCCAAGGGGCGATGACTGCGCAAGGCCCACGACCTTCGTGGGTCAGGGCGTTGTGTTCACCGACGTACTCACCCAGCCTTTGTTCTTCAAACAACCCGATGGCTTCTCGAGCATAAAACTCGCAGAAGTCAATGGCTTCGCAGGTCTCCGCATCGGCATCACGCCATCCTTTTCCGTTTTCATGGACGATCACTGCCGTCAATTCATCACGTCGACTGCGCATGATGGCTGCGGCCTTGGTCAGAACCGCCGCGCGGACCCTGGGGTTCTCGTCCCGCCAACGGGGAAATGCTTCGTGAGCCGCAGCAAGCGCTCTTTCACCGTCGTTCTTGGTGGCGTCTACGGGTTGATGGGGAACGGTTGTGGTGTCGATGGCCTTCTGGAAGGCACTTCGGACAGAGGCGTGAGCAAAATCACGGGGGGCTTCATTGACGTAAGGCCGATCATCGCCAACGCCTTCAACACCTTCGGTCAGTTGGTGACGTTCTGGTGCGTCAGCCAGCAGGACTTGACCGGGATCGGGTTGGTTGTTGGTGACGTGAGGAGAAGCCAGCAACTTGTTGGGATCTGGCTGTTCCGAACCAGCGGCCAAGAGCCACGATTCATTGGATGTGTTTTCCAGCAAGCGCCGTACGAGGTAGGCCATCCCGGGAATCATTTCGCCAACCGGGACATACTCTCGGAGGCGCAATCCTTCCCCCACACTGGCCGCTTTGAGTTCGTCGGCCATGCCGTAGAGCATTTGCAGTTCCAGAGCCGACTCTGGGAGCCCAAGGTGCTCGCAGGAAGCCAAGGCGAATCCAATGGAGCGGGCATTGTGGGAGCCCAAGGCCAGTTTGATGCCGCCTTCGTCGGTGGAGCGGGGGGTGGACTGGAGGAATTGCCAAGCCATCCGCTCAAAGCATGCGTCGCTGTCTTGCTTGCGGCTCCAGACGGGGACGGGCCAGCCCATCTCTTCGGCATGAATGGTTTCGTAATCCCAGTAGGCCCCCTTGACCAAACGGACGGTGAGCCTGCGGCCGGTGGCCTTGGCCCAGTCGATCATGCTTTGGGCGTCTTCGCTTCCAGATCTCAGGTAGGCCTGCATGGCCATACCGGCGGGGAAGTCCTCAAGTTCACAGGCCCGTCGCACCAACTCAAGCGTCAGATCTTTGGACTCGTGTGACTCCATATCGAAGTTGATGAGGACGTTGTGCTTCGCGGCCGCTTGCAGGATGGGACGCATTTTGAACAACAAGTCCCGGATGGAACCTTCGGTGTCGATGGGGTCAAGGGTCGCGGAGAGTGAACTGATTTTGACCGAGACGTTGGCCCGGGGAACTGACTCGATATGGTCGCGGTCAAGGCGTTCATTGGCTTCCCACGTGGAAGCAATCTTGGCCAAACCCTCGATCATGTCGAGGTACCGCTGCAAGTACACGTCGGCTTCGGCATCACGTACACATGCTTCACCAAGAAGATCCACGGAGAAGCCAATCCCATTCTTCCAAAGTTTGCTGAGGCTCTTCTTGGCACTTTCGGCATCAACCCCGGCGATGAATTGTTTGCCCATGGCTTCGACTTGGCTCGTCACGGCATTGCGGAACACGCCTTTGGCCAGACCGCCTGCGGAAACGGCGGTTCCCAGAAATGGTGGCAGCTTGACCCCTGGTTGGGTCAGGTAATCCATGAGGTGCTCGTGCACCGACTCGGGTGTGTTCAGTCGCGGAAAGACATCCACGAAGCGGAACAATTGCACTTTGAATGCTTCATCCTTCAGCGTCCACTGCATGAGTTTGTCTTGCCACAGTCCGCTGGACAGCAACCCGCCTCGATGGCGTTGGCTGGCATCCAAGATGCGAATCCCATGCTTGGCCACCAAAGCCTCTGAGGGTCCACCAGAAAGGCCACCACCCGTGTTTACAGCGGCCGGTGGGGTTGATTTCGAACGGCGAGAGAAGAGACCCATGAGCACTCCACATCGGGCCACGAGGGGACGTGGCTTTGACGGAAAAGTATAGGTTGCGCTTGCTTTCAGCCGCGGGCTCGCGCCAGCAAGACTTCGGCCAGTCGGGTGATTTGCTCCGCGGGGGCGTGCCGGAGGAACAAACTGGGTTCAAGCATTTCCAGCTCGATCACACACCAGCCGTGGTCGGGGTCTCGAAGGAGGTCGACCCGAGCGTAGGTCCACCCTCCAGGCGCGACCGCAATGGCCCTCTGGGCGATGTCCAAGACTTCTGGGGAAGGCGTCCAGGGTTTGTCCTGGGCGCCAAAATCATCCTGAACCCGGTAATCGCCCGGCACCGGAATTTTCTGTACGCCATGGGACGGCTTTCCGCCCCAATAGAGCACGGAGTATTCGCCTTCGACCATCACGCTGGGACAAAAAGGTTGCAGCAACACTTCATCAAAGGTTTGGAGCAGGGATTCGGCGTGTTGGCGGGCTCGGTTCCATTCGCCAGGCACGGCAAAGGGGAGGGTTCCGCTGGCGGTCGCACCAATGGCTGGCTTGAGAAAAGCTCGGTCCCGTCCAAAGCCCTTGGCATCTTCGATGCGGTGGAGATTCTGGGGTGTCAACCAGATGGTGGGCATGGTGGGCACTCCGGCCTCAGCCAAATCCCGCAAGTAGCGCTTGTGCATGTTCCAGCGCAGGGTGGAGGCGGTATTGCAGAGGTTGCCTTCATGTTCGCGGGCATCGATCCACTTGGCGAAGGCTTCCGGGTGCTCCTGATAGTTCCAAGTCAGCCGGGGGACCACGAGATCGTAGGAGTCCCAATCAGCGTCCTCTTCCCAGTTGGGGGTCTCAAGGTGTGCCCCAAGCTGGCGCAGGGCCGTGTGCAGTGGTTGGTCGTCCACTTCCCATTCGGGGAGATTTTGGCAGCGAGCAAGGGCCAACCGGGTCGTCATGCGTTCGAGGGTATCCTGTGCGGTCTTCCAAGACGATCGATTCCCTGGAGTACCTGTGTCTGATTCCACAAACATCCCCCGTGTCCCTGCTGGTGTTGAAGTCGTCCCGATCCTTGATTTTGGCTCGCAGTTTGTCCAATTGATCGCTCGCCGGGTCCGGGAGGCAGGGGCCTTCAGCATCTTGCTTGCTCCAGACACCCCGGTGGAGGTGCTTCGCGCACTTCGGCCCAAGGGCATCATTCTGTCTGGGGGGCCATCCAGTGTTGACGGTGAGAACGCGCCGACCTGCGACCCCCGAATTTTGGACATGGGCGTGCCGGTGCTTGGGGTCTGCTACGGGCTTCAGTTGATGTGCAGTTTGTTGGGGGGGCGTGTCGTGCCTGCAGACAAACGCGAGTACGGACGCGCCAAGCTGGCGGTGGAGGGCCGGGGGGGCATGTTCCATGGCATTCCGTCGGACACCAGTGTGTGGATGAGCCATGGCGATCAGATTGTTGAGTTGCCCGAAGGGTTTGAGACGGTGGCGGCAACCCCAACTTGTCCCTTTGCGGCGGTTCGGCATCCTTCCCGAAATCTGCACGGCGTCCAGTTCCACCCCGAAGTGACCCACACACCGCACGGCGTGGAGATGTTGCGAAACTTCCTGTACGAAATTTGTGGGTGCGAAGGTACCTGGCGAATGAGCGATTTCGTCGAAACCGCGGCGGCCGAAGTCCGCGCCAAGGTTCAGGGGGCTCGCGTTATTTGTGGTCTGTCGGGCGGGGTGGATTCTTCGGTGGTGGCCGCTCTCTTGCACAAAGCCATCGGGAACCAGTTGACGTGCATTTTTGTCGACAACGGGCTGCTCCGAAAAAATGAGCGTGACCTGGTGGAGACCACATTCCGCGATCACTTTGATGTCGACCTGCGGGTGGTGGATGCGTCGGAGGCCTTTCTGAAAGATCTCGAAGGCATCACTGAACCCCAAGAGAAACGTCGCCGCATTGGACACCGCTTTATTGAGGTGTTCAAGGAGGCCGCTGCTGATGTCGAGGGCCCGGTGAAATTCCTCGCCCAAGGCACCCTGTATCCCGATGTCATTGAATCTGGCCATGGTCATGCGGGCACCGCCGCCAACATCAAGTTGCACCACAATGTGGGGGGCCTGCCGGAGGATCTCGGTTTTGAACTGGTGGAGCCACTTCGGGATCTGTTCAAAGATGAGGTCCGGAAGCTTGGTGAAGTTCTGGGCGTGCCAGATCAGATCGTTTGGCGCCACCCATTCCCGGGCCCTGGTCTGGCGGTGCGCATCATTGGTGACATCACCAAGGATCGTTTGGATCTGCTCCGAGAGTGTGACGAGATCTTGCTTGAAGAAATTGTGAGTGCCAATCTGTACCGCACCACCAGCCAGGTCTTCGCCGTGCTGCTTCCCATTCAATCGGTAGGGGTGATGGGGGATGGGCGTTCCTATGAATCCGTCGTGGCCTTGAGGAGTGTGGAAACCCAAGATTTCATGACCGCCGATTGGTCGCGCTTGCCTTATGAGGTGCTGGCTGAGGTGAGCAGTCGAATTTCAAACGAGGTCAAAGGGGTCAATCGCGTGGTGTACGACATCAGCTCGAAGCCGCCAGCGACCATCGAATGGGAGTGAGTGACTCTTTCTTGATTTCCAAGGTGGGTCCTGTTCAAACTCTTCTTGGTTTATTTTGACTTCTTTATGTGCGTCGGTCGGCCGTGTCCCTGAGTCGGGCAAAGACCAGGTTCCCAGCATTCGTGCGAACGGTATTCGTTGTCTGGCATGAAACCATTTCTCCGATCTGGTCTGCAGCGTCTTCGACTACCACCAAGGTCCCATCAGGAAGTCGCCCTACCGCTTGGCCGGGTTGTTCTCCTGCTTTTTCCAAACGCAGCTCGAATTCAGATCCAGGATTCCCCAAAGGTCGAAGAGCTTGAGAGGCGAGTTCGAGGTCTACCGTTGCCAAGCCGCGTACTTTGGCGATCGCTCGTAGGTTGGAATCGAGGGTCAGAAGTCGACCCTGGAGCCGCTCGGACAACGCGACGAGCTTTTCATCGACGCCATGTCCCGGAGGGTCGTATGGTTCAAGCACAACATTGGATCCCCCGCGGTATTCGCGTATGGCTTGAAGTGATTTGAAGCCTCGGCGTCCACGATCGCGCTTGCTGCTTTCTGAAGAGTCGGCCAGTTCTTGCAATTCTCCAAGTACAAATTCAGGCACCACGATCGATGTGTCCACCATGCCTGACTGCAGGAACTTGGCAAATCTTGCGTCGACCAAGACGGAGGTGTCGACCACCAGCGGGCGACTTCCTCTCGATCGACGCGAAAATTCGACGTAGGGCAGCACAATCCGAAAATCGTCTTTCGTGGCCAGCACAATGGATACCGCGAGGTAGCAAAAGGTAATCCCGAGGGCGAGCTTGCCCATCAGCAAATACGCTGGCCACGGCGGCGACGTGAGGTACCACGTTCGTGCCGCCAGATCGATCAGACCTGAAAGTGCGTAGGCACTCACCAATCCCACCACCACGCCGAAGTAGATGGCTATGACATTGGCCAGACGTTTTTCTGGAGTGAAGACGTCGACCAGCACGACCAAAGATCCAAGCCCCACCAGGAGGACGAACGCGCCGGCGTAGTCCGAAACCACCACTGCATCAGAGGTGGAGGTGTCAGTCATGTCCCCTACAAATGGAAGGAGTGCGGCGGTGGCCAGGAGCAGGAGGTACGTCAGCCGTAAGGCAATCAGCAGTCGTCGTCGTGCAGTCTGAGCGGCCCGGCGGGCATCTTCCAGAGTCGGGACAGACGGTTGAGGGTCAGAAGCCATGATGATCGAGTGTACCGCTGGCCAACCTCGACTAGGATGCAAACTGACTCCTGGAGAGGACGGTCGGGCCCCGCGGGTGGCACGGCCGTGAACCTGGTCAGGGCCTGACCGCAGCAGCCATAAGCGGACCGGCCAGGCCGTGGATCGCCTGGCCGTCCTCCCTGGGACTCAGTAAAGGATTTTTTGTGTCGTACACCGTTCTTGCTCGTCGTTACCGACCCCGCCGCTTCGAAGATCTCGTCGGTCAAGAAGCCGTTTCGGCCACGTTGAGCAAGGCGATTGAGTCACAAAGGATTGCTCATGCTTATTTGTTCTGCGGCACCCGCGGCGTCGGCAAAACCACGAGCGCTCGTATTTTTGCTGCTGCGATCAATGCCCCTGAAGGTGAGCCAGATCTGGCGAATGTGCGTGATGCGATTTTCCGGGGGGAAGACCTCGATGTTCAAGAGCTCGACGGTGCCTCCAACCGTGGTATCAATGAAGCCAAAGAGGTGATCGCTCGATCTGTGGTTGCCCCATTGGGCGGGCGGAAGCGCATCTGCATCATCGACGAAGTACACATGCTCACCCGCGAGGCGTTCAATGCCTTGTTGAAGACGATGGAGGAACCTCCATCTCACGCCATGTTCATTCTTTGCACCACGGACCCCGAGAAGGTTCCGACGACCATTTTGAGCCGGTGTCAGCGGTATGACTTCCGGCCGGTGTCTCGTGAGCGTTTGACGGACCATCTTCATGATGTCTTGCAGCAGGAAGGCGTGAAGGCCGAGATGGATGCCTTAACCCTCGTGGCCGAAGCTGGCCGGGGATCTGTTCGTGATGCTTTGTCTCTCTTGGACCGGGTCCTGTCAGCCGACTCTGAGGCCGTGACGCTGGCCGGCGTCCGTGAACTCTTGGGCTTGGCCACGGTTTCACCGGCACAACTGGTTGCCCGTTCGGTGGCTGAAGCGGATGCGGCCGGTGTTTTGCAAACACTTGCGGAGGCTTTTCAGAGTGGTGCCGAGCCTGAAGAGGTCGCCTCTGATTTGGCGGCTTGTTTCCGGGACGCCATGCTGTTCTCTGTCGGTGGTGCCGAGGCGGTTGGGATTCATCTCAGCGATGGCCGGCGAGAAGACCTCGAAGCGATGGTCAACGCTTTGCCTCCCGATTACTTGGCTTCAGGCGTTGGCTTGGCGGATGAGGCTGCTCGAGCAGCCAAAAGTAGCGCCACTCCGCGAGCCGTGGTCGAAGCCATGTTGTTGAAGTTGGTTTTTGCCCTTGGGGGCTGCGTTGAATCCCGCTCGTCTTCGGGCCCANGCGAAAAAAAAAAGCCTGAACAAGTCAGTGAAGTGAAACCTTTGGCACCAACAGGAACGNCNGAGTCAAACGGTCAGCCAGCAGCCCCACAGCGATCTGAACAAACGCGTCCATCNAGCCCTCCTCCAGNCNCCANCCCGCCCGNGCGGCCTCATNNTGATNCATCCCTCAAGTCATCGNGGCCGACGGTGCCCCTGAACGCCAANGGTTGGTCCGTCTTTTTGGCNTCTGTAGAAGGCGATGTNCGTTCGGAAGCTCGGGTGGAGGCGTTTGGNCCTCCTNCNTTCTCTGGCGACTGTATTTGTTTCCAGAACCCGAACCCTTCGTCTTTCCCAANCNCCCATCAGGTNGCTGAGCAGGAATGGCTGCAAACCANCCTNCACCGCTTTGGCATGGTCGGGGTTCGGGTTGATGTGAAATTTCCAGTCAATCATGACGAGGCCAAGTCCACCATGCAAAAAGTACAAGGGCACCCCTTGATCGAAAGTCTGGCCCAAGCGTTGGAAGGTGAAGTGGTGGGTGTCCAGAAGCGTTCGGAGGCCCGTGATGTTTGATGCTTTCAAACAAGCCGGCGCCATGGCCGGGATCATGAAGGAACTGCCCAAGCTTCAAGCTCGTGCCAAGGAAATCACTGAAATGCTTGAGGCCGCTCGAGTGGTTGGAGAATCCGGTGGTGGTGCGGTTCGTGCCCGGGCGGATGGCCGTGGTCGTCTCGTTGAAGTCGTGGTGGCTCCAGCCCTGTCTGGAGCACCGGATGACGTTGGACCTCTGGTCACCGAAGCGGTTCGTGATGCCCAAGAAAAAGCGGCGGCTCTTGCCGCACATGAGTTTGGTCGGGCTGCCGACGAACTGAACCTGCCGATCCCGGCTGAGACCCTTCGTGGTTTGCTTGGGGGTGCATCTTGAGTTCAGGCGGCCCACCCAGTTTGGAGGCCCTGGTTGATCGTCTCGGCCAACTTCCAGGAATCGGTCGTCGCAGCGCGGAGCGTTTGGCATTCTGGTTGCTCAGAGCCTCTTCGGAGGAGGCTCTTGGCCTGGCCGAATCAATTCGCGCGGTGAAAGAGGATTTGGTTTCTTGCCGAGTCTGTGGTCATCTCGGTGAGTCGGATCTTTGTGCGATCTGCGCTGATCCCAGACGCGATGCTGGGGTCATCTTGGTGGTCGAAGAGATCAAGGATTTGGTTCGTTTTGAATCAGCGGGCTTGCACCAAGGGGTCTATCACGTCCTAGGCGGTGCGATGGATCCACTCTCCGGTGTCGGTCCCGAGCATCTCGGCGTAGATGCGCTGATCAGACGCTGCCGGGATCCAAAAAGCAACCTCCGGGAAGAGCCGGTGCGCGAGGTGGTGTTGGGACTCAATCCCACCCTTGATGGGGACACCACTGCTTTGCACCTTGCCAATCAGATGGAGCCCTTGGGGATCTGCGTGACCCGTTTGGCCCGAGGGCTCCCCAGTGGGGGAACTCTTGAGCAAGCCAGTGTTTCGGTGTTGGCTGATGCCATGGACGACCGGCGTCCCATTGGCGGAGATTCGCTATGAGGTTTGACGCTTCTCAGCATCAACGCATGGGGCAGATCCAGAAGCTCACGCCGAGCATGATCCAGCACATGCAGGTCTTGCAGTTGCCACTAGCGGAACTAGAGGCAACGCTCGAGGAGCAGTTCGAATCCAATTTCATGTTGGAGCAGGTCGAGCCGGAAGCGCCGGCAGAAAGCGCTCCAAAGCCCGAAAGCGATGAGCCGGTTCGGGAAGATGAAGCCGGCTTTGATCGGCTCGCGGAATCCGAGCGTTCCATGCCAGAGGCGACGGACAACTTGTACGAATCTCGGCCGAAGGCGAATTCTGACCAAGATCGTGACGCCAAAACCGATGCCATGGCCAACGCGGAAGGCCGGCCTCAATCCATTGAAGAACAACTGCTTGATCAATGGCGGGAAGCTGAAGTTTCACCCGAGGTGGCATCCTTGGGCGTTCGGGTGATTGAACACCTTGCCCCGGATGGATTCTTTCGCCATGACATCGCTGAATTGGCCAGCAGCCTAGACGTTGAAGAAGGTCAACTTCAGACAGCACTTGAAGCGGTTCAGGGTTGGCTGGAACCTCCTGGAATTGCGGCCCGGAGTTATCCAGAGTGCTACGCCATCCAAATCCGACGCCGAGAACTGGATGGGACTTCGCAGGAATCTGGCAACTGGTCTTTGTTGCTTGACCTTTTGGCAAAGGATTGGGATGACTTGCTCAACAATCGTCTCAAAAAGATTTCGGAACAGCGTGGGTGCTCAATTTCCGAGATTGAAGCCGCCAGAGATCTGCTGGGGCAACTGAAGAAACAACCAGTCCGCACTTTGGACAATGAACGTCCGTCCATTGTCCGTCCGGAAATCGCCATTGAACGTGATGAATCAGGGGTTATGGTCGCGCGCTCGTTAAAAAGCCGCTTCCCCAGGTTCCGACTGAACCCTGAATACGAAGCCATTCTCAAGACTGGTGGGTTGAATGACGAGGACGCGGAACAGTTTCGGAAGGCTCGGGACGAAGCCCGGCAACTTCTGGAAGCCATTGAGCAGCGTTACCGAACCGTTGAGCGTGTCGCCAACGCGATCGTGGCCCGCCAGCAATCTTTTTTTACTGAGGGTGACGGCGCTTTGGTCCCACTCATGATGGAAGAGATTGCCGAACAACTGGACATCAGTGTCTCTACGGTCAGTCGAGCGGTTGATGACAAATGGGCTGAGACGCCCCGCGGCATGCTTTGCTTGCGTGACTTCTTCGTTGGTGGTCTGGTCGATCGTCAAGGCCGACCGGTGGCTTATGAGACCGTCAAGAAGAAGGTCCAAGCTCTGGTTCAAGCCGAAGATCGCCGCAAGCCTCTTTCTGATGCCGCGATTGAGAAGGCTCTGCAGGAAGAGGGCATTGACATCAAGCGGCGTACGGTGGCGAAGTATCGAGAAGAGATGGGCATCCCGAATTCAGAATTGAGGAAACGTCATTCTGATTGAGGCGTGATCGTTACTCGAAGATAGGCCAATCCGGTACGTTCATACCATTGCACGAAAAACCGGCGGACGGATTCTTCCTGCAGGTGAAATTCGTGCGTAAAGATGCTCTGGGTGGGGCGTTCCCAAGCATCAATCACGGTGTTGCCATCCATTTGAACCCGAACTCCGTCGTTGGCTTCCACTCGGAGGACCCACTTCCCTGCGGGGACCCAGCGCTCGGTTTCGCAAACCAGGCCGAAGCCGTCACGGGGGAGTCCGGCATCCCGAATAACGGGGAAAATGCCCGCAAGTTCGCCAGGAGCATTTCGACCGAAATCCAAATCTGGTTCACGGCATTGGAAGATCCATCCAGAATCGGCTTCACTTCGCCATTGTTCATACTCGTTGACGGGGTCTGCCTCGTACTCCCACATAAACCCTTTCCACCACCCACGAGTGAGCACACCTGAGAAATCCTGTCCATCGGCCTTCAGCCTCCAGCGTTCGAACCGGTCTTTCTCGACCGCGCGGACGGTGATGCGGTCCTGATTGGGGTTGACGACAAGTTCTGCTTCACCTTCAAAAATGAATTCAGGGTCTTCAGTGCTTCCTTCGGGGATGAACTGCACGAATCCTGGGGCAACCGTACCCAGTCTGAGGATCGGGTCTGATTCATTCCATGGCTTCCCGTTTCGCACCAGCCAAGCGTTCTCATTTGGCCATTCTGGAGTGGGCTTCGCCGTGTCCAATTCTTCGGGGACGGTGACCTCGGGGTCGCCACTGGCCACGGAAACATCAGCACTTCCAGTCGTTTGCAATGAGCGGTCACAACTGGCGAATTGATTGCCTCCGAGTCGAACGGCCCCCTGGCCGTCGCCAATGTTGAGGGCAACTTCAAACCCTTCATAGGTGCAATCGGTGACACTGCATTCCGCCCGTCGCAAATGTGCCCATGCCCAAGGAGGCCATTGGTCGACGTTGGTGGGATTTGTCACCACCAGCCCTTGGCGATCTCCGGTGAATTGGGAGGCGTTCATTCGGTTGACCCCGCAATCTTGGATCAACATGGCGTGAGGGCGGGTGCTTTGGGTGAGATTCTGACTGAATTGGAAGTCTTCGACAAACTGAAGGGTGAGCCCGGGTCCGGGGCCAAGGCATTGGTTCCCAAACAAGCGGAGGCCGGAGACTCCTCGCATCCAGAAGGCTTCGCCACGATGGTTCCGGATGGTGTTCTCAGTGAAGAGGATGTCTTGGAATCCTTTCCCTTTGAACAAAGCAATCTCTTCTTCGGGAGGCGGCCAAGTCAAACCACGATTTTTGGCGTCTTGTGCCATCTCACGACCCAGATTGACATCGCCGGTGTCCACCGAAATGCCATATTCGGTTTGGGTCAAGATGTTTCCTCGGATGGAATGGTCTCGACCTGAGCGAGACAGTTTGATGGCCGCGGCTTGCGGGTCGCCATAAATCGATTGAAACTCGTTGGCGTGGATTTTCCACTCGTTGGTCTGGTCCAGATGCAGGCCGCTTTGTCCCATGCGGGAGACGATTGAATGCTCGAGTCTTCCACCGTTGGATCCGATTGCTTCAAGTCCCACAATCCCGTCGGTGCAATGGAGGTTTGAGCCGCTGAAGCGTTCGCCAGTGATCCGAACTCCAGTCTCGCAGGACTGGGACTTGAAGTTCGTCAGTTTGACATCGCTCCCAGAAGTCTGAACTCCGATCGAAAATCCTTTGAGCGATCCGCCGTGCCAGCGCACCCCATCGGACAAGATCCTTACCCCGATGCCGCCGTCGCCTTGCAGGACCAATTGTGAGGCGTCCACTTCGATGTTGTGCCCCACCACCCGGATCAGGCCGTCGAGGTTGATGTCTTCCAACATTGAGCTCGAGGTGTCCAGCACGAGCCGACAGGAAGCGGTGACCGTAAAGTCATCCCGATCGACATAAACCAGAGGCAGTTCTGGAGGTGGAACTTCGGCGCAACCCCCAAAGCAAATCAGGGGGAACAGAGACGTTGGCAACATCAAATCGCCTCAATCTCCTTGGATTTGGTGTCGGCGGCCGTATCCACTTTTGCGATCGCACCTTTGGTCGCATCTTCGACTTGCTTCTCGGCCCGCTTTTGATCATCTTCAGAGAGGCCTTGGTCCTTGGTTAGGCTGCCGATGGCTTTCAAAGTGTCCCGACGAACATTTCTGACCGAGACCCGGGCTTCTTCGCCGAGTTTGCCCACTTGAGCCGACAATTGCTTGCGGCGATCGGCCGATGGAGGGGGCACATTCACACGGATGACATCACCATCAACCATGCCATTGAGTCCGAGGTCGGAGTTTTGAATGGCCTTCAAGATTTCTTGTTTGATGGATCCGTCGTAGGGTTTGATCACAATCTGTGTGGTCTCGGGCACACTCACCATGGCCACAGACCGAATGTCTTGGAGGCTGCCCCAAGCTTCGACCTTGATGAATTCCACCAACGCACTGCTGGCGCGACCAGTCCGAATGCCCTTGAGTTCTTTTTCCAGATACTCAAATGCTTTTTGCATTTGATCTTGGGCGTCTTGGATCACATCGTTGTAGGACATTGCTAGCTCCTTTGGCGAAGATCGATTTTAGTCTCAATTCGCTGGATTGGGATGGCGGGGAGAGACCAAGGTTCCGATGGTTTCTCCAGCCACTGCTCGAGCGATGTTGCCGGGAGTGAAAAAGTCGAACACTTGCACCGGGATTTTTCGCTCCATGCACATGGTCAGGGCTGTGAGGTCCATCACGCCCAGTTGCTGCTCAATCGCATCCTCAAATGACAAGGTCTCGTAGCGGACTGCGTCGGCGTGCTTTGCGGGGTCGCGGTCATAAATGCCGTCGACTTTGGTTGCTTTCAAAAGCCGATCGGCACCCAGCTCGGCGGCTCTCAATGACGCGCATGTGTCGGTGGTGAAGAATGGGTTCCCGGTTCCAGCCGCCAGCACCAGGATTCGACCTTTCTCAAAATGTCGAATGGCTTTATTTCGGATGAATGGTTCTGCCACCGATGGAATGGCCAAGGCGCTCATGAGTCGAGAAGGGTGCCCCATTTGTTCGAGGGCTTCTCGCAGGGCCAGACCGTTCAGCACCGTGCCCAGCATGCCCATGTAGTCCGCGGTCGCTTGCGCGATCTGGCCTTGTTGGGCCAAAGT
>PAHO01000048.1 GCA_002705085.1 Phycisphaerae bacterium | reverse complement strand
CCGTTCATCAGCGGCTCGATTTGCCGCCGCAGGCATCTCCGCGGGAATCGGGATCTTGGCGGTTTTCATCGCACTGCTTGAATTGGTGTTGTTCTCTTTACAACCAGAGGGAGAGCACCCCACCTTGGTGGTTGAGTTGTTGCAAATTGTGTTGCCCTACGCCCCAATGGTGTGTTTGGTGGCGCTGTTGGGGGCAGTACTGCAGGTTCGGGGCCGATTCGCCCCCACGGCTGCGGCCCCAGCCATTTTGAATATCGCCCTGGTGGTCGGAATTTTGACTGGACCGGCGGAAGATCCGCAGGCCAAGATGCACCGAGCGGCGTGGGCCGTGTTGCTTGCTGGTCTTTTGCAAGTGGTGTGGTCTTTTTCTGTTTTGGGCGATCAACCGTTTGCCAAACCCAACCGAAACGCCTGGGACGAGGCCAAGATCTTGGCCAAACGGGCGGTTCCGGTGGGCCTTGGCTTGTCGGTTTTGCAGGTCAATATTTTGACCGACACCCTGATGGCGTCTTGGCCCGCGCTGTTCGGAGCGACGATTTTTGGATTTGCCTATCCATTGGAGGAAGGGGCAAACGCGGCCCTTTCATATGCGTCTCGCTTGTACCAATTCCCACTAGGTGTTTTTGGCATTGCCGTTGCCACCGCCGCTTTTCCACGTTTGAGTCAAACCAAAGACCGCCCAGATGATTTCCAGGACACCCTCCGAACCGCCCTTGGGATGGCCCTCTTTGTGGGCCTCCCCGCATCAATTGGGTTGTGTGTCGTGGCCACCCCCTTGGTGAAAGCAGTGTTTGAAGGTGGATTGTTCTCCGCCGCGGATGCCCCAAGAGTCACCCGTTTGATGTGGACGTACGGACCAGGCATCTGGGCCATGAGTTGTGTTCATGTCTTGGTACGAGCGTGTTACGCCAAGGGGGATCGGCGGGGACCGGTTCGTATCGGTATGGCTGTGGTGGGCACCAACTTGTTGTTGAACTTGGTGTTGATTTGGACGCCGCTTGAAGAGGCTGCGCTTGGTCTTACCACATCGGTTGGTGCGACGATTCAGTGCTGGTGGTTGTCGCGTCGGCTTGGGGCCCGATTTGCGGGAGTTCTGGGGATTGTGATCGCCAGTGTGATCATGCTGCCATTGATCTTGGGCGCTTCTTGGATTCTTCGTGACTCACAACCTTGGGTCCGTGCTTTGGGCATCGTTGGCACTGGCGCAATCACTTTTGCTCTTTCATCTCGCTACTTCGCATCAGAAGTTTGGTCCGCTTGGACCAAACGTTCGTAGTGCAGTTCATGGTTGAGAAAAAGAAGCTTGGACCATTCCCCATGAGACCAACGCACCACAACGTGTGATGGTTCATCAAAGTCATCAACATCCAGGATGTCACCCGAAGCTTCTGGCTTCACACTGCCGATGTTGTCTGAGGTGACCTCAGAATCAAGTTCCAAATAGAAGCGCCTATGGTCAAACAGCCGAACTGTTGTGGCTATTCCTTGCCCCGTGTGACAAGGCTGATCAAGTCGCCAAGTGGCGCACAGTTCACTCCCTGGTTGCCGCTCAAAAAGAAGATCCCAGTGGGGAACTTGGCCCTGAGGGGTGTGGCAAATCAAAGCAACACGGCGGTGAGACACATGGTGCAGGCTACTGATTCTTTAGGCAGCATCACGCCACTGGTCGTCCGAGGCCTCTTCTTCGGGCTGGGCTCGGAGTTCGATCCGCTCGAGCCCCCCCAATTGACGACCGAGCAGGTTGGAGACGACATCGATCGTTTCGAGATCCTCTTGTCGGAAGGGCGATGACTCGTTTCGGAAGAAGATCAGACTCGCTTTGGCTTCGGCCTCGTAGTAGGCGCCAGTCCAGACACAGGTTCGGCCATCAAGGCCCGGGTGATCCAGATCAAGTTTGGCCTGCAACTCATTGCCGGTTGAACAGGTCACGCTCGCGGAAGCGAAATCGTTTGCACGTTCCAGAACACGGTCCACAACATCTTGGGTGGCCTCCCGAGGGGCATCGACGTTGACGTAAGCCCCAAGTTGCCAGCCATCGAAACCTGGAGTCGCCACAATCGCATTGCTGACCCCAACCTTGTGGATGAGATATTGCATCGAGGTTCGAAGGGCATCCTCCGCCCCAAGCTCTTGGCTGATCAAACCGCGGAATTCAGCTTCGATGACCAATTTGCGAAGTCGGCCCCCAGTTTCCTCACAAGCGTCTTCAATTCCGCCAGCGAGCGATTCCAACTCGGCTTCAAGTTTGGCTTGGGCTTTGACCACTCGGAAAAGTTCTTCTTTGGCCGCGGCCAAATCATGTTCAGCATCCAGCGAAGCCAGTTGTTCATCGATCACGGCATCCATGCATGCAAGTGTTCCGGCCGGGTCATTGACCGGATCGAGGCCAAATTCCAAATCAATACCCTCTCCTACTTGAAAAACCGGGATTTCTGGGAGGAGCGACGCTGGTGCGGCACCTTCATAAAGGACCACATCCGCGTTGCTCAAATCCTCACCTTTTGCGACATAAAGAGGATTGCGTCCCGCCGAACGCAAGATTTCTGCAGCTGCGTCAAGAGCTGGGCCGGAACCAAAGAGGGCAATACGAGCGTGCGGTGAGGGCATTTGGGATCTCCAATACGAGTTCTCTCATCGGGCCGCACAACCCCCCTCTTTGGGGCAATAAGCCATATTTTTGAAATCAGCCGAATGTCCGAGAACTTGTCCCCAAAGTTCGGTGTGTGCGGCCGAAACCTGAATTTATGACAAGAATCCTTGTATAAAAGCCATTAGAAGTTAGAAATAGAAGTAGATCCGGTACTTCAGCCGGAGATAGATCTATCTCTGTGTCTATTCCTGAGGAGGAATCACAATGAAATACGCTTACACAGGTGCACTGGTCACGTTGGCTGCGTCAGCCACGGCTCAGGCACAAGAAATCACAATTGATTTGGCCGGTATTGGCAGTTGGGATGCCCTCGGTGCACCCGACAACATTGTTCTTTCGGAAGCCTTGCCCGCGGGCAGCATCGTGTCTGGGGTGACTTGGACCGATGTGACCGGATCCGGTCTTGGTGGCCCTTCATGGGGCAACGAAATGCGGATGGACATCAATGGTGAAGTCGCCGTCCAATTTTTCCCAAATGATGGTGGCGCTACTGCCGGTGGCGAATGGGGCCCATCTTCGGGATCGGCATCCGCAAACTTTGCTACCGACACCCTGGTAATTGAATTCTGGGAAAGCTACGACGACGCAGGCGCTACGGTTGACGCTGAATACACCGGCGGCACGATCACGATTTCCTACGGAACCCTCGATGACTGCAACGGCAACGGTGTGGATGATGCTTCGGAACTCGACCCAACCACCGACTGTGATGACAACGGCGTGTTGGATGAATGCGAAAACCAAGCAGACTGTGATGCCAACGGCGTTCCTGACGTTTGTGAAGGTGGCGGTGTGGCCAATGACACCATTGCTGGTGCAATTGCCTTTGACATCGATGGCGGATTGGCCTCAGGGTCTACTGCTTGTGCAACTGAAGAAGACACTTGGGCTTGTGATGGACCAGGTGGATTCTTTACTGGAACCGGACCTGATGTCTTCTACAGCATTTCTGTTCCTGAATTGGGCGAATTGACGCTGTCTCTCTGCACCTCGGATTTCGATACCGATTTGTCGATCCATGACATGGCGGGCAACATCCTGTTCTGTGATGACGACTCCTGTGGCTCCCCCACATGGCAATCCACGTTGACCACTCTCATCGATGCTGGCGATTACATCGTTCGAATTGGTGGTTGGAATGAAGCGACAGGCAACTACGAGATGTCAGGATCGTTCAGCGCAGGTGACCCCTGTGGTGGCGACCCACAAATCTTTAACGTTGTCAGTGCTCAAGACTTCATCGATCAAATTGGCCCAGGCCTCGCTGATCTTTGCCCAGGTGACATCATCAACTGGGGTCCTGGCGTTTACAACTGGGGCTACACCATCTCCTTGGCCGCCAACGGTGTGATTCACCGTGGTTCGGTCGATGCCGATGGCAACCCCACCACCATCATTACTGGTGACAACGTTCGTCAATGCATGACCTTCTTTGGCACTGAGATCTACGAAAACATGGTTTTCGAAGATGGTCGCTCAGGTGGAGATGGCGGAGCCTTCATTTTGAACCCCTCGTTTGGCAAGGTGACTTTCCGAAACTGCGTCTTCCGGAACAACTCTTCCGGAAGCCTCGGTGGAGCGGTCTGTAACCTCGGTGCCCAAAACGGTTCCGAGTTCATTGAATGCTTGTTCGTGGGCAACTCCGCGGTTGACGCTGGTGCTTGCATCGCGTTGAACAACGGTGCTGATGGTGCGATCTTCACAGATTGTGTCTTCCGCAATAACACGGCCAGCAACACCGGTGGTGCTATTTGCACCGCAGGTGGTAGCCCAACGGCAACAGGTTGCTTGTTCGAATCGAACAATGCTGCTGCAGGCGGCGGTATCTACATCAATGGTGGCGATACAGCAACTGTTGGCAACTCTGTCCTTTGCGGCAACAGCCCTGATCAGTACGCAGGTCCTGGTACCTTCGATGATCAAGGTGGCAATGAAATCTCTTCCTCGTGTGACGCCAATGACTGCAATGGCAACGGTGTTCCTGACGGTGATGAGATTGAAGGCAATGACTGCAATGACAACGGCACGCTCGACGAGTGTGAACTCTTCGGCAATGACTGCGATGAAAACGGTGCTCTTGATGAGTGCGACCTTGCAGACGGTGCTGAAGACTCCGATGGCAATGGTGTCCTTGACGCTTGCCAAGCTGCTTGTGAATTCAACACAGCATGCGACGGCGGCGACGCGGTCTATCCTGCTGACCAAGGTGCGTCCACCGGCGAAGGTGGCGTTGCCTGTGCAGCTGGCGGCATTACAGTCGAAAACACGTTCATGAACGTGTACGACGCAGATACCGTGAATCCAGATGGCCTTGCATTGAGTTGCCTTGCCATTCCTGTGGTCAATGGCGGCAGCTTCTTGGAAGCTGGAGTCTCAGTGGTCAGTATCCCAGATCCAGCTGCCCCATCGCTTGCCACGATGGTCCTGCTTGGTGAAGGAACTGTTTGCATGGACGCCGGCGGTGCTGGAATTGCAGAACTCAGCTTCGATGAGCCCATTGCCATTGATGCAGGATCTGCGTTCGGTGTCTTCCTGGATGTTCCAGCTTCAACGGACGGATTCGCTGCTTACGACGTGATGGATGCTGCCGATGGTGCAGCCACTTACATCTACGCTGCCGGCTGCGGACTCACTGACTGGATCGGTTACCCTGCGATCGGATTCCCCGATCCTGAGTGGACCATTCAGATGACATTCGTTGCTGACGAAGAGCCATGCACCGGCGACCTCAATGGTGACGGTGAAGTTGGCTTCGGTGACCTCCAGCTGATTCTCTCGGCTTGGGAATCCTCCACCGCTGGCGATGCCAACGGTGACGGCGTAACCAACTTCGCTGACCTGCAGGTGATCCTGTCGGCTTGGGGTGGTTGCTGAGCCTGAACCTCGGTTCAAACAGCTCTAAATTGATGCGGGCGGCCTTCGGGCCGCCCGCTTTTTTGTGCAGACATCAGAAATTCGACAGGAAATATTCCCAGAACCAAGCGATGCGGAGTACAACTGAAAGAAGAAACAACCTCAAAACGTAGGAAAAATCATGAATTACGCACACACAGGCACCTTGATCACCTTGGCAGCATCAATTTCGGCTCATGCCCAAGAGTTCACCATTGACTTGGCTGGCATTGGCAGTTGGGACGCTCTCGGTGCACCCGACAACATTGTCCTTTCGGAAGCCTTGCCCGCAGGCAGCATCGTGAATGGAGTGACTTGGACCGATGTGACCGGATCAGGCCTTGATGGCCCCTCCTGGGGCAATGAGATGCGGATGGACATCAACGGTGAAGTTTCGATTCAATTCTTCCCTGATGAGGGTTCGGGCAGTGCCGGTGGACTTTGGGGGCCGATCTCAGGATCTGCCGAGGCAAATTTTGCCACCAACGAGTTGGTGATTGAGTTCTTCGAGAGTTACGACGACGCAGCCGCCACGATCGATGCTGAGTACATCGGTGGCACGATCACGATTTCCTACGGGACTGTTTCTGACTGCAACGGCAATGGTATTGACGATGCCAGCGAGATCGGTCCCGAGACGGACTGTGATACGAACGGCGTTTTGGATGAGTGTGAAAATTTGACCGACTGTGATGCCAATGGTGTCCCCGATGTTTGCGAAAGCGCTGGTATCGCAAATGACTTGTTTGAAAACGCCATCGCGATGGACTTGAACGGACAGGTCACAGGCTCCACTGAGTGTGCCGGTGCAGAGGCCACGTATGGCGACCAGTGCAGTACCGCCGCCTTCACTGGAGATGGCCCAGACGTTTTCTATGCCATCAGCCTTGCTGAAGCAGGCACCCTTGACTTGTGGACTTGTGATTCTGATTACGACACCGACCTATCGATTCATGAGTTGGACGGCACGGTTGTGGTGTGCGACGGCGACTCCGGTGACGACGAACCAGATGATGGTTGTGTGCAATACGCCTCGAGGATCACAATCGATCTTGGCGCTGGTGATTACGTGGTTCGTATCGGGGGCTGGCAGGGAGCAACAGGGCTTTACGTCCTGTCAAGTTCATTCAGCAATGAGATCGATTGCAATGGCAATGGCCAACCGGACGATGAAGACATTGCCGACGGCGTGAGCGAAGATTGCAATGGATCGATGATCCCCGATGAATGTGAAATTGACGAAACCACAGACTGCGATGGCAACGCAGTGCTGGATGTTTGCGAAGTATTGCCAGACTGTGATGACGACGGGGTTTCGGACTGCGAATCTCTTGCTGGAGGCGCCCAAGATTGTGATGCCAACGGTATTCCCGACTCTTGTGATTCGGCTGGCGGCACTGCTGTCTTGAGCGAACTCTCGGTGGACACCGACGCTCTCAATGGTGGTGAATTTGTGGAATACGTCGTTGCCCTAGATGGCGACCTCGATTCATTGACAGCGGAATTGACCTACACCAACGGCGATGAGGATGGCACTTGGGCCGGTGATGTCGCCATTCAAGTGATTGACCCCAGTGGCGCGTGCATTGAGGTTGGCTCTTATGACGTTGAAACGTGCGCCAATGGCATCTTGGAAGACTTCCCCGCCGAGTGGGATGTTCCTGAAAGCGGCGACTATGCCTTCACCTTTTCCTTGTGTGGACAAAGCCTTTCTGGTGCCGGGGATTGGGTTGTTCGTTTGACGCATGGTTATGGCACTGGAACCGATGATCAATGGAACGGAACGTTGACCTTTGGCGTCTTGACCGATGAAGCTCCATGCCCCGCCGATTTGAGTGGCGATGGTGTTGTTGGCTTCAGTGATCTCAGCATCATCCTTTCCAACTGGTTGACCTCGGATGGAGGAGATGTCAACGGTGACGGTGAGACCAACTTCAGTGATCTCAGCCTGGTTCTTTCGGCCTGGGGCAGTGAATGCTGATCGCCTGAGACAGGTTGCCAGAGATTCGCTTTGGGCCGCCTTTTTCCGGACGTTGCGTCGAATATTGCGTTGATTTCACTGCAAAAGTGGCCGATCTGATGTCATGATGTATCGTCGCATTTCTTGGGAGAAATCATGTTCAGTATGAAATCGATTGGTCTCGCGTTTTGTTCCTTTGCGGTTGCGGTTCCCGCCACAACCTCGGCCACCGAAAGTGTGGCACGCCAGTGGAATGAGCTGCTTCTCGAGTCAATCCGCAATGACTTTGCTCGACCAACGGTGCACGCCCGAAACCTCTTTCACACATCAGCTGCGATGTGGGATGCGTGGAGTTGCTTCGAAGATGGCCCGGCACCTTGGCTTTTTTCCGAGTCGGTTGCTCCGACCGGAGATTTAGAGTCTTCTCGAGAGACCGCAATCTCTCACGCCGCGTTTGGCTTGCTTTCGCATCGCTTTGCCCAATCTCCCGGCGCCGACACGATGCTTCCCGCCTACGAAAACCTGATGGTCTCGTTGGGCCTCGACCCAACCAATGACACGTTGATTGGCAACAGCCCCGCCGCCGTTGGCAATCGAATTGCCGAGGCGTATATTCAATTCGGTTTGGCCGACAGTTCCAACGAAGTCAATGACTATGAGAATTTGGAGTATGAACCAATCAACCCCGCGTTGTTCCCAGAAGATCCGGGCAATCCAGATTTGCTGTACCCGAACCGCTGGCAACCACTGGGCTTTGAAGAATTCATAGACCAATCAGGCAACGTTATTCCAGGCGGTATTCCCCCGTTCTTGTCACCAGAATGGGGCGCGGTGGTGCCATTCTCCCTTCAAACCGACCAGCGCACGGTCTATGAACGCGATGGTTCGGACTGGTCGGTGTATCTTGATCCGGGGTCGCCTCCACTGTTGGATACTGCACGAGAGCTTGAGTACCTCGAGGGATTCGAGCAAGTGCTCATTTGGTCCTCTCACTTGGACCATACCGATGGTGTGGAGTGGGATATCAGTCCCAATAGCATCGGGAATGCAACATTGCCCACCGACCCTGCGGATTTCATTGATTTCTATGACGTCCTCAATGGCGGAGATGACAGCCAGGGATACAGCGTCAACCCAGTTACGGGTGAAGCGTTCCCGGTCCAGATGGTTCCCCGTGGGGACTACGGTCGAGTGCTGGCAGAGTTTTGGGCCGATGGGCCAGATTCTGAAACTCCCCCCGGCCACTGGTTCACTTTGCTCAATGATGTGATGGACCACCCCTCCTTTGAACGCAAAATGGGCGGTGAAGGTCCGGTGCTCTCCGAGCTGGAATTTGATGTGAAAGCCTATTTTGCCCTTGGGGGTTGCATGCACGATGTGGCAATCACAGCATGGGGTGTGAAGGGGTACTACGACTATGTTCGTCCAGTCTCCGTGGTCCGATGGATGGCTCAGAACGGCCAACGTACTGACCCATCATTGCCCAGTTACGACCCGCGTGGTTTGCAACTGATCCCAGGTTTGATTGAGTTGATCACTTTTGACACCGTTCAGCCTGGGGAGCGCCATCAACATTTGGCTGGCCCCCTCAATCAGAACGTGGGCAAGATCGCGGCTTTTGCTTGGCGTGGTCCAGACTTCATCAATGATCCCGCCATCGATACGGCGGGCTGCGATTGGATTTTGGCGCAGAATTGGTGGCCCTATCAGCGGCCATCTTTCGTCACCCCGAACTTTGCGGGTTATGTGTCGGGCCACTCCACCTACAGCCGGGCCGCCGCCGAATTAATGACGTTGTTGACCGGAAGCCCGTATTTCCCGGGTGGTTTGGGCGAGTATGTCGCGCCTCGAAACGAGTTCTTGGTCTTTGAGGATGGCCCTTCGATTGATGTCACGCTTCAGTGGGTCAGCTACCGGGACGCGAGCGACCAGTGTTCGCTCAGTCGTATCTGGGGCGGTATTCACCCCATTGCTGATGATCTTCCGGGTCGCTTGATGGGCCTGGTCATTGGTCCTCAGGCTTACGACTTGGCCACCCAACACTTTGATGGCTTTGACGGTTGCCTTGGTGACCTCAATGGTGACAACGAAGTCAACTTCTCCGACTTGCAGGTGGTGCTGTCCGCTTGGGGATTGTCGGATGGTGGCGACCTCAACGATGATGGCGAAACCGATTTCTCTGACCTGCAGATTCTGCTTTCGTCTTGGGGCAACGACTGCTGATTACAGGTTGGGATGCCTTTCTTCCCAGAGGCGGACTGCTTCCGGTACGCGGGGGTAAATAGGCCGAAGCGCATCAAGAGCGGTGCGTGATGGGTCTTTCATCAGGCGTTGAAGTAACGCGCTGGCGCTGGTTCGCAATGGGATGATCTCGCAGACGCTTTGAAACTCCTCGGGCAGATGCTCGTCAGCCACAATTCGGGCCGGACTCTGCTCTGCAAAAAAGGTCTTCAGCTCCAGGTCTTTCGGGGCGCCTGAGGTGGTCCACAGACCGTTCTCCCAATGCACGGTGCCAACCCATGCCCGATGGTTCTTGACCGCCAAGATGATGCTGGCGTCGTCTCCTTGGCCTTCAAGCGACGCTTCGGCAACCGCAAGATGGGCAGGCAAAGCCAAGACTTGAGCCCCCAGTCGACCCAGCATGGCGGCGGTCGCAATGGCAGTTCGAATACCAGTAAATCCACCAGGTCCAGCGTTGACGATCACCTCGCTCAGGTCTGATGGTTTGCCCCCGACCTCCTGGGTGGCGTCTTCGATCATGGGCCAGAGAACATCCTGTTCCTGCCGCCCCCCCATGCTGACCGGTCGGGTGGCAACCTTTTGTTCATGACCAACAGCGATCGTGGCCTCACGCTGTGAAAGTTCGAGCGCAAGTCTCATGCTTTGGGCTCAGTGGCGTCTCGAAGAATTCGAATCCGCTCGATGGTGGTTGGTGTGGCGTGGGTGATGTTGAATGTTCGTCCCGCCTCGCAGGTGTAGGTCTCTCGTGCATCAGGCACTCGACCCAGTGTGGCCAACAAATAGCCGGCTACGGTTTCGTAATCGTCATCTTCAGGGATATCAAGTTCGAAGCGATCATTCAGTTCGTCCACGTGGACCCACCCTTCAACCTCGATGAAGTTCTCATGCACTTCGATGCCATCAGATTCTGGGGTTTCAAGTTCGCCAACCAATTCGGACAGCACGTCTTCAGCCGACGCAATTCCGGCTGTGCCGCCGTATTCATCAACCACTACGGCGAATCGAATGCCTTGGTCGCGGAAGGCGGCCAACAAATCGGCAACCGGCATGGTTTCGGGAACAATGAGCGGCTGGCGGAGTAGCGATTCCAGATCGATGGGTTTGCTCTGTGGACCGAGATGTGGAAGCAAGTCCCGAACATGAAGCACGCCCACGATTTCATCCAAACTCTCGCGATAGACCGGAACTCTGGAGTGCTGGACTCCACGTAGAGATTGGGTCAATGCTTCCAAGTCGTCGGTCAGCATGATCCCATCGATCTCGATGCGTGGTGTCATGATCTCGTGCACTTCCGCGGAACCAAATTCCACCGCATTTTCCACCAGCGAAGCCCCCCGCTCATCAAGGCCCCCCCGGCGTTGTGAATCTTCAATGTGCCGACGGAATTCTGCTTCCTCTTCATCTTCACCGGTGCGGAGGTTCGCGCCAGTGAGGCGACGGGCGGCTTCATCCAAAATCAAAATCAGAGGTCGAAGCGCCACCAATCCAGCATCAGCCATGGCGACCGCGCGGAGTCCTGAAGCCGCTGTTGCCTCCGGAGCATGGCGTGCGAAGGATTCTGCCACCACCACGGCCACGATGCCCAAAAGTACGGAGAGAACCCCTCGGGCTGCATCAAGGTTGCTTGCCAACAACAGCACTCCTGCCAATAGCCCCATGGTGGCCAGAGCTCGAGCGGCCAAGCGTGCCCGTTCTCGGGCATCCAAGAGCTGGTCAAGGCGTTCGGGGTTGACCGAGGTCCGTGACTCGATTCCAGAACGACTGGCTTCCGCCAACGCTGAAGCTACCGCGCTGAGCCATAGACCCAAGAGAATCAAGCCCACGCCCAAAAAGTCGTGAAGGCTCATTCAGAGGACTCCCGCTTGTAGGTGGCTTCGACCCCCACCAGGGCAAGAATCCGGTCTTCCTCCGCATGCATTCGCTCAGCATCTTCAGGCTCAAG
The DNA here is from genome assembly GCA_002705085.1 of Phycisphaerae bacterium. GTDB lineage: Bacteria > Planctomycetota > Phycisphaerae > Phycisphaerales > SM1A02 > UBA8653. The sequence goes on along the minus strand of PAHO01000048.1, from coordinate 87,088 downwards.
ATCGTCAAATCCACACCCGTGCAAAATGCCGTGGACGATGTACAGCAGGAGTTCTTGTCGAAGAGAGTGCCCACGCTGCTCCGCTTCGCGACGAGCCACTTCAAGGCCAATCGCCAAATCTGCTTCAATTGGTCCTTCGCTGTGGGAATGGAACCAACTCAGCACGTCGGTTGGGCCTTCGAGTCCCTTCCATTGCAGGTGCAATTCCGACATTCCGGCGTCATCAAGCAGTCGGATGTTGATTTGCTCAACCCTTCGGGGGAGGTGGGTCAAGAGCCGCGAAAGGTGGTCAGAAAGCCACTGTCGGTCTGCAGGTACAAACCCGGCAGGGACCTGCAGGTGGAACGGTTCAGGAGGTTCATCGCCGGTCGAGACCGGCTCGGTCTGGCTTCCTTCGGAAGCGCTGGAATCGGCGTGCATCAGGCAGTCGTCCACGGGTTCAACAAACGCTGGTGCCACCGTTGGGCCCAATATGCGTTCGTCGCACAGAAAGAGGATAACTCCAACTGGGCCCCAAGCAACACCTCAGGAAGGATCTGAACGCCGTTCAGACCGCCAACTCCGCCGAGCAGCCTCATTGGCCCCCTGATCAAGGTCTTGACCCGGATCTCCCCCGTCCAGATGGGTGGCATGCATGTCTTCCAGAAGCCTTCGACACCATCCACACCCCGTTCCAGCACCATCGCATTCCGAGAGTTGGCTGGCCACGACCGGGTTTTGCTTTCGCAAAAACGCAGCCACTTTGGCTCGGGAGACCCGGAAACAAAAGCAAACGGTCGGATCTTCGCAAGAAGTCTGGTCTTCGGTCATGCCTCCACCCTAACGGACCCATGACGACCGGCATGCGGTATCCTCTCTTTCTACGCATGCGTACCGCAGTCATCAGTGATATTCATGGCAACTTTGAAGCGTTGCAGGTGGTTCTGGCCAGCATCGACCAGCGCGGGGTTGATCGCATTGTCTGTTTGGGTGATGTGCTCGGTTATGGACCAAATCCGGTTGAGTGTGTCGATTTGGTGGCTGAACGTTGTGAGTGGTGTTTGCTTGGCAATCACGATTTGGCTGCGTTGTACGAACCCACCAATTTCAATGAGGTTGCTGAACGGGCGGCCTATTGGACTCGGAAACAATTGGAAGCGGTCACGGATGCGGACCAACGTCGCGCCCGCTGGGAATTGCTGGGGCGTCTTCGGGTTCGCGTCCAAGAAGGCGACTTTTTGGCGGTTCATGGCACCCCCCGGAAACCCATCAACGAGTATCTGTTCCCGGAAGATGTTCAATCTGGAACCAGAAAATTCGAACAGATCTTTGCTCGAGTGCCTCGGTATGGCATGCAGGGCCATACCCATGTCCCTGGAGTTTTTACCGCCGAGCCAGAGTTCTATTCCCCCGAAGAACTCGGTGAGGGTCCGTGGACGCTTCCCATCGACGAACAATTGATTTTCAATCCCGGCTCCGTCGGGCAGCCCCGTGATGGTGATCCGCGTGCCTCGTATGCCATTTTGGAAACCAGTGACAACGAGGACAAAACCACACTTGAATTCATCCGAGAGCCCTACGACATCGAAGCTGTAGCGGCCAAGATTATTGCGGAACCCGAACTCGCTGATTGGTTGGGCGAACGCTTGCGCGAAGGACGTTGACGTTGGAACAATCCACCCGGAGAAAGCTTGTAACGGCTGCAGTGCTTGCTGTGGCCACCAGTTTGCTGGTGCTGTTTATCGCTGGCGGTCGGAATGCTCCGACGGGCCCTACGCCGATTCAAACCGCCTCCGAAAGCCAGCCCAAACCCGTTGAGCCGTCAGACCAAGAGTCGGCGGAGTCTTCATCTTCAACCCTCCCCACCAACACGCTTGAGGCAGCGAGCACGGCTTTGGTGGAACCTTTGGTCAACCCGCGGTACCAACCAGGGGCCAATACTGAGTCAGCTTTTCAGATCGGATCGCTGGAAGATGCAGCCACCGCCCGAGTGACCCTCGATGCCGGCGGCGGCGGGGTGGTGGAAATTCGACTTTCCGATGAGTATGAAAAAGCCAGCGATCTGCGGGCCGCTGAAGCAGGTGAAGCGCTTCCCGAAGACGCTCATTACTTGTTGGCTGAGGCGATTCGGTACCCGTTGCCTTCGACCGAGATCCTTCTCCCACAATTGTCAGTCTTTGAACTGCAGTTGAATGGCACCCCTGTTCCGTTGTGGGGTGAGGTTCCGGCTTGGTCTTCCGTACGCGATGACCAAGGCGTGGTGACCGCGGTGGCCACGATCGAAGCTGGGCCAGAGGATGCACGAATCCCCGTGCTCCGCATCTCCCGGTCGTTCTCACCTATGGATGGCTTCCATTTTGATGTGGAAACCGCCATCGAGAATTTGAGCGACCAACCTTTGGAGGTCGCGCTGAACACAGTTGCCCCAAGCCAGCTTCGGGTGGATGCCGCCCGCTATATGGATCGCCGAACGTTGCGGGCTGGAGTGTTGGATCCAGGCGCTCGAGTGGTTCGTCCGTCGGCCGTGGATGAGTCGCGGGAGAGCTTGGCGGGAGGCGAGCCGGTGAATTTTTGGATGCCGGATCAAGGTTCAAACATCGGTTGGCTGGCGGCCACAAACCGATATTTTGCCCTCGCCATGATGCCGGCAGAGGCCGCGGATCGCCCCAGCTTGGAAGATCAAATCCGTCGCATCCGGGTGACGCCGATCGCCACTACTGATGGTGGGGAGGATGAGAAGCAAATCCTCGTGACCGCTCGAACTTCGACCACTCGGCTTGATCCTGGTCAGGGCCGTACCAGTTCATTCCGCGTCTGGGCGGGGCCGCAAGACCGTTCAAAATTGCGTGAAGCCAGCACCGTTCAGGGGCTTCAATTGGACAAACTTGTGGTCTATTCCATGGGGGGATTCTGCACGTTCTGCACCTTCCAGTGGTTGGCCAGTTTGCTGCTCTCGTACCTGGGCATGCTGCATGGATTCGTGGGTGATTGGGCGGTAGCGATCGTCTTCTTGGTGGTGACGGTTCGATTGTTGTTGCACCCAATTGTGCGGCGTTCACAAATCAATATGCAGCGGTTCAGCCGCCGTATGGCGAAAGTGAAGCCTGAAATGGATGTATTGCAAAAGCGTTACGCGGGCGATCCAAAGCGTTTGCAGCAAGAGCAAGCAAGGCTTTTCCGCGAAAAGGGTGTCAACCCGCTGCACATGTTGGGTTGCTTGCCCATGTTCCTCCAGACCCCCGTCTGGATCGCGCTTTATGCCGGCTTGTATTTGGCGGTGGAGATGCGGCATGAGGCGGCCTTCTTTGGCATGTTCCAATCGCTGACAGGTGACGCTTGGGGATTCCTCGCCGATCTTTCTGACCAAGACCACATGTTTGCTACTTTCAGCGAGCCGGTGCAGGTGCTGCTGTTCCGGTTGACCGGTATCAATGGTCTTCCCTTGATGATGGGTCTGATCTTCTATCTGCAACAGAAGTACATGACTCCTCCGTCCACAGGTACACAAACGCCTGAACAAGAACAGATGCAGAAGATCATGCGCTGGATGTTGGTGCTGACCTTCCCACTGTTTTTGTATGGCGCGCCATCGGGTCTCACGCTGTACATCGTGACATCGAGCACCATCGGCATTCTTGAAAGCCGATGGATTCGCAAGAAGGTGGACACCATGGATCTTGATTCGGATCCACCACCCAAGCCCTCTGGACCACGTGGTGGGGGGAATGCCGGTGGGTCTGGCGACCAGAGCCGCGCCTACTCACGAGCCATGTCGCGGTACGAGCGTCGCCGAGATACCCGGAAGAAGCAGGATGGTCGTGAGACGAGGCGACCCCCCCGCCGCTGATCGTGGATCTTGAGACCACCATCCTTGCGGTCGCAACCCCGCCCGGTCAGTCCGCGCGAGGGATGATTCGGGTCGCTGGGGCCGATGCCGTGGCCTTGGTCAACAGTGTTCTTCAGGACCCATTGCCCCATACCGCCGGGGTTGCTTCGGTTCGGATTGTCGAGGAATTTTCCAACTTGCCTGCATTGGCCATGGTGTTCACGGCTGAACGTGGTCCGATTGGTCAACCGGTGGTTGAACTTTGGCTGGCTGGAAACCAAGACCTGCTGCATCGATTGTTGAGCCAATTGCTCCAACAAGGTGCAAATTCTGGAGCACGACAGGCTTCTCCTGGTGAGTTCACCGCTCGAGCTTGGATGCTTGGGCGTATGGATTTGACCCAAGCGGAAGGTGTGGGATTGCTGGTTTCCGCCGAGCACACCGCTGCTGTTCGGGCAGCCCATCGTTTGCTGGTCGGAGGTCCTGGTGATCGAATCAAAGAACTGCGTGAGCAGACATTGGATCTGTTGGCCGCATTGGAAGCGGGGATCGATTTTTCAGATCAAGAAGACGTGCGGTTCCTTCCGGTTGAGCAAGTTCGTTCCACGTTGTCCGACCTTCTGCAGTCCTTGCAACTTTTCCGTGAACGAGGGGTCCCTTTGGAGCGGTTCCAAGGAACCCCCCGCGTTGTGGTCGTGGGCCCCCCCAACGCCGGGAAGAGCACTTTGTGCAATGCGCTGCTTTCCGGAAAGCGATTTTTGACCGCGCCGATTGAAGGGACCACTCGAGATTTGGTCGCCACACCATGGGAGTTGATGGCACCCGGGGGCCCTTTGGATGTGACGCTTGTGGACAGCCCGGGCGTGTTCGATGAAAAGCATGGAGTTGATCTCGGATCAACCGATTTGTCAGAGCAAGCTTCTCAGAACCATGAAGAGGCATTGTCGTCCGCAAATGTGATCCTCTCGTGTCAGGTCATCGGGACCAAGCATCCAGATTGGGGCGCGGATCGCCGAGTGATTCAGGTGCACACGAAGGTCGACCAACTCAGTACTGGTTCTTCACCACAAGGCGCTGGTGTTCCGGTATCGGCTCAGACCGGACGCGGAGTTGATCAACTGAAAGCACAGATTTTGGAAAAGTTGATGGACTTCGGGGATCAAGGCGCAGACGGTGTCGCGCTTCGGGAGTCGCACTGGTCAACCATCGAACAAGCCATCCAGTCATTGCGGGACGCTCAAAGGCTTGCGCAGCAGGAGAAGTGTCCGGACGAGCTGGTTTGTGAGGCGCTGCTCTTGGCCCGCCGTGCTTTTGACGAAGTGTTGGGCGATCGTGATCCTGAAGCTGTTTTTGACCGGGTCTTCTCTTCATTTTGCATAGGAAAATGAACACAGCCGACCGTGTATCCCCTTGCGGAATGGTCAACGGCGCACGAAGGTGTGTCGATGATGACTGAAGCATCTCCCCCCTCTGGGACCGCAACCCACACTTGGACCACCCGGGTCGCCTATCACGAGTGTGATCCTATGGGTGTGGTGCACCATGCGGTCCATGTTCAATGGCTGGGCAACGCCCGGTCCGATTGGTGTCGGTCATTGGGTCTGCCATATACGAAGTTGGAAGAACAAGGATGGTGGCTTGCCGTCAGAGAATGTGCAGTGACCTATGAAGCGCCAGCGCATCATGATGAGTGTGTTGATGTGGTGTTGTGGCTGACCAGTCGGACCAAAACAAGGTTGCGGCATTCGTACGTGCTGCAGGTGGAAGATCGGGTGATTGCTCGCGCCCGTACCGAGTTGGTTTGTTTGGACCGAAGTTGGCGCCCCAGTTCGATCCCCTCCGCTTTGCTCGAATTGATGCCTGATTGCTCCGAAGCTTCAGCGTGAAACGACTTTGACCGAACTGATGGAGCGTTGTGCGTTCTTTCGAATCACGTTCAGTCCTTCACCGCGCACCCATCGGTCCACATGGAATTTGAAGCCATGATCGGGGACAACCAGTTGCACCAGGCGGCCTCGAACTCGAACTTCTTTGATGGTGTCAAAGGGAATTCGAGCCGGCAGATGGCTTGCGACAATTTGCCGAATGTCATCTTGGCCTTCGCTGGCTTTTTCGAATCGTCGCACCATGTTCTGCAGCACTCCACCAATGGTGGAGCCGAGAGGTCGCTGTCGCCGGTCGCGAATCGTCGCGGCTTCGTGCAGTCGTTGGTGGGCGCCTTGAGGGGTCAAGATGAGCCAACTGTACGACGCATGACGTTGAGTTGGGTACTGTTCCTCTTGTGAGTGACATCCATATTGATGGCTTGGTGAAAACCTTCGGCTCGACCCGGGCCGTGGACGGCATTTCCCTGACGGTTCGATCTGGCGAAATGTTCTTCTTGGTGGGTCCTTCTGGGTGCGGGAAGACGACCCTGCTTCGCATGCTGGCCGGCTTCAGCACGCCAGATTCAGGGCAGATCCGATTCGGATCCGAAGATGTCACCGCCCTCGCACCCAACCAACGTGACATTGGCATGGTGTTCCAGGGGTATGCGCTGTGGCCGCACATGACCGTTGCTGAGAACATCGGATTTGGCCTCAAAATGCGACGTGTTCCGAAGGAGGAAGCGGATCAGCGCGTGACAGAAGTCATTGATTTGACTGGACTTACAGGCATGGGCGATCGCAAGCCGAACGCCCTATCCGGTGGTCAACAGCAGCGGGTCGCTTTGGCCAGAGCGCTGGTCATCCGCCCCAACCTGCTGCTGCTCGACGAGCCATTGAGCAATCTTGATGCCAAGCTTCGAATCGAGATGCGTCGTGAAATTCGTCGCATTTGCAAGCAAAGTGGCACCACTGCGATTTATGTCACCCATGACCAGGATGAAGCCTTGAGCATGTCCGATCGCATGGCGGTGCTGAACGCTGGACGTGTTCAGCAGTGCGATACGCCCGTCGACAGTTATCGGAAGCCTGCTTCGAAGTTTGTGGCTGAATTTTTGGGCGAGGCAAACTTGATTCTGGCCGAGTTGGTCGACGTTGACGACCGATTTGCCCGGGTCCGCTTGGCGGCTGACCGTCCAATGTTCCACGTGGAACATGCGATGGATCCAGCCCAGGCTCGCACAGGGGTCGCTGCCCCGTTGATGATCAGGCCTGCGGACTTGCACCCTGTCCCTGTTCGCGACGATTCTGGATCGGTGGCGAACAGTGATCTGGTGGCTCTTGGGCAGGCCCGGGTCATCGACACCCAGTTCTTCGGCTCTTCCACCAGCATGGCGGTCGAAGGCGAGTTCCCGCTGGAGGGCACGCTTCGGATTCAGTCGCCCTCCCAAGCGGCAGATCTCCAGGAGGGCGACCAGGTCACCCTCTATGGCTCGCAGTCGGCCATGTGGTTGCTGCCCCAAGACCCGCCCGCTTGACGCTCAACATCCATTTGCCCCGCAACCAAGGCATGCGATGTTCCACGTGGAACATTCCGGCGGCAGGTTTGCCAGTGAAGGGGTCATGAGCTCCGGCAAACACATGTGGCGGCCCCGAGGTACAGTGACTGGCTGAAGCCAGGACGGCTTGACCTATGGCAGGAGGTTCAACTGTGGCAAAATCGAATGAATCCAAAAAGCGACTTGGCCGAGGCCTGGACAGTCTGATGGGGATGGCTCGGCCAGCCCCGTTGGCCAAGGCCACGGTGGAAGCCGAATCAGGCTCAGCGGCACCGCCCAATCGAGGTGGGGGGGATCCTCCAGCCGGATCCAAATACTCACCGCCGGGTGCGGCGAGGGCCAGCGACTCTTCGCTGCAAAGCATTGCAACACAGCGACTTAGCCCAAACAAAAATCAGCCCAGAACCCGGTTCGAGCCGAAGGCTTTGCAATCGCTTGGGGCCTCTCTCAAACGATCCGGCATGATGCAACCAATCGTTGCTGTGCCCAAGGGGGATGGGTTTGAGATTGTTGCGGGCGAGCGTCGGTGGCGGGCCGCCCAGGAAGTGGGCATTGAGGAAGTCCCAGTCTTGGTGCGGGAATTGGACGCGCAAGAGATCGCGGAACTCGCTCTGATTGAGAACATCCAACGCGAGGAACTCAATCCAATGGAGCGGGCCCAGGGCTTCGCCACCTTGGCCGATTCCTTCGGGATGACGCACGAGCAAATCGCCGAGGTGGTGGGGTTGAATCGCTCGACGGTGTCCAACCACCTCAGACTGCTCGATCTGGATGGCCCCATCCAAATGTTGCTCCGCCATGGCCAACTGGACATGGGCCATGGACGCGCGCTGCTTGGTGAACCCAACACCATCCGTCGCCGCCAACTCGCGGAAAAATGTGCCCGTGAGGGGTGGTCGGTCCGCCGACTCGAATCCATTGTTCATGCTGGCGGGGCATCGGAGGGCCAGGTGAAGGACGCTGCGGACTCAAATTCAGGTTCTCGCACCGTTCTCGCGGCCCAAGATCTGGCTTCCAAGCTGACCGAGCATCTGGGGACCCGGGCCACCATTCGCATGAGGAAATCTGGTGAAAGCGGGACACTTTCTCTTGATTTCAGCAGTCTGGATCGGCTTGACGAGCTCTGCCAGAAACTGGGGTACAGCAAGAAGATGTAACAATTGAAGGCGAAAAAATCCTAAAAAATATACTTCGCGCAAAGCACATCTTCACATAAGTTACGAAGAGTTCTCGGACGTCTGAGAATGCCAACGGGGGGATCCGTTGGGTGTATGTGTGGTCCGGCTTGATCGGTGCCAGTGGATGTTTTGCGACCTGTCCGTGGGTGGATGGGATCGCTGGGAGGATGGCTATGCCAGGCTCGCGATCGCAACAGGACCAAAAACCCAAGGCCATGATTGAGGTCGGCCATGACCTGTCTCGTGCATCGCTGGGGGAGCTCCAGCAGGAGTTGCAAGTGCGGATCAAAGACCTTCAATCCCGTCGCGAAGCGCTGGTTCGCGAATTGGAAGAGGTTGACGAGCAACTGCTGGCCCACACCGGTGGGCCAGGTGGAGCCGAGGCCCAGCGGGCCCTCCAGTCGGGATACCGCCGGGTACAGCAACGCATCCAGAACGAACAGTGTTTGGCGGAAGCTCTGGTGGAAGTGCTTTCTGATGAGATCCTCTCGGTGACCGCCGCCGCCGCCGCCGTGCAGGCGCATGGATACCAGACCACGAGTCCAAATTTCCGCACCATTGTGAACCAGACCTTGATTGCCCACCCAGACCGCTTCGAGCGAGTTCGGAGGGGGCATTACACGGCGACGGGACGCCCAGACTGACTCCTCTGGGTATCTCGCGGGGTTGTGTCGGGCATGGGGACCCGACGCACGGATGGCAAAGGGGCGGATTCTTCCGCCCCTTTTTTGCGATTGACCCCAATCCACCCACCACCTCAACTCTTTGCGCAAAATATCCAGCGATTTTGCGCCGAAAAATCAGCAATTTGCAAGATATCTGACCAAACGGGATCACATAAGGAGGTGCAGGCCAACCCAACCAACTTGGGCAATTCCGGCCGAGAGCGCAAAATCCACCTTGGACCACCCTGACTGCAGTGCCCAAGGTCAAGTCAACGGGTCTGGAACACCGATTGCAGCATTGGAAGAGCGTCAATCTGCCGTTCTGAATGCGCTTCAGAAGGCAGGATGGAGGCGATGTTTGGCGGCCAAGCCAGGCACGCCGGCTCTTGGTCTTGGTCGGGAATCTGGTGCCACAGAATGTCAGGTGCAAGCGCGGGAATTGGGCTGATCAGCGGGTACGACTTCAACGCGCTCGTTTCGGCGCAACTCGCTTTTCGAAACAGCACCCTCTTGCGACTGCAGGGGCGTTCAGCAGAATTTTCGGCCGAGCAGGCCGCGTTTTCAGACATTGGGATCCAGTTGGAATCCATTCGTTCTGCGGCCGCGGGATTGACGGCGACCTTGTTTGCATCCAAGGTCGCGTCCTCATCAAACCCAAATCTTTTGACCGCTTCCGCAAGCAGCGCCGCTTCGACCGGTTCGTGGGACGTCCTGGTCTCTCGGCTGGTTTCCACCTCTCAGGTCCTCTCGGGCGGCGTGGCAACCCAAGATGAAACCGCCCTTGGTCTGACCCAATTGTCTTTCGAGTTGGGTGAGGGTCGGTTGCGGGATGACGTGGAATTGTCACAACTCAATGGTGGTTTTGGAGTGGAACGAGGCTCCATTGTGGTGACCGATCGCGACGGCGGGGAAACGGTTGTGGATCTCAGTCAAGCGGCCACCATTGGCGAAGTTGTGGACGCCATCAATGGTTCGGTGGGGGGGGTTCAGGCCACATTGGAGTCTGGGAGTTTGAATCTTCTGGATACCACCGGAGGAACGGGGACATTTTCTGTTCGAAGTGCCAATGGCTCCAATACCGCTGAGGATTTGGGGATTTCCGCATCGGTTGCGGGCAATTCGATTGAAGGTGGTCTTGTTTGGTCACTTTCTGGCAACACCGAACTGGGTGTGTTGCGAGATGGCTTGGGCGTTCGGATTCAAGATGGAGGTCTGCCTGACCTCACGATTCAGCTCTCGGATGGGTCGCCGCCCATTGCTGTTGACTTGGGCCCCGTGGGAGACGCCCCGGCGGCGACCACCTTGGCCGAGGTGCAAGCAAGAATCAACGAAGCCACCGCTGGTTCGATTGAACTGCGCTTGAATTGGGAAGAGGTTCCTGGAGCAATCACTGCGTCCAACGGATTTGGGTTGATGCTTGAATCAACGGATCCTTCATTGACCTTTTCGGTAACCGGCGATGCCGCCGAAGACCTCGGTTTGTCTGGCAATTCTGATGGTGAATATTTGCTGGGTGATCGGGTCCTGGGTGGGTTGGATGGCGTCCTGACCTCTTCTCTCAGTGGTGATCTTTCCGCGGTATTTGCCGGATCTTTTTCGGTGACCGATGGCGCTGGGAATTCGACCACGACTCCCATTATTGCGCCGGCTGAGGCGGTGGGTTCGGTTGGTGCACTGATGGCCGTGATCAATCAACAGTTGAGCAACCAGTTTGTCTCTGCACGAGTGGAACTCAACGCGCAAGGCAACGGTCTGCAACTGGTCGACACTTCAGGCTTCAACAACATTGAGGTCAGTGGTGACTTGGCAGACAACTTGGGGTGGACCGCTCCGAATCGAAACAGCAACGGTGTGGCCACAGGGTTGAATCTCCAGCGGGCTTGGGTTGGGCCGGCCACCAAACTCTCCACGTTGGCTCAAGGACAAGGGATTGGTACTGGCACGTTCCAAATCACCGATGGATTGGGTGGCACTGCGGTCGTGAATTTGGACGGGTCTGAGCAAACCGTGCAAGATCTCTTGGATGAAATCAATTCCAAAGGGTTGGCCTTGGTCGCTCAGATCAACGCAACTGGGGATGGCATTGAGTTGGTTGAGCAATTGCCTGATGGATCATCATCGTTCCGCACCATCCAGGTCGATGCATTGTCGGGATCGGCGGCGAGTGATTTGGAGCTGGTGGGGTCCGCCAGCGAAATTGGGGCCGCGCTCGAAGGGCGTTGGGAATATGTGATTGACCTAGATCCCTCGGACACCTTGGAAACCTTGGTTGAAAAGCTTGATGCCAGTGGGGCCCCGGTTCAGGCCGGCTTGGTCAATGTCGGCGGCTTGGCGCCTTGGCGGCTGTCCCTGACCAGTGACGTGGCTGGAGCCGGTGGAGACTTGGTGATGGACCTGTTGAGTGATGGTTCAGCGCCGCAATTTCAACTGGATCCAATTCAGCGTGGTCAGGACGCCAAAATTTTGTTCGGTGCCGGGTCAGTGGGCGGCGGGTTTTTGGTGACCAGCGGATCGAACACGTTGTCAGGGGTCATTGAAGGCGTCACGATTGATTTGCTGGCCGCATCAGATGAACAGACCACATTAACGATCGAGCGAGATGACAGTTCTTTGTCTGAAGGGCTTCAAGCCCTGGTTGATGCGTACAACAGCTTGCGGGACAAGGCGGACCAATACGACTCGTATGACAGTGAATCCTTCGAAAAAGGCACGTTGTACGGCAATGCCAGTCTGCGCGGTTTTGTTTCAGAACTGACTCGGATTGTGACTCGTGATGTGGACAGTTTGTCTGGTCCGTATCGGTCGCTCCAAGATATTGGGGTGGCGATCGATGGTGAGGGTCGGCTCAACTTTAATGCCGAACAATTCAGCGAAGCGCTGGCGATTGATCGGTCCGGAGTGGAGGCCCTCTTGTCGGCCACCATTGAAGAAGGTGATGAGCCCAGCGAGCAAGCGGGAACCGTTGAAGGGATTGGCCCTCGGCTTGATGAGTTGCTTGAGAATTGGCTTGCCCCAGACGGACGACTGCAAACCATCCAAGACGGCATCACTGATCGGCTGCAGCGCAACGATGATTCGATCGCCGCGCTCCAGGCTCGAATACAGGCCGAGCGTGAGCGTTTGCTCCGGGAGTTCTATGTCATGGAACAAACCTTGGCCCGATTGCAGAGCCAATCCAATGCTTTGGCGGGATTGGTGGTATTGCCCCAGAACACCTCTGGCTAGCCCTGCCCTCGGCACGATGATCGGAGTCGCCACCTGAATGCTCACGTTTGGCCCCACCGGGAACCGATGGAAGAGTGTGAAGAATTCTGCGGCTCAACAACATTGGCTTCGGGAGCGCGTCATGAACGCCTCACCGATCGATCTCCGGCTCATGTTGTTGGATACGCTCCTGCGACGAGTCGACGAAGCTGGGGTGGCTCTTCACGAGTGCCAAACGACGCTGGCCCTTGAGGCATTCGCAAAAGCTCGAGCGATTGCAGAAGAGCTTGAATCAGGTATCAGCGAAGATGGCGGGTCCGACTTGGCCCAGCAGATGCGGAATGTGTACGCCTACCTCCACCGTCTCTTGGTCGAGGCCCGTGTGGAGCGATGTCACACCAAACTTGACGAAGCACGCCGCCTTGTTGAGTTTGAGCACGAAACCTGGAGCATGCTGAATCGTCGACTCGTCGATGATTGCGAAGGTGACGACGGAAGTCTCAGCCGCACGGCTTAAGCAAGTTCTATTGTTTGAAAGGTTGGCCAGAACCCGTGTGGGGGGAGAGGCTATTTACTGATCATGTCCGCTGGATTCAGGGAGTTTGTGCCCCGCATCTCGAAGCGTCTTTTCGCGCGCGGCCATTTCAAGGTCGTGATCAACCATCATGCCCGCCAACTCTTCGACGCTGGTCTTTGGTTCCCAGCCAAGTTGATTCTTGGCTTTGGTCGGGTCTCCCAGAAGTTGTTCCACTTCGGCCGGTCGGAAGTACCGAGGGTCGATCTCGACGAAGTCCGTGTAATCCAAGCCGACGTGTTCGAAGGCCAATTCGCAGAATCGCCGAACGGGGATCATTTTCCCTGTGGCCACCACATAGTCGTCCGGTTGGTCTTGTTGAAGCATGCGCCACATGGCTTCGACGTAATCTCCGGCGAATCCCCAGTCTCGCTGTGCGTCAAGATTGCCCAAGAAGAGTTTGTCTTGCAACCCAAGTTTGATGCGACCGACGGCCCGAGTGATTTTTCGGGTAACAAACGTCTCGCCCCGTCTTGGCGACTCGTGGTTGAAGAGAATGCCGCATGAGGCATGCATGTCATAAGACTCGCGGTAATTCACGGTGATCCAGTGTCCAAAGACCTTGGCGCAGCCATACGGAGATCGGGGATAGAACGGAGTGCTTTCCCGCTGGGGCACTTCTTGAACCAAACCAAACATCTCGGATGAGGATGCTTGATAGAAGCGAATTTGGTCCCCAGATTCATCTTGGTATACCCGGATGGCCTCGAGGAGTTTGACTGGCCCCATGGCGACGGTGTCAACGGTGTAGACCGGCATGTCAAAAGAGACCCGGACGTGAGATTGGGCACCGAGGTTGTACACCTCGTTGGGCTTGATCCGCGTGAGCAGGTTTTGCAAGTTGCCCGCGTCCGTCAGATCTCCGTAGTGCAGGTGCAGTTTTTGCCCCTTGTGGTGGGGGTCTTGGTACACGTGATCGATGCGGCCGGTATTGAAGCTTGAAGCCCGGCGGATCAGGCCGTGGACCTCATACCCCTTGCTCAGCAGGAGTTCGGCAAGGTACGAGCCATCTTGGCCGGTAATACCTGTGATGAATGCAATGCGGTCGCTCATTTGGGGCTCTTTCTGTAGGAACAGGGGTGTTCGTAGCATCTCCCATCGACCAGATTGGGTCCAGTCTTCGCCCAGAAGTTCTCCGAATTTCTTTGCCCAAGAGGGATTGATTTCTTGGGTTCCGGGAGAACCAAGCCCACTCCCATGCCGATACAGAGACGATGCCTTTTGATTTGAAGAACAAACGCGTGGTGGTCACTGGGGGGGCCGGATTCATGGGTCGATTTGTCTGTGACAAAGTGACCAAGCGGGGTGCCGCGGAAGTGATTGTGCCTCGGAGAGCGGAATATGACCTGACCACCGAGTCCGCCGTGGAGCGGATGTACGCCATCACCAAGCCTGATGTGGTGATTCACTTGGCCGCAGAGGTTGGTGGGATTGGTGCCAACCGGGACAATCCCGGTCGATATTTCTACGCCAACATGGCCATGGCCCTCCACCTGATCGAACACGCGCGCCGGGTGGACCTGCCGAAGTTTGTTCAGGTCGGCACAATTTGCGCTTATCCCAAGCACACCCCGGTGCCGTTCAAGGAATCAGATCTCTGGGATGGCTATCCCGAAGAGACCAACGCGCCATACGGGGTGGCCAAGAAGGCCGCCATGGTGATGCTGGATGCCTACCAGAGACAATATGGACTCTCGGGGGCCTATTTGCTTCCGGTCAATTTGTACGGGCCTTGGGACAATTTTGATCTGCACAGCAGTCACGTGATCCCCGCCCTGATTCGAAAGTGTGTTGAGGCGCGGGAAGCCGGACAAGATCACATTGAGTGCTGGGGGACGGGGTCGGCTTCCCGAGAGTTTTTGTACGTGGAAGATGCGGCTGAGGGTGTGGTCAGGGCAACCGAGGTTTTGGATGAGCCGGTGCCCGTGAACCTTGGCACGAATATGGAAATCACCATCAAGGACCTGGTTGAACTCATCGTCAAGTTGACGAAGTTCCCAGGCGAGATTCGGTGGGACAGCAGCAAACCTGATGGACAACCCCGTCGCTGTCTTGACGTATCGCGGGCCGAAGAGCGGCTGGGTTGGAAAGCTCAAGTTGGATTTGAGGATGGTTTGAAGCGCACAATCGCTTGGTACGAAGAACATCGTGAAGCGGTTGTTTCTGGTGGCGGTCGAGCGTAAGGAGCCGTGGTTGCGCATTTTGATGATCAACCAGGTCTTCTACCCAGACGTTGCAGCGACCGCGCAGCATGCGCACGATTTGAGCCGTTCACTGGTGGCTTCCGGACACGAGGTGTCGATCATTGCTTCAAGGGCTTTGTACGGCCAAAAAGGAGCCGCCTTGCCGGCATACGAGGCAATTGACGGCGTCCATGTGCATCGAGTTGGCCGGAGCTTTTTTGGCAAGGCATCCATCGTGGCTCGGATCTTTGACTTCGGCTATTTCTATCTCGCGGCGGCGGTGAAGGCCATCATGCTGCGGCGGCATGACGTCTCGATCTGCTTTACGACGCCACCATTCATTGCACTGTTGGGCTGGTTCTTGCGGTTGTTCAAGGGAACCAAGATGGTCTACTGGGTCATGGATCTCTATCCCGACCTTCCCGTCGCATGTGGAGTGATGCGGGAGGGTGCGTGGAGCACCAAATTTTTTGAGGGCATCAATCGATTCTGTTTGCGTCGGGCCAACGCCGTTGTGGCTTTGGGACGGTGCATGCGCGATCGCATTTTGGCCAAGGGGATCGCGGAAAGACAGGTGCAAATCATCGGGGTTTGGACAGATTCTGAAGAGGTCAAACCCATACCTCGGGAATCCAATCGATATCGAAATGAATGGCAGGTTGAGGACCGATTTCTGGTCATGTATTCCGGCAATTTTGGGCTCGGGCACGATGTGGATACTTTTTTGCAAGCGACCAAGAGGTTGCAAAACGACGATCGAATTCGATTCGCGTTCGTTGGTGGTGGCAAGAAGAAGTCCATTGTTGAAAATTTCGTGAACGAGCACGGTCTAACCAATGCGGTGCTCGCCCCCTACCAACCACGCGAAAGCCTCGACGAACTGTTAAGTGCGGCGGACTGCCACCTCGTGAGCTTGCTGGTTGGGGTGGAAGGCATCATGGTCCCCTGCAAGCTCTTTGGCATTTTGGCCTCGGCGCGTCCCGCTCTCTTTATTGGCTCCCACCAGAGCGAGATTGCTCAGGTCATTCAGGACGATGCGTGTGGTTCCACAGTGGACGAAGGTGATGTTGACGCCTTGGTTCAAGCCATTTTGGCGTATGCAGATGATCCAGAGCTGGCCCAACGTCAAGGCGAAGCCGGCCGCGTTGCTTTGGTTCAAAAGCACGCCACCATTCATCGCTGTGCGGCCTGGGAGAATTTGTTGCAATCAGTGGTTGATCAAACCAAGACGGAGGAAATGGGCGCATGATCAAATACGTCTTCATCCAGAATGACCCATTCCTACTTCCCAAGGTGCTTGATAAATACCTCCGGGAGTTCGCTGACACCACGGCTGGTGTGAACATCCAGTCTGTGGCTCAGGGCAAACGCACAGTTCTGCAAACGGCTTGGGATCTTTATCAGTTGTATGGGTTCAACTACTTCCAGTGGAAGGTTCGCCGGTACATCATCAAAAAGATGCTCGCCAAGGTGCAGAATGACATTCTTGGCTCGACCAAGCAGTGCCATAGTGTGGCGGCGGTGGCCAAGAAGTACGGCGTCGAAGTGACACAGTCGGTTGATGTCAACAGCGAGGCGTTTTTGGCGCACCTCCGAGATAAAGGTGTGGAGTTCATCGTTTCAATTTCTGGCACCCAGATGTACCGAAAGAAATTGCGTGAACAAACTGCGGCTGGCATTGTGAATTGCCACGGTGCGCTGCTGCCGAAATACCGCGGCCTGATGCCAAGCTTTTGGACTTTGGCCAACGATGAACAAGAGGGTGGCGTCTCGGTTCATTTTGTTGACAAGAAACTCGACAATGGTCCCATTGTGGTTCAGAAGCGCTATCGCATTCATCCGCATGACACGCTCGAAGATGTCATGGCCAGATCAAAAGATTTGGCCGCCGAAGCCATCATCGAATGTGTGCGTTTGGTTGAGGCGGGCGATCCGCCCCTCCTAGAAAACCCAGAAGACTGTTCCACCCATTTTTCAATGCCAGGTCCAGAGGACGTCCGTCGCTTCCGGGCGGCCGGTCACCGATTCCGTTAATCCATGAATGCTCCATCTGACCATCTCATGCACGCGCTTTCCTTCGACATCGAGGATTGGTTTCACATGGTTGAAATTGAGGCGGTTGAGGATCCAAAGTTGTGGCCTGATTTACCGTCACTGGTGGAGCAGCGAACGGATGAAATCCTGACAATTTGCCGCCAAGCCAATGTTCGAGGGACGTTCTTTGTCTTGGGTTGGGTGGCCGAGAGGTACCCGGCCATGGTCAAGCGGATTGCCGACGAGGGTCACGAACTCGCAACCCACTCGTACTGGCACCGCAAGGTGTACAGCTTGACGCCCGAGGAGTTCTTAGACGACATGCGTCGGTCCATCGATGTGATCGAATCGTCATCCGGATCGCGGGTTCGTGGGTTTCGAGCCCCCTCATTTTCCATCACGCCCGGTACCGAATGGGCTTTTGATGTTCTTCATGAACTCGGCCTGGAGTACGACGCCAGTTTGTTCCCTGCCGCCCGGGGTCACGGTGGATACGGCTGCCCAGTGCAGCCCCACATCTTTGCTGACGCACCAAGTCAGCGTCCGTTGCCCGAGCTCCCCATGAGCATCATGTCCCTTGGCCCCAAGAGGGTTTGCTTCTCTGGCGGTGGTTATCTCCGACTTTTCCCGGGGTGGCTCATCCGACGTGGGGTGGAGCAGTTGGCCAGCCGAGGGATTCCGACCGTGGTGTACTTGCATCCGAGAGATTTTGCCCCAGATTGTCCCCGGGTTCCCATGCCGCTTCATCGACGGTTCAAGTGTTACGTCGGGGCGAAATCGACGGCGGCCAAATTGACCATGTTGTTGGATCGGTATCGCTGGGGAACGTGTTCTGAGGTGCTTCAACGGGCCGGATTGTTGGAGGCCGCATGACGAATCGCCACGTCCATCCAAATCGGGGCACCGACCGAACCGGTCACAGCAGGAGCAGCTTTTCGTTTGGCCAGCGTTGCGGTCGATTGATTTGGCAGCTCTGTTCTCCCTTGGTGACATGGTCTCCTCGGCCGTGCCACGGTTGGCGACGGTTCGTCCTTCGTTGCTTTGGGGCACAACTTCATTCCACGGCCCGGGTTTATCCTGGAGTTCGAATATGGCACCCTTCTCGCTTGATCATGCACGAGCGGTCGTGCTTGGCAGAACGTGTTGATGTGTACAACCCCGCCAATGTGATCATTGAAGCGGATGCAACGGTCAGTCAGGGAACGTGGCTGTGCACGGCCACCCATGATTTTGATGCGCCTGAACATCCGCTGGTCACGTCCCCGATTCGAATTGGTGCGGGGGCATGGGTGGCCGGTGAAGTTTTTGTGGGTCCTGGGGTTCAAGTGGGTGTGCGATCCGTCGCATTGGCTCGCGCAGTGTTGGTCAAGGACGTTCAGGATGGCGAAGTTGTTGGTGGTAACCCAGCTCAGGTTCTTCGGAAGAGAGGCCATTCATGAATGGCAATATTGATGTTCTGATCATTGCTCACAACGAAGCTCTGAACCTAGGGCATTGCCTTGAAAGCTTGCAGGGCTGGGTTCGGAAGATTCACGTGATTGATTCTGGATCAACTGACGGCACGCAAGAGATCGCTCAATCGATGGGCGCAGAAGTTGTGCACCATGATTGGGAGGGATACGCCCGACAGCGGAATTGGGCCCTGAAGCATCTTGATTTCTCTGCGCCATGGACGTTGGTTCTGGATGCGGATGAATCCATTCCTGAGAAGTTGCGCGAAGAATTGATCTCGATCGCCGAGCACGCTCCAGAGACTGTTGCGGAAAACGGCTTTTACATCAATCGTTTGACGTGGTTCATTGGGAAGCCCATTCGACACTGTGGGTATTTCCCCTCATACCACCTTCGTTTTTTCAAGTCGGGGATTGGCCGTTATGAAGAGCGCGAGGTTCATGAGCATGTGGAGTTGAACGGGCCCATTGGCCGGATCAAAACACCGATGTTGCATGATGACCGGCGGGGCTTAGAGCATTACGTGGCCAAGCACAACCGGTATTCAACGCTTGAGGCACGGGCGCTTGCTCGCGAATTGGCCGAGCCAGTGAAAGAGTCCAGTGCGCTTGAGCCAGCCGCGCGTCGTCGACGTTGGGCAAAACGGAACATTCTCCCCCGAGTGCCGGCCCCGGGGCTGCTCCGCTTTCTCTATATGTATGTCTTCCGTTTGGGCTTCTTGGATGGAAGCGCCGGTTTTCATTTCTGCCGATTTATTGGCTCGTATGACGACTTTGTCGCGATGAAATTGCGGGCGATCCGTGCGGGACAAGATCCGGCCCCTTCTTGGGGCGGCAGAGGGGGATGGAAGAGCGGGGAGTTGGTTGGCGGCTCCAGCAACGGAGGCAACGCGCCGATCCCTCCGGCACCAACCCCATTGGCCCCGGTGGTGTCTCCTTCTGGTGCTGAAGGTAGATCGCCGACTCGGCAGATGCAGCCTGAGAGCAGTCCTTGGACCTTCCGCGAGAAATTAGGTCGCGCGGCATGGATGATTCTTGGCCGTCCTCTTTTCCGCGCAACTTTCCACAACTGGTATGGGATACGTCGTTGGATCTTGCGCCGCTTTGGTGCCAAAATTGCCAATGGTGTTTCCATTCGACCAAGTGCGCACATTGAAGTGCCCTGGATGATTGACTTGCGACAGGGTGTCACCATCGGGGATTACGCCATTTTGTACAGCTTGGGACCCATCACCATTGGTGAAAGATCCATCATCAGTCAATATGCCCACTTGTGCGCCGGCACCCACGACTATGCGGACCACACTTTCAAATTGATTCGAACTCCAATTCACATTGATAAAGATGTTTGGATTGGAGCCGATGCGTTTGTTGGGCCTGGTGTCGAGGTTGGCCAACTCGCAGTGTTGGGGGCGAGATCAAGTGCGTACAAAAGTCTCGCGGCCGGCCGGATCCATGTTGGCAACCCGGCAAGGGATCTGAAGGAACGGACGTTGCGATGAGCCGGAGCCTGCCGCTGAAATTTGGTTTTCAGGTGCAAGTTGCGACCGCACTTTGGCGAGTGGTTTGGATTCTTCTTTTCCGCTATTCCCCGTCGTTTTCCGTAGCTTGGCGTTGTTGGCTGCTCAGAATCTTCGGGGCCAAAATTGGATCGAAGGTTCGGATCCATGCCTCGACTCGTATTCGCCGCCCTTGGAATTTGATCTTGGGTGACGAGGTTCGAATCGAGCCCCAAGTCATTTTGAATGCAAACGGAGGGATCAAGGTTGGTTCAGGAACTTTGATTTCTCAATACGCCCACTTGTGTTCGGCCAACCACGACTATCGTGATCCTGACATGCAATATCTGGCCAGCCCCATTGAGGTTGGTCAGGACTGTTGGATTGCCACCGATGCTTTCGTTGGCCCAGATTGCCAGATTGGTGATGGATCAATGTTGGCGGCTCGTTCGACGGCTTTTGGGAAACTGCCGGGAGGTATGCTTTTGATTGGTGAGCCTGCCACCCCGGTCCGGCCTCGGCCTGCTGCCAACCAAACCCTCGGAAGTTCTTGATGTTGAACCTTCATAATTCATTGAGCCGAACGGTCGAACCGGTCGCCCCTCTCAACCACTCTGGTCCTCTGACGTTTTACACCTGTGGCCCAACTGTCTACGACGTGGCCCACATTGGCAACTTCCGATCATTTTTGAATGCGGATCTTCTGCGGCGCACCCTTGAATTCTTTGGTCATGAAGTCATCCACGTCATGAACATGACTGATGTCGGACACATGACCGAAGACAGTTCTGCGGATGGCGGGGGGCAAGACAAGATGGAAGTTGCGGCGGTTCGACTGAAAGAAGCCAAGAAGTCTGGTTCTTTGCCTGAAGGTGTCGAAGTTGACGCCAACGACCCGTACGCCATCGCCGACTATTTTGCGGATCGGTTCTTGCAAGATGCCAAGGCTCTGGGGCTTCGCGTGGTTTTTGATGCCGATGAGTTCCCAGAGAGGATGCCGCGTCCAACGAACTTCATCCCGCAGATGATCGCCTTTATCCAAAGGTTGATTGATGACAACCATGCCTATGTTGCAGCCGATGGCGTTGTGTATTTCGACACGCAATCCTTTCCCGACTACGGCCAGTTGTCTGGAAACACTCTTGACACCATTCGTTCTGGTGAGGGTGGGCGCGTTGATGCCCAAACCCAACAAGTGAAAAAGCACCCAGCTGATTTCATGCTATGGAAGCCGGACAGCCAGCATCTGATGCGCTGGGACAGCCCGTGGGGTGAGGGGTATCCCGGTTGGCATATTGAATGCAGCACCATGGCCATCGAACTTCTTGGTGAAGAAATTGATATTCACTCCGGAGGTGAAGACAACATCTTTCCGCATCACGAGTGCGAAATTGCTCAGTCACGTTGTTTCACGGGCCGAGACTCTTTTGCTCGACATTGGTTCCACACGCGCTTCTTGATGATTGAGGGTGCCAAAATGTCCAAAAGTGCAGGCACGTGCTACGTCCTTGAGGATCTTTTGGCGCGTGGGGCAACCCCCGCAGCAGTTCGCTTGGAATTGTTGCGTACCCACTACCGAAGCAACGCCAACTTCACATTCCAGGGGTTGAAAGACGCCCAACGGATGATTGAACGTTGGAAGCGGATGGAAGCCTGGCTGGCTCGTCACGCAGATGTGGAGCGAGTGGGGCCTGGTCCGGTCGAATCTGCACTCGGAGCATTCTCAGAGGCCATCGGGAATGATCTCAACGTGGCGGGGGCCATCGCAGCTTTGAATGGTGCCTTGGCAGGAATTCCTATTGAAGCTGAGGCCCCGCCGCCCGCGCCCGACGGATCTGCTGGTTCAGGCACCTGGGGAGATGATTTGGCGGCTTTGGGCAAGATGAATGCCGTGCTCGGGGTCCTGGATTTGGAACATGAACCCGTTCGTGCGGCGGGGGGCATGGATGAAGCGGCCATCGAAGCCAAATTGGTCGCGCGAGCCGAGGCCAAAGCCAACCGAGATTTTGCAGCCGCCGACGCCATTCGCGATGAGCTTATTGCGGCCGGGATCGTGATCAAAGATGGTGCTGATGGAACCACATGGACCCGAAGCGTTGGCTAAGTCCTCGCCGCCGATTTTGGGTTTAACGGGGGCGATTGCGGCGGGAAAGTCCACCGCCGGCGACCTCTTGGAGTCGTTGGGCTGTGTCGTCAGCCGTTCTGACCAGCATGCCCATGACGTGCTGCATGAACCTGAGGTGGTGCATGCGCTTGTGGGTTGGTGGGGTTCTGGGGTCTTGGACGCCAAAGGGGGGGTGTCCCGTCCGGTGGTTGCCGAACGTGTGTTCACCAGCCCCGATGAACGCCGCCGTCTTGAGGCATTGATTCATCCTCGGATCAACCTGCTTCGGGAGGCATGCTTTGCCCAAGCCACTTCGGAGACGAAGGCCTTGGTGATCGAGGCCCCACTCTTGTTCGAGGCTCAAATGGATGCCAATTGTGAGGCAACGATTTTCATTGATGCGGCGAGGCCCATTCGATTGGCCCGGGCGGCGGAGCGTGGTTGGAGCAGTGAGGAGCTCGATCGCCGGGAGTCTGCCCAGTGGTCACTTGACGTGAAGCGAGAGAAAGCCGATCATGTGATCCAGAACGAGGGTTCTCTCGATGAGTTGCGTTTGCAACTCGAGCCCATCCTCATTCACCTGCTTGCATCCGAATAATGGTGTCCTCGGTTTCGAGGCCCCCTACTTCTGAGATGTCATTTTTTGTCCGTGTATCTCGCCACTGTGAAAGAGTGGCATCAGGACCCTTGATTCATGTCAACCGAAGCGCCAAAGTCCGGTCAACGCCGTCGTCGTCGTCGTAAGAAGTCCAGTGGTGATCGCGCCGCTGCCGCCGCTGTCGCCACGGTGGAAATCCTGCCTGGAATGATTCCTGACGAGGACACTCTGGCCGAAGGGATTGAACACCTTGAGTCGGCCTTGAAAAAGAAGAAGCAGCCCGAGCGCCCCGTGCTTGCGGCGTTGCAAGCACTGAGCAGTCGTGATCTGATTGAACAGGCAAAGGCACTTGGCATTGATGGTGCCAACACGATGCCCCGGGCAAAATTGGTCTTTGAATTGATGCGTGCCGCCGCAGGCGAAGACCGATTCGCCAAGGTCAGTGGCATTCTTGACATCATGCCTGATGGACACGGCTTCTTACGCACCATCGCGTACTCCTTCTTGCCCTCTGCTGATGACATTCACGTTTCGGCGGCGTTCATCGAAGAGTTGGAACTTCGCCGTGGACAAGAGGTCGAAGGGTGGGCTCTCGCGCCCGCGGAGGATCAACAGGGTTGGTTCAGCTTGCTCCAGGTCGAGAACGTCAATGGTGCCGCCGCTGAAACTGCGGTTGAACTCCCTGTCTTTGAGAACTTGGTGCCGTTGCACCCTGATCGGCGGATTGTTCTGGAAACCCAGCCTGATGTTCTCGAAACGCGAGTGGTCGATCTGGTAGCCCCCATGGGATTTGGGCAGCGGGCCTTGATTGTGGCTCCGCCACGGACTGGCAAGACCGTTCTGCTGCAAAAGATGACCGCTGCAATTTGTGACAACCATGAAGACGTGGACATCATGGTGATGCTGATTGACGAGCGGCCTGAAGAGGTCACGGATTTCCGTCGCAACACGCCCGATCGTGTTGAAGTGGTGGCCAGTACTTTTGATGAAGATGCCAAACGTCACATCCAAGTGGCCGAACTCGTTATGGAGACTGCTCGTCGGCGCGTGGAATGCGGCCGTCATGTGGTGGTGCTTCTCGACTCCATCACCCGACTGGCGCGTGGCTACAACAACGCCGGCGCTGGTTCCGGCAAAATTGGTACTGGCGGGGTCGACAGTGGCGCTTTGATTCGTCCGAAGAAATTCTTCGGGTCAGCCCGGAACACTGAAGATGGTGGCTCGCTCACCATCATCGGTACCGCACTCGTTGAGACCGGGTCCAAGGCCGACGAAGTGATCTTTGAAGAATTCAAAGGCACCGGTAACAGTGAATTGCACTTGACCCGTAAGTTGGTTGAAAAGCGGGTCTGGCCCGCGATTGATATTCCTGCTTCGGGCACCCGGCGTGAAGAATTGTTGCTTGATCCGAAAGAAATGGAGTTGGTTGGGAAGCTGCGCAAGGTGGTCAGTGACCTATCCGTGATCGAAGCCATGGAGTTGCTTCGAAGCCGTTTGGCAAAGAGCAACTCAAATGCTGAATTCCTGGTGGGGATGGGCGTCGGTTAAGTCTTCTTTTCCACGGCCACGATTGTGGGCCGGATATGCTCAACTTCATGGAGCCTCCCATGTCATCCAATCGTCGCGCGTTCACCATCATTGAGTTGCTTACCGTGGTCGCCGTTATTGCCATTCTTTCGGCCATTCTTTTGCCGGTCTTGGGTGGCGTCCTCCGGAGCGGAGAGCAGGCTGAAAGCATCAATCGCATGCGGCAGATTGCTCAGTGGATGCAGCTCTACGCGCAAGATTCAAATGATGTGGTGCTGCCTTCCCGATTTGATTACCGGGGGCAACGATTTGCTGGAAAAGCTGCTTCTGTTCCCAACACTCGTTTTACTGAAGCTGGGGCCGTGCCCGCTGGGCGTGGGACTTGGTGTGACATTCTTTGGCAAAGAAATTGCCAAGCCGAAATCGATTACGTCGAATCCCGAAGTCCACAGAGCAGTGGCTTGTTTCGAGTGAGGGCCCCAGACTCCATGGTGTGGAACGATCCCAATGGCTCGTCAAGCGATCCAGCCTTTGAGTTTGATTACGGCGCTTTGGCAGATTGGAACGCCCACCCATTGCGGTCGAGGGCCCTATTGAAGAAATTCGACAGGAACCAAATTCCACCAGAGTCTGGTTCGGGACCGCCCCCTCCGGTTCCATTGGTTCCCCCCATCCCTCATGGTTCAGGGGGCGGATTTCAAGAAGTTGGAGCCCCTGGTTATTTTGCCGCCAATGACTGGTTTCGTTGGCTTCCTGATCCCGACCTCGATGGTGAGCCCTGGGTGATTTCGGGCGCGATCGAAACCGAATCGCACCAAGAATGGCAACGTTATTGGACCTTCAGCCAGCTGGGCAACATCTCAAAAAGCATGTACTTGGTGGATTCATGGCGTGGAGAGGTCATTGCAGACTCCTCCTTGGCCTTTGACATGCTTTCCAACAATCTTGGCGCGGGGCAGGTGGACTTCCGATATGACCCCACCTGTCTGATGCTCTTTTTGGATGGACATGCCGAAACAATCGCCCCATTCAACGATATCGGGGAGCTGGAAGGGGATCGTGGCCTGGCGAATCCACCAGCCAATCCTGCCGATTGGGATCTGGGCCGGGGGCTCTGGATCCGCCGTTTGGTTGAGGGCTACTGATTTTCCGGAGATGTTGCCAACGTCGCCTGACTTGGTACAATGACTCTTCGCTCTCACCTCGGTGGGGGCGGTTGTCACTGATGGGCCTTTGGTCCAACATCGCCGCCGTAGCTCAGTGGTAGAGCGCTCCCTTGGTAAGGGCGAGGTCGTGGGTTCAAATCCCATCGGTGGCTTGTCATCGGGTTCGCAGGATGCGTCCCCCCACTCGAACGGATTCGTGAACGGGATTGCGGCTTTGGTGGCCGTTCCCGGTTCGAGATCTTCAAACCGGGTCCGAGTTGGACCCCTCACGATGGAGTCATCCCGGAATGGCTAAGGAAGAATTTAAGCGGGGTAAGCCGCACGTCAACATCGGAACCATTGGTCACATTGACCACGGTAAGACCACTCTCACTGCTGCGATCTGCTGTCGGCAGGCGCATTGCTTCCCAGAAGAGTCCGACGCTCGCGCGTTCGATCAAATCGACAACGCGCCCGAAGAGAAAGCTCGTGGTATCACCATCGCGACTTCTCACCAAGAGTATGTGACTGCAAATCGTCACTACGCTCACGTCGACTGCCCTGGTCACGCTGACTATGTCAAGAACATGATCACCGGTGCTGCCCAAATGGACGGCGGCATCTTGGTGGTGGCTGCGACTGACGGTCCTATGCCTCAAACCCGTGAGCACATCCTGCTCGCCAAGCAGGTGCAGGTCCCCGCTCTCGTGGTGTTCCTCAACAAGTGCGACATGGTCGACGACGAGGAGCTCTTGGAGCTCGTCGAGATGGAAGTTCGCGAGTTGCTCTCCAGCTACGACTTCCCCGGCGACGATCTGCCCATGATTCGCGGTGCAGCCCGTCCTGCGTTGGACGATCCAACCAACGACGACAACAACAAGTGCATCGACGAACTGATGGCTGCTTGTGACGAGTACATCCCCGAGCCTCCACGTGAGACCGACAAAGACTTCCTCATGCCTGTGGAAGATGTCTTCTCCATCAAGGGTCGCGGTACTGTGGTGACCGGCCGTATCGAGCAGGGCATCGTCAAAGTCGGTGACGAAATCGAAATCATCGGTCTCGGCGACGACAAGAAGACCACTGTGACTGGTGTCGAAATGTTCCAGAAGATCCTCGACGAGGGTCGTGCTGGTGACAACGTTGGCGCTTTGCTCCGTGGTGTTGAAAAGGATGACGTCCAACGCGGCCAAGTTCTTTGCAAGCCAGGCACCATCAAGCCTCACACCAAGTTCAAGGCTGAGGTCTACGTGTTGACCAAAGAAGAAGGCGGTCGTCACACCCCATTCTTCTCCGGCTATGCCCCTCAGTTCTACTTCCGCACCACCGACGTGACCGGAAAGTTGGACCTCATCGGTGCCGAAATGTGCATGCCTGGTGACAACGTCCAGATGGCTATTGATCTGGGTGACAAGCCCATCGCAATGGAAGCTGGTTTGACCTTCGCTATTCGTGAAGGTGGCCGAACCGTTGGTTCCGGCCGGATCACCGAGATCGTCGAGTGATCTTGAATTGACCTTTTGCTGGGGATCGGCGACAGCCGGTCCCCAGTCTTTCCCTTCCGTAAGACTGGAGTTGGACCTTGGCCAAGAAGATGGACCGTGAATATGTGTGGCTGCAGTGCACCGAAACCGGTGACCTCAACTATCGCACGCAAATCCGCGTCAAGGGCGGCATTGATGAGAAGGTGAAAGAGGGCTTCAAGAAGTTCTGTCCTCGCCTTCGCAAGCACACCCTTCACAAGATCAAGCGGAAGTAACAAACTTGGGACACTCGGGAGTGTCCCGTTCTGAAAACCGCCGCCACGGTGGCGTTCATACGCCAGTAGCTCAGTTGGCAGAGCAACGGATTCCAAATCCGTAGGTCGAGTGTTCGAGTCACTCCTGGCGTGCTCTCCAGACCGGAGTTGAGCTTATGCAAATCTACAAAGCTGAAGAAGGATTTTGGACCCGCGTGATGAGCGCCATTGCCTACGGGCTGGTGGTTGCCATGGGCGCGGTTTGGCTTTTCGGCGCATTGGCTTCTGGTCCTCGTATTGAAGGTGTCGAGCAAGTCTGGGTTCAGGCCGCCGGAAGCCTTCTGTTTTTGATCCCACTCTCCCTCGTCGGTGCCCGTTACTTCGCCTTCAACCAGCGGTTTGTTGATTTCTTGATCGCAACCGAAGTGGAGATGCGAAAAGTGAACTGGTCCACCCGCCGTGAAATCTTCGGTGCGACCCGAGTCGTGATTGGCCTCACCCTTTTGGTGGCCGCCATCACTTTCGTGGTGGACAAGGGCTTCCAATTCTTGTTCCAGCAAGTTGGTGTGCTCGAGAAGATCGCCTGATTTCTGGCGGAAAGAACCCCCATGACCGAAGAAGCAGAAGCTGTTACCCCAGAAGAAGATCGTCCATTCGATCCCGCTGCCGATTTGCCGGCGTATCGCGAGGGCATGGACTGGTTTGTCCTTCGTGTGGCTTCCAACAAAGAGAATTCTGTTCGTGAGACCCTCCTCAGGAAGGTGCAGATCGAAGAGAAGGAATCTTGGGTTGGCCGGATTATGGTGCCGACCGAGAAGAGCCAGACGTTGCAAAACGGCAAGCGTCGCGTGGTCGAAACCAAGTTGTATCCCGGCTACGTGTTCGTGGAGATGAAGTTGGAAGACGACGGTCGTATCCAACAAGATGTCTTTTTCTTGATCAAAGAAACCACTGGCGTTGGCGATTTTGTCGGCACCGCTGGCCGACCCACCCCGATGACCGCTGATGAAGTTGAAAAGATGCTTTTCGACTCACGGGTCCCCGACAGCGAAGCTGAGGTCAAGCTCGAGTTCGAAAAGGGCGACAATGTGACCATCAACGAAGGTCCATTTGCCAGTTACGAGGGTACGGTCGACGAAGTATTGCCGGAGCGTGGCATTGTTCGCGTTTTGGTCACCATCTTTGGCCGTCAGGCTCCAGTCGAGCTGGAGTATTGGCAAATTTCCAAAGTTGAGTCCTGAACCCAGCAAAATGAAACTGTTGCCTCCCGCGCTCTCCTAGAGTCGCATTGCATGCTTGCCACCCTTCTGTTGTCAGTGCCACCGGTGATTCCGTACGTCGCGGAACCTCCTGTCGTGGACGGATTCCGGGATGACGCTGCATGGGCGGAAGCACTGGTCTTGGACGACCTCCGGGTCATTGAGCCCAATGTTGGTGCAGCTCCCACTGACCCCATTGAGGTTCGTCTGGTGAAGGATACGCAGGCCTTGTGGGTTCTTTTCCGTTGTTGGGACAGTGAACCTGAATCCATCCGTGCGGTGCAGCGAGGGCGTGATCCAGATTTTTCTGGGGACGATTGTGTCTACATCGCGGTTGATCCGATTGGCAGTCGCCGTGAGGGTCGGGTCTTTTCGGTGGGCGCCGGGGGTGGCATGGGTGATTCCCTGTTGAGCGCCAATGGACGTCAACGTTCGGCTTGGGACACCCCATGGGAGGCGGCGGTCCAGATCGACGAAGAGGGATGGACCGCTGAAATCAGATTGCCTTGGGAGGGCCTGCAAATTCAACCTGGGGTTGATGTCTGGCATTTTAATTTTGCCCGGCAACACCGACGGCCCCGAGAACTTGTTCGCTGGCGCGTCATTGAGCAGGGCCGTTCCTGGACCGCTTTTGAAGACGATGCCGGTCTCGGTGGATTTGCAGAAGTCAAAGTCCCAACCCAGTGGACGTTCCGCCCCTACGGTGTGATTCGCCATCAAGACAACAATGGCGTTCCCAAGAGCACCACTGGAGATACTGGGTTTGATCTCTCGTTTGATCCTCGGCCCGGCCTTCGGTTGACCGTGACGGCCAACACTGATTTTGCTGAGACCGAAGTGGACGATCGCCAAGTGAACTTGGGGCGGTTTCCGTTGTTCTTTCCGGAGCGGCGAGATTTCTTTCTGGACGATTCAGACCTCTATGACTTCGGAGGCATCTTTCGTGATCCTCTTCCGTTTTACAGCCGTCGTATTGGATTGGACGCCAGCGGGAACCGCCAAGATGTGGACCTTGGGGTCAAAGCGACTGGTCGGCTTGGGCAGTATCGCTTGGGATTTTTGAGCACCAAGATGAAGGGCGGCGGTGCCGTTGACGGTGAGCATCTGGGCGTGCTTCGACTTCGCACAGATGTTCTTCGTGAATCAACGGCGGGGATCATCATGACTTGGGGTGATCCTGCGGGAGGACGTGCGGCGACGGCTGGCGCAGATTTCAATTGGCGGCGAAGCGATCTTGAAGATGGAGGCACGGCGACGGGCAACGTATGGGCTCAATTCACAGACAACGAAGGGAGCTCAGGTGGTGCTTTTGGGGGGAAGCTGTCGTACTCCAGTGACAGGTTCTCGATCCGGGGAGGGGTCGCTCGGTTGCTTGAAGGGTTTGACCCGAAGTTGGGCTTTGTTCGTGTTCCAGAAGCAGACGAGTGGTTTTACAGCATTTCTAGAGCATGGCGCCCATCTGATCCCTCGATCCGCCGTGTGGAGGTTGGATTCTCTGGTTCGGTTTACGACGAGATCCGTCCCGATGCCAGCTTCGATCGCATGACTTTTGAGCCTGTAGAAATCCAATCTGAACGGGGGGATCGGATCAGCGTCAAAGTGGAGCGATATCAGGAGCAGCTTGCTGACGCGTTTAGTCCAATTGACGGCGTGACGGTGGATGTAGGTGAGTACGACTATTGGCGGGGCAACATGTCGTGGTCAACCCCCAAACAGGAATCAGTTTCTGGAAGCGTCAATTTGGGGGGTGGTGAGTACTACAACGGGGAGCGGTTGCAGTACTCCGGGAGTCTGGATTGGCGTATTCAAACTGGACTTGCGGCCGCAGTGGCCATGGAATGGAACAAGCTGACGTACAGCGGACAAAGTGAGCTCGTGCGGGTCATTCGGGCTCGGGTTGATGTGAGTCCCAGTGACGACGTCACCTTTAATGTGCGCCTGCAATACGACAACGCTTCTGATTTGCTTGGTCTGTCTGGTCGCCTGCGCTGGGTTTTGGGCCCGGATCGAGACTTTTTTGTCGCCATCGATGAAGGTCTTCTTCGCGATGAGGAGGACTCATTTCGTCCTGAACGCCGAGCCGTCGCAGCAAAGTTGGGCTGGTCCATCCGATTCTGACAACCTCTTGCCAACAGATCGACGTGTTGTCCACAACCAGACAAAATTGAACCCTTGGGACACACTCGGGACATGCCGGGCTTACAATAGCCCAACACTTTTTTACCCCCGGAAGGGCTCGGGCCGGCGCTCTGCGCCGCCCGGGCCTCTTTTTATGGCGTATGGAAGCCAGTTAGGCTGTTGCTATGGATTTTGCCGCTCTGCTGACCACTGAAGGCCTTTTGGCTCTGTTGACCTTGACCGCCATGGAAACGGTGTTGGGGATCGACAATGTCGTCTTTATTTCGGTGCTCTGTGACCGACTTCCGGAAGCCCGACGCGCCGCGGCACGAAGGCTTGGATTGATCGGTGCCATGGCCATGCGCGTGATTTTGCTGTTCACCATTGGTTGGTTGACGGGTCTGACTGCGCCGTTGTTTGCTTTGGATCTGTCCATCGTGCACTTCGAACCCTCGGTTCGTGACCTCATCATGTTGGCTGGTGGGTTGGTCCTGATGGCCAAAGCTGTCATGGAAATGCATGAGTTGGTGGAGGGTGATCATCATGCTGACCAGTCATCTCAGGGCAAAACTGCCAGCTTTGGAGGAGTGCTGCTCCAAGTGATGTTGATGGACTTGGTGTTCAGTTTGGACAGCGTGATCACCGCAGTCGGCATGGCCGACGCGCTTTCGGTCATGGTGGTCGCGGTATTGATTTCTGTGGGCATCATGCTCGCACTGGCGGAAGGAATCTCGACGTTTGTGTCCAAGAACCCCACTGTGAAGACGCTTGCTTTGGCGTTCTTGCTGCTCATTGGAGTCATGCTGACGGCAGAAGGGGTCCATTTCCACATCGAAAAGGGGTACATCTACTTCGCGATGGGCTTCTCGATTTTTGTGGAGTTGATCAATCGACAAGTCCGGAAGCGAGGTCGTCGAATCAATCCATGGCGTCGCCCTGGATCTCCACCGAATTCACCAGATGTATGAGCGAACCTCGTCGGCAAGGCAGACGTACCGCTCTTCGAAAAATTATCTTGGTGCTCTAGGCTCAGCGTTTTTTGTTGGTGGAGGAAAGTATGACCACGCTGATTGAAGCAAAAGATCTTCGGAAGAAGTTTGGTGCCATCAAGGCAGTCAATGGGATCAATCTCAACGTTTCTGCTGGTGAAGTCCTCGGCTTCCTCGGCCCCAACGGTGCCGGCAAAAGCACCACCATGCGCATGCTGACCGGGTTCCTTGAAGCTGATTCCGGAACTGTTCAGTTGGCCGGCGTGGCGTTGGATACGGATCCTCTGGAGGCCCGGCGCCGAATGGGCTACCTCCCGGAGGGTGCGCCGGCTTATCCCGACATGAGGGTGCGAGACTTCTTGATGTTTATCGCACAGGCTCGAGGCTTCATGGGATCAGAGGCGCGCCATCGGGTTGAGCAAGTGATTGAGAGAATCCACTTGGGACAGGTTCTTGGCCAGACCATTGAGACACTGTCCAAAGGCTTCAAGCGCCGGGTTGGACTGGCCCAGGCCATTTTGCACGACCCACCTGTTTTGATTTTGGATGAACCAACCGATGGCTTGGATCCCAATCAAAAGCATGAGGTTCGGAATTTGATTTCGGAAATGGGCGCGAGTCAAGGCAAAGCCATTGTGTTGTCGACGCACATCTTGGAAGAAGTCGAAGCGGTTTGCACCAGAGCGGTCATCATCAACAAGGGGAAGGTGGTGGTTGACGAAACACCAGCGCGTTTGGTGGCGAGGGCCCCAGAAGAGTCTGGTGGCTCCGCCCTCGATGCGGTGTTCCGCTCGGTGACCAGTGGTGACCTCGAGGAGGCAGGCCAGTGAGAAGGATCGGTATTGTGTTTCGCCGCGAATTTTCCGGCTATTTCGCCACGCCTTTGGCGGCGATCTTTTTGGTCGTCTTCTTGTTTTTGTCGAGTATGTTCGCCTTCAATATTGGCGGCTTCTTTGACCGCGGGCAGGCGGACCTCCGGCCATTCTTTCAGTTCCACCCTTGGTTGTATCTCTTCTTGGTGCCGGCCATCTCCATGAGACTGTGGGCCGAAGAGCGACGGACGGGCACCATTGAGTTGATCGCCACCCTGCCTTTGACCATGCAAGATTTGGTGCTGGGCAAATTTTTTGCGGCTTGGGCATTCTCTGGTCTTGCGCTCCTCCTCACAGTGCCCATGTGGTGGACCGTTTCATTTCTTGGGGAGCCGGATCACGGCGTCATTGTGTGCTCCTACTTGGCCTCTTGGTTGACCGCGGGCGCGTTCTTGGCCATTGGCAGCGCCATCAGCAGCCTGACCAAGAATCAAGTGGTGGCGTTCGTCCTTTGTGCGGCGGTCTGCTTCTTGCTGTTGCTTTCCGGATTTTCAGTGGTGCTCGATTTCTTCCGAAGCTGGGCTCCCAACATGGTGGTTGAAGGTCTTTCGGCCATCGGAGTCCTGACGCACTTTGATTCGATGGTGCGAGGGGTGATTGATCTTCGCGATGTGTTGTACTTCGCAAGCTTGATCGTGGCGTTCTTGATGATCAACACGGCTGTGATCGATTGGCGAAAGGCGGCCTGACTTGAACACCAAATCTGCCCAAACTGCGATGTTTGGATCGGCACTGCTGCTGATTGCGGTGTTCGCGTTGAACATTTTGATTTCAACCGGCCTGCCGGGTCTTCGCGTGGATCTGACCGAAGACGGGTTGTACTCGCTTTCGGATGGGGTGAGTCCACTCTTGCGGGAGCTTGATGAGCCGGTACGACTGGACTTCTATTACTCAAAAAAGAGTGCTGAAAATCTTCCAAATTTTCGTACGTATGGCCAGCGCGTCCAAGAGTTCCTTGAGGAGATGGTTCAGGCCTCCAATGGCAAACTTTCTCTCCGGGTGCTCGATCCGGAGCCGTTTTCCGAAGCGGAGGACCTGGCGCGGGCCGCGCAGCTTTCCCGAATTCAGATCGATGGCGCTGGTCGGGAGCTGACCCTCGGTCTGGTCGCGGTCAACAGCGTCGATGAACAAAGCGTTATTCCNTACCTCGACCCAACCCAAGAACGGTTCTTGGAATACGAAGTGATGCGATCGGTCATTTCNATCGGTCGNCTNGGNCGGCCCACCGTTGGCTTGGTGACCTCGCTCGATATGGCGCCAAGNCTCGATCAACAAACGATGCAGATGAGNCCGGGTTGGCAAATNTTGTCCCAGGTCGAGCAGTTGTTTGATGTGGTGCCCATTGCCGAGTCTGCTACCGAACTGCCCGAAGGTCTGGACTTGCTTTGGATCGTGCACCCAAGATCGATTTCCCCCGAATTGGCGGTGGCGATTGACACGTACGTGCTCCAAGAGAAGCCATTGCTCTTGTGTTTGGATCCGTGGTGCGAGGCGGATGCCCAAGCCGCTGAGCCCGCGTTTGGAATGCAGGGGCCACAACCCACCTCAAGTCAATTCGATGCTTTCTTGGGGGCTTGGGGTTTGAATTGGAGTCGAGGCTATTTCGTGGCGGACCGTGACCTCGCGCTCCGGGTCCAAGCGATGACCGACCGCGGCATGGAGGTCATGGATTTCATTGCGTGGTGGAATGCTCGGCGTGAAAACCTCAACGGGGACGACCCCATCACCAAGGGCCTGACCACTCTGAATCTCGCGACGACAGGCGCCTTTTCTATCGAGCAGGATGCACCAACACGTTTGGTGCCGGTGGTTCGATCGAGTGAAAACAGCCAGCGGATGCTGACGGCTCAATTGGGTTTCCAGATTGACCCCGGCACGTTGATTCAGAACTTTGCGTCCAGTGGGGAACATCAGACGGTCGCCGCCCGATTCACCGGTCCGATCAAGAGTGCGTACCCGCCGGTCAAAGCCGAAGCCGAGGTCGATCCCGCGCTCGAAGCGATCTTGGACAGCTCCTCAGAGGCGCCAACTGGTGTGGCCAATATTCTGGTTCTGGGTGATGTTGACTTTCTGTCGGACAGCAACTGGATTCGCGAAGAGCGTTTGGGTTCCATCAGTTTGGGGTATCGCACCTTCGCCGACAACGGCTCCTTCATGCTGAACGCAATTGAGACCATGGCGGGTGATCCTGTCCTTGCGGGACTGCGGGGGCGTGGCGAGTACACCCGGCCCTTCGACCGGGTTGAAGCTCTTCGTCAAGCGGCGGAAAGCGAGTATTTGGCGGAGCAGGAGCGGCTCGAGACAGAAATCCAAGAAACCGAGCGTCGCCTTGGTCAACTGCAGCAGGCTCAAGCAGGAAGCCAAGCCACGTTGCTGCTTTCCCCCGAGCAAGAAGCGGAAGTGGACCAGTTGCAAGACAAGGTCATTGCGGCCCGGAAGCAACTCCGATTGGTGCAGCTCAACCTTCGCAGGGATATTGAACAACTCGGCACCAATTTGATGTTGTTCAACACCATCGTCTGGCCATTGGTCGTGGCGGTGTTGTCGGGATTGATCTTCCTGATGCGGAGAAAAGTGTCGTGATCAAGAAAAAGGGTCTCATGCCGTTGGCCGCGATCACTGCGGTCTTGTTTCTGGCAGTGATCATTCGGCCCAATTCCGAAGTGACAACAAAGGGAGGTTTGGGAACACCGATGGTTCCAGACCTCAAGACCAATGCCGAAGCCATTGACGGCATCACGATTCGGCAGGGGGGCGTGCCCATCTCGCTTCAGCGCGATGGTGGACAGTGGAAATGCGCCTCCGCCGCCGACTACCCCGTCGATCTGGATCGCATTCGACAACTGTTGGTGCAACTGGATCAGCTTGAGCGTTGGGAAGCCAAGACCCAAGACCCAGCCCGCCACGCTGCGGTCGATTTGGATATCTCAGTTGAAGATGGTCGAGCCATTGAGATCAAACTCTTCTCCGATTCTGATCTTGTGAGCCATGTGGTTTTGGGGAAGCGACAGTGGTCTCCGAAGAGTACGTTTGCACGCTTGGTCACAGAAGATCAAACCTACAAGTGCAAGGGCCACGTTGAAGTGGAACTGAATGCTGTTGGTTGGCTGGACACGACTTTTTGCACACTGGACCGATCTGGCATCACTCAAATGACCTTTGGACCGATGGAACTTGCTCGATCGAATGATTCACTTGAAGGTGGCGAGCCAACCTGGCAGCTTTCGGCGAAGAACTTGGACTCCGTGTCCGACAAAGCTCTGCAGTTGGCTCAGGCGGATCTTCCAGGCTGGCCGGCCCGTCTTACTCTTGAAGACGTTCGGCCCCGCGACCAACACCAGTGGTCCAGTGACACCGTTGTCATGACCTTCATCGCACAGGAGGGGCAACTGACGGTTTCCATCGATCTCAGCGAGGGAGAGGGATCCGGTGCTTGGTGTGGATTGGATTTTGAGCCAGCGACAGGGCAGAACATTCAGGCCGAGTGGAGCCGTTGGCCGCGTTGGCTGTACCGCCTTCCGGACTACCGGGTGACGCCGATCCGGCAGATCCAAGACGCGCTGCGATCCAGCGCCGATCTTCCGGATGAAGGATCCACATCATGAACCTCACTTGAAATCCACCTGACCCAATATGGGGCTCCTTGGGGGATGCGTTCTCTTCTGGAGTTGGTAGAGTCAAGCCTTGGGCTCGTGGCGGAATTGGCAGACGCAGCGGACTTAAAATCCGCGGCTCAAATTGAGCGTTGAGGGTTCGAGTCCCTCCGAGCCTATTGATCGTGGGACATTCCCGCTTCGCCGGTCTCCTCAAAACAGAAGAGCCCCGCCGCACACGCGACGGGGCCCGGATCGGGCTGGTGAGCCGAGTGTCCAACCCGGTCCACCAGAAGTGGCGTATGTGTCTTGAGGGACCCGCCAGATTCTTTTGATTTCTTCAAAAAGGCGCCGGAGACTCGAATTTGAGCCATTCATCGCTGTTGGGGCGCCAAAATCCCAGTGCCTCAGCATGCAGGCACAGTCGGGGGGCTGTCGATTCCGAGCCATAGAGGGTGTCACCAAGGATGGGCGTGCCGAGTCCACCTTCTTCGGGTGGTGAAGCCAAGTGCACTCGAAGTTGGTGGGTGCGGCCGGTTTCTGGCCGAAGCTCCAAGCGCACGGCTTGTCCTTGGTTCCGCAACGGGTCTGCGATGGACCTTTCGTGGAGCCGCCACAAGGTGCGAGATGCTCTTCCAGAATCGTGGCATATTGTTTGACGTGGCCAGCGGGTGGGCTCGGGGTCCTTGATGAGGGGCGCCTCGATGACCCCCTGCTTTCCGGCCGGCGCTTTTTCCACCAAGGCGATGTACCGCTTGCCCACCAGGCGCTTCTGAAACTGCTTGGAGAGGTTGGATTGGGTGGAGGCGTTCAGCGCAAAGACCATGAGTCCACTGGTCTCGATGTCCAACCGGTGGACACTCATTGGTCCATCGGCCTGGGGAATCAGTTGCCGCAGGCGAAGTTCGGCCGAGTCGTGGGTATTTTCCGGACGTCCAGGGGCCGATCGCATACCCCATGGTTTGTGAATGACCACAAAGTCATCTTCCTGGTGCAAGATCGTGAGCTCTTCGATGGGAGAAAAGAGGCGTCCCATGACTCTGAGCGTACACTTGGTTGGTGATGTTTGATCTTTTTGCCGTGTTGTCATTGGTCTTCATGGACCCACCGTTGACCAAGGAGCCCCCTTCGCCTCCACCGGCGCTGGTCGCCAACCCCCCAGTTGATTTGGTGCAGCGCTCTGAGAACGGGCGGCTGCTGCGTTGGCCCGAGCCGTCACATGTCGCAGTGCAAAGACTCAACCTCTCTCCATCGGTGCGTCAGCATGTTCGAAGCTTGATCTTCATCCGGGATCGAGAGTTCGATTTTTACGTTGATGACCATTTGGATCGTCTGAAAGAGATGGTGTTGAAAGCCAGCAAGGGGGAAGGCGTTTCATTGGCGCAAGCCATTGATGGCTGGGGCCCTGTGGCCAAGAGAAGTTCATTGGTGTACGAGCTGCAGGATCAATTGAGTCCTGAACAAGTCAAAATCGCACTGGATGCGGTTCGGAAGTACCGGGTGGTTTTGGAAGAAGAGGTGGCCGCTGATGCCGGGGTGGATCTGCCATCTCACGCCCTCAAAATTCGGACCACGATGGCCACCAGATCGGTTCGGCTTCGTGAATCACTGTTGCGGCGTGTGCCCACCATCCCTAGGTTTGCCAAAGCATTGCAAGGCTTGGATCTGACTCAGAATCAGCAACAACGTTTGATGCAGCAGCTGGTCCCATTGCTGACGGCACAGGACCAACGTGACTCCAAGCGAGAGCGTGATGCCATTCTGGGTTGTGTTGCGTTGCTGACCGAAGATCAAGTCTTTGAGGCGATCCGGCTCAACCCACTGCCAAAACCAGAAGTGCCTAAGGCCAGCCCCGCATCTGGTGCCGATGGAGGCAGCACTCCATGATCTCGATGATTCTGTTGTCGGTGGTTCAGGCTGCCATTGAGGTCGAAGATCCCATTGCGGCTGGGCAAGAATTGTTCAATCGTGTTGAGCGTGACCTTGGGAAAGCGCTGGGAAAATTCGAATCCCACGAAGGACTTCCCGAGAAGAGCCCGTGGTGGGATTTGATTGGGGTCAAGGAGACGAAGGTTTCCAACAATGAAGCGATCGAAGACTTGCTCCGTGCCGTCACCATGGTGCTGGCTGGTGAAGGGGCAGGCGATCTCCGTGCGGAAGCCAAGGCAATTCAAAAGGCTATTCGGGAAGCGGACTTTGATCAGGATGAGATGCGCCGCAAGCGCGATACCGCCCCTGCGCAGGAGTCACTTGGAACCGCTGAAGACTTGATTACGACCAGCCGAGAAGAGTACGACCAGATGATTTTGGACAGCCAAGCCAAACAAGAAGATCTGCGTGTGGCTCTGGTTGAAGTGGAAGAGCAATTCATTGAGGCGCTCTCCAAAACGGGTTTGAAAATTGAGGACCAGGCGGCCCGATCGTTGCTGGGGACGTTGGCCGGTGAGCGATTCAGTGACTTGGCCATCACCATCGCCAACGTTCGACTGGTGACCGAGCAGTTGCACCGTCTTGCGGACGAGAGCGGAGAAGCGCCCGAACTGACTCGGAAGTATTACGGCCTCTACGTGTTGTTGGTTCGTTTGGTTGACGTTGCCCAAGACGATTATGTTCGGTGGGTTCGGGAAGTGGCCATCCCAAAGCTTGACACAATTCTGAGTGACGCAGAATCTCAACGTCAAGAAGCATTGGCAGGCAAAAGCGCTGACCCCGATCGCGCCGAGGCTTTTCAACGGAATGTTGATCAGCTGGAATTGACGCAGACCGCCGCGGTTCGATACATCGAGTACCTCAGAATTCAAGCCGAGGGTGTCGAGCGGGGCAACCTCGAAGTGGAAAAGGATCTCCGGTTGGCAACCAACACATGGCGAACGGTAGACCTTTCTTTGGAAACCGCCGATTTGATTCGCCGCGGATCTGAAGCGTTTGGGGCCCTTATGACCCTTGAACTTCCTCCACTGCGAGGTTTTGAGGGGACGGAGCTCCGTGAACGGTTCCAGCGGCTTGAACGACGGATGGCTGAACCACTTCAGTAAAGCGTCTTCAGTTGGAGTTACTCCTTGGCGTTGACGGGGGTGATGGTGCCATCCACTTCGATGCGCCAGGCCAAGTCGTCGTCGGTTCTGGGCTTGCCGTCAAATCCAACAGATGTCACATAAGCCATTGGCGCTTCTGAGTCTTCAGACCAAGCTTCGCCAGAGAGTTCCACCGTGAATGGCTGCCCGAAGGCATCCAGGGCACTGGTGATGGCTTCTTGGTTAAGTAATGACGCGGCATCGTCGCTGGGGGCCGCCCCTTCTTCCGGAACCCAGGTCTCGAGCAGAGCCTTCGTGATGGCCTCCACACCAGCCAAACTGTCTCGGCGGCCTCGTTCATCTCGGTCCGCCTGCATTGGATTGCGTTGGTCGTAGGGCACGGTGATGGTCACCAATCCGGAATCGATTTCTCGGGGG
This sequence comes from Phycisphaerae bacterium, assembly GCA_002705085.1. GTDB lineage: Bacteria > Planctomycetota > Phycisphaerae > Phycisphaerales > SM1A02 > UBA8653. Next base: position 47,676 of record PAHO01000048.1, on the reverse strand, counting down.
AAGACATCATTGGCGCGGTCGGCATCCGCCAGGTCCCGGGTGGGATCGAAGCGAATTTGTTGGATTGGCGCGGGGCTGGCGATGACTTTGGTAATGACCGGCTCGTTGCTGGCCCAAATTTCTACCGGCAGGGGCAGCAGTTCTGTCGTGCCGTCGTCATATGTCAGTTGCAAGGGGACGGGCATGGGTATTCCACCAACGTTCCGCAGTGTGATCTCATGGAAAATCCAATCCTGAGAAAAGATGGCTCGCTGCTTCTCGTCCATCCGTTCGAGCATGCTGGCCCATGCCCGTTCATCTTCTGGTGTCACCATGAACCGGTCCCGGCCCTCATAGAAGTCAACGATCATGGGGTGTTGATCCACGCGGCGGGGGATATCCAGTTCATCGTTCCGTCGCTGGGCCGCCGAGTTGCCGCGTTCTGCGTCAAGACGGCGGGCTTCGGCCATTTGGTCCCCCACCGCATTGGCAAGTTCGAAGAGTCGTACATTTTCGATGGCGATGTCAACGTGATCGGTGGTCATGAACCATCCACGCCAGAACCAATCAAGGTCCACTCCCGAAGCATCTTCCAAACTTCGAAACAAGTCAGCTGGCTCCGGGCGTCGGAACGCCCAACGGTGGCAGTATTCTTGAAACGCAAAGTCAAAAAGTTCGCGTCCGAGGACTGATTCACGTAGCACGTTCAGAGCCGCACAGGGTTTGGCGTAAGCATTGTTCCCAAACTGACGGATGGATTCGGAGTTCGTCATGATCGGAACTTGTTTTTCACTGGTCATAAACGGCACAATGTTTTCAGGGTCTCCGCGCCGTGGTGGGTAGGTTCGTGACCATTCAGCCTCGGCGATTGATTGAACAAAAGTATTCAGACCCTCGTCCATCCAAGTCCATTGCCGTTCATCCGAGTTGATGATCATCGGGAACCAGTTGTGTCCGACCTCATGGATCACCACCCCGATCAGTCGATATTTGGTTCGCTCTGGGTACGTGTCGTCATCTTCTGGCCGAGGGCCGTTGAAGGTAATCATGGGGTACTCCATCCCGCCCACCGGCCCGTTCACACTCAACGAGGTGGGATAGGGGTAGGGGTAGTACCGGGAATACACCTCAATGGTGTGCGCGATGGCTTGCGTCGACCACCGACTCCAGATGGGTTCGCCTTCTTCAGGAAAATAACTTTGGCACATGACGGTCCGCATGGTTCCAGGCACGATCACCCCCCACGAATCCATCAAAAATGCGGGGCTGCTGGCCCAGGCCACGTCACGAACATTTTCGGCGAGGTACACCCAGGTGTGTTCACCCTCTGGGTCGGCGGCGCGATTGGCGGCGGCCTCCTCTTCGGTCACCACCATGATGGGTTCCGTTGAGGTTCGTGAGGCCTCCAGACGATCTTGTTGTGCGCTGGTCAAAACGTCTTCAGGATTTTGCAGCACCCCAGATGCCGCCACCACGTGATTTTTAGGCACGGTGATATGCAACTCATAGTTGCCAAATTCCAAGGTGAATTCCCCTCGGCCCATGAAATCTTTGTGTTGCCATCCGCGGGTGTCGGTGTAGGCGCACATCCTTGGGAACCATTGGGCCAGCTCGTAGAGTCCCGTCCCATCATCCAGAATTTCATACCCGCTTCGAGAGCGGATCGCATCAGGCGTAATTCGGTGGGACCATTGCACCTCGAACGTGAACGTCTTGCCACTGGTCAATGCTTCGGGAAGATCAATGCGCATCATGGATCCCACGATGGTGAACGGAAGATCTTGGCCTTCGCCATCTTGGACGTGATGGATTGTGGTGCCTCCCGGGTGAGCAAGGGTTTCAGCAAAACTCTCAAGCCAGCCGATTGATTGGGGTTGATCCAGATCGGGTCCTCGACGTGAGAGGTTCGCGCGAGAGTCGGGGGCGTGTCGATTTTGATCCAACTGCATCCACAGGTACCGCAGTGCGTCTGGACTTTCATTGTGGTACGTGATCACTTCCGTGCCATCTACACCGTGCACGGCCGGATCGAGCTTGACATGAATGACGTGATCGGCGCGGTTTTGCCAATACAAATGTCCTGGAGCTCCACTGGCAGTGCGGTAGGTGTTGGCCGTGGGCAGGTCGTACTCGAGTTGTCGGAAGAGATCGGGCTCTCCAAACTTCTCTGGTCGAAGGTAAGGCCCCTCGGGCATGGGAGGCAACGACCCCACATCGTGTTGATCGTGGAGCGCCAAGAAGGCAAGGAGGATGGATCCAATCATGGTGTACAGATTAGGAATGAAACTGCCCGCGGCCCGGATTTCTGGGTCGCGGCGGTGGGAGAACACCAATGTTTCAGGGCATAAGCCCCCAAGAATGATCAACAGATCTCGAAAATCCCCTTCGCGCCCCTGATATTGGCGGCTTTTGGGGGAGTAGATACGGCTGCTGCTGGGCATATGCACGAGGGCCGTAACGGGGCAAAGCAGTCTGTGGAGATGCGGGGCTGCAGGGCGTGGTGCGTGCCCTCACCAAACGTGGCAAAAATGCTCAATCGCATCCACCAAACTTCGCAGAGAAAGTCGATAGCCTTCTTTTTATGGCAAGATTTATCCTCGAAGGTTCCACTGATCCATTCCTCCGCGTTGACCTCACTCAAGGTGACATGATTCATGCGGAATCAGGCGCAATGGCCAGCATGAGTTCGACACTTGAACTGAAAGGCAAAGCTCGAGGCGGGATGCTGAGCGGCTTAATGCGGAAAGCGCTTGCGGGGGAGTCTTTCTTTATGCAAGAGATTTCTGCAGAGCTGGGGGACGGCACCGTTCGCTTGGCTCCATCTGTGCCGGGTGAGGTTCGGGTAATCGACTTGACCAACGATTGCTGGTTTGTGGGCGACGGAGGCTTCTTGGCTTGTGATGACGAAATTACTTTGGAGACGAAGCGCCAAAAATTGAGTGGTGCGTTGCTGGGGGGAACGGGCGGCCTGTTCATCCTCAAAGCGACCGGGACTGGCTCATTGGCGGTGTCGGCCTTTGGTGCCATCACTGAAGTCGAATTGAATGGTCAAGACGAATTGATTGTGGATAATGGACACGTGGTCGCGTGGCAAGACACTCTGGAATACACCCCTTCGATCTCCACGAAAAAATCTGGCGGAATTCTTTCCAAGCTTGGCGGCTCGATGAAGAGTGGTGAAGGTGTGGTGATGCGGTTCAGCGGGCGGGGTCGTGTTTTGGTGTCTTCGCGAAGTCGTCCAAGCTTTATTTCTTGGCTTGTTCCCCAACTTCCAAGTAAAAAATGAGGGGATTTTCCGTCCAGAACTGACGTACATTAGGAGCCATGTCAGTTCTCCTTTCGGTCCTTCTTGCTACCGATCCATTCCCCAATTGGGAATCGGCTCCGGTTCACTCGGTCGCGGTCACGGATGCGGGCGAGGTCTTGGTGTGCAACGTCGCCCAAGCGACTTTGGAGATCTTCTCAGCGGCCACTCCGCCCGTCTGGCTTGATGCCGTCCCAGTTGGTCTGGATCCGGTTTCTGTCCGGGTTCGTCCGGGCACTCGGGAAGCCTGGGTGGTGAACCATGTGTCTGATTCGGTGTCCGTCATCGATCTTGATCGCCGGGTCACGACGGCTGTCTTGTCGGTGTTGGATGAACCTGGTGATGTTGTTTTCGCGGGAAGTCCAGAGCGGGCATACGTTTCATGCACCACCGATGAATGTTTGCTGGTGTTTGATCCCAACAACCTTAATGCCGATCCGGGACGAATTGATCTGCTCGGTGAGGAGCCGAAGGCGTTGGCGGTTGATCCCAGTGGGCAGTTTGTTTACGCCGCTTTTCTATGTTCTGGGAATCGGACCACCGTTCTTGCGGGTGGCGGAGACTTCAATGGGAGTTCTCCTCCAAACGTCGTGTCTGACCCGGCCACGCCGTACGGGGGTCAGAATCCTCCCCCCAATGCTGGGGATGGTTTCATGCCTTCTCGACCGGCCGGCCAGCCGACCCCTCCAAAAGTTGGATTGATTGTTCGAGGACTCCCCGACGGCAGTTGGGTTGATGACAATGGGACCGATTGGTCAGAATTTGTCAGCGGTTCTCAGGCATTCCGAAGCGGCCGGCCAACTGGTTGGGATCTTCTGGACCACGATCTTGCCATTGTCGACACCTTGAACAAGAACTCGGTTTCCTACGTTGGTGGAGCGCTCTCCCTGGTTACGGGGGTTGCCGTGCATCCCAACTCCGGAGATCCGGTTGCCATTGGCATCGAGTCCTTCAATGAAATTCGCTTTGAGCCTGTTCTTGAAGGCGTCTTTGCCGAAGTCCGTCTGGCGCGCTGGGGCACCGAAGAGACGGTCGTCAATTTGAACCCCCATACTGAAGGCGTCCATTCGCTCCCTCCGGCCGAGCGGGCCAAGTCCGTTGGCGATCCACGGTCGATTGTTTTCTCATCGGATGGCGAAGAAGCGTGGATTGCGTCCAAAGGCTCCAACAATGTGTTGGTGGTGGATCCATCTGGGCAAAGAATGGGAGATCCCATCCCTGTGGGGTTTGGATCAACCGGGCTGGCGTTGACCGATGAAGTTGCCTACGTGCACAATCATTTTGAAGGGTCACTGGCCGTGGTGGATCGGTCCACGCGGGAGGTTGCTGTGGTTGTTTCGCTTTTTGATCCGGTTCCGGACGAAGTGCAACAGGGTCGTGCTCACATGTATGACACCCATCTCCATTCGGCGCGGGGTGAAGTCTCTTGTGCCACATGTCATATTGATTCTCGTATGGATCGTTTGGCCTGGGACCTCGGCAACCCGGGAGGCTCGATGCAGCCCATTGAAGTCAACTGCAACATGGGGGTGGATCAGTTTGGGCCGGACTGTCCAGATTTTCACCCCATGAAAGGGCCAATGACAACACAGACCATGCAGGATCTGATTGGCAAAGAGCCTTTGCACTGGCGGGGTGACCGCTTGTCCATTGAAGCCTTCGATGGCGCGTTCCATGAGCTGCTTGGTGGGGACGAGCCGTTGAATCCGATCGATATGGGAGAAATGCGAACGTTCTTGTCCACAGTTCGCTTCCCTCCCAATCCGTATCGAAACGTTGACAACACCTTGCCTACGGATTTGGAGATTCCTTTCCCGGCGACCGGGCGTTACGCATCAGCGGGATCACCGATGCCCAATGGGAATGCCTTGCGGGGTCTGGACATTTACAACTCCGAAATCACCGATGATCCGTTCAGTTGCGTGACGTGCCATGCGTTGCCTACGGGCATGGGGCCCGACCGAATCATTCGCATTTCGCCTCCCGGCGTTGACCCCATTCCTTTAGGCCCCAACCAAGAACGCCATCATGCGGTGGTGAGCGTGGATGGTTCCACGCAACGGCACTTCAAAGTGCCGCAGCTGCGCAACATGTACAAGAAGACCGGCTTTGATTTGGAGACCTTGGAAAACACCTCCGGATTTGGTTATCTCCATGATGGATCGGTGGACACTTTGGTTCGGTTCTTTGCTGAACCACTGTTTGACCTCGGCACCGCGCAACGCCTTTCCGATGTGCTGGCCATGATGTTTGCCTTTTCGGGATCAGAATTCCCAGGGTGGGACGCGGACAACCCGTTCGACAACGTGGTGGATCCTGGTTTGGACACCCATGCCGGGGTTGGTCGTCAAGTGGCTTGGTCGGGCGTTGCTCCGCCAGAAGCCTTGGACATGTTAAACGCCTTCACGGTTGCGGCAGCGAACTCGGAGCGGGTGGAGTTGATGGCCAGCATTGAAATCAATGGCCGGGCCCGTGGCGCGGTTCTTTCCGGCGAAACTGTTTTGCTTGATGGCGCGGGGCAGACCATGACTGTTCCAGAGCTTCTGAACCGGCCGGAGGGCACCACAGTGGTGGTGACCCTCGCACCGGCCGGCCACGCCGTGCGCTTGGTGATGGACCGGGATGGCGATGGCGTCCTGAACCATGACGAATGGTTGGCGGGCAGTGATCCTCGTGACCCGAACAGTGTGCCGGTGCCTTGCCCAACCGACTTGGACGGCGACGGCAATGTGGGCTTTGCGGATGTCGTCTTGGTGCTCTCCAAGTGGGGGGCCTGCGATGCATGTCCCGAAGATCTGACGGGGGAGGGCACGGTTGATTTTGCCGATTTGCTTGAAGTTCTGTCCAACTTCGGACCCTGTTGACACATACTGTCAGATCGCGTGCGAATTTTTGAACATCTCGTTCGACGCTTCACTCAAGCAGTCGTATAACGCACACTCATGCCGAGTCGTCTGATCACCATCGAGTCACACCCGATCCTGAAGGGTTTGGCTGAATATTTGATCACTGAACAGGATGCTGTCCAGGGGGAAGTGGATCTGGAGTCAACGTTGGTGGTGCTGCCCACAAAGCGTGCACGCCGACTCTTTGAGCACTTTTTGCTCGACGCCGCCGAGCAGCAAGGGGTTTTGGTCGTTCCCCCGGAAATCAGCACTCCAGGAAGAATGATTGACCGCTTCGTGCTCCCTACCGGTTGTCCGGCCTCAAAGGTCGCTTTAGAACTGATTGACCGGCAAGTTTGGTTGGGTTTGGCGCCCTCCGAGAGGGAATCTGTTGAAGGTGACAAGATCACCGAAAACGGACGAGAGGCGTTGCTCCGTCGAATCGGCCAGTTGCACGCTGACGCATGCGAAGCACAATTGGATTTTTCATCCATCTTGAAAAACATTCCCGAAGGTGTTGCCGGCGGTGAAGAGCGCGGCCGGTGGGAAGTCCTTGTGAAGTGGCAGAAGGCCCGATCGCAGAAGCTGGTTGAGCTTGGCTTGCAGTGTCCATACGCTCATCGCGTTCAGTCCGTCCTTGAGGGAAATGTTTCATGCGGTCCACACCAGCGCGTGATTTTGATTGATGGCGAATCAACACCATTACGTGTTGCGCTTCTTGAAGCACTGGATCAATTGGGTATCAGCATTGAGCGTGTTGTTCCCGAAGGGGATCTGCCGGGGGAGGTCGATCCGTTGCGAGGGGCCTGCATGGCAGCCTGGTCAGATCCGAAAATGGGCTTGTCCGATACCCATATTCACGTCGCGGATGGGCCACAGGATGTTGGGTCATTGCTTGCGGGAATTGTCCAAGCATCTGGTGTCCAGCGCACCAGTGACATCACGATTGTGTGCCCCGATGCGAGCTTAGAGGCCAGTTTGCAATCGGTCCTCCCTGAACTGGGGGTCCCGGCCCGGGTTTCGAACGCTGGGTTGTTGCTCGATGGGGCATTGGGAAGATTGCTGCACGCGATTTTGGGAATCCTTGGCGGAGGATGGTCTGAGGTTGAAAGTGCCCTTCGCTTGCCAGGGTTTGCCAGTTTTGTTCAAGTTGAAGAACGTGTGCTTGAAGAAGTTGATCAAAGCCGCCGATTGTGCGTGGGGATTCATTTGGACGATGAAAAGATGGGGGGGCGAGTCGACACGCCTCGATCGGTCTCGGATCTTCGGTCTCGGATCTTCCAAATTCTTCAACCACTCCGTGATGCCTCGGGAGCCGTTGCCGCGGATGCGGTTGCGGAACTGACGTGCCAGCTCCTCGACCAAAATCTGCCTGAACGAGCACGTGGGGAGAACAAAGAGGTTGCTGCTTCCATCCAGCGTTGTCTGGAAGATTTTCGTTCGGCCCCACCGCATTTGATCCAAGAGGTTGACGCCGCCACTTTGCTCCGGATGATGCTCCGGTCGCTCAGCAGTGAGTCCCTCACCCCTGATCCAGAGGACAGCGATGTTGAAATCGTCGGGTGGATGGAGTCGGCCTTCGATCCCGCACCACTTCGAATTGTGGTGGGAATGAATGAATCCATGATCCCCCAGATGCCGGCTCCAGAGCCATTGCTTCCAGACTCGTTGAAGGATGAATGTGGGTTGGCTGGGCAGCGAAGTCGGACCGCCCGTGATGCATGGTTGTTGTGGCTGCTCGAGGCCTCAAGATCATCTTCGAGTGAAGTTCATTATGTGGTGGCCCGAGAGTCCCCTCAGGGTGACCGGCTGTTGCCTAGCCGGCTGCTGCTCCCGGACTTGCCAGAGACGGTTGAACGTCTTCCAAGATTGTTGTGTGGAGAGCTGGTCGATTCCATGCGGGTGGCATCCGACCCACCGTCCGCAAAAGACGAGCCTCAGAACATGGATTTCCCCATGGTCCCGGTTGCATTGCCCGAAGTGAATCGGGTTTCGGTGACGGAATTTCGGGTGTGGCTGGACTCCCCCCTTCGGTTCATATTGAAGAAGCTGCGCCTCGATCAAACCGTTACGCCGTGGCGTGCAGAACTTGATGCCATGGCTTTTGGAAACCTGATCCATGGAGCTCTGGAGCGTTGGGGTTTAGAGGAAATTTCGACAGGGCCGACCACCTGTGCCACTCAAATCTACGCCGGGTTTGAGTCCCATCTTCAAGCTTATGCGAATGAGATGTTTGGTAAGAAGCGGCCGCCAGCCCTGCAACTGCAAATTCATATCGCCCAGTCTCGGTTGAAGGCACTGTCGGTGCATCAACAAGAACTCGCCCTTCAGGGTTGGCACGTGGAGCAGGTTGAATTGCATTTCACCGACCGTCCATCGACCGAATCTGATGTCCGTCCAACCATTGCTCCACTTATTCGAAACGTCGCGCCAGAGATTCTTGTGACCGGGAAAATTGACCGGGTAGATCGCCATCGCGACGGTCAACGCCGAGCGTTCGATTACAAGACGGGCAATGATGGGACCAAGACTGCCGAGAAGACACACCGCATTGTGAGCAAGGAGGGAGAGATTCAATGGTTGGATCTGCAGCTCCCGTTGTACCGGCAGAGGCTTCTTGAAGATGGGACCGGAGATGTCGAGGTGGGATTCATTTTGCTCCCGCAGCACTTGAAAAAGACGAAAGTGGACCTCCTGCAGTGGGGGGCTGCGGATTATGACTCGGCCAATGATTGTGCTGATGACATTCTGCAGCGTCTCGGGCAGTTGGACTCCATCCCACTGTGCGCTTCAGAATTGGAAGATCAAGGTTCTTACGACCGTGACCGATTTGGTGTGCTGTGGGGCGAAGGTCTGCGTGGCCTTGAGTTCGAAGACGAGGAGCTTGGATGATGGACCTTCCCCCGAAAGCCATCCGGCCTCCCACACGGAAAATGATCATCGCCAACGCTGGAAGCGGCAAGACATGGTCTCTTTCGTCCGAGTTCGCTCGGTGGTGCCTGGAGAATTTGTCTCGGACCGGTCGGGTTGGTTCTGATCGAATACTCGCCTTGACATTCACAAGAAAAGCAGCGCGAGAAATTCTCGAGGCGATCGTCAGCCGGTTGGTCACGGCGCGAGAGCACCCGGACTCAGCGGAATTCGCCGCACTGGGGTCTCCGGACAAAGACGATCTTGACTGCGTCATTCGAGACATTGCCCAAAACATTTCTCGACTTCAGGTCACGACCATTGATGGCTTTGTCAATCGACTGGTCCGGGCCTTTGGAAGCGATATTGGCTTTCCCGAAGGATGGCGGATCGGAGAGCCGGGAGAAGTGGCAGAGGCCAGGCTGGAGGCGCTCAGCCGGGTGCTCGAGCACACCGACCCTCAACTGATGAAGAAATTGGTTCAGGACGGGATGCCCAAGTCAAGCGTGCTCAGCCAGCTTGAGCGCGTTCTTTTGGGCAGCCCGAATCAAAACGACAGCAGCATCTTGTCTGAATATCGCATGGTGCAGTTGGGACTTGGCCCAAAGGCATGGGTGTCTGGTGGCACATACACCACCCATGTGGGGGAGCCGATTGATGAGCAAGGTCTGTCCGCGCTGACCGCAACGCTCGAGGGACTGAAGGTCCCTTTCAAGAGTGATCAGACAACCGAGGACGGAACTTGGAAGAAGGCCAAGGCAAAATCAATAGCATTGTTTGCCGGGGGTGACTGGTCAACGTTCTTGACCCAAACCATCGTGCAAAATTTGACTGACCCAGATGTGCCGATTCCGGATCGAAAGTTCTCCCGAAGAGTGGCGCCACCAGAGTGGGTTGAAGCATTGACCGTGGCCAAAGATCACGCTTTGGCGACGATCGAGTTCGACCAGCGTGAACGCCTGCTGTTGATTGCTTCTTTTCTCAAAGACTTGGACGAAGCTTGTTGGGATGTCCAAGAAGAACGTGGGGTCTACACCTTCTCGGATCTCGTTCACCGACTGGTCACCCTGGAAGAGGTGCATGGTCGATCGTGGGACTGGCTGCAGTACCGTCTCGATTGCCAGATCAACGATCTTGCCCTTGATGAGTTTCAAGACACCTCTCTTGTTCAATATCGACTCCTCTTTCGATTTATGTCTGAGATTCTTCAGGAGTCAGAGGATGAGCATCGAAACTTCTTTTTGGTTGGCGACCCGAAGCAATCGATCTACGGTTGGCGAGGTGGTGCGCCTGAATTGATTCATGAGGTAGCTCGTTCTTTCCCACAACTGCAGCGTGAATCATTGGCCACGAGTTATCGCTCAGCTCCGGTATTGATGGACTTTGTGAACAAGACGTTCCGAGTGTTGCAGGAACATGCCGGCGTGATCGACACCAAGCCAGTGGTCGACGAACTTCCTGAGGCTTTTTCTGGAACCCCATGGCCGGAGAATGCCGCATCAGCGGTTGTGCCACGGGCGGCGGAACGTTGGATGGCCGGGTGGGAGCAAGACCATGAATCTGCTCACGCCGACAAACCGGGTTTGGTGACGGTTTCGATTGCTCATGAGGACACGGGAGACCGAAAGCTTGATCAAGCACAGTGTGTGGTGGAACGCATCCTCGACCGTCGGGCAAAACGCCCTGATGTTGAAATCGGGGTTCTGGCCAGCACCAATGCCGAGCTGGCCGAGGTGTACTTGTTGTGTAAGGAGCACGGTATCTCGGCCAGTATGGAGGGCCGATCGTCACTGCTTGATGCCCTGTATGTGCAACAGATTCTGGCCCTCTTTCGGTTGGCTGATTATTCCGGCGATAGCCTTGCCCACTATCTGATCACGCGCGGCTCCTTCCCTGAGGCTATCCGATCGGTGTTGCCGCACCTCGATATCAAAGACCCAGAACTTCTCCCGCCGCAAGATCGCGCGAACATAAGACGTTCGATTGCTTCGGCCGTCCGCGTTCTGTTGGTTCAGCGTGGTGCCGACGGATTGGTGGCGGATCTCCGGCGTGCTTTGCTTGCAGAAAATCCCGACCTCTCTTCGGTCGATCGGTCGCGCTTGTGCGATTTGGTGCAGCTCGCCCGTGTTTTCAAGGATCTGGCTCTTCCTCGTCCGTTGCAGTTTGTTGAGGCGGTTACCCGACAGCGATTATCAAAATCCTCTTCGGCTCGGGTCCGCTTGATGACCATTCACGGTGCCAAGGGCCTTGGATTCGAGGAGGTCATTTTGATGGGCGCCGATCAACTCCCGTTGCAAGAGTCAGACCGCATGGACACCTTTGTTGGGTACACCCCAAGTGTTGCCGAGGGTCCGCAGGTGGTTGTCCCTGGAGTCAACAAAGACATCCGACAGCGATGGTTCCCCGCAATTCATGTTGCGGCCGCAGAAAACCGAGTGCGAGATTGCATCGACTGCATGTCTGAGGCCTATGTGGCACTGACGCGTGCGGTCTCCGCGGTGCATTGTATTTTTGGCCCATGTGGCAAGACGCCGCCAGTCGAGCAAAAAAACCTCGGTGGATTGTTGTCACGTGCTTACGAACCGTTGGGTGGTCTTTGGTCTGAAGAATCCGAAGCCCAAGGCGTGGTGTGGGCTCTTGGAGATCAAGGGGAATTCTCCATTCGTACGGCTGATGCTCCAGAAGACAAGGCGTCCACACTCAGTCAGTTGAAGACGCAAATTTCAGCATCAGCGGTGGGTGCGAAGCCTAGGCCCCAGTTGGAGCGTGCAGCTCGACGTGGACTCTTCAGTGGTGCTTCGGCAAGTCAGCAAGACGACTCCTCCGACTGGTCGGCCCTTCTCGAGCCCAGACCTGTCGAAATTTTGGACCGCGGCACGGTATTGCACGAGCGCTTCCGACAGTTGCACTGGGTTGATGCGCCCGAGCCGGACCAAGATCAACTCAACCATGCCCGTCAAACCGTTGAACGAGACCTCGGTCGAGCCATTCCTGATGCGGCATGGGCCCAAGCCAACGAAGCATTCTCTGAAGCCATGCAATTGGAACAGATTCAACAATGGTTTGTCCCTCAAGCCCATGGTTCAACCAAGGATGATCTTGAAGTCCGAAACGAGTTCCCCGTCTTGACCCGTGATGAACAGGGTCGGGTGATTCGAGGCCGGCTGGACCGCCTGGTGTTACGCCGAGAAGGCGACAGCGTGGTTGAAGCCTGGGTGATGGATCACAAGAGTGGTGCTACAACTTTGGACGCAGCAGGCTTCGAACACAGGATCCAGCATTACGCGCCTCAGCTCGAGGCCTACGCCAAAGTGGTGCAGCAGCGGTGGGGCTTGCCCAAGTCGAAGGTGCACTGCGTCCTGCTTTTCTTTGAGCGAGGGGAAGCCGTTGAACTTTCAAGACCGCCCGAAAATTCATAAAAAGCAGAGATTTGTGGAATACGAGAAGCGGCCGATTCGTATCTCATTGGGCCAATGAATGGAGTGGCACACCTGGAACAGCGCTTCGCCATCTTGATGTTGACGGCTCTGGGGCTCAGCCTGGCCGGATGCAACACGACCAATACAGCGATGGATGCCACAACCTTCTATGCGCGGGGGCTGGGTCACAGAGCCCTTGATGTGCTTTCTGAAGCGAAGTCGATCGAAAAAAATCAACACTGGGCGACGCTGCAGGAAGTCACAGTGGCTCTTGATGCCAATCGGTTTGACCGTGCTGCGGCTGCAGTGTCGTGGGTCGAAGCACGCGATGAGGTTATCGATGAACGGGCCGTTCTTTCGGGTGCCGAAATTGGTGAAGATTTGGGCTCGGCGTTGATCGATGAGCGACTTCGCGAGTGGGTGCCGAGTTTGGGTGAACGCGTGATGTACGAATATGTCGCGCTGATGATCGACCTGCTCCGAGGGAACGCTGACCAGGCGCGGGTCTCCAGTATTCGCATTGCCCAAGCGCAGTCCATGCTTGAAGAACATCGGGGGATGCCAGCGCCCACCATCGCACAAGGCAAGCGGGAACGTACAGAGGACATTGTTGACAACATTGACCGCGAACCCGCGTATCGACAGGCGGTCGCGGTATACGAGAGCGCTGCTGAAGATTCTCGTTGTGCCGTCGCATCTTTACTTGCAGGTTGGACTCGACTTCAGCTCGGAGATTCTGCCGGTCGGGCACTCTTGCATGAGGCCGCCGCTCTGGCCCCAGAGCATGACGTGGCCAGCCGCCTGTTGGGCATGTCTCAGGAAGCGTGTGCGCAATCGGTCTTGGTGATTCAAGAAGATGGCTTGTGCCCCACACTGCGTCCGCTTCGCTTCAACGTGCACACCTGGGAGACCGGAGTGGCACGGGTGGCCTTGCCTATTCCCCAACTTCGTACCGAACAGACTGCCGGCCCCATTGCCAGCGGTTCTGGGGAGCCCTTTCAAATCCTCACCAATGTGGATGAGTTGTACTTGGCTGAGGAGTTCGAGAGAGCACCCGCGAGGTTGATTCGTACCGCGACACGCCTGTTAAGTCAAGAATTGGCCACTCGCGGGGCGCTGCGTCAGGTGCGTGATGAAGACACCGTCTCACGGAGTTTGACTCGCCTGAGCGCATCTTTGCTTCGAACCGTGCTTGTCGACGCCGATGTCAGGTCGTGGGACACCCGACCTTCGGTGATTCGGGTTGGATTGGTGAAGAAGTCGAGCGAAGGCACCATCGAACTGGAACTTCCAGAGGGGGTTCGGCAAGTGAATCTGCCCCCGGGGCCAAATTTTGTGAGAATTCGTACCCGTTCGGGAATACCGACCGAGGTGCAAACGTCTCCATCAGGGCTCTTCGGGGCCCGGACTGAGCCAATGAATCAAGACCAAAAAGGGAAATGACTTATGAATTTCAAAATGCACTGTTTGCTTCTCGTCAGTTGCTTTGCTTTGCTCAATGCATGCTCGACCACCCGAACTGGGGATCGGCTGGTTTCCATGAACGAAGCCAAAACCTTGCAAGCTGCCGAGTGGACTTCATTTGCCAATCAACTTCGAGACTCCATGTCGCCATCAGTGAATCGGTTGGTGGGGCAAAACAACGACCAACCCATCATCTTGACGCTGGGGAACTTTGTGAACAAGACCCCGCGTCGTGAGTTCAGCGATGCGCGGGACGTGATGTACAACGAGATTCGGAAATCTTTGGTGAACACCGGGTTGGTTCGTGTTTCGATGCTCGGTGCCGGGGGAAGCGATGATGTTGACACCGTCTTGGCTCAAATCAAAGACGACACGCGGAACGACCCTGAGTTCTCGAACGAAAGCAGCGTGGATGACCTCGGCCAAGCCAAGAAGCCGGAGTGGGTCTTGTTCGGTGAAATTGTTTCAATTGAATCCCGGGAACGTCGCCGTACGCAATACGACTACGCGGTCAACTTGCGACTTCTGAGCGTGCGGGACGGCGCGAGTGTTTGGGAAGACCAGATTGTCTTCACCAAGCAGTTTGAAAAAGGACTTTTTGGCGGGTGACTTCCACCTGTCATTGGCTCGCCGCCGCGTCTCCTAGACGCGGCGGTTTTTTTATGCTCTAGGCCATGCTTTCTCTTGCGTTGTCGTTGTTGATTGCTTCGCCACCCAATGTGGTCATCATCTTTTGTGATGATCTGGGCTACGGGGACCTCTCGTGCCAGGGAGAACAGCGATGGCGGACGCCGCACCTTGACGCCATGGCCGCCGAGGGGGTTCGCTTCACCGACTTTTGCGTGTCGCAACCCGTGTGTTCTGCTTCCCGAGCTTCGTTGTTGACCGGGTGTTACGCCAACCGACTGTCAATCCACGGGGCCCTTGGCCCTCATGCCAAGCATGGGCTTTCTGCCTCAGAGACCACGCTGGCTGAACTGTGCAAGTCACGTGGCTACGCCACGGCCATTCACGGCAAGTGGCACTTGGGACACCTGCCCCCATTTTTACCCACCCGCCATGGCTTTGATGAGTTTTCGGGCATTCCATATTCCAACGACATGTGGCCCAGTCACCCGGAAGCCAAGAAGGGCACGTATCCACCGCTCCCTTTCTTCGAAAATGAGGAAGTGGTTCGAGTGCAGCCGGACCAGCGATCATTTACCACGGGATTTACGGATCGGACCATTGCTTTCATTCGTCAGAGCCATGCGGCGGAGAAACCTTTCTTTGCGTATTTGGCGCACCCGATGCCCCATGTTCCATTGTTTGTCTCTGAATCTGGCGATGGGCTCAGTGGTGATGGTGTCTTGGGCGATGTCATTGCAGAAATCGATCGCGGCGTCGGCCAGATCTTGGATGCGTTGAAAGAACTCGGGATTGATGAGAACACTTTGGTGGTGTTCACCAGTGACAATGGGCCTTGGCTTTCTTATGGAGATCATGCCGGAACCACCGCGGGTCTTCGGGAAGGCAAAGGCACCACCTTTGAGGGCGGGATCCGCGTGCCGTGTATTGCCCGGTGGCCCGGCACGATTCCCGCCGGGAGGGTGAGCGGGGTGCACTGGATGACCATCGATGTGTTGCCCACCGTTGCGGCATTGATCGACGCTCCGTTGCCCGATCATCCCATCGATGGTCGAGATGCCACGGCGGTTCTTCTTGACGAAAAGGATGCGTCCCCTCCCAGACCCACTTCAGCGTTTTACTACCACACCGGACATCTTGAAGCCGTGCGAAAAGGACAATGGAAGCTTCATTTGCCCCATACCTACCGCACCATGCAGGGCCAGCCTCAAGGGGGAGGCGGAAAGCCCGGCCGGTATCGCTGGGATGCAAAGATTGAAGAAGCGTTGTTTGATCTTGAATCTGACCCCTATGAGCGACATGACGTCGCGATTGCCCACCCTGATGTAGTACGCGAACTCCGAGAGGTCGCTGAAGATTGGCGAGCTCGCCTCGGGGATACGCTTACTGGCCGGACGGGGTCGGAAGTTCGCCCCGCTGGGCAGATCGATCCGCCTGCCAACTAAGCAAGCCAACCACACACCAAATCACGGCCACGATGGTCCAAGCGGTTCCTGGCTCTGAAGGCATTTGGTTCGCAGCCCAGTAGCCGCTCGTGGTGGAGAGGTTTTGCATTGCCATCAGCGCGGTGAAGCATGACGCAGCGAGCACTGGCGGAGCGACGCGCATGGCGAGTGTGAAGCTTCCGACCGTCACTGCCCCTGCGGCGGCAGATTGCACCACCAGCGTCAGGCTGACAATGTCTTTGTTGTGGAACAGTTCTGGGCACAGGGGAAAAATCAACATCGTGCCCGCATGCGCGCTTGCGGCCAGAATGCCAATTCGTCCTGGACCATACCGACTGACCAAGAAGCCACCACCCACGGCTCCCATCAACCCTGCGGTGACTCCTGGTCCACCATTCAGGACGGCCCAACTGGTGGCGGTCCATCCATATTGCTCGACGAATAAGGTGTTGGCGAGTGGCGTTAACAGTGCGCTGGGGAGGCCAATCACCAAGCACAACGCGAGCGTCCACCAGAATGGACGACTGTGCAGCAACTCGCCGAGGGAGATGATCCAGTGTGTTGTTGAGGACTTGGTCGACTGATCGTGATCGGGCTCACGAAGAAGCAAGGGCACTGCGCTGATCGATCCAACCACGACCGCTTGGAAAAGCGTGCCGACCGACCAGTCAAAGTGTTGAATGAGCAGGGCCAACCCCGCGCCCCCGATGGCCGTGCCTCCATATTTTGCGCCGTACATGATGCCGTTGGCTCGGCCGCGTTCACGCTCAGGCATGACGTCAACCGCCAAAGCATCGGTGGCCACATCCTGCAAGGCGGCGAACACATTGTGGGCCAACAGCCAAGCGCTGAGTTGATCAGGTGAGGCAAGACCCACCTGAGACAGCCCTATGAGTGTGGCCACCATGCCCATTTGGGCAAGGAGTATCCAAGGTCGGCGTCGCCCGCCCGGAAGGCGAATGCCATCCACCAATGGCCCGCCAACAAATTTGAAGCTCCAAGGCAACACCACTGCAGCCAGCAATTTTCCGATGGCGCCCGCATCCACGCCTTGCTCTGCCAAGAGGGCGGCGAGCGTGATGGTGGCGAATCCCCAAGGAATCCCTTGGGCGAGGTACAACGCTGCCACGACCCCAAGTCGTTGCTTGGCGCAGCGAGGCCCTTCTATTTCGTATCTGGGGAGCTTCAGAGAGAAGCTCCCCACCGGGCAAAGACGGGGGCCAAACTGGCGCGGGTCTGCTTTGGAGGTTTCGAGGCACTTCCAGTAGAGAACGGCGTTGGCTTGGACCATTTGGACCATGCCAGGTTCTCGTCTCGGTATCTCACCCGCCAGAACAATTTTTGGTTGGGGGGGAGCGCTTGATCGAAAGTCGTTCGTGTGACATCAGCGTCTTTGACGGTGTCAACGCTGTACCACGTTGCTTCTTTGTCGGGTGAGCGCCACAGGTTCCGGTACCGACGCCACGCTTCCTGAATTGGCTTCTGAAAGTCTTCAGTTTGATTGTCGAAGGCCACTTGCCAATGGCTTTCGTGGGCAAAGTTGCGACCATCCCGGGCATCAGGATCTGCAAAGGGGCTCCCTTGGAAGACCGCGCCGTTGGTCGGTACCGCCCCACTGTCAACGGTGGGAGACAAACCTTTTGGTGTTTCTGGCGCGACCGGAAAACGCTTCAAGATGAAGAGATCTGTTTCTTCGTTGTCTTTTTTCACAAACTCGTTGCCGCGGCTGAGGCGGCGTAGCGTCATGGTGGGGTCAGCTCCTGCGGTGGTCTCGACATGGCAGAAGCCCCAGTCGGGCGTAGAGATTTCAAACTCTTCGTAATCCGCTTGGGGGTATTCCCACCAGTAGTCCGGATTGCCCATGCCACTGGCCACGTTCACCATGCCGTGCATGTGATCACGGTCTTGCCCACGCGAATACGAGTGGGTGTGTCCAAAAAAGTGAACCGATGGCTTGCCGGTATCCCGGGAGAAATCAATCATCTTCTCGACCACCTTGGTGGAAAATGACGTTTCACCAGGGGTCCACGACTCAGAACGGTGGGGGTGGTGGAATTGGGCGAATACGAAATCGATGTGTTCCGCTTGGGCCGCAGATTTCAGAGCCTCATCAAGCCAAGTCAGTTGATCTTCAACACGGTATCCATCGTTCGTGTCAAGGCCAATGACACGGCAGTTGCCTTGGTCGGTCCAGTACCAGTGTTCTTCGAATCCTGGGGTTCCGTTGTCAGGCACATCCACGTATTGGAAGTACAGAGGGTGGTTTTGTTCGTGATTCCCGGGGGTGGCGTAGAACGGGACGGAATGGAACAACGTTGCGCCTTGGCCAAAGAAGTCTCGTGTCCAGTGGGTATGGTTGCCTCCGGTAGAGACCAAGTCGCCCGGAATCAAGATGAAATCCAGCGCGGTATCAAGCTCAGATCCAGCATGTTGGGTCGACCAAGGCACGATGCCGTGCACGACCATTTCTTGGTGCTTCAGGGGGTTGGCCTCGTCAAGTTGCATATCCGAATAGGCAACGAACCTTTGCCGTCCTTCATCCTTGGCCAAGGCGGGGGTGCGAAAAACATGAACGCCGTGGACTGTGTCTCCTGTCCGGACCCGGTACCACACCCGGCGATCGGGGGTCAGTCCCTCCAGTTTGACGTGATGGACCAAGTGACCTTCGACCGTGGTTTGTGAGGTGCCTCGTTGGGTCAGGCCGAGTGCATCGGTGCCCCCGTACTCCACGATGCATTCGGTACTGCCGCCTTTGGTCTCCCACGCCACCACGATGGAGGATGGGGATGCGTTTTGTAGATACGGGGAGACAACGATTGTGTCAGGGGAGAGGGTCAACAATCCAAGCGCGAAGATCATGGACTCAACCTACCGGATGCTATGCGCCTCGACCACCGATCTCTTTGGCTTTCGCCGCACCAAGCTGCAGTGCAGATTCTTGGCCATTGACCGAACTGAAGCTATCGGGTCGCTCCATCGGAAGAGCTTGCTCGGCAATGTGAACGACCTGGGTTGGGAAGGCAAACTCCACGCCAAGTTCGTGGGCGAGGCGAATAATGTCAAGCATCAATTCGTGCCTCCCTCGGAGTTCGGCCGTCCAATCTTTGCACTCGAAGAACATGTACAGCATGATGTTCAGGCTGAAATCACCAAATCCGTTCAGCTCCGCGTAGCAAACATCTTTGCGCGTGTCTGAACGTTCGGCGACGAGCGTTTTAATGCCGCTACAAAAAGCTTCGATTTGTTCGGGAGTTGTTTCATACCGAACACCGAGCGTTGCTTTGAATCGTCGGAATTTTCGGCTGCCATAGTTGTCGACGATGGCGGTGGTCAATTTGGCATTGGGGATCGACACCAACGAGTCATAAAAGGTCCGAACTTGGGTTGATCGAAGCCCAACCTCTTCGACGGTGCCATCAACACCATCTACCTCCACCCAGTCGCCAACCGAGAACGGGCGATCCAAGACGATGGTTACTGATCCAAAGAGATTTTCGATGGTGTTTTGTGCGGCAAACGCAAAGCCAATACCACCAACACCAAGCGCACCGAGCAATGGAGTGATGTGCAGACCGAGAAGGGGTGCAAGATTGACAGCGCCCATGGAGATAACGAGAACTTTCAGCGTCTTTCGACCGAGCGGGACCAGGATGTCATCAAGCCTGCCCTCTGTATTCCCAGCCTTTTTCGTCGCCCATGCGCCCAGAGCGTCTACGCCTCGGAACCCGGCCAACGTCCCCGCAAGGACCATAAAGACGCGTGCGCCACCTTCGAAGACCTCAAGCACTGTCCCCTCAAAAGACAAGAACGGCAAGAGTCGGCTCCAGACAAATCCGGCCACCGCCAGACCCACGGCGCTGATCAGATTTCGTTGAATTTCAATTTCACCCCCAAGCAGTTTGCCAAGCACTCGCCACAGTACGGTTTTGATCAGCAACTGCCCAACCAAGCCTAGGAAGATGATCAAAGCGAGTCCGACCCATTGCCACGAGGCAACATTCAAGAAGGTGGTGTCGGGAAGCCAACTCAACCAATCCTGAAGGAAGGAGAAAGAGAAAGTGTCATCACCGGCTGGCGCAGGAGTGTCCGAAGTTTGATCGGGGCTTAGCATCCCTAGATTCTACGGGTGGAGGTGCCTTATCCGTCAGAACTACCAACTGTGAGGGGAATTCCTTCTTCAGAGAGGGAGTCCGCATCCCAATTTCCAGGCCAGAACTTCGCGTCGGCCTCGGTGAGAGGTTCGAGTTCGTCAAACCACGAAGCCGTGGCGCTGTATTTCGCAAAGAAGGGCCTGCGAACCATTTCTGGGTTCCGGCACTGCAAGTACTCCAAAGCGAGTGCTTTGCCGCCGGCCAGATCCACTGGGCCCAAGACATGCACTTTGCCGGGGAACGCGCTCATGGATGGTCCGCGGACGGTTCGGCAGATCCCCGAGAGATCTCGGTAGGCCTCTCGGAAGATGTTCCACACGTCCACCAATGGGAGCTCAAACCACTTCTTTGGCCCCGTATCTCGTTCCACAAACATGTAGTACGGAATGAGTCCTTGATCGGCCCCTTCGCGCCACATGTCTTTCCAGATGCCAGCGTCGTCGTTGACATGCCGAATGACAGGGCTTTGCATGCGGATGTTGGCGCCGGTGTTTCGGATGCGCCGGATGGCTTCACGCGAGACGTCGGTCTTCAGTTCCACGCCGTGGGAGTAGTGGCCCATGATGCCGAGGGTGCGTCCACTCTTGACCACATCTTCAAAGAGACGCAGCACATCTTCGGCGTCGGCGTCACTGACATAGCGCTGCGGCCAGTAGGCCACGCTCTTGGTGCCAATGCGGATGGTTCGAATGTGTTCTAATTCTGGGTCTTCCAAAATGGGACGGATGTACCGCTCAAGGACCTTGGCCTTCATCACCATTGGGTCGCCACCCGTAAACAGCACGTCGCTGACTTCCGGGTGCTGTCGCAAGTACCGAACCAGTTGATCCACTTCCTTGTTGGCGAACTTGAGGTCTTCGTCGCCGATGAACTGGGCCCAGCGGAAGCAGAAGGTGCAGTAGGCGTGGCAGGTTTGTCCGTGCGCGGGGAAGAAGAGAACGGTCTCGCGGTACTTGTGCTGCAGTCCAGGGATGGGCTCGCCATCGACATGGGGCACGTTGTGGGTCATTTGGCCGGCGGGGTGCGGGTTGAGCCGGTTGCGAATGCGTTCGACCGCCGCATCGATTTCTGGCTTGGCGGCTTCGTTGCGGACCAAGTCGCGCACTTCGTTGAATTCGTCTTCTTCCAGCATTCCCGAGCGGGGGAAGACCAAGTTGAAGATGGGGTCATTGGGCACGTTGGTCCAGTCGATCAACTCGTCCATCACGTACTTGTTGGTTCGGAATGGCAGCACCAGTGAAAGCACCTCAATGCCTTCACGAAGTTCAGGGTCCAAGCTTGCCCACTGGGGGGTCTTCTCCACGTTGGAGCGGATGACGGCTTGGAATTTCGGTGCGGGATCTTGGGTCGATTGGATCATGTTCGTGGGAGCGTGCTGCACAAAGGGGCCGCGAAGGACACGGTCCGCTCAGCTGGATCTTGGAAGGTGCACCACAGGACCGCCCTGGACGCAACTCAGGCCAGTCATGGCCCAAGTAAACCTGTGGCCTCACCTCTCAGCGGCTGGGCCATTTGGGTCGCTGAGTGTAGTCGAGTCGGCGAATTTTGGTTCCCAGCACACAAGGATTCGTCTTTTACGACACGCCTTGTGGCTCGGGGGTTCGGTAATGTCTGAAACGAGATGTTCCATCCGCCTCCCATCGTCTTGCTTGGCACCCATCGTTCAGGGACTTCTTGGTTGGGGAGACTCTTCGAGGCCTGTCCGGGAACGGTGTATTGGTCAGAACCCCGGCCGGTGTGGATGCGAGGCGATCCCAAGCGCGATGATGATGCCATCCCTGCGGATCGTGCCACGCCTCAAGTCTGCGATGCCATCCGCGAGGCATTTCAGCACCGTGTCCAAGCCGCTGGGGGGGGGCAGTTTTGTGAAAAAACACCAAGCAATTGTCTGCGGGCCGAATTCGTGGCCCGTGTACTGCCTGAAGCAAAATTCGTCTTGGTCGTTCGAGATGGACGTTCGGTGTTGCGATCAAGTGACGAAATGCAAGGGCAGGGCATCAATCGCCGCCGCTTGATCACGCGATTGCGTGAAGTGCCGCCCTGGCATTGGCCCAAATATGTCCCAATCGCAGTCGAGACCCTTGGTGCGAAGTTGTTCAAACGCAAATTGTCGTGGTGGGGACCGAAGCCGGCCGGCTGGCGCGAGGCCATGCACATGTCCAAAGGGGCGCGATTGGGGTGGCAGTGGTCTGAGACCCTGCGTTCCGCCCTCGATGCCACTGAGCATTTTTCTCAAGACCGGGTTTTCCAATTTCGTTACGAAGACATGATGGCTTCTCCCAAGCAAACCATGGGCGCACTGGTTGATTTCTGTGGATTCGACCATGGTCAAGTCATGATTGATCGTGCGGTGAAAGAGGCGGATCCCACTCGAATTGATCGATGGCGATCAGAACTGGATCCCAAAGTGGTCCAGGATGCACGGCCACAGATGGAAGCTCTGATGGATCGTCTCGGGTATTGCTTTGATTAGGTGAACGACAGGACGCCGATCTTGTTCAAGAAGATGGCCAGGATGGCTACGGGTGCCAACACCTTGATCAAAAAGCGGAATGGCCCCAACAGCCACGGAGCAGTTTGGAACGCTTCATCCAACACGTCGCGGCGTAGGCGATACCCGACAAACAGGGCGACGCCAAGACCGCCGATCGGCAAGATCCAGTTGGACACGATGTAGTCCACATCGCCCAGCCAACCTCTGAACCAAGGGTGGACGGTTGGATCTTCCCCGATGGCTGCTGGAAGACCCAGCAGCAAAATGAACAGGCCTGCCACGATGGTCGCACTGACCCGCTTCCATCCAAGTTCATCAATCAAGAAGGCGCACGGCACTTCAAGAAGAGAAATCGCGCTGGTCAGGGCCGCAAAGAACAGCAAGCCAAAGAACATAACGCCCCAAATACCTCCTCCCGGCAACTGCTCAAGCGCGATGGGGATAGTTTTGAAGACCAAGCCGGGTCCTGCATCCGGATCGAGGCCAAAGCTGAAGGTGATCGGAAACACCATCAAGCAGGCCATGATGGCAATCAACGTGTCGGCTCCGGCAATAAAAATGGATGTGCCCACCACGTCTTCTTTTTTCGACAGGTATGAGCCATACGTCAACATGACGCCAATGCCAATCCCCACGCTAAAAAAAGCATGTCCAAGTGCTTCCAACATGCCGCTGGCGGTGAGCTCATCGAATCGAGGCGCAAAAATGAACGACAACGCTTTGCCAAAACCATCCAGCATGACGCCGTTGCCGATGATCAGGACCATGACCAGAGCCAAGACTGGCATCAGCACTTTGGCCGCACGTTCAATGCCTTTTTGGACACCACCAATGACCAAGGCGACGCAGCAGAACATGAACACGCTATGCCACATGCCGGAAGTGGTGGCGCTTTGAGAGGTATTGTCATTCAATGCTGTAATTGCTTGCGCGCCCTCAGGCATGCCGCCACTGATGTACAGCCAGGTGTAATAGATAGTCCAGCCACCAATAACGGCGTAGAATGAAAGCATCAATGTGGCGCCAATGAGGCCCAAGATGCCCACCGAACTCCAAGCAGTGCCACGTCCGGCCAGGGCGGGGAACGCGCCGACCGCTCCCTTCTGACTGGCTCGACCAATCAAAATCTCGGCGATCAGAATCGGTGCAGCGATGAGAAGGATGCAGAGCAGGTACACCAGCACAAAGGCCCCGCCACCGTTCTCGCCAGTGATGTAAGGGAATTTCCAAATATTGCCAAGCCCAATGGAACTGCCTGCGGCCGCGGCAATAAAGCCGAGCCGGCCGCTCCACTGACCGCGGGAAGATTGGGATTCGTTTGGGGTATTGGTGGTCATGCAAACTCCTAAGAACGGCCGGACCCTAACCGCCCGTAGACTCTGCCGCCATGTGCGGCATTGTTGGTTTCATCACGCGTCCTGGAAGCAGTCCAGATTTGGCGGCCGCCATGCATCGTCCACTCCAGGCCCTTACCCCGCGGGGCCCGGACGACGAGGGTGTTTGGATGGATCCGATGGCGGGTGTGGCCTTGGGGGCGAGACGTTTGGCCGTGACGGATTTGTCGGATGCTGCCCAGCAACCGATGGTGAGCCCCGATGGTCGATGGCATGTTGTCTTCAATGGGCACATCGCTGGGCACCAAGCTTTGCGGAAGAAGTTTCTTCCCGATCAATCTTTCGCGTCGGTCAGTGATACGGCCACCCTGGCATCACTGATCAGTCGCATGGGCTTTGCCGAGGCTCTCCCACTGCTGGAAGGCCAATTTGCTCTGGCGGCTTGGGACGCGTACACCGAAACGTTGCACCTCGCTCGAGATCGATTCGGCGTTCGGCCCTTGGTCTACGGATCGACGGCGCAGGGGTTTGGGTTTGCCTCAACGGCACGGGCGTGGTCCTTGCTGCCCGGTGCCGATCTTCGACTGGACCCTCGAGCCAAAGATCTCTTCTCCAGCTTCGGATGGGTGCCACCACCCATGACCATCCTGGGTCAGGCGCGGTCGGTCCTTCCGGGGCAGCGATTGGCCGTGCGAGCCCAAGGTCATGTTGAGCAAGAAATGTGGTGGAGCGAACCCGCGGCGGTTGAATTGGCTGCCGACCAGTCGGTTGATGCCGATGCTCTCGAAGCCATCATCGATGCGAGCATTCGCGAACAACTTGAAGCTGAGCGGGGGGTTGGATTGCTCCTCTCGGGTGGGATTGATTCATCGTTCATCGCTTCATCTCCCGCGGTCAGAGAGGCGGCATTGCCAGCTTTTGTGGCGACCTTTCCAGATGCTGAACGCTTTGATGAGTCTGTTCACGCCCAAAAGGTCGCTGATGCATTGGGCTTGCCTCTGACAAAGATCAGCATGACCGATGATCGCATCCAAGAAGCGGCGAGTCGTCTTGGATCTGCGTACGACGAGCCATTTGCCGATGCTTCCGCGTTGCCCACCCTTGCGTTGACCAAGGAAGTTGCCCAACATTGCACGGTGGCCATCTCTGGTGATGGCGGCGACGAATTGTTTGGGGGCTACCGCCGGCACGCGGTTTTAAGGATGCGTTCGGCTTTGCCAAGGCCGCTTCAGATTCTGGGCGGCCTGTGGGGTGGTCGCTTGGGTGAAGCGCTGCGATCGACCACCGATCATGAAGCATGGGCAGCGTTGGTTCGCATGCAGCCTGGTGTGGATGCAATGGACAATCCCATCGGTGCTGCGGCGGGCTTGGCGGGCGCACTGCGTCGTGACACACGGCTGGCATTGCCTGGTGATTTGTTGGTCAAGATGGACCGCGCAGCCATGGATTCGGCCTTGGAAGTTCGCACCCCATTCTTGACCGAAGCGGTTCACGCCGCCGCCTGGTCTTTGCGCGATGGGCAAAGAAAACCACCCTTTGGCGGCGCTGGCAAACCGATGTTGCGTCAGATTTTGAAAGGCCGTCTTCCAGGGATCCGTTTTGAGCGTCGGAAGCAGGGCTTTGCGGCACCACTTGGTGACTGGCTTCGAGGTCCCCTTCGAGGGTGGGTTCAAAGTCTCCCGTTGGAGCCCCTTGGTCATTTGCGAAATCCCAACGAGTATTTGCAAGCCGTCTGGTCGGGTGATGATCAGAAATTGCCCCAGTTGTGGTTGTGCGTGACGTTTGCTGCGTGGCGCTCACACCACCCATCCATGTCTTGAATTTGATCTTTCGGTCACGTCAGGGCGGAGTCAATGCTGGCATACTGGTGCCATGGAACAACCAGCAAGCCCTGTCCATGATCTCGGTCCAATGAGGCGAAGCACCAATGGTTTCGGCTTAACGTCGATGATCTGCGGCCTTCTCAACCTTGCTCTGGTGTTGATCACGGTCATTTCTGTGATGAACTTTGTGTCGGAGGTCAACATGGCCAACGGCATCACATATGAGGATTATGAAGTCTTGGGAGAAGAGGAGAAACGAAGAATGCTCTCTGAGTATGGAGAGTCACAGGGTCTGGTCGCCGTCATGGTTTCCGGTTTGGCATTTTGTTTGTCCATCCCCGTCATGCTGATCGGATCGGTCTTCGGTGTGATCGGTTTGCTGCAATCCAATGCGCCGAAGATGAGCTCCATTTTAGGATTGGTCCTCAACCTGCCACTATTGCTCGCATTCGGGTGCCTCATGTTGCTCCCGTTCATGCTCCCAACGATCTAGCAGTTCAGTGTCCTGCGGACAGATCTGCAGGATCTCGACCAATAGCTTTCAGCGCCGCGGGGATGTTCACATGGCAAACGCGGCCCGTCTTGGCAATGTAATCCTGGTGATAATCCTCGGCCGCCCAGAAGGTTTTGGCCGCTTCCAGTTCGGTCACAATTTGCCGGCCGGAGAACTCCTCTGACGCTTGCACCTCGCTGAGCACCTGTCGCGCGGTGTTGAGTTGCTTCTCCCCGACGGTGTAAATCCCGGAGCGGTATTGGGTGCCTCGGTCTGGTCCCTGTCGGTTGAGTTGCGTTGGGTCATGCAGATACATGAAGTATTTGCAGAGAGTCCCGAAGTCGATCACGTCTGGATCGAAGACCACTTTCACGCTTTCAGCATGGCCGGTGGTCCCAGCGCACACGGCTTTGTATTCGGGTCGATCCACCGTGCCTTGTTGGTACCCGCTGACCACGTCCAGAACACCAGGGAGCAAAGAGAAACCGTGCTCTACGCCCCAGAAGCATCCCCCGGCGAAGTACCCGATCTCGGCATCGGGTCTGGCTCCTTCAGGAAGATCATCACCTTCTTCGTAGAACTCAAGGGCTTCGCTGTTCAGGCAATACCGTCGACCCGTGGGTGGGGGGCCGTCGGGGAAGACGTGTCCTAGATGGCCCCCACAGCGTCCGCAGCGAATTTCGGTACGCACCATGCCATGCGATTTGTCCTCAATCTCCACGATGTGACCTTCGGCGAGTGCCCGATAGAACGAAGGCCAGCCAGTGCCACTGGTGAACTTGCTGGTGGATTCAAACAAAGGGAGTCGGCACACCACGCAGCAATAGATGCCGTCTTTTTTGTTGTCGAGCAGGGTTCCGCAGAAGGGTCTTTCGGTTCCCGAAGCCTGCGTGATTCGGATTTGCTCTTCGGTCAGGTCTTTACAACGTTCTTCAATTTGTGATTTGGTCCAAGGAGTGAGATCAAACCCTGCACTGGAATACTTGGCATCTCCAGCGTCAGAGTTGATGGTGGCGGTTGGGGTGCTCACAGGGCGATCCTCGTTGAAACTGAACAAGGCCAGCGACAAGATGGTGCCGACCGTGAAAACGCCAATGACAGGCATAGAACTCATGCCACAAGTCTACGCCTGAACCCTGCCCCATCGTTCGGCATAATGCTGAGATGATTTCATTCCTTTTTGCAGCATTGGCCACTCTCGAACTCCCCGCCATATTCAGCGATCACATGGTGTTGCAGCGTGATCAAGCCATCCCGGTTTGGGGAAAAGCAGCTCCGGGGGAAGTGGTCACCGTGCGGCTTGAAGGGTCTCCAGCACGCCAGGACCGTGCCGACCTCAATGGCTCGTGGCGGGTTGATTTGCCCTCAGAACCGGCGTCCACAACGCCGCGTGTTCTCCGAATCGAAGGACGTTCGGTGCAGACTTTCGAAGACGTCTTGGTGGGTGAAGTTTGGGTTTGTTCGGGCCAGTCCAACATGGAATGGAGCATCTTGCAATCCAAGGATGCCCAACTTGAAATTGAAACCGCGGAGGATCCATTGTTGCGGCATATCAAAGTGAACCGGGCCACGGCGACTGAGGGCCAGTTCACCTTTGAAGGCGCATGGCAACCATCTTCTCCGGAAGTCGCTGGTCATTGGACCGCCGTAGGCACGCACTTCGGGCGCAAGTTGCGGGCGGAGTTGGGGGTCCCGGTTGGCTTGATCAACACCACTTGGGGGGGAACACGAATTGAGCCGTGGTGTGATCCAATCGCGCTCGCTGAGAAAACTGCATTCGCAAAACTCGTCGAATCGCGGCGGGCGGAACCTCAAGCTCCGGGTGCTTTGTTTGATGCCATGGTGCATCCATTGGTTCCCTATGGGATGCGTGGCGCGGTGTGGTACCAAGGTGAATCGAACGCAGGCGAGCCCGAGCGCTACCGTGAGTTGCTGCCACTGATGATTCGATCGTGGCGGGAAGCTTGGGGTCAGGGCGACTTTCCTTTTGGGGTGGTGCAGTTGGCGCCTTTTGAGTCGAACGGTCGCTGGGCAGAACTGCGTGAAGCGCAGGACCTTGGTGCCCAAGCTGCGGGGAACGCGGGACTGGTCGTACTTCTTGATGTCGGCAACCCGACAGATATTCATCCCGCCGATAAGCAAACCGTGGGGCAACGTCTGGGTCGCTGGGCGCTGGCGGAGACGTATGGGCGCAACATCTTGCCCAGTGGCCCCAAGGTGAGGTCGGTCACATTCACCGACTCTTCTTGTGTGGTGCAACTGGACCATGCGGTCGGCTTGTCCACCGCCGACGGTACCACTCCAGGCGAATTTGAAGTGTCAATGGACAAGGTCTCTTGGAAGAGGGCCGAGGCCACCATTGTTGGCAATCAGATCGCCATTGCTGGAGACAACATTCGTGCGGTGAGGTACGCCTGGTCGGATGTGCCCGCCGGCGCCAACGTCGTGAATGCAGATGGTTTGCCGATGGCACCATTTCGGTGGACCAAATTTGAATGGTGAAATCATCCACGTGATAGACGAAATTTGACGATCATTGGGTTGTGAGTTTGCTTCCTCCAGTGACGGAAGGGTTCTACCGCCTGGCTCGGGCCCTTGGTGTCAAAGGCCCTCCGCCCCGCGGTGAGATGTTGCTTCCAGTGGGATCGGCTCGTCTTCGGATCAACATGTCTGAAGCCGAAAAGGGCCGCCCCGGAAAATTGCTGTTGGAATGTGCCATTGCCCGCGAGGCGCTCCATCAGGATCAAGCGCTTCGGGCGTGTGCTCTCCGCAACATGTCGACCGCACTGACCCGTTGGGTGTACCTCAACCAGCGTCAAACCATTGTGCTTCGTGCGTCGGTACCGGTGCCTTCCCATCGTGACTTGTCGTGGTCTGTGCCCTTGGCCGCCACCGCCGCGACGCTGATGGCGCGTGAGGCGGCGACGGAAGGGGCGACCGTTGCCCAGGATGCGGGGGGTCTGCCATCGACCCCTTATGACCCAACGGGGACATTGCCCGAGTTGGCCACGATGTTGGCCACTGCGCCGTGGGAGCCGACCCCAAAGACCCTTCGATCGTATTCAGAGGAATTGCATTCACTTTCTCTGTCACAGTCCCAGCATGGTCTTTGCGCGGAATTCCCTTTTCCGCATTTTTCGCAATCGGAGGGCACGAACCTGAATGGTTTGGTGGTCACACCTGACGTGGCCACTTTGCGGTTGGCGGTTCATGTCACCCATCCTTTGGCTGGCCCCGGCATCTTGGTCGTGACGACGGTGCCCGTGCACCATGAAAAAGCGGCGATGGCGGCCCGAATTCTCAATGAACTGAACCGAGTTGAGAGCAAGCGATCGGTCAAGACGATCAGTGCCGGCGCTTGGTGTCTGGAGCCCCGAGCGAAAAGATTTGCCCACGTCAGTTTCTGGCCTGCGGCACGGGTCGATCAGTCGATGATTCCAGATCTATTGGGACGTGAAGAGTCAAGGATTCGTTGGGGGCATCGAATCCTGAAATCAATCGGTGAGCATGGTGCCAACGGTTAGCATGGGCTCATGCTTCTTCTTCTCGCTCTGATGTGCATGCCTGACTTCTCGGATTGGGACGCGCTGCCCATTTCAGCCTCACCGGGGGGCCGGCCCATTGCTTCGCGACTTCTTCGTCCGAGTGATACCTCGGAGCCGCAACCTCTTCTCGTGATTTTGCACGGAATGGGAGAGCGTGGCGTTGACAGCACCACAGCGTTGAAATTTTTGCCCAAACTGATGGGCACACCCAAACGCAGGAAAGACTTCCCTTGCTATGTGTTTGTGCCCCAATGTCCACCCAATGAAACTTGGAGTGTCATCAGTCGAACGCAGGTGTCAGCAGCGCCTTTTGGTGAGTTCCCCGAGCCGCCCATGGCCGCAGTTGAGCAGGGCATCTTGGATATTTTGGCCACAGAAAATGTTGATGCATCTCGGATTTACCTCTGCGGACTCTCGATGGGGGGGTTTGGCACTTGGGATCTCTTGAGCCGCCGCCCAGAGTGGTTTGCGGCAGCGGGACCGATTTGCGGTGGGGCCAACAAGGTTCATGCTCCTCGCTACGTGGGCCGGTCCATTTGGAATTGGCATGGCGCGGCGGATGAGGTTGTTTCAGTCGCCTTGTCGGATCACATTTTGCAAGCGATTCGCCGACTGGGAGGCGAGCCAAAAGAATCCAGGTTGCCATCAGTCAAACACAACTCGTGGCGGAATGCACACGCTGACGGCCAGTTGGTTGATTGGATGTTTACCCAGCGACTGAACCCCAGTGATTCAGCAAAGGGGGCGCGTGCGATGCTGCGTTCAACATTTGCAGACGGTCCAGTGTCTGTGCATGTGAAAGCAGATGCAGTGCTCCAGCCTGCCATTGAGGCGCTGGCCGCGCTTCCCGAAGTTACAGTCGTTGATCGAGATCCTGTTGCGGGGGATGTCATCTTGATATCACCCCGCGGCGACCTCAGTGAGATTGCGAAACTTCGTCAGGTTCTTGCAAAACAAAGAGTGCACCTTGTGTTGCTCACGGAACCCCATCATGCGGGGGAACCTCCGAATGCCGAGCGCCGATCCTGGGCGATCCGTCACCACGCACGAATGCAGGCCCTTCCCTTGGCGGATATTCGTTCGGCATGCGCCAGCGCGCTCCCAGTGTGGTCCCACCTCGGAGTCGATATTGTCAACGGTGGTGTTCTGACCGAATCCGGAACGGCCCTGGTCGTCCGCACCATCGCTGAGACCTTGATCAAGGTGGGTCAGCCGTGAACGATGACAGCGTCCCGTTCCGGCGCAGCAAGCCGCCTCAGCGCATCCAAACCACCACGCTTTGGGAGTATCCCTCTCAGCATTACTTGGCCGAAAAGCCGGGGTATCACGGGCGACGTGATGAGCAGGGCGACAAGGAGTATGAAGGTGCAACGCCCAGCTGGGTGATTTGGCAATTGCTACAGCGTTACACCCGAAGCGGCGATGTGGTGGTCGATCCCATGTGCGGAGGCGGAACCACGCTTGACGTGTGTCACGATTTGGATCGAGAAGGTGTTGGTTTTGATCTGGGCCCAACGCGCCCTGATATCACCGCGGCCGACGCCCGCCGACTGCCAATGCCCGATGCGTCGGCTGACTTTGTGTTTGTGGATCCCCCGTATTCCACACATATTCGTTACACGGAACAGCCAGAGTGCATTGGGACTTTGGATGCCGCTGGTGATGATGGGGGCGAGGCGTATTACGACTCCATGACTCAGGTCATTTCCGAGATTGATCGCATTCTTCGAAACCGACGCTACATGGCGTTGTATGTCAGCGATTCGTGGCGGAAGCGCAAAGGTGCCAAAGGGGGCGGCAATGGCACATTCATGCCCATCGGTTTTGAGTTGTTCGCCATCATGACCCGGTTTTTCAAACCAGTGGACATCATTGCCGTCGCTCGGGGCAACCGAAAGCTGGGACGAGGCAACTGGCACAAATCCGCCGAAGAAGGGAACTACTTCCTGCGCGGCTTCAATTACCTCTTCATCATGAAGAAGCAAATTGATGATGCGCGGCGCTGATGAGACGGCAAATCAGTCCGCCAGAATGTCTCGACCCTTGATGCCCTGGGTGGTCAGTACATGGAAGCTGGTGTCGGCGAAGTCATAGCCGGCCCCGATGTTGTAGCCATCAAGTCCCCAGGGGGTGGATCGGCACCAAAGGCCAACCCCACTCTGGGCTTGAACCCGGCCATCAGCCCTTTCGGCTTTTCGGGTGCCAACGGTTTCCGTGTGGCCGTCGTAGAACACGGTTGCGGGATTCGATTCCCAGCAGTGATTGAAGTAGTACGGCTCGCATCCCCCATAGGTGCCACTGGTGTAGCTCGGGTTGCATTCAGCCCGTCGGGCTTGGAGCCAGTGGTGCTCCAGCATGTGCGTTTTCAACGCGGGATACTTGGCTTGACCCAATGAAGGTGAGCGGAAAGCGCCCGGGCCTCCGGTGGTCCAGGGGTCGCGCCATGATCCATCTTTGGGGAAGACGTTTGGCGCGAACATTGCTGCTGGACTCATGACATAACTCGTCCAGTAGGGGATCGCTCCGTATGGGGGGATTGGGGGGTTCTGGCAGTATTCCCCTGGGTCTTTGAAGCAGCCGGTGCCTTCAATGATGTCCAGTACCACCGTGTCTTTGGGCGCGTAAAAGGTGGGGTCGTAGAATTTTCCACCGACGTACTGCGCAAAGAGGTTGCAGTTGGAGATCCGCCAAGCTCCAAAGTATGGGATTGGGTACCCGAAGCAGATGGGTTGGATCATGGCGTAGTTGCCACCGAATTGGCTGTTGGGTTCTTGGAAGTACCGGAACATTCGGTAGGTGCCGTTCAAACTGCCATCGCTGTTGCGTTCGTATCCAAACCCGAGGGTCACGGGTGGGTGGTTGCTCGGAGAATCTCGCCCGCCGGGCAGTGAACCGTGGGCTTGGTAGTACCCCACGATGGCGGCGGCCACGTTGTTGCCATACTGCGACAGGTTGTCATCGATGTAGGTGAGCTGGCGATCGTTCCACTCCGCGGCATATGCGGCATGGGCTTTCCCCAACTGAGACAGGTTGGTCAAAGACTGGGTGAGTTTGGCTTGATCCCTGGCCTTGCCAATCGCCGGGAGCAAAATGGAAACCAAAAGGGCAATGATGGCAATCACCACCAGCAACTCAACAATGGTGAACCCACGTTTTCGGGACATGCCATCCTCCTCTTGATTGACCGCCTCACCGTAGGGATGCCCCGGGTATTTGCCAACTCTTAAATCAACAATGCGACAGAGTTGGCCATCCTGGAGATGCCCAAGGCCGTGTCAAGTCAATGGTTTGGCACTGGGTTGGGCCGAGATCAGTCCAGAGCAATTCGGCCGAAGAAGAAGCCGATGGCTCCGACGACCAACGCTCCGCCAGCGATTCCACCCGCCACAACCACGCCGCCTGCTTCGGCGATCGAAGTCACCAGGCCAGGAGTGATTCCAGTGACCGATGCGACGGCAATCCAGAGCACCACGCCCAAGGCCAGCAGCACGACTACGGAAATGCCAATGGCGAGTCCGGAGCCGCCTCCATCTTGAACTTCAGGCTCGGCCGAGGCAAGAGGCGTTGCCATTGGTGCCGCGGCCGCGACTGGAGCCACGGAACTTGCCGCATCAAACAGGCCAGTCGCCCCGGCCGGCATGTCGGCATCGTTGTCGTCGTTGAACGCTTCGTCGAGCAATTCTGCCCCGAGGGCGGTGTCGTCCGAGTCGGCGGTCAGGTCCAGAAGGCCCGAACCCGATCCAACGGCTTCGAGCGAAAGGTCATCGCCAATCGCATCTCCGATTTGGGTCGCCTCAGGGTCGTCATCAACCCAGTCTTCCAGACTCGCGCCAGTTCCGCCGGCGGTGCCACCTGCGGGGGCGGCGGTATCGAACATCGACACGCCTGTGCCCTCCGAAGTATCGGTCAGTCCGAGCCCCGTACCGGTGTCGGCCAGTCCCAGGCCAAAGCCTGATTGACCCGATGTGTCGTCAAGGCCAAGACCGCCAAGGGCGTCATCAAGATCGCCGACACTTTCGTTGCTTCCAGCCAAGACATCGATATCCGCAGCGGCAAATTTGAGGTCTTCACCGTCCCGGATTTCTTCCAGTTGTCCGGAAGCGACGAGTGCTTTCACTTCATCCTCGGTCTTGCCGAGTTTGGAGCAGGCTTCTTGGAGGCTGTAGAACATGTCGGCCATGGTGAAAATCTCCTGACGGTGCCGTTCGAATGGAACAGAATACCACTCCCCGGGACAATTGCTCTGCTTTGAGGGCTGAAAATCATGTCCTTGTGGCGATCAAAAGGGGGCCACCACCGGGAATGTGGTCAAAACGGACCGCCCAGGAGGGTTCAGGAAAGAGGGCGATCCACCACCTCCGCGTCACGGGCTGAATCCGATGCGTATCGCGATGCACCACCGGGCTTGCCGGGCCGCCGCGGTGAAATTCAAAATCGATGACCAGAGTTTGGTCTTCGGTGGAGGCCATGGCGCGTCGCAGCCACCATTGGCCATCTGCGGCTCGCCAACGCGTCCATGTCGCGGCCGGGGGATGCATGGTGTCCGGATCCGGTCCAAGCTCGATGGCCAGGGCGCCTCCGTGGGCCACACGAGATTGCAGAGCCAAGACCGCTCGTTGTCGCGCTTCATCATCGAGGACGTATTGAAGTGCGGCAAAAAGGGCCAGGACCGATTGGAATGATCCGGCGGGAGGTTGGTTGAACGTGCCGATCTCGAATCGAAGCTTCGGCTCCGTTCGTTGGGCGGCATACTGCACCAGGCCGGGGTCATGATCAAAGCCGCATCGTTCGATGTCGCGCGGCCAGGACGCAAGGACCGCTCCAGTGCCACAACCTGCGTCCAAAACCTGCTCGGGTTGACCAAGGCAGTCATCCAAGTGTCTGGCGATGGTTGACGGGCATCTCCCTTTGGCCAGATACAAACCGTCGGACAACCCGGCCCATTTGGCATGCGCAGACAGTTGGTCGCTCATGAGAGTATCGTCGCAGGTCATGACCCTTCGTGTGGCTGTTGTGACTTCTTCTCGGGCAGATTGGAGCCACCTCCGTCGCCCCATCGCCGCATTTCATGATCATCCCAAACTGGATCCCATCTTGGTGGCTACTGCGGCCATGGTGGAAGATGACTACGGCGCCGCCATTGCTGAAGTTGAAGCAGAGGGCTACGAGGTGCCGCATCGAATCCCCTGTTTGGGTGGCGACCGCGATGTGGACATGGCGGCTTCGGGAGGGCGAGCCCAACTGGGCTTTGCCCAATGCTTCGCCGAACTTCGCCCCGACCTCGCCTTCGTCACCGCCGATCGTTTTGAGATGCTCGCGCCCGCGATTGCGGCCATGACCATGCGTATACCCATTGTTCACGTTGAAGGCGGTGAGGCCAGTCTTGGGGTGATCGATCACGCGATTCGCAATGCGTTGACTCAGCTTGCTTCGATCCACCTGGTCACCACAAACGAAGCGGCCCACCGACTGCGACGGATGGGCGAAGAGTCTTGGCGAGTGCATCAAGTGGGCGCTGCTTCTTTGGATACGTTTGTGCAGGATCCAGACGTCGGAGATGAGGCCGTAACACGAGCGGTGGGTCAACCCATTGATGCGTCGACCATCTTGGTGGCGGTGCATCCGGTCACTTTGGACGAGGATCCCACCGCACAGGGTCGTGCGGTGTTCTCAGCGCTGGAGAACATCGATGCTCCGATGGTGGTGTGCTTCCCCAATGCGGACGCAGGTGGACGTGCCTTGCGTGAAATCGGGGCTTCGTTTTGTGCGGAACGTTCCAACGCCACCCAAGTCATCAACCTGCCTCCAAGAACCTGGTGGGGGTGCCTGCGCCGTGCTTCAGTGTTGGTGGGGAACTCCAGCAGTGGGGTTATGGAAAGCACGACGGCTGGGCTTCCCGCCATCGACGTTGGCAACCGACAGGAGGGTCGAGAGCGTGGGGCGAACGTCTTGTCTGTTCCTGCGGAGCCCTCGGCCATTCGCGCGGCTTTGTTGAAAGCCCAGTCAGATGCCTTCAGATCGTTGTCAAAGGAAGCGAAGAGCCCCTATGGGGATGGCACCGCCGCTCTGCAGATGGCCAAGATTCTTGCGGATCTCCCGGATCGGAACACACTTTTAAAGAAGGCTGTGATTCCTCTTGGGGACGAAGCCTTCGGCGACTTCAATCGGACCGACGACGGCGATTGAGCGAAGCTTCTTCCGTTGGAGTTGCCGCGGCCCCTTTACGCACCATGCCATTTTGAATGCGCTCCCAAGCGCTCTTGGCGTTGACGGCAGAATGTTCAATGCCAATGGAGCGTCTCCCCCAGGCTTTGGCTACGGTGCAGGTTCCCCCACTGCCCAAGAACGGGTCCAGAACAAGGTCGCCCTCGTTGGAGCAGGCCAAGATGACGCGTTCCAAATAGACCTCAGGAATTTGGTTGTGATGCTGGTGCCGGCGCTCCTTGTTGTTCCCTTGGATGCGTCCCCAGTACTTCCCGTACCAGACGTCCATGGGGAGCCGAAGGCCCTTGTTCTGATCTTTGGCCATCGTTCTGGGATCGGCATACACACTCGCGCGATCCGAAAGTTCCATGATGTGTTCAGGATTCCAAATTCGCTGGTCAGGATCTTTGGCGAAATACAGGGCGTGAACTTTGCTCATGATGAACGAGGAGTCTCGGTTTTGGCCGAACCGAAAGTGCCAAACGCACCAGTTGATCATGGTGAGTCCGCGACGTTTGAGGTGCAACACGATTTCCGCGGCGGTGTCATCTGGGATGTTGACCCACAGTGAACCGGTAGGGGAGAGGGCGTCAATACAACCATCGAGCCAATCAAACGTAAAACGTTCGTACTCGGCCCGACTCATTCCGTCACGCCACGATTCATAGGGCACATCCCAGTTGAATGGGGGATCGGCAAAAATAAGATCCACTTCCCCACGTTCAGGGAGTTTGGCCAACACGTCACGGCAGTCCCCCACATAGACCCGGGTGTTGGGGTTCCGGGCGGAGTGGGCAGCTTTTAGACGACCCGTGTTGGGTTCATGTGGTTTGGCGGTGTCGCCCAGCAGATGGATGTCGGCATCCTCCAGTTCGCGCTTCGCACGGCGCTGGGCTTGCAATGCTCCGGTGGGAAGGGCATATCCGCCGGGGCGGTCTGGCTCCGTGGGAGAGGACATCGGTTGCAGAGTGTAGCGCCTGTGGGCTTCAGGTGAGCTTTAGCAGCAAACCGGGGAGGCCATCGCTTCTTCGGAGTGGTCCCAGTGGGCGTTCCACTCGCTCTTCGAGTGCGGAAGAACCCAACAGGATCCACCGGTGCAAGGTGGGGGGTTCTTCATCTTGGAATTCCCGAAGGCCTACCGCATGTTGCACCACCTCGATCACTTGGTCAAAGACTTCAGGCCATCGCTCGGCCATCAACCCTGCATCCGGCCAAAGCACCACTTGCCAGCGACAATCATCCACGGATCGAAGATGCCGGTGAATGCTCTGCATGATTGCGCTGTATTCGCTGCCCAGGGTCAAGCGCTCGTTGGCCAGTTCGCATTCATCGTTTGGATCGACTTGCGCTTGTCTGGACAAACTGTGTTTCAATCTCATCAAGACGGCTTCTGGTCGGTGGTCCCGAGAAGGCGCCACGCGAATGGAACGGCATGATTCAAAGCCCTCGAGGCGGCGAAGCAACGCGGAACCAAACTGCGTTCGAGCTTTGGCACTGCCAGCGACCACCGCCAAGTGGGCGTGCGCGAGGTGATCAAGGGCGGCTTCGGCAAGCGAATCGGCGTGAGCAGGCCCGAGGCGAA
This sequence comes from Phycisphaerae bacterium, assembly GCA_002705085.1. Classification (GTDB taxonomy): domain Bacteria; phylum Planctomycetota; class Phycisphaerae; order Phycisphaerales; family SM1A02; genus UBA8653. Next base: position 10,017 of record PAHO01000048.1, on the reverse strand, counting down.
TCATGCATGCAACCTACTCCGGGGTCGAGGTCGGTCCATTGAATTCTGATGACGGCACCGTCTTCGGTTCGTGCGTAGCATGGGCGCGACGTGTTGGACGCCATACCGGACATTCTGGAAGATCTTCGCAATGGCAAGATCATCATCTTGGTCGACGATGAGGACCGAGAAAATGAAGGCGATTTCGTCTGCGCGGCCGAGAAAATGACGCCTGAGATCGTCAACTTCCTGATGCGGATCGGTGCGGGCTATCTCTGTGTGGCCATGCGCCCCGAAGATTGCGACCGCTTGGATTTGACCGATCAGGCCAAACGCAACACCAGTGTTTGGGGAACGCCCTTCACGGTTTCGGTTGATGGGCATCCTCGTCACGGCGTGGGAACCGGTGTCAGCTCCACGGATCGATCCCAGACCATCAAACTGTTGGCCGATCCGTCCGCATCCGCTGAGGACTTTGTTCGACCGGGACACATCAATCCTTTGCGAGCGCGCGAAGGTGGCGTTCTGGTTCGCACGGGACAGACCGAGGGCTCGGTGGATTTGTGCCGATTGGCTGGGCTTCGTCCTGCGGCCGCCATCATCGAGATCGTCAATGAAGACGGATCCATGGCACGCATGCCAGATTTACGCAAGTTGGCGGACGCCCATGGCATCCGTATGTGTTCGGTCGAACAGATCATCGAATACCGGCTCGGTCGAGAAACATTGGTCTCCACGATTCCCGAACTCACCGGCACAGTGGTCGACACGCCCGAGGGCCCTTTCGATTTGGTCGCATTCCGAAGTGCGATTGACCCGCTGCCCCATTTGGCCCTCACCTTGGGTGGCGTTGGTTTGCCCGATGCCAATGGCATCATTCCGCAAATTGATGAACCGATCTTGGTCAGAATGCATCGTCGAGACGTGTTGGGTGACGTCTTTGGGGCGACCGGACGTCCTGGACAGGATGCGGTTCGCTCAGCGCTCCGTGCGATTCGTGAGGAAGGGCGTGGCGCTCTGGTCTACCTCCGCCCTGAGTCCATGGGAGGGGGCATTGGTGACCTGTTGCATGGCATCCAGCGCGAAGTGGACGATGATCCGAACGCGCCGGACCTCACTCGGACCGACGGAGTGGGGGCGAGAGCTCAGCCACCGGCCCAGCGGGATTTCGGAATCGGAGGACAAATCTTGCGCGCGATGGGTCTGACCCAACTGCGCCTGCTGGCCAGCAGCACCCCAGATCTCCCGGGGCTTCAAGCCTTTGGCCTCACCATCACGGGCACGGTCCCGTTTGCGGACGACGAATCAGAAGCCTGAATCAGGCGTCGGCTCCAGGGATGGGCATGCTGTCGAGGACGCGGTCCACGATGCCGTAGTCCAACATCTCACCCGCATCGAGCCAGGTGTTGCGCTCGCAGGTCGCTGCGATTTCGTCGACGGTCTTGCCGGAGGCCTCGGAATAGATGCCGTACAAGGCTTCACGCATCCGAAGCATCTCACGAGCTTCAATCTCCAAATCGGTGGCTTGACCTTCCATGACGCCCATCAGCAGAGGCTGGTGCATCAGGTTGCGTGAATGCTGCAGGGTGAAGCGCTTGCCTTTGGTTCCTGAGCAGGCGATCAAGGAGCCCATGGAGGCCGCCTGACCAATGATGTACGTGCACACGTCGTTGGGCACAAACTTCATCGTGTCAATGATGCCCAGGCCGGCGGTCACTGAACCCCCAGGGGAGTTCACATACAAGTGGATGTCGGCTTCAGGGTCTTCGTTGGCCAGAAACAAGAGTTGGGCCACGATGAGGTTGGCCATTTGATCGCCAACGCCTTCGCCCACAAAGACGATTCGGTCTTTCAGAAGGCGCGAGTAGATGTCGTAGGCGCGTTCGCCCCGACCGGAAGACTCGACCACGATGGGAACCAGGGAGTTGTTGGCGCTCACTTCTTCTTCTCCGGGACTTGGAAGACTTCATCAACCAGGCCATAGGCCTTTGCTTCATCGGCGCTGAAGAACTTGTCGCGTTCTCCATCAGATGCAACCGTCTCAACATCTTGACCAGTGTGCTTGGCGAGAATCTCGTTCAGCACCCGCTTGGATTTCAAGATTTGTTCGGCTTGAATTTGAATATCGGTGGTTTGTCCGGTGACACCGCCATGGGGCTGGTGAATCATCACTTTGGCATGAGGCAAGATGTAGCGCTTGCCCGCATCGCCCGCGGCCAACAACACGGCCGCACCGGAATACGCTCGGCCAATGCAGTAGGTGGCCACTTCGGACGAGATGAACCGCATGGTGTCGTAGATGGCCAGCGTGTCGTCGACCGCGCCACCAAAGCAGTTGATGTAGAAGTTGATGGGTTGGCCCTTTTTCTGGTCTTCCAGATAGAGCATTTGCATCATGACTCGGGTGGCCGACGCGTAATTGATCTCACCGGTGAGGAAGACCACCCGGTTTTCGAGCAGGATCTCATCAATGGTCATTTCGCGGGTACGGCGGTAGTCCACGGAAGCTTGGGGCTCCACGAGGGCAACTGGGGGCATCTTGGGTTCGAATTCCATGGTGGTTCCTTCGATCCCCATATCGGCCCATCTTGGACCCGCCTGAAGCCGAAACTAGACCGCAACCGGCGCTTTGATGTGGGGGTGCGGATCGTAGCCCTCAAGCTCAAAATCAGCCTCTGTGAAGTCCTCAAGGCGGGTGATTTCGGGGTTGAGGTGCATGGTGGGCAGCGGGCGGGGCGATCGGGAGAGTTGTTCTTTGGCCTGTTCGAGGTGGTTTTCGTACAAGTGGGCGTCGCCAAAGGTGTGCACAAAATCTCCTGCTTTGAGCCCCGCGACTTGGGCCAGCATCATGGTCAGAAGGGCATAGGACGCAATATTGAAGGGCACGCCCAAGAACAAATCGGCCGACCGCTGGTACAGCTGGCATGACAATCGATCGTCTTGCACATGGAATTGAAACAAGGCGTGGCATGGTGGGAGGGCCATGTCTTCCACTTGACCTGGGTTCCAGGCACAAACCACGTGACGCCGGGAATGCGGCGCCTCCTTCAAATTCTTCACCAGCTGAGCAATTTGGTCGACAGTCCCCCCATTTGGATTTGGGAAAGCCCGCCACTGCTGGCCATACACCGGGCCAAGGTTGCCATCCTCATCGGCCCATTCATTCCAGATGCGGACCCCACGTTCTTGGAGCCATTTCACGTTGGTGTCCCCACGGAGGAACCAGAGCAGCTCCACAATCACAGATTTGAGGTGAATCTTCTTGGTGGTCACCAGCGGGAAGCCTTCGGACAGGTCGAATCGAATCTGGCGTCCGAAGACCCCACGGGTACCAACCCCAGTTCGGTCCTCACGGATCGCGCCGTGATCCAAGACTTCTTGCAGCAAGTTCAGATAGGCATCCATCGACCGAGGAGTGTCCTCGCTCAGGGGCGTGTCGTCAAACGCCTCGCGTCGCCGAGCACCACCTCCAGAAGAAGCGTTTCTTGGCTGCTGGGCCGGAAAATTTCGACGGTGATCGTTTCGCCCGGTTTGGCGGATCCCAGCCGCCCTTTGACTTCGCTGCCATTTTGAGTCACTCGGCCATCGAGGGAGAGGATCAAGTCGCCCGGACGAATTCCGGCCTGATCGGCAGGTCCATCTGGAATGACCCATTGCAACAGTGCGGCTGGTCGATCCAGGCCGACTTGTTCCAAGAATGCCGCTTGGTCAGATCGCACCCGGCGGGGGAATTGGACTCCCAACATGGCGTGCACCGTCTGTCCGTAGGCGATGAGATCAGGGACGATCCGATCAATCAACTCGATGGGAATGGCCAGGCCCACGCCCGGCCCGGCGTTCTCATCTGCCACCGCGGTGCTCATGCCGACCACCCGGCCCAATGTGTCGGTCACGGGTCCGCCGGAGTTGCCGGGGTTGATTGGGGCATCGATCTGAAGGAAGTCTTCGAACGTTGGGCCCGCACCTCTTCCGATGCCAGCCGTCCGCCCCAGCCCGCTCACAATGCCACTGGAGACGCTGAACTTCAGTTCCAGCGGTGAGCCGAACGCAAAAATCGTTGTTCCTGCCGGGGGCGCTTTGGAGGCTCGTTCGGCTGGAAGCAGGCGACTGCCGTCCAAAGACAACACCGCAATGTCGGTGGCTGGGTCAGCACCTTGGACCGTGGCTCTTCGGATGTCGCCGGTCTCCAGTTGGACCTCAATTGATTTGGCCCCTCGAATGACATGCTCGTTGGTGACGATGTGCCCGTCTTCGTCCCAAACCCAGCCAGACCCATTGGAAATTTCTTCTCGTCGACCAGCGCGTCCTCGACCATCAACAAATGGCACTTCGACGATCGACGTGATATGCACCACCGAAGGTGACACTTGCTGGGTGAGCAACACGCCTGCGTCACTGGCCATTTTGAGCGGCGTATCTGCCGGCCCATCACGAAGTGCTTCCACTCGTGCTTTGGTCCGTGCGTATTCGACTTTGGCGGCAAAATCTGGACCCAGCCAAAGCACCAATCCGGTGATCCCGAGTGTGAGATACGCCGGTCGGACGCGGAGGGTGCCACTCATCTTGAGTGCCCACCATCACTGGCTTGGTAGGACCCACCCGCCTGTCGGTCGGCCACGGTTTGGATCCATGATTTGGCCATGTTCACCAGAGGTGAGACGCCATCCACCATCGGGGGGGCAAAGCTGGGCTGCTTTGGTGTGAGTCCAAGCAGGTCAGCGGTGACAACAATTTGTCCGTCGCAGTCTGGTCCCGCGCCACAACCAATCAATGGAAGGGTTGTGTTGTCTCGTATGGCTTGCGCGGCCTCAGGGGTGGCCGCTTCGAGAAGAAGCATGACGGCCCCGGCGTCTTCCATGTTCTTGGCCGTATTGGCCAGCTGCTGTCGGTCGGCGGCGGTCTTTCCGGCCACGCGGTATCCCCCGGCACGTTTGACATGTTGGGGGCGACACCCCAAGTGGGGCACGGTGGCAATGCCGGCATCGGCCATGGTTTTGATCCAACCGGTTCGGCTGTCATCCATTTCGATCTTGACCGCATCGGCGCCACCCTCGGTGACGAATCGTGCTGCCGCTCGCAACGCGTCCTCTTCAGTCAGGGCGGCCAAAAATGGAAGGTCCGCCATGACAAAAACCTGGGGGGCGCCACGCCTGACGGCCGCGGTCAGGGCCACCATGATGTCCAGTGGGACATGGGTGGTGTCGGGGTAGCCCAAGGCCACTTGGGCCAACGAATCTCCCACCAACAACAGTGGGATGCCCGATGACGCGAGATGACCCGCCGTCAAAGCGTCATATGCCGTCAAACAGGCAAATGGCGCTTCGTCTGGCTGTCGCCTGCGGAAACTGCGAAGGCTGGGACGAGAAGCTTGTTCGGCCGTACTCATACGCTCATCGTACGGGGGAACGCTTAGCCCTCCGTCACCAAGACTCCAACTTCTGAGAGTTGCATCGGGGTCAGCAAATCACGCAGCCCGCGAAGGGCCCGCTGGTTGGCCTCGGTGCGGCGGAACCGGATGGTGTCCAGTTCCCGCTGTTGTTCCATTCGCCGCACCCAGCCGGACCGGCCTTCGGCAGGTTCTTCTGATTCATGGCGGTCTATCGCTTCGGACATCTCCAAAGATGTTGGACTCCACACGTTTCGCCAAGTTTCAAGGAGGTCGGCCACTTGCTCACGAACGCCGGGAGAAAGATCTGTCAAAGAAGAAGCTCGAAGCAGTGCTGCCTCAGGGGATTCTTTGTCAATCCAGACTGCGGGCCGGGTGAGTTTGGCCAAATCACGCCGCAAACTTTCGGCGGCCTCCGGGGCCATGGATTTGGTGACCGATCGAATGATGTCCTCGTTTTGGTCGCGAACGGTTTCGTCGTATTCCCGCAGGTCGCTGACTTTGGTGCGAGAGACCTCACTGAGAGCAGAGCCGATGGATTCCCACACTCGGCGATCAGCAGGATCGCCAACTTCATTCAGGACGTTGGCGATGGCCCGTTGTCCGGCATCCACCGCTTCGAGTTTGGATTCCCAGCGCATTTGGAAGGTGTTGGTGAGTTCTTCACCAAAAGTGGCTTCGGCCATCGCCGCCGATTCAGGTTGTCGAACCATCAGCATGGCGATGGCATCCGAAGGGTTGGCTTTGGGAAGATCCAGGCCGGACAAAATGCGGTCAGATCCCGATGCCGCCAGGCCGCGAGCCGACAACCGTTGTCGATTCCGGATGCCGCGGAGTACGGCAAAGCGAGACCGTTCCTCGTCGATTTCCACCACCACCGCATTCAGAAGATCGAACAAGTCGTTGTCGAGCTGGCGTTGGACATCGGCCAAAGTTCGGCGGGCATCCGAGAGCTCACCAATCTCCGAAGTGCTTGGCCCTTCAAGTCCACGCTCTCGGTCCCAGTTCCACTGGGTGGCTCGGGTTTCAACGATCTCTTTCAGCGCTTCGGTGACTTCCGCGTTCCAGTCCAGTTGATAGGACTCGTGAAAAGTGCGAACAGTGCTGAACGTGTCTTCATCAGCAGTGGGCCGTACAAACCGGATGCCGTCCATCAGAGCGGAGAGTCCGATGGGTCCGGACAGGAATCCGTCGGGCCCTTCGGCGGGGATGGCCACATCAAACAGCACGGTCATGGGCGTTGGGCCGGGTTTGACTTTCAGAGTTGCTTTGGGCTTAGGTGCTTCCATACGCGGCCCGCCGCGTCGCCGATCTGCTCGTTGGTTCCGATCGTTGAGTTTTTCGTATCTGGATTCACCAATGAGCATGGTCAGTTCTTCGATGGCTCGCTCGGCGATGTCCTCTTGTCGTTCTTCGAGCGTGTCGGGAATGCCGCCACCGCCTCGACCTCGGCCGAAGCTCATCAAAGAGGCTTCGGCACGAGTGGCATCCACGGCGTCAAGCATGGGCTTCGCGGCGCTGCGGAGTTGCTCTCGCCAATCGATCCACGTGGCTTCCACCAAGCTTCGAGTCTCGCCATCAAGATCTGAGAGTTGCAAAGCGGACAAGAATCGACGGCGGACGCGGTTCTCTTCACGTGCGACCTCTTGGTAGCAAGCATCAAGCCAGCCGGCTCGGAGCTCGTCTCCGGCATCTTGCCCAAGGGCGAGTTCCAGTTCGGGAAGCGTTTCGCGGTGCAGGCTGGAGATGGAGGTTGCCTCCCGAACCACAGGTCGCGAGGCGTCCGCCATGACCGTCTGCATTTCTTGGAACACCGCTCGACGATCGTCGGTGGATTCACGAAGATCGGCCATGGTGTCCGCGAATGTGTTGAACGCTGTTTTTGCCGCACGCTCGAGCCGCTCGAATCGGTCGGCCAGTTCGGTCTCGTATTCATTCAAGATCGGGCCGACGGTTGGATCGGACAAGCGTGAAACGGGGACCAGCGCGGAGAGGTCGGCCAAGCCTGCTGGATTGGCAAACCGCAGCAAAGCCAATGGGCCACCAGCGCGACGCACTCGGTCACGTCGGGCGGCGACTCGATCGAGGGTCGGCACCTGATTGGCGGAGAGCAGTGGACGAATTTGCTCGATGAAGTTTTCATCGACATCTTCGATCTCTTCTCGAAGTTGGTCGATTTCACGGAACATGGCGTTGACATCGCCACCGCCGAAGATGGCTCCGAAAATGCCTCCCTTTCCGGCCACATCTTCGATTTCATCGCCCCGCACGTCCGCGAATTCTTCCAGGTATCCCGCGTGCAGTTGGTCGACCGCTTGGCGTTGGGGTTGACTGAGGTCCAACTCGGAGAACCACCGCTCCAGCATCGCACCGGTGATGGGGTCCGAAGCGGTGCCAAAAGTGGCTTGGCCGTGTGCCCCCGAGAGCGCGAGCAGGCTGAAAAGAATGGCGGTGATCTGGTGTCGCATGGACGATTCCTCCTCGAAGACGTTCAATCCTACGAGACCAAAGGGGGGGAGATCGTCCAATCCGCTAATATTTGGCACGATGTCCCGTTGCCCAGTCCAACCGTCCCTGTTCCGCCGCCTTATGGCCGCAGGCTTCGTATTTTTTTTGGTCAAGGGGCTGATTTGGCTTGGCATCGGCGCGGCCGCATACTTCGGGTTTGCGGCTTCCGGCGACTGAACATCTGATTTCAGTCGTTTCTCTCCCCCCTTTTTGCGATTTCTAGCCGCCCAACCAGCGGCTCTCGATGGCCCGTGCGCGGGTCGCGTCCAGTGTTCCGTGCACGAATACCCGTCCGTCCGGGAATACCGTCAGGCCGACAGGTTGCTTCGCTTGGTCCAGTTCATCCTGAAGGGTCCCGCGGAGCAAAAACGGAAGCCGTTCAAAAGAACCGTGAGCCGAAAGGCGTTTGTGCAGCGCATCCAGATCGGTTGGTTGGGGCTCGGGGGGAAGCAACTGGATCAAGTCTCGTCCGCAAATGGTTGTTGCTTGGCTCCCATGGTCGCTTTCGAGCGCGGCAAACCGTCCTTTGTTGCAGGTGGAGCAGTCTTCGCGTTGGGACTGGCTGATGTCGAGTTGATGCATTCTCATCGCTCGGGCATCAAAGCGAGTGAGGACATGGGGTAGGGGTTCTGCGCTTTGCGCGAGATACTGAATCAAGGCTGCGGCCTGCAAGCCAGCGATCACCGCGATAACTGGGGACAACACACCAGCCGTGTCGCAGGTCGGGGTCAAGTGGGCCGGAGGCGTTGCGGGCACCAGGCAACGCAGGCAGGGGCCAGATTCTGCTTCCGAGATTTCGCGAGTCACCAAGCGTTGGCGGTGGAGGGGTGATGGTCTCAGAAATGCGGAAGTGCCTTCGTACCCAACAGCGCCGCCGTAGGCGTATGGCAAGCCAAACTTCACCGACAGATCGTTCAACAGGAATCGTGTGGCGAAGTTGTCCAGTCCATCGGCAATGGCGTCGCATCGGTCAACCATGTCATGGGCTACCGCTGGACGAAGGTCATCCACCACGGCCTCCAGTTGCACATCATGGTTGATGGCCTGGAGTCGATTCGCGGCGGCGATTGCTTTGGGTGATCCAAGATCATCTTCAGCAAACAAGCATTGTCGTTGCAGGTTCGTTGGCTCCACAAGATCGCGATCAATCAGTCGGAGATGTCCAATGCCCGCACGGACCAAATGGTCGGCCACCGCGCAGCCAAGAGCGCCCACGCCGGCCACCAGTACCGAAGCCGACCGAAGTCGTTCTTGGCCTTCTTTTCCGATACCCTCGAGGAGGGTTTGGCGGTGATACCGATGCACGGTCATGGGCATGAGCCTAGGCGATGGAGGATGAAACAAAGCCCGGGACGCCTGAGGCGTCCCGGGACGAGTTCAAAAATGCGGCTGCGGCGAGCACTTCCCCGCTTAGCGGGCGAAGTGGGCAAACGCCCGGTTGGCTTCAGCCATACGGTGGGTTTGCTCACGCACGCTGACGGCTTTGCCTTCGTTGCGGGCGGCATCCCAAAACTCTTTGGCGAGCCGTTGTGACATGGGGCGTCCCTTCTCTGAGCGGGCCGCTTGGATGATCCAGCGGAATGCCAAAGATTGGCGACGGCGTTGGGTCACGGGGACGGGAACTTGATAGTTCGCACCGCCGACTCGCTTGGATCGGACCTCAACGTTGGGCTTCACATTTTCCAGAGCTTGGTGGAAGACGCCGATGGCATCCGCGGGGAGGCCTTCCGGGCGTTCTTTTTGCAGCCGACCATCGATCATGTCAAAAGCGCCGTAGAGGCAACCTTCGGCGGCGGTCTTGCGTCCGCCGAGCATGATGCAGTTCACGAATTTCGAAACGACCTTGTCGCCGTAGCGTGGGTCGGGACGAAGTTGATCTTCACTTTTGGTAATACGTCCAGCCATTGGAGTCCTCCGGGCCTGCTTTCAAAGTCGTTCACCGCCGCATGTGGCGATTACTGGCCCAATTTTTTGTTTGAAGGGAAATGAAAAAGAATGGGTTGATTACTTGGCCTTTGGCTTCTTTGCGCCGTACTTGGAGCGGCCATTGCGTCGGGCGTCGACACCCAAGGTGTCGAGTGCTCCGCGAACCACGTGGTATCGCACACCAGGAAGGTCACGAACCCGGCCACCACGCACCAGCA
>PAHO01000047.1 GCA_002705085.1 Phycisphaerae bacterium | reverse complement strand
GAAAGTTCCAGCCGGATGTCCATATCGACATCTTTTTGTGCGGTGATGCGGGGTCTTGCGTTCAGCACCAAACCAACCGAGCGGTATTCGAAGCTTTGTGTTCCTCCCGCGGTGCCGGCGTTGGCAATGACCTGGTTGGCAAAGGGGAATTCGGAGCCATCAAAGAAGAATGCTTCTTGATTGTCCGCGGTAAACACCACGGGATTTTGCATGACTCGGACGTTGGTCACTTGCGCCAGTGCTTGCAACACTGTGTTGGCACTGAATTCAGCCGACAGGGTTCCGGAGTCAAACAAGCCAAAGACATCAAACTCTTTGGTGGCGGGATTGGTGGTGTTGACACCCAAAGCGAGTGCGTTGTCACCATTTTCGATGGCCAGTCCCGTGGCGCTCATTCGCAAACCAAGGTTCAATTCGTCGTTGAGTTCGACTTCTGCGATCACGACTGACAATTCAACTTGGCGACCAGGCCGGTCGAAGAAGGTGATCAGGTCCCGCAGGGCCTCTTCTTGGGGACGCGGTGCCAAGACGGCGAGTGCATTTTGGCGAGAGATCGGAACAATTCGTGCCTTGCCAATGAGTGGCGATTCAGGGGTGTACTCTTCGTTGCCCCGGCCTCCTCGTTGCCAGGGGAAGGTTACGGTTTCGGCATTTTGCCCAGTTTGGTCCGTACCGGTTCCTCCATTGGCCAATTGGTCGATCGATTGGCCCGACAGGCCTTGTTCTGGCCGGGTGATGGCCGCTTGGACCCCAGGTTCAGAAAGCAGTGCGTTGAGTTGTTCGGCCAACTCAAACGCATCAGCGTGCTTGAGTTCAACCACAAAAGGAAGCCCGATTGAAGTTGGCTGATCCAAGCTTTGCAGCACATGCTCAAGGAATTCCAACGAGTCTTTGGTCTTGGAGAAGACCAGCAATTGGTAGGTCTCGGGGTAAGACTCGATGCGGTAGATGCCACTGAGGGCATCTTCTACGGAAGAGCCACCTTGCTGGCCAGCTCGGCCTCGAGCGGTACCGCCACCGCCTCCGGTGCCCTGACCGAGCAAGCTGTTGAGCTTTTCAGCCACCTTGACGGGATCGGTGTATCGGAGGGTGAACAGTTTGGTGGTGCCCAGATCTCGCGGGAGATCCCATTCGCTGGTGATGAGGCGATCAACTTCCCGAAGAACCGCAGGTTCTCCTGAGATTGTGAGCGAGTTTTGAGGGACATTGACGGTGATGCGCAGTTCGATTTCTGCGCCAAGGGATCCGCCGTCAACCCGTGGGGTGGCAACGTTGTTTCGTCCCGCGGTTCGAGTTTGAGTGCGGCCTCGAGAAGCAGACCCAGAGGCTGATCCGTCGGACTCGAACAAATCGGTGACATTCGCGGCCACGGCTTCGGCATCGGCGTGTCGAAGCCGCCAGGTACGCGTCTCGGGTCGGACAAACCGGTTGTCGAGTTCTGCAACGATCTGCTGCACGTGCTGGCAGTAGGCGATGTCTGCGTAGACCACGAGCTGGTTGCTGGAACCGTCGATTTCAATGCTGACGTTGTCCGGAAGGCTGGCGGTCAAAATGGGTTCCACGGCGTCGACTTTGACATTCTCAAGGCGGAAAATCTTCGCCACGTACGAACCAAGGTCTTGTCGCATCATGACATCGTCATCGGCGGTAAGCACCGGTTGTTGCCGGAGCTTGGCAATGTCATCGAGGTCACCAATAAGAATGACATCTTCTCGTTCGATGGTTCCGATGTCGTTCAGGACCAATGCGCGGAAGATCAAATCCAAGGCTTTGCTGCGAGGCATTGGCCGATGGGTGATGACGGTGAACTTCTTGGAGCCAATATTGCCCACGGGGAGAATGGTCTTCCCGGTCAGTTCACCAATTCGGTAGAGGATGTCTTCAACAGGCTGATCGACGATTTCCATGGGGGGGACTTCGTCGTTCGGAAGCTCCACCCGGCCGGGGGGTGTGATCAGCATGGTCGTCGTGGCTTCACCGGCAGAGTCCGATTCTTCGACCACTTGGGCCTGAAGAGAAGCGGTGCACGCCAAAGCGGTCAGCGTGGTGGCGAAAGTGAAGGTTGGCAAAGTGAAATGGACATTCATGGCTGGTATTGATCTCAAAGAGTGAGTCGAGAAGGTTGTGGCTCAGGTGATGGTGTTCGGAGGCTTATTCGTCGGGGACTTCTGGGTCAGATGTCGAAGCAGGGGTTGGGTCAACTTCTGGTTCGGATTCTTCGGTGGGTGGATCGGGTTCGTCAGGAATCGACAGTGCTTCCAGGTCTCCTTGCCCCCGGTTGCGGGCGGGCTTGAAGAGATCGCTGTCGTCGCTGCGGGGTCGGAGGGGAACGTCCCACTCTTTTCCTCGGTATTCAACACGGAAGCTGTAAGGGGCGTCCTCGACGCCCACCAAGGTGACGCCACGAGACGCTTCGCCACCAAGGCGAATTCGGTCGTCGCTGGAGAACCAAAGATTGTCCCCATCAAAGGCAATTGGGTTCGGCCCCGTGTATGAGGTGGGTTCTGGGGGGGTCACCGGCACGGCCGGTCGAACAGGTTCTGGTCTGGTGGTCGGGGGGGTCACCGGCCGGGGTGGGGTGGGTCTTGGACGACGAGGTTGCGGGGGAGTGTGGAATGCAGATCGTCCGGCGAATCGATTTTCCCAAGTGGTTCGCGCGTCATCGTGCGCATCCCGCAATGCTTCAAGTTTGGCCAATGCATTTTCGTCACCAACGGCTGGTGCACTCAGCAGGGCGTTGAGTGGAGACCGAGCCAACACCAAGAACGTCAGCAGGCCAACCACGAGGCCACCGATGGACATGTTGAGGTCACGGGATTTCATGCGCCCCTCCTTACTGAAGCCAAAGCCCAGCGTTCCATTGAGCAGGTCACGGCAATTCTTCCGCCATCTTCTTTGGTCATTCGGATCTCGGTCACCAGGTCTACCGAAGGTGAGCCTTCGAGGCGTCCCAAAATACGGATGGCATCTTCGGTGGTGGCGACGAATTGATACTCAGCCGTGACGCGCTGTACAGCGCCATCTCGACCCAGCATGCGACGAGCTTCGGTTTTGGGGATCATTGCGCCCACGCCTTGACGGAAGGTGTCTTCACGAATGGCGTTGCCGAATTCTTCACGAATGTCGTTGATCAATGCCAGCAGGTTTGACCCCGCTTCGTTTTCACTTGGCGGTGCGGCCACATCGCCGAAGGCCACGATCAAATCGCCCGTTGCGTTCCGATCTTTGCGTTCAGCGCGACCAAGTCGAACGGCCAATTCGGCGCCGTCAGAAAGGCGTTTGGCATCCGATTCGATGCGGTCAGCTTCTACGTGCATCTGCTCGGCCACTGGCCCCAGGATCGATGACCACAGGCCAAAAGCGATCATGACGGCAATGGCGGGGAGGCCGTAGCGGATGACAGGGGATTGGGTGTCGCTCATCAGTTGTTGCCCTCCCGACTCCGGTTGAGAAGTTCGCTGCGAAGGTCTTTCCAGCTGGCTTGGATCTGCAGGAACAAATCGTGCTGTGGATTGTCCTCTTTGCTGGCTCCGTTTTGGCGAAGCAGGTTGTAAGCGGTTGAGAACGTCTTGATCTCGGCGGTGATTTCGTCTCGGGACAAAGCTTGCACTTGAGTCAAGGAAAGTGGTTGAGGGATCAGATTGGGGTCGACCATCGAACCGCCGCGGTCGCTGGCGTCGGCCATGGAGGCGGTGTCATTCTCACCTCCGGCAAGGTCCGGGCGATTCAGCCGAGATTCGATATCACCCCGATTTGTGATTGCATCGGATTGGGCGGCGGCATCCGCTTCGGTGGCGGGGGGTGTTGATGCCGATTCGTTGGCATCGGAGGTGTCCTCAGCCGGTGGGTTGGAGCCAGATCCAGATTGGTCTTCAGGGAACGCATCGGGATACATGCGAGCGGCCAACGAATAGGCCGCGAAGTCCCGCTCACGCTCGTACATCACGTCTTTGTGGGGCTTGTCGATCCGACCAGCGAGGGTGAACTCAAGGTGTCCGAAAGCATCGGGCTCCTCCCAGTTCAAACTGATGCGGCTGAACATCCGGTCTTGCCCGAGTTGTTGACGCATTGATTCGATGACGTCGGTGGCCGACACCCCAGCGGAACGGTCGGGAATGGATTTCCCCGTGAGAGAGAAGCTCGTGTCCCGCGTGTTCATCCTTACGCCTTCGACTCGAATGCCCCTTGGGAGGTTGGTAAACAAGTCTGAAAGCACTTTGACCGCGCTGAAGCCGGTATTGCCAAGGGTGTCGTAATGGGCCAAGGATCGTTCGAGAGCGTCCGCATCCTGCACCATGCTGGCGAGTTCGGCGTTGCGTGACTCCACCACGCTGAGCCGGGTCCAGGCGGAAACAATAGGGCCGAAGATCAAGATGATTGCGGCGGCGGCGACAATGAGTCGTGCGGTTTTGGGGACCGACAAAGCGGCCGTGACACGGGCTTGGAAATCTGGATTCTCGGTGGGCATTGAATCCCGAAGTCCAGCCAAGCCGCTTGCTTGGGGATCAATGAGCAAGGCGCCAACCAAGATGCCGTGCGTGCCCAACTCGGCGTTGGAAAGCCCCGTCCGTTCCTGCAGGTCTGTGGCAACTTCGTGCGGCAGGATGGTGAGCGAACCATCAAGCGAGGCCAAGCCAGTCTGCAGGGCTTCTCCGGCCGCGTCCGCCCAAGATTCGGGGGCGCCGGAACCGAGGGCAGATTCTTGGAACGCTCGCCCCACAGATGCAGCCCAAAGCTCACCAGCGGGGAGAAGAACATTCCGGAAGCCCACTCCACCGGTGTGGGACCACGCGAAAGTAACGCTGCCGGTGTGGCTGTCCGCATGGACCAAGGGGCCGGCGGGACGGTGGGCACCCATGAGGCCGGCCAGACCCGCGGCCGGGGTGGTCCATCGAACCGGAATTTCCGTGTGTTCCGCGAGATCCGAGAATGCTTCTGCTTGCATCTGGGAGGGCCAACTGGTCAGCACTCCAATGCGATTGCTTTCTCCGGGGGCGGAGGGGAGCAGGCCTCGTCCAATTCGGTGTTCAGGATGTTCGGCGCCCAGCAGGGCTTCGGACTGGATGGCCAAGGCGGGCAACAGTTCTTGGTCGGACCCTCCAGGCAGCAGGGAGGTTCGGACCACCATGGAGGCGCCTGGCAGCATGATCATGACCCCAACGGCCTCTGATTCGGCCATCAATCCCAAAATGGAGGAGGTGTCCGGCTCGAGCTCGTGCGTGGTGGCTGACCGAACCATGCCATTTTGTCGATCAACAGTCACCGCTCGGAGACGAGTTCCGTCGGGTTGCAGGGCCAAGATGGTGCCGTCAGTGGGAAAAGTCATGGTTCGCGGTACTCGATGATGCGTACGGGAATAGTGGAACGATCCACCAAGCAAATGATTTCCTGTTCCAGCCCAGAGACCTCAGAAGTCCCAATGGATGAAATCCGGAAGACATTGCTGCGGGTGTCCAGTGACCGGAGCAGCCATTGTCGGGTCTGGTTCGCCAATTGTCCGGTTGGATCGGAACTCCCCATGCTTTCATCCACCGTACGGGCCAAATCGGTGACGCCCTCAGCCATGGCATTTCGCATGAAAATAAGTTGCTGGGCATCGGTTTCTTCCAGTTGGCGGGCACGAAAGAGGGCGATCAACAAGGATTCTGGGACCGTATTGATGTTGATGGGGCCGGGACGCCTTTCATAAGCCGGAAAAAGTGTGCATTCGGAAATGACCGCAAGGGTTTGGTCTTCGTCCAGATCCAGTTCGTTCCCAGTTGCTGGGTTTTGGTTCTGATTCTGGCCTTGGGGTTGGGTGGAACCTCCGGCCAGACTGGACAGCGATTGGATCTGCAGGTCCGTCAGATGAATCTCGTCCGAGCCGCGAGCCCAGTTTTGGAGGGCCTGGGCCTGTTCTGGGGTGATGCCGATGCGATCTTGAAGATCGCCCAGATCACAGTACTGCAGGCGAAGACGTGGGAGGCCGGAATCGGTCACACCATCGGCCACAGAGGTCACGGTCAGCCAACCGGCCCAGGCGCCATCCAGCCAGCCATCAGCATCGTCTTCGGGGGGCGACTTGTCTCCGTCATTTTCATTGGGATCCAAGCGGCCATCCAGATCCCAGTCTTCGCCGCGAACATAGTCGGGCCACATGCCTGCGATCAGTTCCATCTCGGTGATCGATCGGAGTGGTTCATTGCGGGGGCTGTAACTGTAGTTGGCGTCGTAGTAATCCGATTCAGCGCCGAACATGGTGGGTTCGTCGTCTTCATCGATCCAATCACGCAGTGCCGCGTATTGGTCTTCACTCATGTCCTGGTTCATGCCGGGCATGGGTTCTTCGAAGAGTGGGAAGAGGAGGCCAAGATTCTGCTCGTCGTTGATGTTGAGTCGGGCGTGTTCATCGAGCGGTTCGCCGAAGTCCATGCCTTCGCGGTGGTGGCGAATATCCCACGATGCATTTTCGGTTTGGCCAGTGCTGGCCAGTCGGAGTTCACGGAAAACACTGAACGCATCGGTTGGTTCTGGGGTGGTGGCATCCCACGAGAGGGCAGCAATGACGGATTCGACGCCGGCCCGGGCGGCCCATCGGGCTTGGGTTCGTTGCAGCACCTCGTGGCCAAGATGCGCTTGCCGGAATGAAACCAACTGGATGCTCGTGGCGGTGAGGGCGGCGATGACCACGCTCCACATGGCGAGCAACACACTGACTCCGCGGCGCTTGGAGTGCCCTTGAGGATGGCGAGGTGGATGGGCTTTTGGTGGTGTGGGTTTTGAGATCATCTTGGACCTCCCCCGAAGCCACCACCGTTGTTCGGGGTGGGACGGCCTCCACCGGCCCCACCATTGGTGGGTCGTCCGCCGCCGCCGCCCGTGGGTCGACCACCACCGCCGGGTCTTCCCCCGCCAGTTGGCCTGCCGCCACCGCCGCCCACGCCGGGTCGGCCGCCTCCACCGGGTCGGATGCCTCCAGGCACCAATCCAGAGCCGTCATCGCCGCCGGCACCGTCACCTTGTTCGGAACTGGCCTGTTCTTCCGCGAGTTCTTCGGCAAGCAAGACTTCGATTTCTTCAAAGTGATCTTTGGGGGGAACAAGCCGGTCAATGGGGATGACGGTCCGCAAATCAACCAGTGGGGCATCCCAAGGATCTTCTCCGGGCTTGGCCCCGGTGGCGGTAATCAAAATTTCTACGCCCAAGGGAAGGCCTTGTCGGTCAGAGTCCCAGCCGCTCATCCACTCATCACCATCCCAAGCTCGGATGGAAAGGCTGACGATGCCTTCTGCGACGGGTCGAGCTTGACCGCCGCCACGCCAAAATTCATCGGGCATGGTGTCGCGGCGACGCCAGAGGGTGGGAAGATCGCTCTCCATTTGCTCAATGCGAAACGCGGTTTCGTATTCTTGCCCATCGCCAGCGTAGTTGGCCGTGTTTCGCACGGAACGCAAGCGGGTGTTGAACAAGATCAACTGATCGAAATCGGCCTCTTCTCCGCCGTCGTCTTCGATGAAGAAGTAGGTGTAGAAGAGGTCGTCGGTTCGAACCACCGAAACGATTTCTCGTCGCATGGCTTCCAATGCGGCATCCGCGCGGACTGCGGCATCGAGCCGTCGCCGCGCCGATTCTCGGGCAGTCCCCAAGTTTGAGAAACTGGCTGCAAGTGTTCCGGCAATCATGGCGGCAATGGTGCCGGCAATGATCAGTTCAATGAGGGTGAAGGCGCGTCTCATCCTCCACCTCCCGCGGTGGTGCCGGTTTCTCCAGACGCCCCAGGGTCTTCCTCATCCGATCCGTACCACCGGTCTTCCCGATCGACTTCGAGGAAGGGCTCGCGAGGTTCTTCGAGTTCGTCCCAATAGTCGATGTAAGTCTCGAGCCAAAGGGGGTCGCGTCTTGTTGCCACCAAGGTCTGAATGCGCACCAGATCGGTTGGCCCAGGTCCCCAGCGCACGGTGGCCGTTACTTGGAAAGGGTCACGTTCGCCTTGGTCGAGAATTCTGATTTCGTATTCATAGGCGTTGAAAGGGGCGTCGAAAACGCCTTCATCGGCGTTCCTTCGGGCGTACCTGGCTGGCCCTTCGGTCATCACCATGCCCAGCAAACTGTCGGCCAACCAGGCCGCAACAATGCGATTCGCGCCTTCGGTTTGGGTTCCCATGGAGGCGCCGGTGAGACTGAAGATGGCCCCGAGCCCCGCGGCCAAGATCAGCCCCGCAACGATCACTTCAATCAAGGCAACACCGGGACGCTTCACCAGTCCACCTCGCTTCGTCCGAGCCCATCCAAATCGACTTCATCCATGGCTTCCGCCCGGCCGTCTCGGCTAGGTGCGATGGACCATGGGCTCAGCCGGATCATGGAAGTGAGCTGAAGGTCATCTTGGCGTAACAGCACCAAAATGTCCGGTCGATCCTCGCCGGGGCGGTGGGCAACGGGTTCACCTTCGGCATCGATCAACTCACCATTGAGACGAACGTCAATGCCGTCACGGGAAATGGCCTCAATCAGCTCGACCGGGCGCACGTGGGGATCAATGCGCCATTCTGTGACGCCATCGGTTTCATCCTGAACCAACAGGGCGAGGCGGTCGGAGACCACCTCCATGCCTTCAAAATCAAGTTGCCGCTGGAGGGCCACCGGGGCATTCCCCGTTCGATCTCGCAGTGCGTACACCGACAGCAAATCCATGACTTGATCACTGGCCAGTTGGAACTTGGCCGAGGGGTTTGCCCGAAGTGAAGGGACTACGGCCAATGCGGCGAGTGACAGCAAGATGGCCACCACAATGACTTCTACCAAAGTGAAGCCACGCAAGCGTCGGATTGTCGGCGTACGACGGTTCATGGGCAGGACAGCGACGGATCCTTAGTCAATCACGTCTGCGTTTTCTTCTTCGCCTCCGGGTTCACCGTCGGCACCGTACGAGACAACTTGCCAACCGTTCGCTCCACTGCCGCTGACATCGACAATGAATTCTCGGCCCCAAGGATCGACCACATCTTTTGGACGCAATGGTGCGCTGGCTCCGGTGGTCAACTCAGAAACCTCAAAGTCATCGGGGACCGTGCTGAGGTTGTTGTTCATCAAGTAAATCGAGATTTGTTGACGAATGGTGGCTGCTTTCTGGGCCGCCACCTTTTGCCGGGAGCTGCCCAGGTTGCCGAAGACGTTCGGGACCACAATGGTGGCCAGAAGGGCGATGATGGTGACCACCACAATCACTTCGACCAGGGTGAACGCACGTCGGTGGGTGCGGCGACGTTGGATACGGGAATGTTGTACTGGTTTCATACCGGGTTCCTTTTGGTCACTGGATGGACTGCCCAAGGGAAAGCATGGGCAGCAACACTGCGGCGAGCACGAAGCCGCCAATGGCGGACATAAAGACAAGAAGAATGGGTGGAAGGGCTTTGGTCACCACTTTGATGGTGATGCCAACCTGTCGGTCAAAAGCATCAGCGGCGTGCAACAGCATGCCGTCGAGGCGACCGGTTCGTTCCCCCAAACCAATCACTTGGATCAGCAGGGCGGGAAAGAAGCCGGAAGATTCCAGTGGGGCAGCAATAGGCCGTCCCGCGGTGACTTCGGCTTCGGTGGCCTCGATGGCTTGACTCAGGGCCGCGTTGCCCATCGTCCCTCGGGTGATTCGTAGGGCGTCCAAGATTGGCAAACCTGAGGCGGCCAACGTTCCCAAGGTGCGAGCAAACCGAGCGGCGGCCACATCCCGTTGCAATTTGCCAAGCAAAGGGACCTGCAACAACAATCGGTCCATCAGCAATCGATTTGCCGGAACGGACACCCAAGTTCGGAATCCGAAGACCGCGGCGATGCTGCCAATGGTCAGAATCAGCCACCAGTTGCTGACAAAATCAGCGATCGCGAGCAGCAGTTTGGTGGGCCCTGGGATTTCAAAGCCATCCATGCCAATAAGGGGGTCAATCAGACCCGGGACGACAAACGTCACAAAGACCGCGACGGAGGCCACCAACAAAGCAAAGACCATGCTGGGGTAGATGGTGGCGCCGGCCACTTCACGCCGAAGTTCGACCGATCGGTCGAGCAAGTCGGCCAACTGCATCAGGACTTCGTTCATGCGTCCGGATGCATCGGCCGCACGCATCATGCCCACCACCATGTCATCAAAGGGTGCGCCCCATGATTGTGCGGCGGCCCACAAGGACTCACCAGCTTCAACCTTTTCGATGAGGTGGGCGAGAATGGCAGACTGTCGTTTGTCGGCAGCTTGCTTTTGCATGACCGACAATGCTTGCATCAGCGGCAAACCAGCATCAATGGCGGTGGCCAAGTCCCGAACAAATGCGGCCAATTCTGCTTTGCTCAGCGAAGGACCCGACCGGGCCTTGCTTCGTCTTTTTGCTTTGGATTCGCTCTCTGCGCTGGTGAGATCCGTGACGATCTCCCCCCGGGCGGCCAGCAATCGCAGGGCATCCGAACGATCGCTCGCTTCAATGGTGCCGCTGCTTGGTGTGCCGTCGGAGAGGGCGGTGTAGCGAAACGTGGCCATGGCTTAGATCTCGTCTTCCACGTCTTGGGTGGCTCGCAGGACTTCGTCGATGGTGGTCACACCATCAGCCACTTTTTGGATGCCGTCTTGACGCATGGATCGGTAACGCTCGGCGCTCAGTCTCTTCAACTCGCTGGTAGATGTTCCGGAGGCAATTGCCTCGCGAAGCGTGCTATGGATTCCGATGAGTTCGAAGAAGCCCACCCGGCCTCGGGTGCCGGTCTGGTTGCACGCGGGGCAGCCAGATCCGCGGTAAGCGCGTCCGCCGAGAAGTTCCCATTCGGCGTCCGACAATCGTGGGTCTCGGTCGATTTTCACTTCTTCCCGGCATTCCTGACAAATACGTCGTCCCAAGCGTTGGGCCAAGACCCCTTCCAGCACGGACGCCACCAAGAATGGCTCCACGCCCATGTCGACCAGTCGACCAATGGAACTGATGGCATCGTTGGTGTGCAGGGTGGAGAGCAACAGGTGACCGGTGAGGGCGGATCGGATGGAGATGTCCGCGGTTTCGCCGTCACGGATTTCTCCGACCAGAATCACATCCGGGTCTTGACGCAGGATGGCGCGGAGTCCGGTGGCAAAGGTCAGGCCACGCTTGGGGTTCACTGGCATCTGGTTGATCCCGGCGAGTTCATATTCCACCGGGTCTTCAATGGTGATGATCTTTTTGCGGGGGTCGTACAGCTTGGACAAACACGCATACAGCGTGGTCGTCTTACCCGAACCGGTTGGCCCAGTCACAAGGACCATGCCGTGTGGCTTGGCAATCATCCGATCCATGGTGTCACGGTTGTCTTGGGCCATGCCCAAGCTCTTGAGATCAAGCGGCAGCGAACTCTTGTCCAAGATCCGCATCACCACGGACTCTCCGTACAGGGTGGGGACGGTTGAGACTCGGATGTCGACTTTTCGGCCTTCGACTCGCAATGTGATGTGGCCGTCTTGGGGGACATACCGCTCGGCGATATTCATTCCACTCATGATCTTGATTCGACCAATCAGCGCCGGTTGCAGGTGCTTTGGCGGAGGGGATTGCTCGACCAGTTCACCGTCGATTCGGTATTTGATCTTGAGTTCACTTTCGAACGGTTCTACGTGGACGTCCGAGGTTCGTGATTGGATGGCTTCGATCAGCAGCAGGTTCACCAAGTTGATGAGGGTTGGCTGCTCGGCCATGCGGTGGATGTCATCCGCTTCGATGGCATCTAAGTTGTGTTCGTAATCGTTTTCTTCTGCTTCCCCAGCGAGATCTTCGGCCATTCGGGCCGCGGTGGTGCCGTAGGCCCGTCGAACCAAGTCGTTGAATCGCTCGGTGTCTATGCCTTCACGCTGTACCGGGAGACCCAAACTTGCGGATGCTTCATCTGCTGCAGAAAGATCCATTGGGTCGGCCATGATGGCTCGGGCCCACCCATCTTTGACCGCGTAAGGGACGATGCGAAGTCTGACCGCAGTCTCTGGTGACAGGCGACCCGCCAGTTCCAAATCCAAGTCAGGTGCTTCGTCAAGCCATGGAATGCCGAATCGCTCGCAGCGTTCTTTGAGCGTTCCACTGGGCAGTTCGATTGACGTGGGGTCACTCATCGTTGCTTCCCTTTTTTCTTCCCTTTTCCGCCGCCTGCATTGGGGTTCAAATTGTTCTTGTTGCTTTCCATCATCTTGCGGTGTTGGGCGGATTTGGCATCCTGGTCGTTGCCGGTGGAATCACGTGCCGGTCGAGGGAGATATCGGCTGGCGCCAGGCAGTTGGGAGAACTTCGTCCGCCCCAAGATCTCGAGGAGTTTTCCGGCAAAATCGCGGGAGGTGTACTCCACTTCCGAGGAGGCCATTCGGATGGGATTCTGGTTCAGCTCAACGGCTGTGGCACGCTCTCGGTCACGGGAGCGCATGGCTCTTGCGACCTTGTCTTCTTGCTCGTAGGTCACCAAAGCTTCTCGCCACGCGGCACGTTTATGGGCAATCTCGGCCCGAAATTCTGCGTCCAATTCGGTGACCCGAAGGGTGGTTTCTTCATCCAAATCGGTTCGTTCGAGAGCGGCATCGAAAATGCGCTCCACGGCGTTCTTTCGACCGTAGATTTGAGGGTAGGCCGCGGCCAAAGCGGCTGCTTCAAAAGTCGGTCCCCAGGTCCCGAAAGCGGTGGTAATCAGTCCGCGGTGCATTTCTTGCAGATCGCGAATTCTTGCGTCAAGTTCCAACAATTCGATGACCGGGTCGTAGGCATCCTTGAGTTCGGATTCGGTCATGGCGTTCATGATGGCTTGTTGGGCTTTTCTTGCGGGTTGTTCACGAGCGAGCAAGGCTTCGTCAACCGCCAACTCCCAAGCCACCAGAGCGGGCTCAGCGATCAACTGTGCGTCTTGGGGAATGTTGGTGTTTCGAAGTACCCGACGCAGATTGACGGACTCGCCGCTGAGCACATTGCAGCGGCCGAGTTCTTTTTCAAGCCGAAGGGACCGCATCATTTCATCCCAGCGCGCCAATTGGTCGCCGTTCAAGACTGAACGAAGACTGGCCAGCAACAGGTCTCGGTTTTCATGCCACCGGTCCGCTTGTTCGCGGAACGGCCGGAACACTTCTCGAAGCAATTCTTCTTCACCCATGCCCTCTTTCACCCGGGCTTGCAAATTCTCGAAACTGTCGGTGGTGGTTTCGCGTCCCTGCTCGTGGGAATCCTCGTACTCGAAGTAAAAGGCTTCGAAGACGGCTTGTTGTCCTTCATCCAACTCGAAGATCTCGGTAATGAGCTTGAGATCTCGGCGAAGGAAATACGGGTTCATGTATTCGGCGATCCCGGCCGCCGCCCCGATTTGAGCGTGGGCCGTGGGGACCGCAAAGACAATGGCAAGCAAAGAGACGATCAATTGGCGTGGATACATTCGGAACCTCATGTCGTTCGGTTGAACGAACAAAATCGGCTCTGAATGCCAGTCTGCGGGATTTTTTCCGACTTAGGGCCGAATCAGCCACCGAAGCAGGGTGGTGAACTTGGGAGGGGCTCCGCTGGACAAGATTCCGATCCGAAAAACGCGTCCAGCACCCACCAAGAGGGTTCTGGTGATGATGCCATGCCATGCCAGGCCAGCCCCGATCTGCCAAGCAGGAACGGAAATCTCACCGGCGCTTCGCATGGCCATGATGTATGGGCCAATAACCGGGGCAAATGAAGCAATGCTGGCCGGCATCCCATGGGGGGATTGAGCGATGGGCATGATGAAAAAGACGGGTACACCAAGAAGGGCGACGATTGGGCCCATGAGGTTGCCCGCCTCCCTTTGGTCATGCACCACCGCCCCCACCGCGGCGAGAATCGCGGCCGCTCCGAGGAAGGCCAGCGCAAACCACGCCAGTGGCCAGAGCAGTTGTGGATCCAAGATCAGGCCCAACTTACCTGCAGCGATGAGCGCGCCGATGCCAAGGCTGCCGTACACCCCTACGGTGGTCAGGGCCACACCGCTTTGACCAAGAATTTTGCCCATCATGAGGCGTTCCGGGGAGGTGGTGCTCAGCAGGACTTCAACCACCTTGTTGGCTTTTTCATCCAAGGTGGTTTGCATGAGTTGCGCGCTGGTGCCAAAGCTCGCGCCCCAGAGCAATCCCATCAGCACTATTGGGATCACCAACGCCCGAAGTTTCCGGGATTGAGAATCTTCAGCAGTGAGGCCCTCAGCACTGAGGCGGGTGGCCACGATCGAAGGGGGCGTCCGCAACCGGTCAATCAGCGTGGGGTCCACTTCAGCCTGACGCTGTCGGACGGTGATCACCGTGTCAGCCAGAGCGGTTTCGACGGCGTCAACTTGAGGGCGGCCAAGAGCATCATGCAAGGTCAGGCGAATATCACCCTCCAACTGCTCAGGGTCCAAGATGCTGTCTGGGATCTGGACCACAACTGGGTTCAATTCGTCAGGCGGTTCGGACCTGATTTCTGTCGCGATTTCCACTTCAAAATCCACCGTGACGGGGGGCAAGTCCCCAACACTCTCGGCTTTGACCCCGCGTTGAATCCGGTCCATGAATGCGGCGCGAAAATCCTCGTTGCTTTGGATCCAGATGGTGCCAAATACCGGTGGTTCGGTGTGGCTGAGTGTCATCCCAGATGAAACCACCGCCACCACGATCAAGACCAGAGGCATGGCAACCAAGCTGATGAGGAAAGCTGGAGTCAACGCGGTTTCGCGGAACTCACGCCAAGCAATGGTGCGTAGATCACGCATCGGCATCCTCCGAGAAAAAGTCCCGAAGTTGGCGACCGGTTCTGCGGATCTCTCGAACACCGGGCCACTGCGCGGCCTCGCGGAAGACCTCATCGATGGTGCTGTCTTGGGCTTCAATGATCCAGCGTTCATCCCCTGTGTTGACCGCATGGGGCGGCGCGGTTTCGGCTCGCAGTTCAATTTTTGGGTTGCCTTGGGCCAAGACCTGTTGGAGTGGTCCTGACGCCAACGTTTGTCCTTGCCTGAGCAGCAGCACGTGGTCGCAAAGTGCTTCGGCTTGGGGCAGCAGGTGGGTCGAAAGCAAGATGGTGGCGCCACGGTCGGAGGCTGCTCGAATCAGGTCCTCAAGAAGTTGCACCGCAACGGGATCGAGTCCACTGAAGGGTTCATCCAAGATGAGCAGGTCTGGTTCGTGTTGCAGTGCTGCGGCCAGCTGAACCTTCTGCTGCATACCTTTGGAAAGTTCCCGGCATCGCGATCGTTCCACTCCGGGAAGGTCCACTTTCTCAAGCCAGTGGGACGCGCGAGTTCGTGCCTCCAGAGCCGTTAATCCTCGAAGTTTTCCGAGGAAGGCCAACCATTCGCCCACTTTGGCTCGGCGGGGCACGCCACGTTCTTCGGGCAGATATCCCACTCGACTCCGAGCCGCCTCGGGACTTTCGCCCAGGACACTGACCTTCCCTTCGTCGAGCCGAAGGATGCCCGTTAGCGTGCGGATCAAGGTGCTTTTGCCGGCGCCGTTGGGTCCCAACAATCCGCACCGCATCCCTCGTTCCAGCGTCAGGCTGACTTGGTTCAGGGCCAGTTTGGTGCCGTATCGCTTGACTCCGTCTTGGATCAACACAACCGGATCGTTCATGGCGACTTTGCCGGCTCGGCGAGAGGCTGTGGTTGGGGGGTGGGTTCGGGTTCGACCGTTTCAGGCTCGGTTGGCTTGCTGGCGCTTGGTGTTTGGGTCGCGAGTGAAGGTTCGTCGGCACCAACGACCGGGTTTGGGTTTTTGGCATCCTTGACATTTTGTGGGATTTCCAAAGCCAAAGGGATCTCCAGCAAAGATGCCGCAGTTCTCTCGGCGAGGCGAACTTTTCCATTCATCGACGTCAAAGTCAGTTGTTTGGGGAGTTTGACACTGCCAATGGATTCCCAGTCTTTGAAGTTGGTGATCCGGCGGGCGCCACTGCGTGTGTTGGCCGCCGATTCATGGGCGACCGGCAAGCCGGTGACCACCGACACATAGATGAACTCTGCCCCTTCATTCAGGAAGGTGGGATCGCTTGAACCGGCCAATCGGATCCGGTAACACGCTTCATCACCTCGCATCGACAAGCCCATGGTTCGACGCTCAGGTCGCCTTTTCCATGCGGCGTGGAATTCAAGGTGGGGTTGGGCGATTGGATCCCACTGGTACAAGCGGTCTTGCGAGATTCGAACGGGCGGAATCTTGGTGTGCGCCGGCAACTGCATCCAATCAAAATCGCTGGTGTGGAAGAGTGTCAGGTTTCCTTTTCCTTGCTTCACCTGCAACTCGTACATGTTGGGCGAGACTTTGACGGTGAGTTCTTCTTTGGCGGGTGGGTTTGTGGTGGGGGTGTTTTTGCTCACCGTCCAGGAGGTTTGGATGTTGGCCGACAAGGCGGCTTCTCCCCCAAGCGCCGCAGTGGCTTTGTCCAAAAGCTCTTTTGGGCTTGGCAGTTCGCCAACCAGCCCCAGAACCAACAGTGGTGCAACACATAAAGTCATGGACAAATCATGCCATAAATGCCAAATCTGGGCCAAAAATCGGGAAGCATCCATTTATCCGGATAGATGGACATCTGCCCTTGGGGTTTCTACCATCACGATTCATGTCTTCTCTCGCCCATCGGCTGCAACGCGGTGCTTTGCTTTTGGACGGTGGCTTTGGATCGGCGATCCAAGATATGGATTTGGATGTGGAACGGGATTACCTCGGGCAGGAGAACTGCACCGAGATCCTGTTGCGAAGTCGCCCCGAATTGGTCCAGTCCATCCACGCCTCTTTTCTTGAATGCGGCGCCGACGCGGTCGAGACCAACACCTTTGGCGCCAACCGCCTGGTTCTTGCGGAGTTCGGGCTTGAGGGCGACACCCGGAAGTTGAATCAAGAAGCTGCGGAGATCGCGCGGGCCGCCTGCCAAGCAGCGGGAGGCCAGCGATACGTCTTGGGTTCGATTGGGCCGGGCACGCGGTTGTTGACCCTCGGTCAAACCGACTGGTCAGCCATGCATGCTTCCTATCGCACGCAAATCGAAGGTCTGCTTGACGGGGGGGTCGACGCGCTGTTGGTTGAAACCTGCCAAGATCCTTTGCAGATTCGCTGCGCGGTTCATGCGGCCTTGCGTGCACTCGAGGACCGCGGGATGGGCCCGGAGCAGTTGCCCATCATGGTCTCCGTGACGGTCGAGACGACCGGGACTTTGCTCGTGGGTTCCGAGATTGCTGCGGTGGCAGCCACCCTGCGACGCTTGCCCGTGGCAAGTCTTGGTTTGAATTGTGCCACTGGTCCAGCCGAAATGACGCCCCATGTGGAGTGGTTGGCGAAGCATTGGGATCGTCCGGTCTCGGTTGTGCCAAATGCCGGACTGCCCATCTTGGTGGACGGTCGGACCGAATACCCCTTGCAGGCTGAGCCTATGGCCCAACGAATGTCGGGATTTGTCGGTGACTTGGGCGTCAGCATGGTTGGTGGTTGCTGTGGTACGACGACAGAACACATTGGTGCCCTGCGGGCCATGCTCGATATGGCATCTCCGGCTTCTCGGAGTCAAGTGTCCTTTGCCCCCTCGACCAGCTCGGTTTTCGGAGCCGTGGAGCATCGACAGCAAAATTCGGTGCAGATTGTCGGTGAGCGAACCAATGCTTCTGGTTCACGGGCATTTAAGCGATTGTTGGAGGCTGAAGATTGGGATGCCATCGTTGAGTTGGCTTCTGAACAATCCGCTGATGGCAGTCATGTCCTTGATGTCAACGTCGATTACGCAGGTCGAGACAATGTGCGGGACATGCGGGAGGTGGTCTCGCGGATCGCCAAAGGGGTTGATATCCCGCTGATGATCGATTCAACGCAGATCAACACCATCCGTGCCGGTTTGGAGTCTTGTGGCGGGCGGGCCATCATCAACAGTGCCAACCTCGAGGAGGGAGAGCCCAAATTTGATGAGTTGTGCCAGTTGGCTCGCGAGCATGGGGCGGCCATCGTCTTGGGATGTATTGACGACGACCCGGAAGAGGCCATGGCGCGAACGGCCGAGCGGAAGCTTGAAGTTGCCACTCGAATGTTTGAACGCGCCACCAAGGTTCATGGGTTTCAGGCCGAGGATTTGTTTTTTGATCCTTTGGTGCTGCCGATCTCCACCGGAATGGCGCAGGACCGGCGTTCGGGATTGGAAACGATCGAAGGCGTGCGGCACATTGCCAAAGCATTCCCAGACGCGCAGATCACCTGTGGATTGTCCAATGTTTCCTTCGGCTTGAAGCCTGCTGCTCGAGTGGTGCTGAACAGCGTGTTTCTGCATGAATTGCAGTCGGCCGGCCTAACCAGTGCCATCATGCATGCTTCCAAGATTCTGCCCCGCACCAGAATCGAAGATCTGCACTGGGAAATGGCGCTCGACCTGATTTACGACAGAGCGCCGTCTACACCCGCCGTGTTGTCTGATGGGACTGAGTCTGACGATCCGCTGGCTATTTTCTCTGATGCTTTTGCGGGGCAGACCCTTACCGCGGAAGTTGAGGTGGAGACTGACCTTCCACTCGAGGAACGTTTGCGCAGGCAACTGATCGATGGGCGTAAGGGGGGCTTGGAGTGCTTGGTTGACGAAGCCCTTCAGTCTATTCCTCCACTCGACATCATCAATTTGCATTTGCTTGATGCCATGCGAGAGGTCGGAGAATTGTTTGGGGCGGGCAAAATGCAACTGCCGTTTGTTCTCAAGAGTGCTGAAGTCATGAAGGCGGCGGTCTCACGGATCGAACCTCATCTTGACCGCATTGAGGGCACCACAAAAGGCAGCATTGTGTTGGCGACCGTGAAGGGTGATGTTCATGACATTGGAAAAAACCTGGTCGACATTATTTTGACCAACAACGGGTACACGGTCCACAACATCGGGATCAAACAGACTGCTGAGTCGATTATGGCTGCCGTTTCGGAGCACCAACCCGATGCGATTGGCCTTTCGGGACTTCTGGTCAAAAGTGTGATGGTCATGGAGTCTGATCTCGAGACTTTTAATGCCAATGAAGTTGCGATCCCCGTCCTGCTGGGGGGGGCTGCGCTTTCACGGCGCCACTGCGAAGGTCATCTGCGTCCTATTTATCAAGGCGAATGTCTTTACGCCCAAGATGCTTTCGATGGACTTCGGCTTATGGATTTGATCGTCCAAGATGATGTGCGCCAAGAGCGTGAAGCCATTGCCTCTCGGACCGAAAAACGAGAGCAGGCGGTAGCCAAGGCGCAAGCCGCTCAGGCCAAGCGTGCTGAAAGCCCGGCTGCAGTCGCGGCCAAAATTCAGCCCGTGACCGCACCGGATGCTCCATTCCTAGGTACCCGGGTGGTCCAAGATTTGGATTGCCGTTCCATTTGGCCGTATCTCAACCGCAAAGCACTGACCCGGGGACAATGGCAGATGAAGCGGGGGAGCCGCAGTGAAGTGGAACATGAGGCGTGGCTCAAAGAGCACGCCGACCCTGTGATCGACCGGTTGTCTTTGCAGTGTTTGGCCGAGAACATTCTTCAGCCACAAGTGGTGTACGGGTGGTTTCGGTGCCGAGGCGAAGGCGATGATTTGGTTGTCCTAGATGCCGACGGCCGTACAGAACTCGAGCGATTCACGTTCCCAAGGCAGTCCCAACGACGCAGGTTGTGCATCAGTGATTTCTTTGGCGAGGACGATGTCATTGGTATGTCATGTGTCACCGTTGGTGAAGAAGCCACCGCACGATGCAAGGCCCTTTTTGAATCTGGGGATTTCTCCGAGTACCTGTATCTGCACGGGTTTGCGGTTGAAACTGCTGAAGCTTTGGCGGAGTTGTGGCACAAGCGAATGCGGGCAGAGCTGGGTATCGACGCTGATGACGCGGTGACCCCGGAAGAGCTCTTCCGGCAGCAGTATCGCGGGAGCAGATACTCCTTTGGTTACCCCGCGTGTCCTGAAATGTCTGATCAAACGAAGCTGTTCCGGCTTCTTCAGCCCGAACGCATTGGTTGCACGTTGACAGAGAACCACCAGATTGATCCCGAGCAGTCAACCAGTGCGATTGTGGTTCATCATCCTGAAGCCAAATACTTCGCGCTTTGACGCTCTCCGCAGACTCTGAATCAGCTTCCCGAGTTGTGGTCTGCTCCCATCGCGCTGGCCAATCCCGCTTTTCGAAGCAAGTCCGCAACCCGGTCACGATCGGGAAGGTCGCTTTCTTCAATTGTTCGGGCGAGCTTTCTGGTCTCGTCGTCAATGGCCAAGAATTCGATGGCAAATGCGGGAAGGTGTTCAGCGGGAAGGCTCTCCACCGCATCGGTGCCTTCGCGGTACACGATGCGGGCGGCGAGGGCTTTGGCTTTTAGCCAACGGACATACGCCGAAGGCAAATCCTCCCAAAGCTTGTCCCCGGCGATCTCTTGAATGACTTCCGGAATGTGATCGGTAACCAACCGGCGCACGGCTTGCGGCGCAGCTTCTTCGATTTGATCCAGACCAATCTCAATCGCGTCCGCCACCCTCATCATCACCCGGCTCATGTGGATTGAGATGTCGGGAAGCGTCCAGTCTGGGTGGTGCTTGTGCAGTCGGTGAAGCAGTTGTACTTCGGATCGGGCAAATTGGTGCAGTCTTGGGATGACTTCGCCGACAAAGCGGTCTTTGATGGGCATGAAATCTTGCTCTGACACCAGCATGTTGGAGCAGATCTCGTAGGAGCTGGTGATCACGCCGCACTTGTTCGCGCTGGAGTCTTTCAGAATCAGCACGCCCTTCTTGCTGAGTTCATCTCGAGCTTCTGGCGTCAAGAACAAGTTGGCGCCTTCGACGATGAGTCGGCTGCTCGGGGTTCCGGTTGGTGTCAGGAAGTCGTCCCAATTGCCCTCATTCATGGCCGCCGGTCGACCGCCGCAGGGCACAAATGCGTCGGCCACCAATCGGTTGTGGAGGGTGTTCCGAAGCATGGGGCCGTCGGGGTCGTCGAGCGTCACAATGCGTCCTTCGGTGGACAGCTTGCTCTGGTCAAACTCGGCAATGGGCAGTTCGGCTTCAAACAGCCGGAGCAACTCTTGCAGGTTCAAACCTTGGGGGTCTTCACCACAGCCTGATCCGTCAGCGATGCCAATGATCTTGATCCGATCGCCATAGGTCTCGTTGGCGATGCGAATGAAATTGCCCCCAACATCTCCATCTGGTCCTCCGGTCATCTTCACGGTGAAGCTGTCAACTTCAGGGTCGATGCCAATTGCCGGCAGGGAGCCGTGGAGGAAAACGTTGACGCCTTCGGAGGTCACCCCGTAATCCTTGTGGTTGATCCCGGCTCCAGGTTTCGAAGAAATGAATGCTGATGCCAGCGGGTATCCCCGGCGGACGGCTCGCTTGGCCATCCAAACAATGTGCTCGGGGAGGATGTTTTCATCGGGTCCGAGGTACAGCAGTTCATCGTGGCCGAGGTGGTCGACAATCCGATCTTTGGTGCAAGGTTCGGGGGTGATGAGGTCGAGCAGTGAATCTGCAAACGCTTTGACCACTCGGTTATGGCGTGCGTAGGGGTCTGCCAGAACCGCTGCTTTTGCTCCACCTTCCGGAATGTCTTTGTTTTTCAGCTGTTGTGCGAAAGCCAAGTTGAACGCTTCGTCATACAGACGTTCGCTTTCTCGGGCATGGACTTCTTCGGTTCGTGTTCGAATAATCCGGAGTCCTCCTCGTGCGATGTCACGGAACCGCACGTGGAAGCCGGCAAAGTTTCGTCCCCGGACAAAGAAGACGCCAAACGGAAGGGCAGGTCGGTCTTCGTGGTGCAGATATCCAGGGTCAATTCGGAAGGCCAATCCGTACCGCTCATCGAGGAAGACGTTTGTTCGTCGTACGGCCAGTACGGCATCCAGCATGGCTTGAATGGCAACCCGAGTGTCTTGGAAGTCGACGCGATCCACTTCCTCACGCACATCGGCCAGACGCAGTGTGAAGTCAGGTTCCGGCAGAGGGTTGTCGGGATCGAAGCGGGCGAGCAAGAGATCAGCGATCTTCTGGCAGAGTTCGATGTTCTCGCTGGTCCATCGACGCAAACGAACTCGGCTGTAAGCCCACCGGTTGACCTTGACCAACTTTTGGTGGGCCAATTCGATGACCGCGTCCAATACTTCAGCGTGTCGTTGCCCAAGGCCGGCGTGGGTGTACGACAACTTGAGTGCGGCCGTATCAACCCACTTGTTGCGTTGCAGGTCACGTCGAATGACCCGCCAAAGTGCGCTGTCTTCTACGAGTACGCCCTGTTCGCGCTGCACCACAAAGCCCAGGAGAGTGATTTGGCCGTTTTCTCCGTCATCGATACTGTCCAGATACGCCCGGAAAATGTCAATGCCATCCATGGCCAACCGTTCAGCCACTCGCTCCAGCATTCGACGGGTGGAGGCGTTCATCACGGCCACCACGATTCGGCTGTATCTCTCGTCCTTCTCTTGCTCCAGTCGAACGGTCGTTCCTTCCGTTCCTGACAATTCTCGGAAGATTTTCAGGTGTTGGCAGAAACGCAATGGGCTGACCGAGAAGACATAGTCTGCGGTGCAGCGTTGGATGAAATCACGTACTTCTTCTTCGGTGATCTCAGGGTGGTTCTCCGCCGCAAAAGCAACCGCACGTTCCATGCAGGCTGTTTGCTCGGGATCGCTGAGGTCGAATCGAGGCTTCTCTCCGAATTCAAACGTATCAATAGCCAACGACGCGTCGGTTGCGGAATGGATCTTGGCGGAGATCAGAGGTCGGTCGTGTGGGAGTTGTCCGACCACTTCAGCCAAGAGCCCCGGATGGTCGTTGGGTCGGATGAAGGTGATTCGGTTTTCACCGTCGCGCAGGTCCAGCGAGGGCAGCCGACCTGACGCTCGTGCGGCAAGGATGGCCCGCAAGTGGGTCAAGCGTTCTTCGTGGGGCGTGTCTTGGAAATAGGACAGCGGCATGATGTCCAAGAATCGTGGGCCGATTTCTTCGGCCGCGGTGGCAAGGGATTCACGGAGATCGATGAGCAACCGCTGGGCTTCATCGGCAGCGAGCGATTGATTGGGGTCGGTTTGCGACATCTTCGGGGCACCTCGCGACTCTGGAGACATCCTATTGTGCCGGAAATGAGTCCGCAGCGTGCGATGGTGATCGGAGTGTTGGATGGGGTCCATTTGGGCCACCAAGCTCTTCTTGCGCGAGCGGCTCAAGGTGGGCTCCGGGTCTCGGCGGCGGCCTTTTTTCCGCATCCCAAAACCGTCTTGGGCCAGCCCACGCCTCCTCCTCTCACGACTTGGCGTGCTCGTTCAAGAGAACTCCGAAAACTGGGGGCTCGGGTCCTGCGGTTGGATCCACGTTCAGGCGTCCTGGAGACACCAGCATCCGAGTTCATTCAGGATCTTCTGGCGGAACACCGCTTTGTGCGTTTGGTGGTGGGGACTGATTTCCGCTTTGGACAACACCGCACCGGGACCCCGTCGCTGTTGCAAGAATTGGGATCTCGCCTTGGCTTCGAGGTGCAAGTACTGGATGACGTGCAGGTTGGGGGTGAGCGGGTATCCAGTTCTCGCATCAGAATGGCTTTGGCCGATGCCGACCTTGATCTCGCCAACGCCCTCCTTGGCCGATCCTATGAGGTCTTGGGGCGGGTCCGAGCCGGACAGCAACGGGGCCGTACCTTGGGCACGCCCACCGCGAATCTTCATCCCCAGACCATGCTCCCTGCCGATGGGGTCTATGTCACATCATCTCGTCTGCCAGGCGGATGCTGGGTGCCGTCGGTCAGCTTCGTGGGGACCAACCCAACCTTTGGTGAGGAGGCAAGAAAATGTGAAACCCACATGCTTTCGGATCCGGAACAGGCCATTCCGGAGGGAGCGGGGTGGCCTCTGCAAGTTGCCTTCAAGGCTCGGGTTCGGGGGGCGGTACGATTTGATTCCCCTGAAGCGCTCCAACAGCAAATTCACCATGATTTGGAAATCGCACGGCAGCACCATGCCGATCATGGGTAGTTCCCGAAGAGATCACGCATGACCCAGCACCATCCACCTTTGAATTTGGCCCAGACCGTTGGTTGGTTGCGCGAGCACCAGGACGTGTTGGTGCTGACCCATGCCCGACCAGACGGTGACGCATGGGGATCGGCGGTGGCGGTTCGTCGCTTGATGGAGCGGCTTGGTGGCTCGGCCCGCATCCGATTGACCGGCTGGCTTGATCCCATGATGCGTGAATTGTTTCCCGACGAGCCCGTGACTTTTGATGATCCAAATCCGCCCGAAGCGCAGGCGGTGGTGGTCGTGGACACGTCAGCAGAATCGCAACTCGATCGCGATGCATCCTTTTGTCGTTCGATGGAGCACTGTCTCTTGGTGATTGACCACCATGCCAAAGGGGACCAATGGGCTCAATCTTGCGTGGACTCAACCCTGCCTTCAACCACCGCGTTGCTGGCGAAGTTGATTCGCGAGGCAGGTGTTTCGCTCGATCAAGAGTTGGCGGAGCCACTTTTGCTGGGATTGGCCACCGATACAGGGTGGTTCCGACACGCCAATGCTGACGCTGGCGCTTTTGCTTTGGCTGGCACTTTGATTGAAGCAGGAGCGCGACGAGATCGCTTGTACCAGGCCACTGAAGGGGCGCAGCACCCGGCTCGACTGTCTTTGATGGGTACGGCGCTGGGACGGTTGGAATGGATGGCGGAAGGGCAGATTGCGCTCACTGGCTTGTCCCATGATGATTTCCTCGCGGCGGGCGCTGGTGCCGAAGTTCTCGCGGGGGTCGTCAATGAACCATTGTCCGTGCGTGGGTGCGGGGTCTCGTTGTTGTGCACCGAAGTTTCCCCCGGTCTGGTCAAGGTTTCGTTGCGGTCGATTCCCGATGAACACGGCAGTCCCATTCTTGATGTGGCCGAGTTTGCCGCCCAGTTTGGGGGTGGAGGGCACCGCATGGCCGCTGGCTGCCGGATCCCGGGGGATCTGAGTGGGGCCATGAATACCCTTCGAGAAGCTTTGATGGCCACGATTTCGTGACATCGCACGTTCCTGACGTACTATGACGATGTGACGATGACGCTCAACAAGGCAGTGTCGGTGGTTCGAAGGGCCATTCTGTGGCGTTCGCTGCGTGACCAGTTGGTGCTCGACGTTGGATGGTTGGGGGGCCTGTTCACCGCAATTGCCTTGACCGATCGTTTGGTGCCCTTGACGAATACGCCTTGGCGGGTGTTGTTGCTGGCTGGTGCTGGCCTGCTTCTTGCCCGATTGGTTTGGCGGGCCCGACGGACCCAGTTGGACCGGACCTCCGTGTTGTTGATGGCCGACGAAGCGTTGGGCGTGCCAGAGACCTTGGTCACCGCAGACGAACTGGGGCCTGAAGATGCCGCAGAAGATGCTTTGGCAGCTCAACGCGTGGTGACCTCCGCCGAAGCGCTGTTGGCCGAACCCAGCACCCGACCTCGCTTGGGTCGTTTGGGTCCAGTTTGGCCCTCAATCAGTTGGATGCGTTTGACGATGCCTCTCTTGGCCTGGGGCGTCCTGCAATTGCCGGCGCGGGTCCCCGAAGCCTCCACTCTCCTCGCTCAGGCCCGCCCCGAAATCACACCAGTCAAAGCGGTTGCGGAAGTGGTGGAAGAAGCCATTGAATCTGCTGATGCTTTGGGACAGGAAGATGGAGCGCTGGCCTCTGAACTCGCGGAGACCTTGACCGAGGCCGCAACCGCTGGTGATCCCATGCGTCAAGCTGAAGCAATGGCGGAAGCCCGCCGTCAACTGGATGAACGTCTGGAGTCTTTGCAGGCTGAAGCGGATGCGTTGGAGGATCGTCTTTCTGACTTGAATCCCAAGCTCGATCCAGCTTCCAGTTTGCGGGAAGCGTTACAGGAGGGCAATGAGACTTTGGCCGAACAAGCGGCGGCCGAATTGGATGCCCAATTGGCTGAAGCAATCGCCCAGGGTGATGAGGCTCAAGTGGAGGCAATCCAAAAAGCCTTGTCTGATTTGGCATCGGATCTTTCTGATCTGGCCATGGCCTCCAAAGAAGATGCATCCACGGCGCCCGAGGCTTCGCAGGCGCTGCTTGAGGCGATGGCCCAGGCTGCAGCTGGAGATCAAAAAGCCCAAGAACGTTTGCAGCAAATGGCGAAAGGGTTCAAAGAAGCTTCGGAGTGCCAAGGGGGGAAGTGTTCCGGGGATGCCACCGCGCTGATGAAGCAATTGATGCAAGCCATGAAGGAAGGCCAAGCCATTCAGTCGGCTTGTGGTTCGATGTCTCCTGAAGACGCCATGGCTGCTTTGAGCGCAATGGGGCAAGGGCAGTGTCAGAACCCCGGCATCGGCAACCGCAAGGGTGGGAAAAGCCAAGGGAGCCCTCCCGGTTCTGCGCAAGAGACCGACACCGACACGACTTTTGAACGTCTTGCTGGGGACCCTTCCGAAGGTGAGGTACTGCTTCGAATGAAAGAACGTCGAGCAGCGCCAGTGGGCGAAAGCACTCTGGACCCAGTTGAAGCTCGTAGGGTTGCTTTGGCGGGTTGGGAAGCGGCCCTTGAACAAGAAGTCAACGATCCCCGCCACCGAGAAGCGTTGCGCCGGTATCACGAACGGTTGACCGGGAAAAAGCCCGAGTGAAACGTCTGGCGTTGTTGCTCTTCTTGGGCTGCGCGGAACCAAAGCCGACGGTTGTGGTCTACGACGGCCTTGATGATGAGCCGGGACGAATTGTTGCGGCCCAAGCTGAGGTTGATCTTCCCCTGACGGTGAAGCGTCTTGGCGATACCGAAGCCACCAAGACTGCTGGCTTGATGCGACGATTGCGTTCGGAGGCCATGGCGCCACAAGCGAATGTTTTTGTGTGTGGTGAGCCCCTCAGTGTGGCCGCATTGACCGAAGAAGGTGTCCTGCTGCCTGAAGGTGAAATCTTGGCCGGACGGCTCCGGGGTCTGGTGGTGCGTTCGGATCGACCCGATGGGGAATGTCCTTCTTCTTGGCTGGATCTGAGCAGTGCCCGCTG
This sequence comes from Phycisphaerae bacterium, assembly GCA_002705085.1. GTDB lineage: Bacteria > Planctomycetota > Phycisphaerae > Phycisphaerales > SM1A02 > UBA8653. The sequence goes on along the minus strand of PAHO01000047.1, from coordinate 34,787 downwards.
GCGTGGTCAGGGCCTTGCCTTGGCTGACCCACGTTATGGATCCACCGGAGCCCATCTCGGAGTTCTGCGATCGGTGCTCGGTGAGGACGAATACCACTCTCTTCTGTCTGGCTTCGATGCCGTTGGGGTGCGTTTGATTGCCGGAGGCAATCGGGCTGTGGTTGAAGCAGTCGCCCAAGGTGAAGTCGCCTTTGGTGCGACTGATGCCGACGATGTTGCTGCGGCGCAAGCGTTGGGTGATCCGGTGGTTTTTTTGCCATTGCCTCTTGATCAAGACCGGGGCCCTTGGGTCATGACAGCCGAGGCTCGTCTGGTAGCACCGCGAACAACTGAAGGTGTGATGTACCTGGATTGGCTGCAAGCCAAAGGCAAGGAGTTGTTCCGGTCATCAGCTCCAGGTTGGCTGAACCCCACAGAACTTCCGAAAGGTTTGGCCTACGACCCCGCACGGGCTGGCGCACTGCAATCGGTTGCGGTTGAAGAGGCATTGCGAAGATTTGGAGCCCCTTGATGCGTTGGTTGGCGCTCGTCCCGCTGGTCCTGTGCCTCTGGCCGCTTGGCTCCGGTTTGCCTTCTTGGGATGCCTTTCCCACACCACTTGAGTCTTGGCCGGTTGTTGGCGCGCGCACGATTGCAGTGGCGGCCGCTTCGGGTCTTGCCGCGGGTGCGCTGGGGGGGATCCTGGCCCGTTCTCGGTTGTGGACGGTTCTCTTGGTGGCCGCTTTGCCGCCTTGGCTTTTGACTTGGTCGTTGGCGGCCCTCGATGGACCTTCCAGTGTGTTGGAAGGGTTTTTCCCCGCCGGGGTTCCGGTGCTGCTTGCTCACACGGTTTCAGGGACGGCCTTGTGTGTCATTTTTCTCTGGGGCGCGGGCAGCCATGCCTCTGCATTTGAGGCGGCCCGTCTTTCGGGCGCTGGACCGCTGCAACGGTGGTGGATGCGGATGCAACTTTCAAAGTTGCCACTCACTCTTGGTGGCGGTATCACGGCCGCCCGATCGGCATTGGACACGACTTCTTGGGATCTTTCCCGTTGGCCAGGATTGGCCAATGAATTCCGGGCCGCACTGGATGCGGGGGTCCCGTATGAAGAATTGAGTGTTTTTGCACCGTGGTTCGCTTTGGTGTTGTTGCCATTGATTTGGTGCGCAACCGATCGGCAGCATTGGCAAGTTGAGCGTGAAGAACGATCGGGAGGGTGCTGGCTGTTGCTGGCGACACTGCCGGTGCTTGGGGCGGCTTTGTCATTTGCGGGGGACCTCCGCCTGACTGACTTCCTTCTTTTGCACGGAAGGCAGTTGGGCCCTGATGCCTTCCGGTTGGCCTTGGTTGGCGTGGGCGCTGGTGGTGTGGCTTTGGTTGCTCGGGTCTTGTCTGATGCATTTCCCCGTTGGAGCCAGTGCGGTGTTGCCGCTTGGGGGGTCCTGTACTTCCTGCCGCCTCCGCTGTTTGTCACGGTGGTTGGTGACGTCGGGTTGATGGTTGGCTTGTTGTTGCGGGTGGCCTTTGTTGGTTGGGCCGTGGGGTATCTTTCGGGGTTGATGGAAGACCCCACCCAGCGAGAGGCCCGGCACCTCGAAGCGGCCGCAACCCAGCGACGATTTGGGATGGGTTTGCCAAGGTTGCGTGTGCTTGGCTTCGGTGGGTTGGCCGCGATGATGCTTGCTCTGGGTGAATTGACGGTGACCGCGCGCTTGGCGCAGCCCGGCGATGACCCTTTGGCTGTATCCCTGCTTTCCGCGCTGCACTATCAACGTCCCGGTGTCATTTTGCTGGCCATGGTTCCGTTGTTGGTCGCGACCGTGAGTGTTTCCATGCTGATCCCGCGTCAATTCAGTGGGATCCTGTTGGCGCTGCTTTTGGTCTCGTGTGATGGTAGATCAACCGAAGAGGGCCCCTCGGTGATTGGTGGGAACGGACTGAGACCAGGGCGATTTGCATATCCAAGAGCCATGGATATCGATGAACGGACCAAGACCATTCTGGTGGTCGACAAGCGGGCCCGTATTCAACGCTTGGCCGCTGATGGCACTCCTTTGCAGGAATGGAGCACACCCACACGAAAAAATGGAAATCCCACGGGCATCTTTGTCGACCAAGACGGCACTATTTTTGTGGCCGATACCCATGAACATCGGGTTCTTGTCTATGAGCCTGATGGCACTTTGCGAGCTTCTTTTGGTCAATACGGTGAGACACTTGGTGAATTCATCTATCCCACCGATATTGCCCGCGACGGGCAGGGTCGGTTGTGGGTCAGTGAATATGGTGGCAACGATCGAATCCAGGTTTTTGCAGACGACTACAGCCCACTGTTCGTGGCCGCCGAAGATCAAGTTTTTCGACGTCCCCAGTCCCTGTTGTGGTGTCCTCAGCACAACGTGATGCTGGTCAGTGAAGCGAATGGTCATCAGTTGCATGTGCTGTCATCAAACGGCCAGTTGCTGAGGAGTATCGGCGGCCCGGGGCATCAAATTGGTCAATTTTCGTATCCCTATGGCTTGGCTTTGACCGCTGAGGGTCATGTTCTCGTTGCTGAATTCGGCGGTTGCCGAATCCAGCAATTGTCATTGGATACGGATTCCTTCCGCACCTGGTCCGCAGATGAATCAAACGGTCTGCGGTACCCTTGGGCGGTGGGTTGCATTGATCAACGTATCCTGGTCTTGGACAGTGGTAACCATCGCATCCTCGATGTGGAGCCAAGTGAGTTTCGAGCAGCGCCATGATCAGCGTCGATCATCCTGAATGGTTGTGGGGATTGGTTCTGCTCCCCATGCTGATGGTTTGGTCAAAAAATCGCTTGATGAGTGAGCCACGGCGCACCCTTTTGGCATTGGGTTTGCGGTCATTGGCTTGGACTTTGGTGTTGTTGGCGGCAGCGGACGTCCACCGAGTGCAAAGATCCGAAGATGTCGCCACGATTGTGATTCTGGATCGGACTCAATCCATCCCAGATTCCGAACTGCAACATGCTTTAGATACGTTGGCCTTGGCGGCGGACAATGATCCTGAAAGACAACCAGAAGACCGGTTGGGGGTGCTTGCGGTTGGAGCCGAGCCTGCCATTTTGGAAATGCCCGTCATTGGTGGCCAAGTCCGAGTGCCGCTGGAACCCAGCCGCCGCGATGCCACTGATTTGGGGGCGGCCGTGGCCACTGCCCTCTCGATTCTCCCCGACGACGCACGGGCCCGTCTGGTTCTGGCTTCGGATGGGGTGGATACCGAAGGGACTTTTGGTGAATCGGTTGCTCGTGCGACTGCTGCGGGTATTCCCATTGATGTTTTCCCGATTCAGCATCAACGTGATGCCGAAGTTCGGGTGGAATCGGTTGCGGCACCAACCCGAGTACGACCGGGTCAGCGGAGTCCCATCCGGATCGCGGTCCTCGCGCAAAGACCCACCGCCGGGACGCTTCGCCTCTTTCGTTCCGGGATCGAAATTGACCTGGACCCATCAGCTCCGGGAATGGGTTTGTCCGTTGAACTGCCAGAGGGCCGGAGTGTCTGGGAATCCCCTCAGAATTTTGAAGGTGGGGGAACCGTCTCCTGGCGTGCGGTGTTTGAACCGTCCTCTTCCCAATCCATCGACCGTCCTGAGAACAATGTGGGGACCGCACTGACGTTTGTTGAAGGTGAGGGTCGCGTCCTCCTCCTTGAAACCAGCCCGGACGCCGCTGGTCCGCTGGCTGAAGCGTTGCGTGCTTCTGGATTGGAAGTCTCCCAACAATCACCTGAAGCCGCCGGGGCGGACTTGTCGTATTTCGCAGGATTTGATTTGGTGGTGCTGTCCAACGTTCCGCGTTGGTCGTTCACCGATGGACAGGATGCCGCCCTCTCCCGTGCGGTCACTGAGCTGGGGGTGGGATTGCTGACGGTTGGTGGGAGTCGGTCTTTTGGTGCGGGAGGTTGGCTGGGCAGTGAGTTGGCCGATGTCTTCCCGATTGATTGCCAGCCGCCGCAGACCAAAGAACTTCCCGGCGGTGCCATCGCGATGGTGATGCATTCGTGCGAAATGCCCGAAGGGAATTATTGGGGCCGGCGGGTGGCGGAAGCCGCGATTGAGACGCTTCATCCTGCTGACTTTGTCGGCATGGTGGAATTCGACTGGAGTGGCTTCCGTGCTGGTGATGAAAGTAAAGGCTGCCGTTGGGTCTTGCCCATGCAGCGGGTGGGTGACCGAAAATCTGCGTTTGCCGCGACGGCCGCCTTGACCTATGGCGACATGCCTGATTTTGATCCCTCGATGAAACTTGCGATCGCCGGGCTGGCGGAAACCCCTGCGGCCATGCGTCAGATCATTGTCATCTCTGACGGTGATCCGTCGCCCCCAACCCCAACCACGCTCGCAGAGGCCAATGCCAACCGTGTGCAGGTCACCACCGTGATGGTGGGCGGACATGGTTCGCGTCAAGACCAACTGGCGATGGAAGCCACCGCGATTTCCACTGGGGGTCGTTTCTTCAAAGTGGATGATCCCAACAAACTCCCGGCCATCTTCATCCGCGAAGCACGTCGTATCTCAAGGAGTTTGATCCAAGAAGGTGTTTCGGTCACGCCCTCCATGCAGCGTGGTTTGGTGGGCGGTCCGCTGGATGGTCTGTCCGCTCTCCCGCCGGTCCGAGGTTGGGTTCTGACGGGCGCTCGAGGTGGTACCGCGAGTTTGGGTTCAGGAGTGGACACGGGTGAAGATGAACCCGATCCATTGGTGGCTTGGTGGTCGGCGGGCGCCGGTCGATCGGTGGCCATCACCACCGATGCTGGTCGGGTGTGGGCCAATGACTGGGTCAATTGGCCTGAATACGACCGCTTTTGGGAGCAACTGGCACGCTGGGCGATGCGTCCGGGACAATCTCGAGAGATCGCCCTGCGTACCGATCGCAAGGGTGAACGGGCGGTGGTCGAGATCGAGACCATCGATGACAACCCCACCGGGTTGTTGCGTCGATTTGAGGCGGTCGCGGTGGGCCCGCAAGGGCAACGACTGCCTCTCAAACTTCGTCAGGTTGGTCCCCGCCGATGGCGTGGTGAATTCCCCTTGCGTGACGAAGGGTCGTGGCTTGTTTCCGTCGCCGGTCGCCGACCTGGTGAGGCCTCGATCGATCGGGTGCTCGGGGCCATTGATATGCCTTATCCCGAAGAGTTCCGGGCACTCCGGGACAACGTGACCGCACTCGAACGCGCTGCCCGTCGCACATCGGGTCGGGTTTTGAACGGAACTGAATCCCTCTTCACCCGAGACGGCCTTGCCTTCCGAGAGGCCCGTTTGCCCGTTTGGGATATCGCGTTGATTCTGTCCGCACTTGTTTTTCTGTTGGATGTGGCGGTACGACGTTTGGCTCTGGATTGGTCCTCCATTCTTCGTCGAGGGCCCGTCGAGGCGCCAGAGACCACGTTGGCGGGTCGGGTGGCTGCAGGTGATCAGCGCGAGCGCGTCGCCAAGGCTCGCGGTGTCGATGGGCAAGTTGAAAGCCCAGTTGTGCCGCACGCCTCAGCGGAACCTGATGCTCAGCCTCCGCCTTCTCCAGAACCCAAGCCGACTGACCGTTCTGCGGCCATGCAGCGTTTGCTTGATGCCAAACGCAAATCGCAGCGAGGAGACGAGCCTTGAGCGGTGCTGAACAAAAGTTGGTGGGCCTCTGGCGGACGGAAGTGGAGCGCCACATGGTTGGTGATCCGGCGCCAGTGACCGAACTCATGCTCACCTTGCTGGCCGACGGTCACGCCCTGTTGGAATCAGCGCCGGGGTTGGGGAAAACCACGCTGGTTCGGACCGTGGCGATTTCGGCGGGTTTGGATTTGGGGCGTGTTCAGTGCACCCCCGACCTCATGCCCATGGATATCACTGGCGGAGATGTGGTCCTGCCCGAGCAATCCAACACCCCAGGGGCTGTCGTCTTCCGTCCCGGTCCCATTTTTCATCAAGTTGTTCTGGCCGACGAACTCAACCGCGCCACTCCCCGAACGCAATCGGCGATGCTTGAAGCCATGCAAGAGTACACGGTCACTTCGGCTGGGGTGACTCGAACCTTGCCAAAGCCATTTCATGTGCTGGCCACCCAGAATCCCATCGAACAAGAAGGGACTTGGCCTTTGCCGGAGGCCCAACTTGATCGATTCCTCACCATGATTCGCATCCCGACCCCTGATGCCAAGGCTTTGGCCGCCATCACGCGTGGGACCACCGGAAAGATGATGTCCACGCCCAAGCCAGTGATGGGACCTGAAGATCTCTTGGCATTGCAAGAGGCGGTCCGCCAGGTCTTGGTGGCCACTCCGGTCCGAGATTGGGCCGCACGTTTGGTTTTGGCCACCCATCCGGCATCCGAACACGCACCGCAAGACCTTGGCAATGAGATTGAATGTGGGGCGAGTCCTCGGGCCGGTCAAGCGCTCTTGGGTATGGCCAAAGCGCTTGCTTTTTTGGAGGGGCGTTCCCACATTGGAATGGTGGATCTCCGCCGAGTCGCTCGTCCGGTCTTGCGTCATCGGTTGCTGCCAACCTTCGCTTTCCTGGCTCGGGGTGGTGATGTTGACGCAGTGATCGACGATCTTGTGCGTTTCGTGCCCCGGGAGCATGCCGCATGAGGTTTGGTGAGACTCGCGATCCTGCCCCCACCACCATGGAGGAATTGGCTCCCGGCGGTTTGCTGGCCAAACTGTCCCGCATGGATGTGGTGGCCCGCCGTGCCATTCGTGGGGCGCGGAGCGGAGAACGTCGAAGCCGGAAGCGTGGGGGTGGTTTGGAGTTTGCTGAACATCGCGATTACGAACCCGGAGATGACCTTCGGTTCGTGGATTGGAACGTGTTCGCCCGTTTGGATCGGTTGGTCACCAAGGTCTTCATTGAAGAGGAAGATTTGACGGTGGCGCTGTTGCTCGACGCCTCTGCTTCGATGGATTGGGGCAACCCCAACAAGTTTTTGTTCGCCCGGCGCATGGCGTTGTGCTTGGGCGTGGTCGCGCTCCGTGCGGGACACCGTCTGAGGGTTCATGGACTTGGTGGATCGTGCCCTCCAGATCTGGCCGGGCTTCGCGGTGGTTCCCGATCGTTGCCGCTTTCCAGTTGGCTTCTGGATGCGCGGGCAAGTGGCGGATCGGATCTCGCCGAGACGGTGGGGCGCGTTTCTGGAGGTCGCCAAGGTCGAGGGGTCTTGATCCTTCTCTCCGACTGTCTGGAGGACGGCGCGGCTGATGCGGTACGTCGGGCGGCGTCCAGTGGCTGGGAGACTTGGGTGCTGCGGACGCTGTGCCCAGAAGAGTTGGATCCAGGCGCCAATGGTCTTGCCGGTGATCTTCGTCTGGAAGACGTGGAGCAAGAGGGGGGTGTGGAAGTCACCGTGAATCGAAGTTTGCTGCAGGCCTATCACGCAAGATTGAATGCGGATCGATCGAACCTCGAATCTGAAGTCCGCCGAGCGGGGGGACGGCTGGTTGAACTTGATACCTCACTTGATCCAGAATTGGTGTTGTTTGAATTGCTTCGCCGGGGAGGTCTGCTCCGATGAACTTCCTTTCTCCGATTGCTGGACTGGTGCTTGCTGCGGCTGTGCTGCCGCCGCTTTTGCTTTTGTGGTTTTTGAAGCTCCGCCGAGCCCGCACGCCTGTTTCCAGCCAGCGTCTTTGGCGGGAGGCCATCGAGGACATGCGTGCCAACGCGCCTTTCCAGCGGCTGCGCTGGCGCTGGTTGTTGGTGTTGCAAATTTTGGTGCTCCTGTTGATTGCGTTCGCAATCGCCCGGCCCCGGGTTCAGGGGGCGGGCGAATCCGGCCAACGGACGATTTTGCTGATCGATACATCCGGATCGATGCGGGCGGTCGATACCGACGACGGTCGGACCCGGTTGGAGCATGCGAAAGATGTTGCCCTCGCCCGTATCGATGCTCTGCATGGAGGGGGCGCCCTCTTTTCAGAGTCGGGTGAAACGATGGTGCTCTCTTTCTCGGGCGATGCGGTGGTGGAGTGTCGCTTCACGAGCAGTGCGGCGGAGCTTCGTCGTTCGATTGCAGAAATCACGCCCACCGATCAACCGACGCGGGCTGTTCCCGCCCTGCGTTTGGCCCGTGCTTATGCCACCAACACCGACCCTGAATCGCCTTGGCCAGTTGGCGGCCCGGCGGTGATCGAGTGCATCAGCGATGGCCGGATTCCTGATTTGGCCGATCGATTTTTGGAGGCTGGAGAATCCTTGGTGTACCACCGCGTGGGTTCAGCCGATCCAAAGAATTGGTCCTACTCGGTCTTTGCGGCCGATCGCGATGTGCGTGATCCCCGGCAGGTTCGGGTCTTGGTGGGTTTGATTGCTGAAGGGGCTGCGGTTGACGGCGAGTTGGTGCTTCGGGTCGATGATGCGGTGGTGGCCACCCGCACCATTGCGGCACCGGAACCGCGTGATGATGCCCCGTACGCTCGTTTGGATCTGGTGCTTGGCCCATTCACATTGGATGCTGGCGCGACCCTTGAGGCAGAAGTGGTGGTGTCGGATGCCAATCCCGCGGACAACACGGCGTGGCTTGAACTTCCTCCCCCCAAACCCTTGCGGGTCCAGGCCATCGCGCCGGTTCCTGACTTGGTTCGATTTGGATTGGAGTCGTTGAGTCCTGCTTCCTTTGATGTGGTCGACTCCGTCGAAGCACTCCAAACGGGATATGACTTCACCGTGTGGCCTGCAGAATCCTTGGGAGATGCGATCTTGCCCGAAGGTCGGCATTTGGTTTTGGGCGGCATTCCCAACGGTCTGGGGATTCGCCAAGTCAGCGACCAGACGGCGCCCGCGGTGGTGATGGCCATCGAAGCCCTTCATCCCGTGATGCGAGGCGTGGGGGTGGGCCGGCTTGAAATCCTGAACGCTCCCACTTGGAAAGCGTCCCGGGGGGTGACCGAGTTGATGAGTGGTCCGGGCGGAGGGTTGGTGTTTGCCGCCGAACCCCCGGGCCGCCGGGTGGTGGCGGTCGGCTTTGATCCCATGCAGAGCAACTGGCCGGCGTTGCCTGGGTTCATCGCTTTTCTTGCCAACACTGCAGCGTGGCTCTCGGAAGTGCCAGAAGCCAATGCTTTTGAGCCTGGTGATGTGATGCGTCTGCAAGGGACACCCGGTGCAAACGCGATGCTGTCAGGGCCAGGGCTGGAGGTTGAGATTCCCTTTGATTTTGATGGGCGGGGGGAATTTGGGCCGTTGCGGTCGGTCGGTCGGTACGTCGTACAAAGCCCGGGTCAGCGGGCCACGGGGTACGCGGTCAATCGCACCGATGTCGAAGAGAACCTTCTTGGATCATCTGAGGTGCTGCAACTTCGGGGAACGGCGATCAGCGATGAAGTTTCGGGATCGGCCAAAAAGAGCATCCGGGTTTGGATTCTGTTGGTTGTGCTGGCTGTATTGCTTGGCGAATGGTGGTTGTGGCGGAGGTGATAACTGTTTGTAATTGCGGGCAAGCGATTGGTCGATTGCCACAAACATGGAATATTTAGCCTTCACAATTCTTCCTGGTGTTTTGGGTTATTTGATTAAGAATTATCTGGGTGCAACAGCCCGTATGAGCAGGGCAATCCTTTCGTTGCGTTATTGCGCTCAGTTCATGGTTGACGTCCGAAACAGTCCCAAATCTGATAATGATGAGATGTCAGCTTCTTGGAAAAAACTTCTTGAGGAAAGTGAGCTCAGAACATCTGCGATGAAGGTCCTCTCTGCTCCGTACCTGATCCCAACGGCGCTGTTCATCCAACATGAATTGTTGGGGTTGAAAAAAGAGAAAACAATTGGTTCAGAACAAATCAAAGACTTTGCAAAATATGTTGTCCGCGCAGGAAGGCTACATGTCGATGATCACCGTGATCCCAACAAGGCATTGGAGCGTTGCAAGGTGATCAGTTTTTACGGAGGCGACAAATTTTTGCCTTCGGCACAAGATTGTCATGCGAAACAAATAAAGTCTGTCGCTTAATTCAGCCTCGCGTTAGCTTTCGATATTTCAACCGCGTCGGATTGACCGCAGCATCTCCCAGACGCCGTCGCCGGTCGGCTTCGTAGAGCGTCCAGCCTCCTTCGAACCACCGCACNTCNGANTNGCCTTCAAANGCCAAGATGTGCGTGGCCACNCGGTCNAGGAACCAGCGGTCGTGGCTGATGACCAGCACGCATCCGGCGTATTCGCCGATGGCTTCTTCAAGAGCGCGCATGGTGTTCACGTCGAGGTCGTTGTTGGGTTCGTCGAGCAGCATGACGTTTGAGGGATCACGCAGCAGTCGAGCCAGGTGCACGCGGTTGCGTTCACCACCCGAGAGCACGCCCACTTCTTTGGACTGGTCGTTGCCCGTAAACCCAAAGCGGTTGACGTACGCGCGGCTATTGAGGGTTCTGCCCCCAAAATCAAGTTCGTCGCTGCCCCCAGAAATGGCTTCCCAGACGGTCTCGTTGTCCGGAAGCTCGTCGCGGAACTGGCCGACGTGGGCCAACTTGACGGTCTCCCCCAATTCCACGGCCCCTTGATCGGGAGATTCGTGCCCGGTGATCATCCGGAAAAGTGTGGTCTTGCCCGCACCGTTCGCCCCCACAATGCCCACGATGGCGCCGGGGGGGACGCTGAACGAAAGATCTTGGAACAAGAGGTTTTCACCGTAGGCCTTGGCGATGTCTTTGACTTCAATCACTTTGGTGCCAAGACGGGGGCCTTGGGCCACCAAAATTTCAACCTCAGTCTCGTCGCCCTTCCCGCGTTGGTCGGCCAGCTGTTCGTAGCGTTCGATTCGGGCTTTGTTTTTGGCTTGCCGGCCGGAAGGGCTTTTTTGCACCCATTCCAATTCGCGCTTGAGCGCCTTCTGTCGTTTGGATTCACCGCGCTCTTCAAGTTCCAATCGCTTGCGCTTTTGCTCGAGCCAAGTGGAATAGTTGCCTTCCCAGGGGATGCCTTCTCCGCGGTCCAGTTCCAAAATCCAACCCGCCACGTTGTCGAGGAAGTATCGGTCGTGGGTGACGGCGATGATGGTGCCTTCGTACTGGGCCAAATGCTGTTCCAGCCAGTGCACGCTTTCGGCGTCGAGGTGGTTGGTGGGTTCATCCAATAGCAGGATGGCTGGCTTCTGTAGCAAAAGACGGCAGAGGGCCACTCGTCTTCGTTCACCACCCGAGAGTTCGTTGACTGGTCGATCGGAGGGTGGGCAACGCAGTGCTTCCATGGCCATGTCCAACCGAGCATCAAGATCCCACGCGCCAGCAAGTTCGAGCTTTTCCTGCAAGTCGCCCTGCTTCTCGAGAAGCTTCTCCATCTCTTCGGGCGTCATCTCTTCGGCGAACTTCTCGTTGATGGCGTCGTAATCAGCGAGCATTTGCTTCACTTCGCCCACGCCTTCTTCGACGACTTCGAGCACGGTTCGGGTTTCACCTGCCAAGGGCTCTTGCTCGAGATACCCGATGGGGTAGCCGCCAGCAGCGGTGACCTTGCCTTCGTACTCGGTGTCGAGGCCGGCCATGATCTTGAGCAGGGTGGATTTTCCCGACCCGTTGAGGCCCAAGACCCCGATCTTCGCGCCGTAGTAGAACGAAAGCGAGATGTCTTTGATGATCTCTTTGCGGTTGATGGTCTTGGAGACGCCCATCATGGAGTAGATGATTTGCGTGTCGCTCACGATGCGGCCTCGCGAATTTCGGCCAGCTTGTCGTCATCGAGGCCAAGGAACTCGTACATGTAGCGGTCGTAGGTCTCTTGGTCTTCGTCGCGAGAGAAATCGAGACGCAACTCATTGATGACTTTGGTGCCTTGCTTGATCCAGTCTTCCCACGTTTCTTGGGCCACGTGTTCCCCGAGCCACGCTCCCACTGGGCCTTTGAACGGAGGGGATTCCATTTTGGTTCCTGGTTTTCCGGTTCGCTTGCACACGAAGGTGCCCGAAGCTCGGAGCGCTTCCGCGGCGGCGTTGGCATCGGGGCTGCTCTTGGGGGGCTCGCGTCCAATCGACGACAAGAGATCTTCCATCGCGCGGACCGGCATCAAGTCGCCTCGGGATGAGGCTTCAGCGTGGCCCTTTTCCAACACCTCGGCGGCGGCATCGGCATCGCCAGCTTCGATGAGACTGGCGCCAAGCAGTTCCCAGCCACGGCTCATGCCGGGGTTGAGTTCTACGCATTTTCGCAAGGCTTCGGCGGCTTCTTTCCACGAACCAGTGGCATGCAGGTTGGTGCCAAGGCTGAACCAAGCCATGTCGTTGGTGGGGTCGGACTCCGCCATGAAGCGGAAGCGTTCGATACGTTCGGCGTGTTCGCTCATATAAGACGAATCATAGGTCCGGGGGCTGACCGATATAGGATGACCATGATGGACGACCCCCTCGGCATCGAGTTGGCCGGCGTCCGGCTCCGCAACCCGGTGATTGCCGCCGCCGGGACGTGTGGGTACGGCGCGGAGTTTGACCGAGTGCTCCCCGCCTCGGCGTTGGGGGCCATCACCCTCAAATCCATCACCCCCGAAGTTCGAGATGGAAACCAGCCTTGGCGCATCCTGGATGCCAAAGCGGGCATGTTGAATGCCATTGGTTTGGCCAATTGTGGGCTCGAGGCTTTTTTGCACGAAAAATTGCCTGCTGCGGCCGCGCTTGACACGGTGTTGATTGGCTCCATCGCTGGCCATTCGGTGGAGGAGTACTGCACCGTGGCCAAAGCCTTTGGCACCGCGGATGCCCTTTCCCTGGTCGAAGTCAATGCCAGTTGCCCCAACACCAGCGATGGTCGGCAGTTCAGCGCGGATCCATCGGCTTTGGGTGAGCTGATCGAGCAGATCAGGCGGGTGCTCGGAGAGAAGCCCATGCTAGTGAAGCTGCCTCCGGACATGGCCGACCCTTTGGGGATGTGTTCTGCCGCGGTCGACGCGGGAGCCAATGGATTGACGCTCTCCAACACGTGGCCTGCTCTTGCTATTGATGTTGAATCACGCAAACCCCGGTTGTCTCGGGGGAGCGGAGGATTCTCAGGTCCGGGTATTCACCCCATGGTCGTGAAGTTGATTCGCGAAGTCTTTGTCAACTTCGCTCGCGATCGAAAGGTCCCCATCGTGGGCTTGGGTGGGGTATTGGATTGGGAAGATGCCGCCGAATTTGTCTTGGCTGGCGCGACGGGCATCGGGTTGGGCACGGCGTTGTTTGTGGACCCCGCGTCGGCTCGGAAGTGTGTCAAAGGCCTGCAAAAATGGGCAAATCGACAAGGTGAACCACTGCATTCGTTGATCGGAGCCATGGATGACCCAGGGGCTCAGGGATGATTGACGGTGAATTTTCCCTGCGGGTGCCTTGTGGACGTGGCTTGGTTGATTGGCTCGAAGACGAGCTTGACGAACTTGGCTTTACCGAGCGTTTGCCCGCGCGAACATGGGTTGATTTGAACGGCACTTTGCCCGAGGCGGCCTCCATCGTCATCTGGAGTCGCCTGGCCACCACGGTCTTGGTTGAGATTGGGCGATTTCGATGTACAGGTCCCCACGAACTGTACGACGGCGTCTCCCGGCTGCCCTGGGAGCACTGGTTGGATCCGGATGGTTACGTCAGTGTTCACGGGCATGTCCGCCACCCCATGATTCGCAATTCCATGTACGCCAATCAACTGGTCAAAGATGCCCTCTGTGATCGCATGGTGAATCGTACGGGCCGTCGACCAGATTCAGGTCCCGATCGTTCTGGCGTGGTTGTCGATTTGTACTGGGCTGGTGACGAGGCACGCGTGTATTTGGATGCGGCTGGTCGGAAGTTGACCGACCGGGGCTACCGTCGTGACGGTGCGTACGCTCCCCTTCGAGAATCCCTGGCTGCCGCGATGGTCCGGGCCTCGGGTTTGCAGGCAGGAGAGCCAGTGGTCGCCCCCATGTGCGGTTCGGGCACCCTGGGCATCGAGGCCGCGTTGGCATCGTCTGGCCGGCCGCCGGGATTGCTCCGTCCAGGCCACGCCATGGAGCAATGGCTGGGCTTTGATCATGAAGCTTGGAAGAGGATGCGATCGGCGGCCCGGAAGCAGGGGGGGCAAGCCACAGCGCCGATCCTTTTGTCGGATACCGACGCCTACGCCCTCGAATCCGCCCGCGCCAATGCCCAAACGGCGGGCGTCCTTGAACGGATCGATCTGAGGCTGGAGGAGTTTGATGCCACCCCGTTGTGCCAAGATGCGGTGATCTTCGTGAATCCGCCTTGGGGCCTGCGATTGGGGGAAGAGGAGGCTCTGGTGCCTCTCTATCGGTCCTTGGGCGATTGGATGAAGCAAGGGGCGACGGGGGGAAGGGGCTACGTATTGACCGGAAACCCTCGTCTGGCCAAGGAGGTGGGGCTTCGCCCCAGCCGCCGGATCCCCTTCATGGTTGGGGACATTGAGTGTCGGCTGCTTGAGTTCCCGCTTCACTGATTCCACTTGTGCGGGATTTGCGGATCCTTCCAATCTTTCCGGCAGAAAATGGCCTGAACCCCTTGAGTCTCCTCAAGAGTCGGGTACATTCAACATGTCCGCATGTATGCGAACACCTGGTCCGCGCGACCGGGCGAGAGAAGAGAGAGAACCTCGCCCAGCCAAATCGGACGACATCCGCCATGCGGCGGTTTGACGCATTGTCCTGAGTGATTTCTCAGGTGTCAGACCCTCAACATGGTGTGGCTCAGAAGCCATGGCCCCTCGTGGTGAGAGACGAGGGATCTTTGCTTCTCCCCAAGGGATGTCGTCTTCGGCTGGGCGCAGGGGACGCGTAGAGAAGAGAGATCCAGATGTCCCCCAAAATGCTGGTCCCTTTGTCCGCCATGGTTGCGGCAAACCCTGTCTTTGCAGGTGTGGCCTACTTCAACAATCCAGTGTTGTTTGACGGAATCATCGAAGACGATTTGGTGATTCGGGAGACCTTCGAAGCTGGTGACTCAGCATCTGCCGATGGACAAACCGTTTTCTGCGATACGCCTCTCACCGTTCGCTTGAACTACTCCGATTCCATGTCGCCTTTTGTGCTCGACGTGCAAGAGGAGGGAGATCCACTGCCACCCATCGGCCTTCCTCAAGGCTTTGGCTATGACACCACGCTTCCTGATGGCGAGGGAACGTTCTTGCAAGTTTCAGGCGGGGCTGAAACGGGTTCTTGGAATGTTGAGTTCCAAACCCCAGGGGAAATGGCCGCTTTCGGCTTCACGATGACCGGGTTTGATGGCGGGCGAATGGATGAGAATTCAGAATCCGGATTCTTGGTGGAGTTCATCCAAAATGGCGATGTGGTTGAGGATGAGTATGTCGAACTGGACGCTTCCTTTGCCGATCGGTTTCACGGCTTTGTGACTGGTGGGACCTTCGATTCTGTTCGGGTGAGCGTTTACGGCGGCGACTATGTCGGCTTTGATGACGTCCGCATGGGCTTTGTTGAAGTGCCCGCTCCGGGTGTGCTGGCCGTCCTTGGTTTGGGAGCCATGGGGCGTCGTCGCCGACGAGCCTAATGGCCCTTCGGTCAGCCAGCGTCACTCTTCTCCACCTGGTCTAATCCCGCATTCAAGAGTTCTTGGGCCAAAGCATCGGCGATCCCGCCGACCTTCTCAATGATGGTCCACGCCGTGCCTTGTACCGCGTCAAGCGTGAGGCACAACGCATCGATTGCGGGAACGATGATGTCAGCCCGATCTTCTGGCACCCCATATCTTTGGGTCCGCTCCATTGGTGACAAAGGATCGAGTTGATCCCGCCAGAGCTTCAGTTCAGTCCTTTCGAGTCTGGTTTGGCCCGTCATGCGATGCATGGCTCGAAACGCCCCGCCGAGGCCAATGGTGGTTTGGGCTTGATGGTTGTCGGTGAACTCACGCAGACGATTGATCTCGGCTTGAATGTTGTGCAGTGACTCATGGTTGTTCGAGTCAACGGCGTGTTGCCAACGGACAGCGCCGAGCTGGAACGATGAACAACGCAGCATGCGGCCGTCCTGCCCAAGAACCAACTCCAGACTTCCGCCTCCCAGATCAGCGACGGCGAACGGTCCCTTCAACGGTTGGACGGCCACAACCGATCCCAAAGCCAATTCAGCCTCCTGCTCACCCGACAAGATCTGCACTTCCAACTGCGTGGCTTCTTGGATGGATCGGATGGCTTCCTCGCGGTCGGTGGCCTCACGCATGGCGCTGGTGGCCACAGCTTTCCACTCGAGGCTGGCGTGGAGATCTTCGTCGAGGACCTCAGACGCGGTGTTTTGGAAATGATGGATTGCCTCGACAATCCGGTGCCTTTCCTCCCCAATGATTCCGGAGGCAAACACTGAACTGCCAATTCGAATCGAAATTCGATCGCGGTGAAGGATCTTCAACTGTCCACGCTGATCTTGGCCGGCCAAGAGAAATCGAATGGCGTTTGAGCCCAAGTCGACAATGGCGGCGAGAGGCGGCGTCATTGTGCCCAGCCTATCTGGTGTTTGATGGAGATCGGCAGGCTGTTGAATGAGTCGTTCCAGCCGTCTTGGCAAGGCTTGCTGGGGGCGCTTTAGGGCCAGCCACGAGGTTGCGAAGGGCAACCCTTGCCGTGCGATATCGAATCGGGGCGACAGGATTCGAACCTGCGACCTCTTGGTCCCAAACCAAGCGCTCTGCCAAGCTGAGCTACGCCCCGTGGCGAAGGACGAATTGTACCCCAACTCGACGCACGGGCAGAAATTTGGGCCGAGAACCTGAGGTGATTTGTGGCCTGAGCGAGAACTCAAGCCCCCGATTAGGGGCTCTCGGTTAGAATTCCATCCGCTATGGATCACATTGCTTCGACCTTGGCTCCGGTCTCATCCACCCTGGATTCCTACCTCCCGGTGGTTTTGATCGTCGTTATGGCCATCGGATTTGGTGCCTTCAACCTCATCGCCACCGAGTTGATCGGCCCCAAGGTCGCCGGAAAAGTCAAGATGAGCACCTATGAGTCTGGCATGGATCCGATTGGAACCGCCCGGCAACGCTTTCATGTGCGGTTCTACGTCTTGGCCATGACGTTTTTGCTTTTCGATGTTGAGGTTGTTTTCTTGTATCCATGGGCGGTGGCCTACACCAAGGTCGATCCAGGTTCTCCTGAGGCGGGGCTGTACTTGGGGCGGGTGCTGTTTTTTGTCCTGACCTCCATCGTGGCTTATGTCTACGCTTGGCGCAAGGGCGTCTTCCGCTTTGACTGATTTCAGCCAACCGCCGCGGAAGAAGGTTCAATTTCACGACATGGTCCTTCGTTGACCCGCCAATGCCCCATCGGCGAGGTCTGCAATCGTTGCCAGAACTTGACATTTTCACACTTCGGGAGATGATGCCCTCCCGCGAGAGCACGCGAGGCGATCGGCAGCTTTGATCGGCGCCAAGAAAAACCCCCGCCGCGGCGGCAACCGCTGGCGAGGGCAAATCCGTTCGAACCTCCAGGTGGAACTTCCGTCTCACGACGGGAGTGTGGAGGGTTCGTTCGGTTGACGGCGGCCGTCCCGTGGCCATCCGTCAGCAACGACGTGGGGTGGCGTGAGGTGCATTGACCGGTAAACCGGCCGGAGTGGATCGCCCGCTCCCTGGGCGCCTCTCTGCTGCTCTGGGCTCCTTCCCAAAGCCAATGACTTCCTCGCTCCTTGCCTTTCTCCTCGTCGTGTTCTGGTGGGCAGCATGTGCCCAGAGGTCTTGTGGTGTGTCACTCCGGGTGCCGGAGGCGGCGGCATCGTCCTGACGCAGCGCCACCCCCGGATTGCCCGTAGTACTGAATTCAGGAGCATCCCTCGGAATTGCCGCAGTCATTGCACTTGTAGCAAGTGCCACTTCGGACGGTGATGGCTCCGCACACACTGCAGGGGGGGGAGTCCTGTTGCATGGATCTCATCGCTCGGTTCATGTTCTCTCGAGCGGTGTTTTCGTCCGCATCAGGAACAGTGGCCACCGATGTGGGCTGAGCTTCAGGTGATTCGAAGCTGCCTTGGATGCCTTCGGCAGGGTCACTGGCCGATGTGGTGGCTTCAGTGGACTCGGTGAAAGTCGTCGAGAGATTTGAATTTGCTTTGGGCTCGATGGAGGTGGCCGGTGTGGTGGTGATGGTTGCCGATGGCGATTCGGTCGTCTTTCGTGAAGATGATGTCGCTTTGGCGGCTGAAGCCCCGGTGCCGGATTTGGTGTTGGTCCGGTTGGGGGCGTTCTTTTCCCGGAACCCATCGATGAACTCCATGCCCATCCATCGGAAGATGTAATCCACCAGACTCTTGGCAAAAGGGATTTCTGGGTTTGAGGACATGCCCATTGGCTCGAAGCGTTGGTGGGCGAACTTCTTCACCAAGCTGTCCACCGGAACGCCGTACTGCAAGGCCACGCTGATCGCGGTGCCCAAAGAATCCATCAGGCCGCCGATGGTCGATCCTTCTTTGCTCATCGTGATGAAGAGTTCGCCGGGTTGACCGTCAGCGTACAGGCCTACGGTGAGGTACCCCTCGTGTCCAGAGACATTGAAGCGGTGGGTCAAGCTGCGCCGAGTGTCGGGGAGTCGGCGACGCATGGGGCGTTCAACGACTCGCTCGGTCACTTGGGCTTTGATCGACTCGGCAGCGCTGGCGGTAAGAGTGCCGACATTGCCTTCGATGGTTTGGGCGATGTTCGATACTTCGGTGGAAACCTCGTCGATGGCATCGATGAGTCCGTCGTCCTCGCCTTCCTCTTCCTCGGTGGCGTCGCTGGAGGAGTTCAAGGGCTGGCTGAGTTTGCAACCGTCGCGATACAAGGCGTTGGCTTTGAGGCCCAACTCCCAAGACATCGTGTAGGAAGCGGCCACCTCTTCGATGGTGGCACTGTTCGGCAGGTTGATGGTCTTGGAGATGGCACCAGAAAGGAATGGCTGCGAAGCGGCCATCATGCGAATGTGCCCTTCGGCAGCGATGCATCTTGTGCCAATGCGACCACAAGTGTTCGCACAGTCAAAGACGGGCAAGTGCTCTTCGCTCAAGTGAGGAGCGCCTTCAATGGTTTGCGTCCCGCAAATGATGTCTGAGAGCTCTCGAATTTCGCTTGGCTTGAGCCCCAGCACCTTCAGGCCGTCGAAGCTGAAGTCTGCTTGGGCCGCCGCGGTGTCAATACCAGCCCGTGTAAGGACCGAGGCAGGCATGCTGTATGCGTTGAACGCGAAGGGCAACTCAAACTGGGAAGGAAGTGAGTCGGTAAGGGTCTGCAAGTCGGATTCGCTGTATCCGGCCTCACTTAGGAATTCGCGGAACGTGCAGTTTCGCCCGGTGATTTCGGCATCGAGATTCTGGGTGCCCAGCACGTAGGACAAGATGTCAGAGATCTGCGAGGCTTCGTAGCCCAACGATTGCAATGCAGGTTCAAGGGAAGCATTGGCGATCTTGAAGTAGCCGCCACCGGCCAGTTTCTTGAATTTCACCAAGGCGAAATCAGGTTCAACGCCAGTGGTATCGCAGTCCATGAGCAGACCAATGGTGCCGGTGGGGGCAATCACACTGACCTGTGCATTTCGATAGCCAAACTTCTCGCCCAGCGCGTAGGCATCGTCCCAGGCTGCGACGGCACGGTCTTGCAAACGGGATGCGTCCGCGATGGGAACACCTCCGACTTCAAACAGGCCGTGATCAACGGGGACCGGACTGATGGTCAAGCCTTCGTACTCATCCGAAGTGCGTTCCACCCCGTGGGCGGCACGTCGGTGGTTGCGAATCACCCGCAGCATGTTTTCTTTGTTCTCGGCGTACCCGGCAAATGCTCCAAGCTCCCGAGCCATCTCGGCACTGGTCGCGTACGAGCGGCCGGTGAGAATGGCGGTGATGGTGGCGCAGATGGCTCGGCCTGCTTCGGAATCGTAAGGGATGCCCATTTGCATGAGCATCGCGCCGAGGTTGGCAAAGCCCAAGCCAAGCGTTCGGTATTTCCAAGATCGCTCAGCAATGGCTTCACTGGGGAAAGCTGCCATGAGCACGCTGATTTCGAGGACGATCGTCCACAGACGGGTCGCGTGTTCGAAACCGTCGACATCGAAACGTCCGCTCTCTCGGTCGTAGAACTTCATCAGGTTGATGGAGGCGAGATTGCAGGCGGTGTCATCCAGGAACATGTATTCCGAACATGGGTTCGAAGCGTTGATTCGACCTTCAGATGGACAGGTGTGCCATTCGTTGATGGTGCCGTCGTATTGGAGCCCCGGGTCGGCACAGCGCCATGCGGCAAAGCAGATTTGGTCCCAGAGTTCTTGGGCGGGGATCGTCTTGGCTGTCGAACCATCGGTGCGGTTCGTGAGTTGCCAGTCGGCCCCTGACTCAACGGCTTGGAAAAACTCGTTGGAGAGCCGGATTGAGTTGTTGGAGTTCTGTCCACTAACGGTGTAGTAGGCCTCACCGTTGAAGTCGTAGTCGAGGGTCAGCCCCAACTTTTCAGCCAGTTCCTTGTGCTCACCGCCCAAGGACTTCAGGCCTTCAACCAAAGCGGCAACTTTGATTTCTTCACGAACTTTCCAGTTCACGAAGGCTTCGATATCCGGGTGATCTGCATCAAGGCAGACCATCTTTGCGGCCCGTCGAGTGGTGCCACCAGACTTGATGGCTCCGGCGGCTCGGTCGCCGATTTTCAGGAAACTCATCAGCCCAGAGCTGCGTCCACCGCCGGACAAAGGCTCATCGGCACCGCGGATGTTTGAGAAGTTGGTTCCGGTGCCTGAGCCGTATTTGAACAGCCGAGCTTCCCGGGTCCAGAGATCCATGATCCCGCCTTCACCGACCAAATCATCACCGACAGATTGGATAAAGCAGGCATGAGGCTGCGGGTGGGAATAGGCATCAGGAGCCAAGCGGCATTCGCCGGTGCTCGGGTCGGCGATCCAGTGGCCTTGGGCAGGGCCTGTGATGCCGTAGGCATCGTGCAGTCCAGTGTTGAACCATTGCGGTGAGTTGGGGGCGGTGGCTTGGGTCACCATCATCCAAGTGATTTCATCTTGGAACGCATCAGCATCGGCACTGCTGTCAAAGTACCCGTGCCGTTCACCCCAGTTCCGCCAACACGAAGCAAGGCGTCCAATGACCTGCTTGGCGGAGCGCTCCGGCCCGGTGGCTGCTTCTGTATCAATGGTCCCGTCGGCCTTGTACGTTGGCACACCGGCTTTGCGGAAATATTTGCTGACCATGATGTCGGTCGCCAGCTGGCTCCAAGCCGCAGGTACTTCTGCGTCTTTCATCTCAAACACCACCGAACCATCGGCGTTGTTGATGCGACTGGATCTCTTGGTCCACTCAATTGTGGAGAAGACGTCGGTCCCGGCTTGGGTGAATCGTCTGGTGATCCGCATGGTGTTGCTTTCCTTCTCTGGCCAAGCTGGCCATCTCATCCAACGTGCTGTCGGCCATACACCCACGTTGGTGCATGTCCCCTGATATGTGCGATGCATCAAGAGCGATCCACCGCGGTGCTCACGCCCGATTGAACAGAAACCTGTACAAATCGCCGGTCGGTCCAACGGCCCATTTGGGGCCAAAATGAAGGACGCGACGATGGGGGAGCGGCACGGAAGATACCCCAATATGTTGTGGTTGCAAACCGCTGAACCACCAAATCTTCCACGGGGTGTCGAGTGTTTCTCAAGTCTCTGTGTTTCAAGACATTGCAGAGATGGTCGCTGTCGCGGGGCTGTGGACGACTTGCCGCGTGGGTTCGGAGCGGGTTTACACTCCCACCGTGGATCTCCCCAAGCCCAATGCTGCGGCCGCCGCACTTCAGCCCTTTCTGATGGGCCTTACTCCGGCCCAGAGGTCGGTGGTGGACCACCGGGGGGGGCCATTGTTGGTGAATGCTGGGCCTGGCAGTGGCAAAACCACAGTCGTTACCCATCGAATCGCATCTCTGATCGCCGAAGGGGTGCCGCCTTGGCGCATTCTTGGATTGACGTTCACCAACAAGGCGGCTCAAGAGATGCGTGGTCGGGTCGAAGCGTTGTTGGAACATGCAGGCCTGACGGCTGAAGGTGTATTGCTTTGCACCTTCCACAGCTTTGGTGCTCGGTTGATGCGAACATTGCCCAGTGACTTTGGTGTTGCTCCCCGATTTGTCATTCTTGACGCAGCCGATCAAAAGGCAGCGATCAAGCAAGCCATACGAGCCGCCAACTTGGACCCAAAATCATTCACTCCTGCATCCATCAGTGCGGCCATCAGTGCCGCAAAGAACCAATTGAAAAATGCCGAGGCCTACGAGACGGAAGCGGTCGATTTTTTGACTCGGGCTGTAGCCAAGACATATCACGAATACGAGTCGCGATTAAAGATGCAAGAGGCGCTTGATTTTGATGATTTGCTGATGCGGCCGGCGCTCGCGCTGCGTGATCAGCCTGAACTTCGTGCGCGATTGACCCAACGCTGGACGCACCTCTTGATTGACGAATATCAAGACACCAATTTCGCACAGTTCTTGGTGGCCGACTTGTTGGTTTCGGAAGCTCGTAATGTCACTGTGGTTGGTGACCCCGATCAATCCATCTACGGTTGGCGAGGGGCGAACATAGGCAACATTCTCGAATTTGAAACCCGTTACCCAGATGCGAAAGTGATTCCGCTGGGGGAAAATTTCAGATCCACCAAGACCATTGTTGCCGCCGCTGATGCTTTGATTCGCCACAACGAGCAAAGGAAGCCCAAAGATCTCCTCGCAGCCAACGATGACGGTGACAACATTCGCATACGACGCCTGGAGGATGAGCGTGCGGAAGCTCAGGATGTCGTCGAACACCTGAAGGACGCCGAGCGATCAGGAACGCCCTGGTCTGAAATGGCCGTCCTCTATCGGATGAACGCCCTTTCTCGGGTTTTTGAAGAAGTGCTTCGGCGTGAATCCGTGCCTTATATCGTGGCCAAAGGCACTTCATTCTTTGAGCGAAAAGAGGTCAGAGATGCGGTTGGTTACTTGAGGATGCTGGCCAATCCGCGCGATGAGGTCGCTCTTGATCGGGTGGTCAACATGCCACCCCGCGGTATCGGTGCAACGAGTTGGTCTCGGATCATCGGTGAGGCCCGCGCTTCCAATCTGTCGGTTTGGGAGATCATGCAATCGCCCTCGAAGATTGAAGGGGTCTCTGCCCGGGCTGCCAAATCGGTTGAAGGTTTTGTAGAAATGATTCAAGGGTGGCGATCCACACTGGAGCAGACTGGGGGACTTGAACAACTGTCCCGTGATCTCTCCGACGTGGTCCAACGCGTCATCGATGAATCTGGATTGGCGGCCCACTATGCGCGGGGAGGTACTGAAGAGGATCACGACCGGGTTGAGAACCTGGACGAATTGGTGTCCGCTGCCGCTGATTTTCCGGGCGTGGTTGCTGAGTTGCCCGGACTGGCCAACGAAAGCGACGAGCCTTCACAAGGAGACGTTCAATCACTCGAAGCGCATCTTTTTGGTTGGCTGGAATCCATCAGTTTGGTGGCCGATTCGGATCAAGTCGATCCCAGTCGTGGTGTACTGACGCTGATGTCCCTGCACGCATCAAAAGGATTGGAATTCGAGGAAGTGGTGGTCGCCGGCTGTGAAGAGAGCATTCTTCCCCATCAACGAAGCATCGGAGATGCTGAAGCCATTGAGGAAGAACGCCGCCTTTTATTCGTCGGCATGACAAGAGCCAAGAAGAACCTCACGCTGACCAGTGCGAAATCACGTCCGGTGCGTGGTTTCCGTGAGAGGACCATTGAAAGTCAGTTTCTCTCCGAAGTGCCCGATGCGTTGGTGGATCGTTGGGAAGACCGCGAAAATGCGACGCCTGACCCATTTTTGCAAGGAGATGCTCCCGCCTCAGTGGCTGGCCGTCGCGGCCCCACGGGTCGCCGGTTGGCCAGTCTCTTTCCGGTGGGGTGCTTGGTTGAGCATGAGCAATTTGGTGTTGGCCGAGTTGAAGCGATCATGCCGCGCCCAACCGGGACAACCGCTCGTATTGATTTCAGGTACGACGGAGTGAAGACCATTATTTTGGAGTACGCCAAATTGGAGCGGCTTGAGTGAACAGCGATCGGGTGAAGACACTTGCCCTTGATTTTGGCTTTGCTTCGGTCGGCATTGGGCCTTCAGTCCCCAAACGCCCCGAAGCGCATCATGCTTGGATCGAAGCCGGATGTCATGGCGAAATGGCATGGATGGAATCCCATCGCGACGTGGCAGCAGACCCAGACTTGGTTCTTCCGGGAGCGGTCCGGGCGATTTGTGTATTGGATCGCTACCCCGGATCTGGCCCTGAAGAAGTTCCACCTCGGTTTGGCCGGATTGCGCGTTACGCAAGGGGGAAGGACTATCACGTTCATACGTTGAAGCGATTGCAACGCTTTGGAGAGCAACTCTCTTCCGATTTTCCAGACGGTGCCTTCCGGGCGTGTGTCGACACGGTGCCGCTGCTGGAGCGTGATTTGGCCAGCAGCGCGGGTCTGGGGCGGATTGGGAAACACACCTTGCTGATTGAGCCTGCGAAAGGTTCCTGGGCGGTCCTTGGGGTGTTGTTGACCACGGTTCCTTTTGAGATGGACGCGCCGCTTGATGAAGATCCATGCGGGACGTGTTCGCGTTGCATTGAAGCCTGCCCCACTGACGCGATTGAGCCTTGGAAAGTGGATGCTCGCCTGTGTATTTCGTACCTGACGTTGGAACACCGTTCTGCGATCCCCGCCAAGCTCCATGAGGGACTTGGGGATTGGCTGGCCGGGTGTGATATCTGTCAAGAAGTGTGTCCCCACAACCAGCCAACGGCTGCACGAGCCAAGACCTCCCATGCCGAAGCATTGAAACCAGATCGGCAAGGATTCGACTTGCTGGAGGTCCTTGGCTGGTCTGAAGACGATCGGCGGGCTGCGTTCCAAGGGTCAGCTCTCAAACGCGTGAAGTACGAGGCGTTGCGACGAAACGCTTTGATCCTGTTGACCAATCAAGTGTGCCAAGGTGATCAGGAAGCCAAGACAGTCTTGCTGGCGCAACTGGAACTCATCGAACAAAGCACAACCGTCTCAGAGGTGTTGCGAGAAACCGTCCGGGTCTGCCGTTTGCGGATCCAATAGCCGTGGCTGCTTGATGATGGGTGAGTCAGCCGGGGAAGCCGCCGGGAGCGCCCATGCCGCCCATCATTTGCATCATCATTTGCTGGGCCGCAGCTTGCAGCTCCGCTTCAGAGGTGATTTCACCAGCTTCGATCTGGTCGGCAAGTTCTTCCAAAGAAGGCCCAACCGCGGAGAGGATTCCGGTCATCATGCCCATCATGGCACGCCCCATTTCGGCGGCCATTGCGGCCTCGGGATCTTCTTCAGCACTTGGGGTTCGTTCGTCAAGGAACCAGCCGTTCTCGGTATTGGCCAACTTGATTTGTTCACCCGTCGTGTCGTTGATGGCCAGACCTTTTGTGTCATCCGATTGCATGAGTTCAAGCATGCCTTCCATGCTCATGTCGAGGCCATCCATGCCTCCGCCCATACCTCCACCCATGCCACCCATCATGGCTTCGAGGTCAGCATCGGGAATGTTTTCGCTGACAACTTGTTCGAGCCGCTTCATGGCTGGTGCCAAGTTCACCATCGCCTCCATAAACGGCTTGGCTTCTTCATCGACCAGAGTCATCGCCAAGATGGCGGCAAGGTCTTCGCTCTTCGCCGCTTGGTTGGCGGCCGCAATCAAAGCTTCTGCTGAACCGAATCCACCGGTGGGGATCAGGTCCGCGCCTTGCCCACGCATCGCGGTGCGTTGCACGGTGCTTTGCCCGCCAAGGGCCACGACAGCATCGTTGTAGATGGCAGCGGCATTGTTGTCTTGCATGGCGATGGCGTCCCGTGCGGCCTTGAAGGCTTCGCGTGAGCTGTTCCGAGCTTGATTGGCCGCGTCGACGTCGCCAACGGGATCGAATCCAAGAGGAGCGAGTTCAAGGTCAAGAGCCAAGTCCCGTTCCAGCATCGCGCCAGCCAGGGCATCCAGACGACCTTGGGTGGCCGAAAGCCGGATTTGATCGGTTCCGGTCGCCCCTGCTGCGTTCGCAAGATCTCGGGCGGCTTCCAAATCCTGCTGGGCAGATTTCAGCTTTTCCCCGATGGCTTGGCGCACTTCGGACATCTGGCTCAGCAGTTCTCGGATGTCTCGTTCAATGCTGGTCGCTTCTTGAGCGGCGTTTTCGAGATCTTCTTGGCGTTCGCTTTGGAAATCAGAGATTCCGCGAGCGAGTGATTCGGCATTGGCCGCCTGTTGCTCGGCGCCATTTTTGCGGGAGTCTCCGATGCGAACCTTGGATTGAAGCAAGAAGTCTCGCTCGGCGATCATCCGGTTGGCTTCCATTTCCAGAATATCTGCTTCAGCATCGATTTTTCGCGCTTCTTCAACCCTGGCCAATGCGGCCCGTGCTTCCATCCGGCGTGCTTCGCCACGCAGTTGTGCGGACTGGACACGCATTCCGCTGATTTGATCAAGCCGTTCGGTGATTTTGCCCTCAGTGGCGTCCACAGGTTCCTGCAACGATTCCACGTTCCGACGGGCGGACTCGTAGGCTTCGGCTTTGTCATCACGTTCATTGCTGGCCGCCTCTGATTCATCGCGCAGCATTCGCTTGGTGGGTGAAGCCGCAACTTCTCGGAAGGCCGAGGCAAGGCGGGCCTGGTCGCGGATTTGGGTCCTCAAGCCTTCGACTTCAAAGGCCATGGCTTCGAGGGCGCCGTATTCGGTGTCAGCGGCGGCCAAACGGGCTTCCATGGCGATGGCCCGAGCAGCTTTGTTCTGCCCATTGGTGGCCCGAAGACTTCCGAGTTGATTCGCAAGGGAGCGGTAGGCATCGGCATCCCCACGCCATGAGAGAGCGGCCAATTCGCGGGCCCCATTTTCAATTTTGTCTTGGGCCTCGGCTCGGCGGACTGAGGCTTCATCCTCACAGCCAATGAGCACCAGCATGGAGGCGCAAGCAGTGAGGGCAAAAGCGAGGGGGCGTCGTGAAGGATTCAAGGCCATGGGATCCGTCTCCTCCGGCGTTGTGCCGGTCTCGGGGGAAAAGGCCAGTGTACCGGCTCAGGACGGATTGGCAGCGCTGGTGTCCCCTTCCGTGGGGGGGGATTTGGCCGGATTTCTGGGCCATTCGATTTTCAACTCGGTTTCAAGATCCGGTCTTGGGCGATACATCATCTCCAGCCACTCGATCACATTGGTGACCCAAGCCTCACGGCCGCGGTGAAAAACAGGGCTGTACCCCTCGACTTCCGGGTGGGGATGTTTTGCGGCACGTGGGTCCTTCCCCAGGTCCAGCAGTCTCGATTCAGCCGGATTTCGCCAGTTCAGGAGCGGGGCGTCATCGCTGGTGGTGGCTTGTTCAAGGAGCAACAGGTTCAGCATTCTGACTTCGGGTTTGTTCGCATTTTGGGTCTCCAGCCCAAAGCCTCCCGGGGCAGTATCCCGAGCGTGGCAGGCCCCACATTTGGGGAGCAGCCAGCGGTCGTGGATGGTGCGTCGAAATCGATCCAGTGCGGGGGGGTCGACGGGGATCTGGACGGCGTCATACAGATCACGGTCTTTCATCTCGCACAACAGTCGGAGGAACTCATGATCGGGGAGGCGCCGGAGGGTCTTGAGATCGGGGAAGCCATCCTTGCCAAGATGCCGAGCATGAAACGTACGGCGCAACTCACCGGGGATTCGAACTGGTGAAGGATTTTCAAAGTCGTATTCCCAGATCCGAATTCGATTGACTTCAGCTTGCGTGAGAGCGCCGATTGGCAATGCGGGGCGCTTCTTTTTGGGGGTACGGCTCGCCTTCTCGTCATCCACACGAGGCCGGGCGGCCAACAACTCTTGCAACTGCTTGGTCATCTCGGTGGCGTTGGGGAAATCTGCGGCGTAGGTCTTGAGTTCGCTTTCGGCCTGTTCCACATGGCCTTCCATGATCAGCCATCGAATAAATCGGGCCATGGCTGCCGGGTCACTCGATTGGATTTGAGCCTTGCGGGCTTCAATTTCTTGCTCAACGGTTGGTCGCCATTCGATGGCGACCACATCGTTCAGTCCGATCCGTTCGGTCCGTGGTCCAACTTGAAGTCGTACACCGTCAAATCCATCTTCGAGCAGAAGGCCGCGTCTCTGGCCCCCATCTTTGAGAAGAACAACACATGGGTGCGGCTCGGTCATTGCGCCTTTCAG
Source organism: Phycisphaerae bacterium (assembly GCA_002705085.1). Taxonomy (GTDB): domain Bacteria; phylum Planctomycetota; class Phycisphaerae; order Phycisphaerales; family SM1A02; genus UBA8653. Next base: position 6,694 of record PAHO01000047.1, on the reverse strand, counting down.
CACTCGAAGCGTGTCGACCATCCGTTTGGGAACAGTTGTGGTGGTGCTGTCCAAGAGCAGCAGCGAAAGCGGCTCTGCTTCGAGGTCGGTCAGGAAGCCGGAGAATCGTCGGCCATCCAAGTGCACCAGAATGACAGGGGTGCCACCTTCGAGCTGTTCGGTCGGTGGTTCGGTTTCTTCACCAACGGTGAAAAGCAGCAGGTTGAGTAGGAAAATCGTGATCATTCCAAATCCATGCATGGGGTGTGATCGCCCTCGCTGATGCAGGTGATGGTTCCATTGTCCAGGCCAACCACCAATGGGGCCGTGATGATCCAGTTGGTTCCGTTGGGGAGACGGGCGTAAGTGCAGGCGGTCTCAGGCAGAGGCCATTCACTTCCATTGCGGACCAACGAGCCGTCGGCCGCGATCTCAGCATCGGCATCAGGGATCTCGACCGCCAAGATTCCTGAAGTCAAGTCGTCGCGTCCGACCAGGTCGAAGTGGAACATCTCTTCGCAGTGATCGCAGTTCCTTGAGTAGAAAACAATGTGTGTCGTGGATTCATCCGGAGGGATCGAGCACCAGCGGAACAAAGCAAGGTCTTGCCAATGCTGGCCGACGTAGGCATCAAAATCGGTGCAGTACCAGTTGGCCGGAGGCCGAGGTTCTTGGACTGGGGTCGGAACAAGATCGGTGGTTTCGTTGTTGTCGAAATTGCCCTCAGTCCCAGCGGTCACGCGCGTCTCGGGGGTGGTCTGGGGGGTGGCTTCGGTTCTGGCGGTTTGTATGACGACCACGCCTGCGGTCACCACAGCGGCGGCCGCTCCCATGCGCCAAGCACAGGCCTCGTTGTGAGTGCGTCCAGCACGTCTCCAGGTCAGGAGAAGTCCGGCCAACAATCCACCGTCGATCCCAAGCATGACCGCGGGGTGTGGGCTCCATGCGCCCAGGCATCCGCACGAGTCAGCACCACCCGCAAGTTCAACCCCCAAAATCAGACAAAACAGGCCAAGGATGGCTGCAGCGGCAGGCCGTGCGAACTTGGACCGGGCAAACATCAACCCCGCAAGCAGGAATTCCACTCCAACCATTCCAGCCAATGAATACGAGAGCATGTTGCCTTCGGTCAGTCCAAGATGGCCCAAGGTTTGCAGCACGCTTTTGGGGAGTAGGCGAGCGTCGGATTCGAGCATCTTGAAGGTCGCGCCCAAGGCGAGCCAACTTGGAATGATCACGTGCGGAAAAATGGCCCGCGCTGATCTTGTACTTGGGGATGTCATGCGTGATCTCCTGGGAGGGGTGTGTGATGTTCGATGGCGGCACACAAACAATGCACCATGACGAGGTGAGCTTCCTGAATGGCGGCGGTTTCGTCGACCGGGACCAGAAGCGCCGTATCGCACAGTTTGGCGGCCGATCCACCATGGCCCAGCAAGCCCATGGTTTGGATTCCAGTTTGACGAGCAACTTGCAAGGCGTTGATGATGTTTCGGCTTTCGCCACTGGTGCTCAACACGATCAGAACGTCCTTGGGCCGTGCCAATGCTTTAAGTTGTCGTGAAAAGACGTTTTCGTAACCAAATTCATTGGCAATGCAGGTCAGGGTGGTGGGGTCTGCGTTTAAACACACTGCCGCGCGGGCGGGACGCGCCCGGTTGCCGTAGCCCCCAATCACTTCTTCGACCAAGTGGAGGGCTTCGGCGGCCGATCCGCCATTGCCACAGGTGTAAATCACACCGCCTTGGTCCAAAGCCTCGACCAAGGTCGTACCGGCCTGGTCGATCGCTTCGTGGTCCAAGGCATCCAGCGCCGCTTGGGTCTTTGCCAAATGGTCTTTCGCTTTCATCAGACTAGCTCCTGCGTGCTGATGGCTTGGAGGGCTTCGGCCAGGCGATCAACAGCATCGAGCGGCGTGGTGGCGCCCAAACTCAGTCGGACCGCGCCGCCGGTGGTGTCAGAGTTGAGTTGACGGTGGATCCGAGGTGCACAGTGCAAACCAGCACGAAGGTGCAAGTTGAACTGGCTGTCCAAGATGGCAGCGAAGGTCGCTGCGTCATACTCGTCATGTTGCAACGCAAACGTGCCCAACGTCGGATCCTTGGGGCCCAATCGGTGGAGGCCTGGGGTGGCTTCGATGCACTTGGCCATTTTGAGATGCACATCCCGTTCACGCGATGCCAAGTTCTCTACGGATTGCGTCTCAATCCATTCAAGTGCGGCGTCCAATCCGAAGAGACCGGTCGTGTTGTGGGAGCCGGGTTCAAATCGGTCAGGCCAGCATTCTGGTTGGGATTCCAACTCGCTCATGCTGCCGGTTCCACCGTCGCGTAACGGCATGAGGTTGAGGTGATCTCGCACCCAGAGTCCTCCCGTGCCCAGAGGCCCGAGCAGGTACTTGTGGCCCGAGAATGCCAACAAATCAATCCGCATCGCCTCAACATCAACGGGGATGCGCCCAAAAGTCTGAGAAGCATCAACCAAGAAGGGAACTTCGTTGGCTTTCGCCGCCGCACCGAATTCCGCCAGTGGTTGCACCGCACCGGTGACGTTGGAGCCGTGGATTGCGGCACAGAGGGTGGTTTCAGGACCAAGCGCTTCGTCAAATTGGTTGGGATCGGCCGCCCCCGTGCGAGGATCCAATGGGACAAAGACCACTTCTGCACCGAGTGCTTCGAGGGTTCGAAATGGACGAATCACGCTGTTGTGTTCCAAATCGGTGGTCACCAAGCGGACCGGTTCTCCACGGAGGAGCTTGGGCAGGGCCAAGCCCCGAATGGCCAAATTGAGCGCGTCGGTCCCATTGAGGGTGAACAGCATCCGTTCGTCGCTTCCGGGCGCATTGCACAGCCGACGAAGGCGGGAGCGAAGTCGATCCAGCACCGCTTGGCTTTGCACTGTTCCTACGTAACCACCTCGGCCTGGCGAAGCTCCGATTTCGGTCAGGTGTCGCGCAACCGCTTCGGCCACGCCAGGAGGCTTGGGGTGGCTGGTGGCCGCATTGTCGAGATGAATCGGAGGGCGTTCCACTCAAGCTCCTTGCGATTGAAAGTGGGCGGCGATGGTGGCGATACCGTCGCAGGCCCGCGACAGGATGTCTTCGTTGGGCAAGAAGACGACGCGGAAGTGTTCGGTTCCTTGCTTTTGTCCAAAGCCAGATCCAGGCACAATGATGGTGCCGGTGTCTTGAATGACTTTGGCGCAGAACGTTCGGTCGTCCACCCCCAAATCAATCGAGGGGAAGGCGTAGAACGCACCTTTGGGGGCCACGCTGGAGATTCCGGGGATGCCGTTCAGTCGATCAGAGATCAATTGCCCGCGGGTCCGCAAAGCATCCCGCATCGCATCGATTTCGGGATGTTGTTGTTGCAGTGCCGCGGGGATGGCATGTTGCAAGGGGTGATTGGCCGAGAGGCGGGCCCGTTCCATTTTGGCCATGGCTTCGCACCAGTCGCCTACCACTTCCTTGGGGCCGGAGACGATGGCCCAGCCGATGCGCCAACCTGGGGCCACATACGCTTTGGACAACCCATTGAATGTCACCACGGGGACCTCGGCGTCAATGGATCCGATGGGGGGTGGCGCTTCTCCAGTGAGGACAAGCTGGTCGTAAATCTCGTCGGCAAACAGCACGGTGCCGGCGGCTTTGCACGCAGCGACGATTTGTTCGAGAACCCCTCTGGGGGTCACCGAGCCGGTGGGGTTGTTGGGGTTGATGAGGACCAAGGCCTTGGCTGGAGCGGCCAGCAGATTGGTAATTTCCGCCACATCTGGTTGCCAGTCGTTGGATTCGTCCAAGTGGTAGGGGACGGCCACGGCATCCAGTTTGGCCAAGATTGCGGTGTAGAGCGGATAGCCGGGGGCTGGGACCAAGACTCGGTCTCCGGCGTTCACCAATGCAGAGAGGGCAATTTCAATGGCCTCAGAACAGCCGCTGGTGATGGCGATGTGTTGGATGGCTTTCATGCCTCGGGCTTCTGCGTCCTCGCGGATGGCAGAAAGAGCGGCGGTGGTGCCATCGGAAGGGGCGTACCCGTTCAGATTGTCATGAATGGCCCGGATGGCCGCTTCCGCCACGGCGGCGGGTGGTGAAAAACCGTAAATATTGGGGTCACCAATGTTCAGATGCAGAAGGTCGAGCCCGCGGGCTTTCGCTTCGTCAGCAAGGGCCAAGACATCCCGGACCGCGTATTTGATGTTCTTGGTCCGTTCAGCGGGGACGATGGGGGTGGCAGGCATGGTCCATTATTGTCGCCACGCGGTCCGGCAGACACAACCCCAGTTCCTAGGAGGTCTTGTTAGCATGGTTCCTTCGCCGTGAAGGCCCTTTTTGACCGCGCCACAGGAGCTCTGGGATGTCGAAATTGTTTGGAATCGTCATGACCACCATCACCGTCGTTGGACACTCGATGGCGGACGACGTGGACGACTTGATCCGTGAACTCAACACCACCAGTGCCGCCCAAGGCACAGACGACATCAAGAGTTGGCGTGAGGTGTTCGGTGCCATCCTCGATGCGCCCCAGGCTCCGATGGAGATTGGCGCGACATTCAACATGAGCACGGTTTGGCCGGGCATGGAAGGTTGGGATGAGGTTCGCAACTGGGCTGAATCCAATCCAGACCTTTTTGAAGCCATCCTCGCGGCACGTGACCGCGCCACTCTTGGCTTGCCTTATGGCGATCTGTCCGAGGCGGACGAAGCGTTTGTCGAGGCGGGCATCCTCGCTCAGCCTGCCCCCGCGGGCGATCCCATGAAGACTGAGTTCCCTTGGATTGACAAACTCAACTGGGTGACCACCTGCGTCAGCGCTGAAGCATGGCGACGGGCCGAAGCCGGTGATGTCATGTCTGGACTTGATTTGCAAACCGCCTTGGTCCAGTGGTTGCGGCAATGCTGCACGCGAGAATTTATCGACGAGCAGTACAACGCCATCAATTCCATGTCGGTGGCGTTGCAGGTGACCCGAGAAATCGCGTGGTGGAAGCGGAACGAAGTGGACCCAGATGGCCTGAAAGACATCGCTCGCACCATTTTGCCTCAGCTCAAGGTCGACCGGAACAACCTCTTGATGGCTGAGGGAGACAAAGAACTCGCGAAGGTTCGGCTTGATCGGTTGTTCTCGCGTCGCGGCCAGCCCGATGCGAAGGCGTTCTTGGAATTCTTCACCGATCGCGATGCTGATGCGAAGAGCTTTGGACGGGTTCGCAATGCTGGCTACTGGCGGTGGGTCGCCCGGCAACACAAGCCCGAGGAATTGACGGCCCAGAAGCTCGATGATGTCTATGACGATTGGTGGCGACGTTGGCGGATCCAAGCCTACGACCCCATTTTGAGCGCTCAGCCACCCGAGTCGGAGCGAATGAACTCCACCCGATACGCCGCAGTGCTGAAAATTGTTCCTGAGATTCGCCCCCTCTTTGAAGCTCGTAATCGCTTGCTCGTTGAAGTCAACGGGACGTGCGCGGCTTTGGCCGTGTGTGCTCAATACAAGAAAGATGGGCGCTGGCCAGCTGACATCCGAAGTGCTCGGTCAAACACACGTCGATTGAGTGTGGTGGACCCATTTTCGATCGAATCGAAAGTGATCAAGTACTGGAAGCCCAATCGACTCCGTGTGAACGGTCACCGCGGTGAGGTCGAGATTGAAGGTGGTCTGCCGGTTATCTATTCCCTGGGTGTTGACACCTTGGATGGAGATGCCAAAACCCACACCGACAATGGCATTGAAGGGGACATCGTGCTGTGGCCTCCTCTGCGGATGTTGGAGCGAGAACAAGATCTTCGGGATTGAACCTGCACCATGAGTACGTCAGAACAAGTTGTCATCATTGGTTCAGGACCCGCCGGATGGACCGCGGCGATCTACGCCGCCCGGGCCAGTTTGAATCCCCTCTGCATCATTGGGATTCCCAAAACCCAACCCAGCATCGTGCTCCCCGGTGGACAGTTGATGTTGACCACTGATGTTGAGAACTATCCAGGCTTTCCGGAAGGCGTGACTGGTCCGGACATGATGCAGAAGTTCCGGGAGCAGGCGGAACGCTTTGGCGCACGAGTCCTGGATGCTGACGTGGATGCTTGTGATTTTTCAGGCCCGCCCCACCGGTTGACCCTTTCCAACGGGGACGTGGTGGATGCGGAGTCGGTGATCATCTCTACCGGTGCAACGGCGAACTGGCTTGGTCTCGACAATGAGATGCGTTTGGCCACCAGCGGGGGTGGGGTCTCGGCCTGTGCGGTCTGTGATGGGGCTTTGCCAATGTTCCGCGACCAACCGCTGGCCGTGGTTGGCGGTGGAGATACCGCGATGGAAGAGGCCCACTACCTGGCCAAATTCGCCAGCACTGTGCACGTCATCCACCGACGGGACAGTCTTCGTGCCTCGAAGGCCATGCAAGAGCGGACCCTTGGCTTGCCCAACGTGAAGATGCATTGGAACCGCCAAGTTGTCGATGTGTTTGGTGAAGACAAGATTTCGGCAGTGGTTCTTGAGGACACCGTTGCTGGCGGCACCGAAGAACTTCCTGTGAGCGGTTTGTTTGTGGCCATTGGTCATACCCCGGCCACCAAGTTCCTCGAAGGCTCGGGGTTGACCTTCGATGACTCTGGCTACATCCACCTCACCGATCGAAGCAGCGAGACCAACATTGAAGGTGTCTTCGCAGCCGGCGATGTTGCTGACAGCGTGTATCGCCAAGCGATCACCGCCGC
>PAHO01000046.1 GCA_002705085.1 Phycisphaerae bacterium | reverse complement strand
CGCAGATCGCCGCCGATCGCATCCGCGGCGCGGTGCGTGCGTCCAATGGCGTGTCGTATCCAGGGGGTAAGCTGGCCAACCAACTCAAACTCATTGCCAAGATGATCCGCGGCGGACTGCGCACCCGCGTCTTCTACGCNTCGATGGGCGGNTTTGACACCCACTCGGGACAGCGGGTCCGTCACGCCCAGTTGATGGGTCAGTTTGCGAACGCGATCAACGCGTTTCAAAAAGATCTTCGCGAAAGCGGCGACGACGAACGGGTCATGACGATGGTCTTNAGTGAGTTCGGTCGGCGCGTGGGCGAGAANGCNTCGAACGGCACCGACCACGGCACCGCGGGACCNATGTTNGTNATTGGCAANCACGCCAAAGGNGGCGTNCANGGCCAGCATCCCAACTTCACCAANCTGGATGCCGGTGATCTTCGCTACACCATGGACTTCCGCCGGGTCTATGCCGGCGTGCTGTCGGGTTGGATGCAGGCCGACCCCAGCAAGGTCGTCGGAGCGCAACACCANCCACTGGCGGTGGTCTAATGTTGGGCATGCGTCAGATTGCTGCCCTGCTGTTGCTCATCGTCTTGTCCGGCTGTGCCGAAATCGAACCCGCAGCCACCCAAGGTGAACGCGTAGAAGTGGTGGTCGACGTGGATGGCATGGTGTGCGACGCGTGCGCGAAAGCCGTGGTCGACCAACTGAAGCGCACCGATGGCGTGGTGGACTCGGCTTGCAGCTACCAAACCAAAACCGCCGCGATCACCTTTGATGCCGGGGTCACCGATTTTGAAACGATCCAAGCCCGCTTGACCGCGATCGGCTTCCCGGTGCAAAAAGCCGGGGATTCCGAGGCCCCCGCCGAGCCGGAGGNTGCTCCGACTGCGGGCGATTCCTAAACTGTGTGCTTCGCCCCGTTAGCTCAGTCGGCAGAGCAGCTGACTCTTAATCAGCGGGTCGTAGGTTCGAGCCCTACACGGGGCACTGGAGCAGGGTCGTGCTCTGACGCGCAAGTGTCGGCATGACCCTGNCTTCGTTTCAGGAAGATTCAGGCTTCACAAGCGACGCGACATTCGCCACCATCCACGATGAAGCCGCCGCCAATTGCAACACGTCGGCTGCCTCTTCGATGCCGTACAAGAAGACACTGACAATCCAGCACAAGCTCGCCACGGTTTGGCCAAGCCATTCCAAGCGAAGCATCCGGGTGATCAACGGCACGGATTGATTTGACATCATGAAAAGTTCCTTGCTCCGCCATCAAGTGGCGCGTTCAGCAAAAGCAGTCCCCGCCGCAGCACGAGAGGTCGTCCAAGTACATCCCCCACTGCCGGTAGGTCTCGAGTTCTTCCGCGGGAAGTCCCAGTGACGTGGCCACCGCCTTGGCGACNACCGCAAACCGCTGCCGNTATTTGTAGATGAAACAGAAGATGTGATCTTCATGGCGTACTGCCGGGCCACACAGGAAGAGCCCGGGAACAATGGTCGACTCGTCCTGGTCGTTCAGCAGGGGATACCCGTCTTCTCGCTTCTCAAACAAGTCAGACACCAACTTCAGGCTGCCGTCAAAGCCACCCGCAAAGAGCGGAGGCACCGGGGTGGTGTGCGTCTGACCATCGGCGGTCTCGACCACGAAGCCTTCACCATCTTTGGCCACAGAGGTNACGGCCGCATTCGGGAACAATTCCACCCGTTCTTTGAACACCAACTGACGCATCCGCTCCAAGGAATACGTCGAGAGCACCACACTNGGGTCCGAACCCTCATTTTTCCAAGGGGAACCCTTGTCCAGGATTTTGCAACGCTTGCCTTGATGGGCCAGGTGGTACGCCGCGTCCACGCCACTCTCGTAACCACCAACAATGATGAAGTCGTCCCCCTCCAGTTCGGCGTAGCGACGAACCGTGGCGGTGTGTTGGCACAGCTCAATTCCAGAGAAACCGCCGGTGGTGGGATACAAAAATTCNCCGGCCGCCCATATGACATGCNTGGCNCGAATGGTTTCCTCTTCAGTATCAATAAGAAAAACATCGCCGACCTTCGTCACCCGAAGCACGGTGGTGTTGGCCTGGATGGGCAATTCTCGAAACGCGGCAATGGCGTTCAAGTGAAAGGCGTATTCCTTCCCTGTGGGGTGCTCCACTTCGAGACCGAACGCCGGTGAAACCCCAATGGCCACCGAGTTGAGATCCAGCATGCCGATGGAATTGGTGGGGAATGATGGGGTGATGAACCGTGTTTCCTCCGGCCACAAAGCAAAAGCAGCCCCTACGGTGAAACGCTCGAGGACCACGAAATTCTCGACGCCAGCATCTTGAAGCGCAACGGATACACCAATGCCCGCGGCNCCTGCACCAACCACGACGACATCAAATACTTTGGGTTCTTGAGAAGGAGACATACTCTTTTTCAACCTTAGGNCGTCTGTGAAGACTCCCAACTGGGCAAAGGATCTTCAAAATTCAACCAGTACTCCGGCCCCGCAGACATTTCGTCATCGGTGACCAAAGCTTCATCAAGCACGGCTTCAATGGCAGCTTGATCCATCTCAACCCCAATGAACACCAACTCTTGCCGACAATCCCCAACTTCCTCCGTCCAAATGGTCTCGAGGTAATCAAGCATGGCGGGATCGGTGGGCCAATGCTCCCTTTGGACCGCGGCAAACCAGAGCCCCCCTCGGTCGACCTGCAGAGAAGCCCCCGCTTGCGACCAAACGCCGCAATAGCGTGGACGACTGGCCACCCACAAGTACCCCTTGGACCGGACCACGCCAAGCAGTCCCCCATGCAACGCGTCCATCAAACGCTGGGGATGGAAGGGCTTGCGGCGTCGATAGACAAAGCTGCTGATGCCGTACTCCTCGGTTTCTGGAATATGCTCGCCGTTCAATTCTTTGAACCATCCCGGCATGCGACTGGCCGCCTCTTCGTCGTANAGACCAGTCCCAATGACATCCCGGACGTCCACTTTCCCACGGGTCACCCGGCGCAGCCGCGCGTCCGGGTTGAGGTGATGCAGGATGCCTTCCAAGCGCTCCGCCTCTTNCTCNGAAACCANGTCNCACTTGTTGATNACNATGACGTTGGCAAACTCAATTTGATCGGTCAACAGATCCACAATGGTTCGTTCGTCTTCTTCGTCCGCCCCCATTTGCCGGTCTTGAAGGTTCTGGGTGCTGTCAAAATCTCGAAGGAAGTTGGCCGCGTCCACCACGGTGACCATGGTGTTTACATCCGCAACGTCGCTCAAACTGTGGCCTTCTTCATCACGGAACGAGAACGTCGCCGCNACGGGCATGGGCTCTCCGATTCCGGTGGACTCGATCAGCAAATAATCAAACCGACCTTCCCGGGCCAACTTGTTGACCTCGACCATCAGGTCTTCCCGCAACGTGCAGCAAATGCAACCGTTCGTCATCTCGACGAGGGTTTCTTCGGTACGTGAGAGCTGTGAGCCGCCGTCCCGGACCAACGCGGCGTCAATGTTCACCTCGGACATGTCGTTGACGATCACGGCCACCCGAAGGCCTTCGCGGTTGTTCAACACGTGATTGAGCAGGGTGGTTTTGCCAGCGCCCAGGAATCCAGACAACACGGTGACGGGGAGGCGCTTTTGGTTGGCTTCAACGATCATTGGTACGAACCCTCAGAGCAAAATCATGCATTCCTAAGCATGACATCAGACGATGCACCCTATCCATAATGGCAACTAATTGCCAACAACAGATCCGTCATCCTTGTTGGGGGGCTGCATTCGTCCACTGGCTCGGCAGGTTCCTTCACCATGCAAAGAACAGGACGCGACGATGAAGTCGCGTCCTGATCACGGTGTAAATTTCGTTCGTGGCGATCAAGAACGGCGGCGGCGACCCAGACCCGCCAACCCAAGCAGCGCGAGTGCGCCAGGTGCGGGAATAGCCTCACCAAACGTGCCGATGGTCAAGCGATCAAGCGAGGCGTGCGCGCCGCTGGTGCCGAAGTTGAAGAAGATCGCGGGCCCTTGGTAATCCCAAGAGAGGCTGTACGTGTTGAAGGCCCCAAAGCCTTCACCACCACTGACCACTTCGACCGTAGGGAACACGGGCCCTTGGGCCGTGTTCAAGAAGAACGACGAAGCGTCAAATTCGGTGCCAAGACCAGCGATCTCCATGGTGGGGTTGTTCACGAACCCCGCACCGTAGAGGTGCATGGTGAAAGACCCAGCAGCGTCGTACAAGTTGCCAGAGCCAGCTACGAATGGCGAACCATCCACGACGACCAAACTGGGTGAACCAGCGCCGTTGCCACCCGTAGGCGCGTTGATTCCACCACTAGCATCTGAGAATGATTCCCACACATAAATGTCAGCAGCAGCTGCAGTCGCAAGAGTGCCAGCGACCAATGGCATGCAAAAAATCTTCATATGAGCGTTCCTTCAAAAAATAAGGGGCATAACCCCGGTGTGTTACAAACGCTCTCTCTACTCATGGCTGAGATCGGACCATTCGACTCAGCCAGGTGGCTCGGCAGTTCCCAGGCAACACCAGCAACAGCCAGAGCCATCAGCAATCACCCCAACTTGCGATGACCGAAAGGACATCAGAAAATCCAACGGTTCCGTCATCATCCACATCGCTGGATCCACAAGAAGTGCATCCCCAGTCGCCCAAGACGTTGAGAAGATCGGCAAATCCAACATTGCCGTCCCCGTCAAGGTCATCTGGACAAGGTGGGGCTATCTCAATTTGACCGGAGAGGGTGGCGGCGGCGGCGAAGCCGAACAAGACGTCCGGGTGCTCTCTCATGAAAAAAGAATGAAAGCCAGAAGACATATCGACCGGCTCCTGCCAAGACGCAAGAACCAAGGCCAAAGTGCCACAAAATTCATCTTCGCCGAAAAGGAGTTCTCGGGCGGAGAGACTCTCAACATCCAGTGTGAAGGTCATGCGGTCATAGGGAAGGATGGGTTGCCCCGGATCCAACCCATCAATCTCCCCGACGGCCAAAGGCTCAGCCCAAATGCCATCACGGACCGAATTGGAAACATCAACCAGCTCAAGTGTGTTCAGATCGAGCCCTTGGCAATAGACACTCCTGGTTCCGCTAGAAGGCGGGCCAAGCGAAAAGGGACCATCCTCTGGAAAGTCACAACTGGTGTATCCAGCTCGCCCTGCCGCGGCCCAAAGGGTGACCGGGCGACCCGGATCAAGATCGAGAGATGGATCAACAAAGCTCTCGCCGCTGTCGACCGTGGGGTCATATGGAATCGAATTGATTCCAACAACGTCAATCATCAGAGTCAGTGAGTTGCACTGAATTTGACTGGTGGGCGTGCCCTTCGGAATGCCAGCCGCACTGAGATCAAACGCCAAATAAATCTGGGCGTCACGTTCATCAAAATCAGGGCTTCCGTAGATCCCGAACAAGGATCCAGTGATTCGATCCCCAGGAGTCGCATTAAATGGATACATCCACCGGTCAGACGAAACGGGCGTTGAGAAATCAATGGCTTGAGTCAATACCAACGCGATGAGGGGCGAAATCATGACCAACTAGTCTAGAGCGCTAATTGAGAATGAGTTTCAATTTCACAAAAAAATGTTAAAAACAGTTAGTGGACTTCACGCACAGCACCCGAAGAAAGTCCCCCATATAAGAAAGCCTAGGCGCACCAATTCCCCCCCGGTGTACACCGGAGTTAACCCGTGCTTAAGGCTATTGCAGTGGGCTTTTACTGCTCTACGAAGGCCACCAACGCCTCGCCCAGAGAAGCCCGCTGGGACTGATCTTTAAGGGCCGCGGTGATCACCCGGGGAAGTTTCTGCCCCCCCGCTTCGGTCACGATTGTGACTTCGGTCTGGTTGAGAATCGGCTCCCAAGCCGCCCGGATTTCCGCCCAAGCGTTCTCGTGCTCTTGCCAATATTCGATGGCGGCCAAGAGGCGTTCTTCCTCCACCCGAACGTAGCTGTTCAAGCCACGCTCATGGACAATAATCTCTTTGGGCTGACCAGCGTCGTCCAGGATGACCTTGCGGCTTGATTGCTCATGCACCCAGCCTTCCGGGGTCACCGTATGAGTGTTGATGGATTCCAACACGTGGTAGTCCGAACGCTTGGTGTATTCGCGGCGTGGCAGCGGACGCCAAGTGCGATCGCTGATCCATTCGGAATGTTCACCGATGTGCTGCCACTTGCCAAAGGCTTCATACCGAGGCGAATCGGTGGTTTGGTACACCGCTTGGGTCCAGCGGCCTGCAGCTTGCGCCGGGCTCGACTTGGCTTCCCGCCAGGTGTTGTTTCCGCAGAATTCCATCATGCGGGCATCTTCAAACTGCCAATCCTGCCGCCAGTGTTTCACGACATAGCCGGTGTCTTCGTCGGCCACCAAGATGTGTTGCAAACTGATGAAGTCACCTCGGTCCTCAACCAGCTGGACCCATTCGATGGCGGTCTCTTCGTATGGACGCTTCAGTTTGTAGTTGGCTTGTATAGGAGTGACCTCCTCAAATGTGAAGGTCACTTCGAACGCACCGCACATCTCCAAAATGGCTTTCCGATCTTGATCGAAGGCCGAAGCAGCATTGGAAAGCAGAGCAGCAGTGACGAGGTTGAGCATCATGGGGGGAATCTCCGTTCGAGGCGGAGAATCCTACCGTAAATGCGAACCATTCTCAATCGCTCCAAGAAGAATGTCCGACATGTGGATGATTCTTGGAAGATTGCTCGACCAGAAGGCCAGAATCCCCCATATTGCAGGGATGGCTGCCCCTTCCATCCTGATTCTGGCCGCCCTGGCCCAATGCCCCGATTGTTGGCTGGTGGCTGAAGGACCGGACATGGTGCAGGCCAGCACCGGGGAGCCCGTGGTTCTTCGCGGGGTTGGGCTTGGGTATTGGCTCCTCCAGGAGAACTACATGATGCATCCGCAAGGATGCGAAGGCTGCCCTGACAACCAATGGCAAATGAAGCGCCAGTACCTCCAAGAGGGCCAAAGCATGGCCCAGGTCGAAGCCTTCTACGCCAACTGGAGATCGCGCTTCATCACCCGGGGCGACATCGAAGACATCGCCAACATGGGCTTCAATTGTGTGCGTTTGCCCATGCACTACGAACTCTTTTTGACCGCCGAGCAACGGGCCATGCGCAATGCCGTGATCTTGGGCGGTGGGTCCGCTCATGATTCGTACAAAAACGCGCTGGCAGGGTGGGTGGCTGAAGGAAGCATCGCGGCCACCACCGACCTTGATGGTTTCCAACACATTGACGACCTGATCGAGTGGTGCGCGGAGTTCGGCTTGTGGATCAGCTTGGACATGCATGCCGCTCCCGGAAGCCAAGGTGTCACGCTCGGCATCACTGATGGCTTCTATCCCAACAACCTGTGGGACTACCCCGTCTTCCAAGATGTCTTGGTTGAGATTTGGGACGCCATTTCCGACCGCTACCGCGATGAGTCGCGCATTGCGATGTATGAATTCATCAACGAGCCCAACAGTGTGCCCGGTGGCGGACCGGCCATTCGCGATCTCACCCAGCGGCTCATCACTATGGTGCGCGACAAAGGCGACCAACACTTAATCGGGGTGCATGGCAACGGGTACAGCAACGTCTATGACAACATGCTGCCCAGTGACTTTTCCCCCAACTGGGGGTTGGTCTACCACGCCCACCGGTACTGGATTGATCCCCAAGATGACGCCATCCCCAATGGCAATCCGAATGCCATCAACCGCATGGTGGATTTGGTGCAGTTCCGGCAAACCCACCAAGTCCCCATTTGGGTCAGTGAAACCGGCGAGAACAACAACGAATGGATGGCCGCGAACATCGACGCCATGGAAGCTGCTGGCGTGGGCTGGTGCCACTGGACGTGGAAACGCCACGATGTTTTTCAGAACGCAGCCCTCAATCGGATTGGTGGGAACTACCCCCCCGATGGCGCTTCAGCCATGAACACCGTGCTGGCCTTCATTCACCACAACCAAATCATTCCCAATCCAGACACCCGTCTCGCAATCGGCAGCGATCTCCCCGCGCCGGGAATCTCTGGGTGCACGAGCGATGTGGACAATTGTGCGCCCCCCCTTGGCTCCACCATCTGGTTGCAAGGATTCCACGGAGAATTTGTAAACACCAATGGTGGCGTCGGAGGCATGACCTGTGATAGCGCAGAGGTGGGACCGGACAACCTTTTTGTGCTTGAAGATGCTGGAGACGGTCGAGTGACTCTTCGCGGCACCAACCAGCGGTACGTCAGTTCCAACAATGGCGAGCAAGCGATGACTTGCGACCAAACCGAAGTGGATGCTTGGCAAAAATTCTCTTGGGTGGAACTCCCCGACGGACGAATCGCCCTCCGCGCCGATCACGGTCAATACGCCAGCTCCAACAACGGTCAAGAAGCCATGCAGTGTGACCGGGATATCGCGTTGGCGTGGGAATCCTTTGCCGCGGGCGTTGAGCCACCGTGCCCCTGTCGATTTTCTGGCGATGTGAACTGCGACGGCGTCGTGGGATTCACCGACGTGTTGGCCGTATTGGCCCGCTGGGGGGCTTGTCCCAACTGCTTTGAAGATATCAATCAAGACGGTGCAGTTGAATTTGCCGACGTCCTCAACCTGCTGGCGAATTGGGGCGGATGCCCCAATTAGCTCAGCAAGCGGGGTTGGTTCTCGACGACAAAGCGATCGCCACACACAAAAAAGCGGGCTCTCCAAAGAGAGCCCGCCAAGAAAGAACAACTTTTCTTTTCGCTGCCGTCCAATCAGCCGCCTTCTGAGGAAGTTCGGTCGTACTCCCTTGGATCAAAAGCGTTGTAGAACCCAACAACCCGCTCACCATCCCATTCAAAACAGGCGTAGCCGCGGGTGCTCAATTCTTCGCCCGTCTCTCTGACGACACCTTTCCAGGTGTACCACATGTTGGTGAACATGCGATCGTTGTTGTAGAACATCGTGGTCACCACCATGTCCTCGTGACGAACGTCATCGTATGGCGCTTTGCCCTCATCAAAGGATTCAATCCACTCTGACTTCGAGATGTCATCATCATTCACCATGATCATGGCGTCGGGGCTGACCAGTTCATGGAAGATTTCATATTCCCCCTCGCAATAGCCGGCCGCCATCTCGCGCGCCGCCTCGGAGTGCCAGCAGTGTTCGGTGATGAAGCCGGACCACTCACCATCTTCGTGGTGGTCACGATCGTGGTGATCGCCATGCCACTCATGGTGTTCTTTGTCTTCTCGCCATTCATCGTGATGTTCATGATGACCGCCATGCCACTCATGATGCTCTTTGTCTTCTCGCCACTCTTCGTGCTCGAAGCCTTCATGTTCCCGTTCAGCAGTGATATTGATAGTGCAGCCTGAAACCGTGGTCAAAAGCCCAAATGCCAAAAACTGTTTCAACATGGTGTAATTCTCCTATCGGAAGAATGTACCAACAGAGCCACACACCAAGGGAACTGCATTCGATTCGGATAAAGAAATCAGCAGGGGCCGAACGCGGCGAGCAAGATCAACACATCAGCGAAGTCGGTGGTGCCAGACCCGTCCAAATCGGCTTGCGTGCCATCCCAGTCGCTCAAGACATACAAGAGGTCATCAAAACCGATGGCCGAGTCGTTGTTGAAGTCCCCAGGACATGGTGGAGCACAAGACACATCCCCACACGATGACGCTTCTCCGCCAAACACGCCCCCAGTCTGTTCACACATAGAGGCTTCGAGGATCGCACAGGATGATCCAATACAACACGCACCGGTCAACTGCGGGCAAGACGCGGTGGCACACTCCACCGAGGATCCTTGGAACACGCCGCCGCCAAACGAACAATTTTGGAGGGTCGCGCTGGTGCAAGTGGCATCGGGGAAGCAGCACGCGCCGGCTCCGACGCAAGCTGAGGGGGCGGAGCACCCATCCAGTCCCGGGGCGAACAAGCCGCCAGCAGAGACACATGCGGAGGTGGTGAGCAACTCACAGGAATCAGAAAGGCAGCAAGGCCCAAGGATTTCGCCACAACTTGGGTTGGCATCAATGCGTTCAAAAATGAGGGCATCGATGTTGAAGCCATCATTGCCCCCACCATCGTTGACCAAACGAATCGGAATCTGAGTTCCAGTCGGCAACGTCAGTTGCGCCCCCACATCAACCCAGTTTTGCCAACCACCGGTGGCGGGCACGGCAATCGGACCGGTCAGATCGATCCCGTTCGACTCCAGATGGAAGGTTCCCCCAGACGATTCCGAAGCCACCCGAGCAACAATGGTGTGAAGCCCCCCGCACTCGACATTGCTGGTGAACTGCAACCACTCCAAGGGCCGGATCCACCCCACATAATCACCGCCACCATCAACGGTGCCGATATCGACCCCTTGATCGGTTCGCATCGATCCACCGTTGTTTGTGTGGTCAGAATCCCAGAAACCAA
This sequence comes from Phycisphaerae bacterium, assembly GCA_002705085.1. GTDB lineage: Bacteria > Planctomycetota > Phycisphaerae > Phycisphaerales > SM1A02 > UBA8653. The sequence goes on along the minus strand of PAHO01000046.1, from coordinate 19,498 downwards.
CACTCTGTCCACCTCGATCGTAATGCTCAGCTTCGATGGTGCCCGGAATCACGTTGTCGGCAAAGGCTCCCGGTGCTTCTCGCTTCCACACTCGCACCCAATCCACCTCGAGGGTGGCCGGGAATGGGGTGGCGCCGTTGGGGTACCCGGGCCAATTTCCACCAACCGCCAGGTTCAAAATAAAGTGAAAATCCCAGTCAAACGGCGCTTCAGCATCTCCCGGGGCGTTGTCGCTGAACCATTGGTTCAGGTTTTTTTGGGAATACAAAACCCCATCGAAGTACCAACGGATTTGGTCGGGATCCCATTCGATGGCGTAATTGTGGAACCCGGTAATAGCGCCCCCAGCGGGATTGAACGAACCGCCAGTTTGTTGGTTGCTGGGCCAAGCAGAGCCATGGTGAAGCGTGCCATGCACGACATCCATGCCATTGATCCACTCCACAATGTCGATCTCTCCTCCAGCCGCCCATCCGCCATAAGGGCTGTTGGTAGGCAGCATCCAGAACGCCGGCCAAAGCCCCTGCCCCGGCGCGGGAAGCTTGATGCGAGCTTCCATCCTCCCGTAAGTGAACTCGGCATTGCCAAGGGTTCGGATGCGGGCCGAGGTGTACTGGCTGTTCTGCTCACGGGCCACAATGTGCAGCCGACCATCCTCCACATACAGATTGGCGGGGTTGTCTGTGTAAGACTGCCACTCGTTGTTGCCCCATCCCGGGATGCCGTACTGAGAACCATCTCCGTACTGAGGGGTCCACTTGGTCAAATCAAGGGCTGATCCATCAAACTCATCCGACCAAGCCAAATGGTCATATTGAGCCAGAAACGCAGCGCAAAGGGTGGAAGCGATCATGTCCCCAACATACGCCCGATCTTGTGCAACGGAATCAAACGTTCTCAAACTCAGAGCACAATCCGTCCAATTCCACTCGAATCTGATGGATTCCGGTCAGGTGAAGCGGAGTATTCGGGAATCAGGCCCCAAGAGCCCCAATCCTCGGCTCTTCTGAAGGCCGGTGCCACCTGCAATACCTTGCCCCAGTTCGAGAGCTGGTGAACGAATCATGGCCTTTGGGCCAGTTTGCGCCCGCATCATGTCCGAGAATCTGGCCGATTGACGCAAAAAGAACGATTTGAACGTTTCTCTGCCTAGGGTTGGCCTCGTTTCAAACCCCTAACTCGGAGCCTCCCATGTTGACAACCCTTTTGACCAGTGCCCTTTTGGGCGGACCCGGCGGCGATTTCCGCGGCGTCGATGAGCCCATGACCATCACCGACATCGTTCTGCAAAGCGGTGGTGATTTCGACGACAACTCACGTGATTTCGACATCCTGTTGAACGCCGTGGTCACGGCCGATCTGGCCGGCGTCCTGGCCGACCCCGAAGCCACCCTGACCGTGTTTGCTCCAAACGACCGTGCCTTCTTCCGGTTGGCCGCTGATCTCGGCTTCGAAGCCAAGGGTGGCTACAACGAAGAAGCTGTTTGGAATTTTATCGTCGGCGCCCTCACCGACTTGGGCGGTGGTGATCCCATTCCAGTGCTCACCGACGTGCTGACCTACCACGTTGCTGGTGGAGACATTGACGTGTTTGGCTTCATTCTCCGCAGCTTCTTTGGCATCGATATTGAAACCGTGCAAGGCGGCACCATCACCCCGTTCTTCATCACCCTGATCGACAACGATCCCGACTTGCGGAATCCCTTCTTGAACTTCCCGCTCAACGTGCCAGCCTCCAATGGTCGGATCCACACGATCAGCCGGGTCCTCATTCCCGTCGATCTTTGATTCCCAGCTCCTCAGGAATCTCCTAAAGAAGGCTCTGGCAACTTGCCAGGGCCTTCTTTGTTATGCGGAAAGCGTGATGTGCAGTTCAACGACCGAACCATCACGGGCAAACACGCGCTGGGACCACTCCCGCGGCAACACCGATCCGGAAATCTCTGTCACCCCATCAGCAGTGAGAACCTTGATCGAAGCCGATGAACCCGTCGCGTAGAGAACCGGGACTCCGCACAACTGGAAGAAAACTTCACCGGCGGAAAGTTCACGCTGGAGCAGCTGGTTCTCCCGAGGCTGGGTCGGCCACTCGTCGTCCAGCATCAAACTGGGCTTGAAGTGGATCTCGCCGCTGGAGAAACGAATCCCGAGCTCCATGCGTCTGGTGAGCAGTTCCTCTTTCACTTGGCCGGTCATGCCGGGCTGCTGAGCGCCACGGTCTCCCGGAGTGTGGGAATACGCATCAATCGGATACGCGCCGAATTGATGCGGCGTGCGGCGAAAGCCAAGGCCATCCCGAACACGGTGGTACAGCCCACGCAGTTGCTCTTGAATGTCGTCGGGGGCATGTTGGCCGTCCTGCACGCACTCGCCTGCCGCAACCAACAACTTGGCGACCATGTGCCAGTACGTGCAGCCAATGCCTTCATATCCATACATGCCGCCAGAACGACCCGTAAAGGCATGATGGTCAAACACCGACTCGTACAGATGCACCACCTGTTCACGATCTTGGTCGACCAGCTTGGACCAGTCCTCTTCTTCGGAAAGCTGGCTCAGAACGTCCAGCACCCCGCGGCGGTTGACCAAGTCCGGGGCAAAGCGCACCACCCCCGCGTGATCTTTCACCACCAACTGGCGGTTGTCGGCTTCAACCAATTGCTGCAAGAGATCCGACTTCTGAACATCCACCTGGCCCTTCGACAAGAAATCTTCGATGGACTTGATGGGATACAACAAAAAGGTGTTGTGGTCCGACCGGTACAGCGTCGAATCAAAGAGTGCCTCCAGCAGTTTCGCCGATGACTCTGCATCCAATACGCCCGATGACAAGACCGCAACTTGTCCCTCGAGCATCAATGGCAGACGTGAAACTTCAGCTTGATCTTCCGAGAAACGAACGAGGTTGTACCCGTCGTAGGTGCCATCTTCCCGCTGACCGGCACGGATGGTGCTCGCCAACCACGACTCCATGTTCCTCAGCAGTTCAAGCAGCGATTCTGATGAGACGGTCTGAACTGCGTGTTCGGTCCGCATGCGATGGCGATAGGTCTCAAATGCAGAACCCAGAGCATCAACCGCCGCGCGACGGGCGGTGGGATCTTGGGTGGCGGATGCAGGATCGGCAGAGAAGACTTCGCCCAATGATTCGCACCACGACCAGACCACCGAACGCATCTCTCCGAGTTCGCTGTCTTGCAACAACGTCTGCAAGAACTTCACATGGCGATGCAGATACGACGCGGTCACCATGGAGAGTCCGTACCCGGCCAATGCGTTGTTCGCGTCGTTCCACTCTGGCCGCTGGGTGCACATCCAAATGCCACCCCCCGGCACCAAAGTTGACATCTTGGACAACACCGGAATCAGCAGTTTTTCCAAGAAGGTGACCTGCAACAAATCGTTGCCGTCGTGCACCAACCGACCATCCGACCCAAATTGCTGCCGCCGGGTCTCACTGGATTCATGCTGGTCCCAATCAAAGACAATGGATTGCCGGGGATCAGCAACCAACTCTTGGTGAGACTTCAGCGTGTAGGGCACGTCGGCAAAAGAGAACATGGGCACCGACAGCCATTCGCGCATCCGATCGGGATTGATGGAAGCTGACAATTCCAGCAGCCGACTGAGGTATGTGATCTGGTGATCGCCCCAGTAACCAATGTTGCTCCAAGGGTTGTCGGGCTCCGGAACTTCCCAGTCGATGCCTTCTCGAGTAATCCGGTACGGATTGAAGCCATCAAGTGTGGTGGCGTTGACGAACTTCAGAATAAAATGATCCACCCAACCCGGATGGGACAATCCCAACGCTTCCCAATTTTGGAAAATGTCACGCCAATTGCCCTCATACGACAAACGGCGAGAGGCATCTTCATGCCGTACCCGAATGTTGAACACGTTCCAAGGCCGGGATGGATCGCCATGGCGACGTCCAAACCAGAACGGAAGATATTCATAGGTCAACCGAAGCAACTGAACATCATCTTGGGACTGGGCCCCACTCAACAACTCGGTTCGGGTGCACCAAGAATCGGATGAACGCGATTCAAGCCAACCAACGTGCTTCTTGGCCACCAGTTGGTTGCGCTGGCCCAAAAATTCAACGAAGTCACCCCAAGGCACCCGCTCGGCTTCTACGGGAATTCCACCCCGCATGTTGTTGAAGAGGGTGTTGGAGGCGTGATGGATATCAAGAACCGGATCGCCACTGCATTGGTGCCCATCGGTTTGCGCCAAAAGGTCGTGCATGGCCTCGGTGGCCGCATCTGCTTCAGCGCGGAGCTGGGGCAATGAGAGTTCATCAACCCGATCCACCAAAGCGGCAACCTCTGTTTGGGTCCGGTGCACATCGGCCACCAGAGCCCACGTCAACGTCTGGCCCTGGCCAACTTGCCCTTCCACGGAATACGCAAACAACCCGGCACGCCCCGTGGCCCGGCGCATGCCCTTGGGCGCAGCGCCTTGAACGAATGACTCCACCGCCAGAGGATCAAGGGTGCCGGACCCATTCCCCACCGGAAAGACGGTCGTGGCGCGAAGCGACTCCGCCGGCTCGGCCCGATCGCTCAAAGCGGTCTCCATCGCAAATGTCGCGAGTGAAGTCGAACCAACACACTCCGATCGGGTGTAGGCGTTGACGAGACAACTCATCGATTGCATCACCGGGAGCGACGCCCCCCCGACCTGCAAATCCCTCAGAGCATCCAGGACCTGGACTTCGCAAGCATGCTCGCCGGATGCTTCCAGAGAAACGGTTCGAACAAAGCCATGCTCATTGCTGAAGGTCCACCACGCGCGGGCCACCAGTCCCAGTCCTTCATGATGGGATTCAAAAACGATCCTGTCCCCCAACACACTCTTGGCCAAATGCCGGCGCTCTTGCTCACCCGCACGGCCCGTGAAGGGCTCCCACAACTCATGGCCCACCCGAACCCCAGTCCAAGGACCGCTGAAAGCATCCACCGCATGCAGCAGATCATCGGTTCGGTACGGGAACAGACAGTGCTGCGCGTTCACGCGGCCCGCCGAAAGCCCACCGCGAGAGGAGATGTACATCCAGTGCTCTTCCGGGCTGACGACCGTCAGCAAGAAAGGCTCCATCAGATGAGTGTCGAGAATGCGGTAGCAATCCACGCCGTCGATCCGGCACAGACCTTCAGTGTGATGGCTCATAGATCAGCCTTTGGTTCCGCTGGTCGAAATACCTTCGACAAACGATCGTTGGGTCAGAAGAAAAAGCACCAAGACCGGACCAACCATCAGGGTGGTCGCACTCATCAAGAGGTGCCAAGGGGTGGTGCCCAAGCGGGACATGAACAGTTGCAAGCCGAGGGCCAGCGTGAACTGATCGCGGTGGGACAAGAAGATGAGTGGCCCAACAAAGTCGTTCCACACAAACATGAAGTGCAACAGGGCCACCACCAACAAAGCCGGTGTGGCCAAAGGAAGCATGATGTGCCGGAAAATGCCGAAGTGACCACAGCCATCGATGCGGGCGGCATCGTCGAGTTCTCGAGGGATGGTCATGAAGAATTGACGCATCAAGAAGATGCTGAACGCGTTGCCAAACCACGCCGGAACCCACAGGGGCCCGAACGTCCCGATGAGGCCAAGCTCACGGAACATCGTGAACAGCGGAACCATGATCACGGGGAACGGCACCATCATGGTGGCCAACATCAACATGAAGAGTGGCTTGCTGCCCGACCAACGCACCCGGGCAAAGGCATACGCCACCATCGCGCTGGAAACCACCGTGCCGCTGACCGCCAAAATGGCCACCAACAATGTGTTGCGGAGATAGCGCCGGAAGTCCAGCGTGCCATCGGTCATCACCGTGTCCAGATTGCTGGCCAAGTTGCCGGGCATCTCACCGGCGGTTTCTGGGAACAGCGTTTGGCCCCCCTCGGCAAAGCGCTCCCCTTCTCCTCCAGCGATCAGCAGCATGTACCCAATGGGAAACAGTGCGACGGCCGTCACCAACGTGAGCAAGACGTAAACCAAGGTGGTGCGAATTCTTTCCATCAGGCGCCTCGGTAGTACACAAACCGTTGCCCAAGCAACAGGACCAAACCAGTCAACACCAAAATGGCGGCGAATTGCACCAAGCCAAGCACGGAGGCATACCCCATGTCTCCGTATTGGAACGCTTGGTCATAGACATACATGGCGAAGAAGTACGTGGAACGTCCCGGCCCCCCACCGGTCATCACCAACGGCACCACAAACACTTGGGCCGCGTTGATGATGCCAATGACCACGTTGAACAAAATCACCGGAGAAATCATCGGCAAGGTGACATGGACAAATCTCCCCCAAGAGCCCACACCATCAAGCGAAGCTGCTTCATGCAATTGCTTGGGAACATCACGCAAGCCCGCCAAGTAAATCACCACCGCCGGCCCCACGCCCCACAAACTCATCATCAAGAGCGCAGCCCACGCCCAAGCCCCAGAGCCAAACCAGTTGGGACCTTCGACACCGATGAGCCCGAGCATTTGATTGGCCGCACCCAGCTCACCATCAAAGCCAAGCTTGAAGATGGCCGCCACCGCAATCAAAGGCAGAACCGACGGCACAAAAACGGCCGAGCGCCAGAACGCTTGAAATCGAGCGGGCTTGGACAGCAATACCGCCAGAGCAATCGAGAGCACCGTTCCCACCACGATCGAAAGCAACCCAAAGAAGAACGTGTTCCAGGCCACAGTGCCCAAAATCGGATCGTCGGCCAATCTGGCGAAGTTCTTGGTGCCCACCATGATTGGTGGTTCCAGAAGCGTGTAATCCGTGAAGGCGTACCAGATGCCCAAACCGACTGGTAGGGCTGTGAACAACATGAAGCCGGCAAGCCATGGTGCCGCCCACGGCAAGAAAGTCAGAAAGCCGTCCCGCTTCACAGTCGAGACTCCCGCAAGGCTCGTCGGGCGGCGGCCCGGGTCAACTGGGCTTCGACTTCTTCTTGCACTTGCGTGAACGCTTCAGCAGGAGTGGCCTGCAAGACATCAATTTTGCTCATCCCAGCGCCCAATGAGTTGCTGAACTCCGGCCAAACCTCGGTGAAAGGCTCGGCAAAAGCATTTTGGCTCACCATGATGTTCTGGTGCACCTCAATGGATCGATTGGGATGCTCAGCAAGGAACGAAGCGCTCGGCTTGACCAAAGGGGAAGGCTTGCCGTGGCCCGAAGCCAATTCCTCCAAATTTTCCGGCTGCTGCAAGAACGACACGAACGCCAAAGATCCTTCGGGATGCCGAACATTGCGGGGCACCACCAACACATCGCACTCGATGGATCCATGGGGATTGGCGGCGTCTTGCACCGACGGATCAACCGGGAATGGGGCGGCGGCGTAATCCATCAGGTTGTCGCCCATTTCCTCTTGCATGAACTTGGCCACCCAGGGCCCCTGCAAGGTGGTCGCCAAGCGGCCGCTGAAGAAATTGCGGTACGGAGAAGGGTTGTCGACCAAGGCCCCTTGGAAGCGGCGCAAGTTTTCGAGGCCCCAGCGCTGTGGGAACGATTGCACCCATTCGTACGCGCGAATCATGCCGGGGCTGTTCACCATGGCCTGATCGGTGGCGGCGTCGTACATCTGGCCACCAAAAAATGGCCCGTACGACCAGTTCCACCAGCCAGGATCACCCGGCAAAAATCCCGCACGCTCGACTTTGCCATCTTGATCGCGGATGGTCAACGCGTTGATGACCTCATCGAATTCAGGAATGGTGGCCGGAGGTTGATCGGGATCGAAGCCGAACTCTCGGAACATCGCACGGTCGTAATACAACGCGATCGATGAACACGTGGTTGGGGCCGCGTCTTGAACATCACCAAAAAGAATCGGTCGCAACACCGAGGCGTAGTCGTCTCGGCTTCGCCCCAACGACTCCAAAGACATCAATGCACCCGAGCGCCGAAAAAAGGGAATGTTGCGATGCCAAAGCCCCAAGAGGTCCGGAGGGTCTTCCGCGGCAATCGCAATTTTGGCTTTGCGGTCAAGACCACTGACGCTGAGATAGTTCACCCACCATCGGTCTTGACTGGCGTTGAATGCGTCAACCACGGTCTGCATCGCGGCGGCTTCATGACCCGTCCACTTTTCCCAGTAGTCCAACACGATTCGACCGGCAGGAATGTCATTGCGTCGCGTGCCACCCAAAAAGGCATAGCTCGCGGCCGCAGCGCCAAACGCCCCTAAGGCCGCGCGTCTGGTGATGGAGGTTTGAGAATTCAAGACCTTCATTCTAGTCCGAACCAACGAAAATGCCTCTACACTCACGGTCTATGGCCGAAGTGCGACTGCGTTCGATCGAAAAGCAATTCTCTGGTGGCGTCCATGCGGTGAAACCGTGTGATCTCGACATCAGCGATGGTGAATTTTTAGTTCTGGTTGGCCCCTCGGGGTGCGGAAAGTCAACCTTGCTGCGCATGATCGCCGGTTTGGAAGAGCCCAGCGGCGGAACCATCACCATCGGCAGTCGTGATGTCACCCACGTGGATCCGGCCGATCGAGACATCGCCATGGTGTTCCAGAACTACGCGCTGTACCCGCACAAGAGCGCAAAGGAGAACATGGCCTTCGCTTTGCGACTTCGGAAGGTTCCCAAAGCGGAGCGAGAACGACGGATCGCCGAGACCGCGAAGATGCTGGGGATCGAAGAGCTGCTGAACCGAAAGCCCGGCGCGATGTCAGGTGGCCAGCAGCAACGGGTCGCCTTGGGCCGGGCCATTGTCCGCGATCCGGCGTGCTTCTTGTTTGACGAGCCCTTGTCCAACCTCGACGCCAAGATGCGAAACCACACGCGCTCCGAGTTGCGGCGATTGCACAAAGAGCTGCAAACCACCAGCGTGTACGTCACCCACGACCAAGAAGAAGCCATGACCTTGGGCGATCGCGTCGCAGTGATGAAGGACGGTGTCATGCAACAAGTGGGCACACCACTTGAGGTGTACCGCGCCCCAGCCAATCTCTTTGTGGCCGGTTTCATTGGCACCCCCGCCATGAATCTCATGCAAGGTGAAGCGAAAGATGGCCAAGCCACTTTGGCTTCTGGCTTCCAAGTGAGCCTTCCCACTTCACTTGATGGCCCCATCACAGTCGGAGTTCGCCCCCAACACTTCCGGGTGGCCACCGACAACGATCAAGGCGCGGTTGAATTGAAGGCACGCTTGGTGGAACCTTTGGGGGACTTGGCCGATGTGCACCTGGAAGCAGCCGATGGCTCCACCCTTCTGGCCCGTTTGGATGCGGAATGGGCGCCGGCCGAGGGCGCGACTTGCCCCATCGTCATCGACCGCGACCGTCACCACTGCTTTGACAGTGCCGGTCAACGGGCCAACTGATCATCGACTGACTTACGCAGGGCTTTCCGCCAGCTTCGCGCCATTGGATTCAATAATGGTGCGGTACCAACGTGCGGAATCCTTCAGGGTGCGAGTTTGCGTCTGGTAGTCGACGTGGATCAGTCCAAACCGCTTGGTGTATCCCTCGCCCCATTCGAAATTGTCCATGATGGACCAGTGGAAGTACCCGTCCACTTCGGCTCCGTCGGCGATGGCTTTTTCCAGCTCCAACAAATACTGCCGCGTGAAGTCGATGCGCTGTCCGTCGCGAACCCGACCGTCGAGACCCACCCAGTCCATGGAAGCCAAGCCGTTTTCGGTGATCACCACCGGCAAACCAAAATGCTTGTGGGCCCAGTAAGGCCCCCAACGCAAAGCCGCGGGCGTCACTGGCCAATCGAAGCAGGTGATGGGGTGACCAACCGCGTGGGGCACGTGTTCTGGCTCACCATCAGCCCCAGCTTTCACCACCCCACCTTGGTAGATGTTGAGTCCCACGAAATCGATGGGCTGCTTGATGGTGTTGAAGTCGGAGTCGGGGAACTCGGGCATGTGCTCGGCGTAGGTCTTCAAGCCAGTTTCTGGATAGTGCCCCAAGCATGCGGGCTCAAACCACCACGCGTTGTTGAAGTGGTTGCCGAACTCCACACTCTTTTGCACCTTTTCCGCGGCGGCATAATCTTCCGGCGAGTCGGTGGCCGGAATGGTGGCTTGACCCACCGGGGCAATGCCGATGCGGCCGGGCGTGCTGCACGATGCCCGCAAGACTTGGACCGCTTTTCCGTGGGCCAACAGGGTGTGGTGGCCGGCCAGCAACTGTTCTCGCGTGGTCAAGGTCAAGCCCGGAGCGTGAACGGCGTTGCGGTGGCCATGATCGATGTACACCTGCGGTTCATTGAGGGTCATCCAATTCGTGACCCGATCACCCAACCGCTTGGCCACGACGTCGGTGTACTCCGCGAACCAATCGGCGCTCTCCCGGTTCAACCAACCACCTCTCTGGAAGACTGTGGAGGGGAAATCCCAGTGGTACAGTGTGACCCACGGGGTGATGTTGTTCGCGAGCAAGGTGTCGATCAGTCGGTCATAGAACGCGAGCCCTTCCTCGTTGACGGCACCAGTTCCGTCGGGAAGAATCCGGGGCCAGGCCAACGACAAGCGGTAGGCCTGAAGACCAATCTCACCCATCAGGGCAATGTCTTCTTCGAAGCGGTGGTAGTGATCACACGCCACAGCCCCGCTGTGACCCTGCTTCACAGCATCCGGGCGATCGCAATAATCATCCCAGACACTCGGCTTTCGTCCCCCCACACTGGCGGCCCCTTCGATCTGATACGCGGCCGCCGCAGCGCCCCACACAAAATCATCTTTGAATGGCATGCAAAATCTCCCAAGAGTCTTCGAATGAAGGGACATACAGTAACCACATGCTGTGGACCCTCCTCCTCCTGAACGAATTCGATTTGATCTTCCACGACGATTTCTCCACCACCGCCGAGCGATATGAAGGCTGGACTTTGGTGGGAGACACCGCCCAACAGAATCTGGGACTTGTTCGTCCCGGCGAACAAGTGCATCTCGATGGTCAGGGGATCCAGCAGGCCACGCTGCGCTGGCTGGATGACCAAGCCAATGTGGTCGGAGAAGACCCCTGGCAGGAGGGCGTGCCGGCCACCGCCCCGCCCGCAGCCCGAGCCGTCGGCTTGACCCTGCGGGACTCCGCCAACGTGAGCAACCTCTCGGTCACCGTCGCGCCGCCGGCAGAAGATCGCTTGGGGGGCCTTGGCAACTTCGAACGACTCGATGGTGGGATCGAAGGCTGGTCCGCATTCAATCAGGCCATCGCATGGGAAGGGATCGGCCGAAAGGGTGGCGCTCTTCGTACGGTCGGCCCACTGAATGAGCGCTATGGCGGCTCCGGTTTGGAGCGGCGGTTCGACGTGCAAGCAGGAACCATCCTTCACGCTTCCGTGTTTGGTCGCACGCCTGAGAAGGCAACGGTTCAGGGCACCAAAAATTTTGGGGTGCTGCGAGTGGAATGTTTGGCTGAAGATGGGCGGGTTCTGGAATGGCGAGAAGTTCGTCCCGTCGACGCGGAACAGAAGTCCGGAGTTGATGGTCGGTGGCACCAAGCCAAGTGTGAAATGCCAACGCCGACGGGCACCGTTTCCGGCCGTGTGGTGCTGGTGTTTGTGCAGCCTGAATTTGAACCCGGCACAATCGACTTTGATGATCTCAAGATCCACACGGAAGATCAAAACTTGCAGCTCCACGAAAGTTTTGATCAGGTGTGCCACGCCCAGGAATCTTGGACGATCCAAGGCGAATCACGATACGAATTGGATGCTCCTCTGTCGGGCACCGCCGCGCTCTTTATGCAAGCGGACACCGAACTTTCCGTGCCAGTGGTTCTTGATCCTTCCCGTGCGGTGAGCATCAGTTTGGCCGCGCAAGGCACAGTGGACGCCAAGCTTCGATTCCAAAATGGAAAGCACCCACCTATCGAGCTGTTCGACAGCAGCGACGCCGGGCAAGGCTGGCGGGCTTGGCGATCAAATCGCGTGCAAGATCTTCCGAGCAAGGCAGAACTGGTGGTTCGGGCCCGCGGCGATGTGCTGGTGGATGCCATCCGCGTCAGCCAACCCACCGCCAACGACCGGACGCGAAGTCTTCCGGTCTTGAATGGGAATTTGGATGGCCAATTGCCCCACACCACCGATTGGGAAATTGCCAATGACGAATGGAGTTTCAACAACGAGATGCAGTTCTATGCCCAAGACTGCGTGACGGTTCAAAATGGAACGTTGCACCTCACCGCGTTGAACCGACCCGTCGGCACCCGAAAATATTCCAGTGGCCACGCCACCACCAAGCACCAACACGCGGTGAAGTGGGGACGCTGGGAAGTCCGGGCTCGACTCCCCCAAGGACGCGGCTATTGGCCCGCCATTTGGCTGTTGCCCACCGATGGCTCATGGCCACCTGAAATTGACATCATGGAATTCATCGGGCACGAAGCCCGAAAGGTCCACCACTCCGCCCACTGGGGACCCCTGCGCGATGGCCTCAAACCATGGGATCTGGGACAGACCTCAACCAAGACTTTCGCCGGGCCCGATTTCACCAAAGACTTTCACGATTTTGCGTGCGAGTGGACCCCCGAGGGCGTGGTGTGGTTCGTTGATGGGGTCGAACGACATCGCACAACGGCTTCACCCCGCAAGCCGATGTACTTGATTTTGAATCTGGCCGTCGGTGGCGATTGGCCTGGCCCCCCCGATGAAACCACACCTTGGAACGCGAGCATGGAGGTCGAGCACGTGAAAATATGGAAATGGATCGCGAGCAAACCCGAAAAGCGCATCAAAGAATTGAAATGGAACAAGCGACTGCTCGTCTTGGATGCCACCACCGTCAAGTCTGACGACCTGCGAAGTCAGATCGATCGCAACATTGCCGCATGGCGCGACCGAGATCTGCACTTGGTCCTCTTGGACGGCGGTCGAGTAGGAGGCGAAGAAGCCGACCAGGACGCCAAATTCTGGCGCAAGAAGTTCAGAATCGCCCAAGAAGGCGCGGTGTTGGTGGGCAAAGACGGCGGTGTGAAAGAGCGTTGGGGCGTCGCCCCGCAGTTGCAAGAGATCTTTGACTTGGTGGACGCGATGCCGATGCGGCAGCGTGAACTCCGAGACGCCACGAAAGATTAGGCATACGCCTCTTCACCATGCACCGGGAGATCAAGGCCTGACTCTTCTTGATCTTCCAAGACACGAACCCGCATCACCGACCGCAAGAACACAAAGATGCCCACCGTGGCAATGGCCGCCCACAGCCCACCGGCCAAAGCACCAACGGTTTGCTTCATCAACAGTTCAAAGCCACCGCCGTAAAGCAATCCACCCTCCAACGCAAAGACCCCGGTCAACACGGAACCCACCAATCCCCCAACCCCGTGACAGGCGAAGACATCGAGGCTGTCATCGATGCCCGATTTGGCAAACAAACTGATGGCATAGAAGGCTGCGGCAGATCCCAGAATGCCCATCGCGATCGCACCCATCGGCGAGACGAATCCTGCGGCCGGGGTGATCGTGACCAATCCCACCACGGCACCAATCATGGCGCCAACCGCCGATGGACGCCGACGTTGACGCCACTCCAAGGTGGTCCAAGCCATCATGGCCGCCGCCGCGGCCAGCGTGGTGGTCATCACGGCCATGGCGGCGGTTTCGTCGGCCGCCAACGCCGATCCCCCATTGAATCCGAACCAACCAAACCACAGCAATCCCCCGCCAAGCAAAACAAACGGCACATTGTGCGGACAGGCTTCCGCTTCATGGGTGCTTCGACGGCCCAACATGATCGCACACACCACCGCCGAGACCCCCGCGCTGATGTGGACCACCGTGCCTCCTGCAAAATCAAGCACACCCCATGAACCGATCCAACCCCCACCCCACACCCAGTGGCAAAGCGGCGCATAACACACGATGGACCACAGCATGGTGAAGAGGACATACGCGCTGAATCGCATCCGTTCCACCACCGCGCCAGAAATCAGCGCTGGAGTGATGATGGCAAAGGTCATCTGGAACATCGCAAACAAAATGGCGGGGATGGCCAAACCATCTTCGATGCCTTCGACACCACGAAGACCAAGATGCTCGAAAGAACCAAACCACGCCCCCCCATCACCAAACGCAATCGAATAACCAACGGCCACCCAGCACAAAGCTCCAATGCCCATGGCGATCACACTCATCATCATGGTGTTCAAAACACTCTGACCCCGAACCAAGCCTCCATAGAAGAAGGCCAGGCCAGGCGTCATCAGCAACACCAAAGCCGAAGAGGTCAAAATCCATCCCGTGTCCGCTGCAGAAATTGTGTCCATGCTGGAATAATGAAAGCCGGCCCGACGATTTTCAACACACCCCTTGCGCCATTGCGACAGACGCTCACGGTATGGATTGACTCGCGACAGGATTTGGCACAAACACACCGTGCAACATTGAGAACACGACGAAGCACCCCGCCCCCTTCACGCTTTAGCATCAAACCATGTTGATTCTTTTGGTTGCCAGTCTTCTCGCTGATCCCGTGCCGGTCTACGTCATTGCGGGCCAATCCAACGCGGAGGGATACGGCATCCCCCATGCCCAACTTGAGACCATCGACCAAGTCACGGTGGTGTGGCCGGGGCGTTCCCATGGACAGGAAGCCGGGCCCTTGCAAGTGGGGTGGGGCGCCAACGAAAAGATGATTGGGCCGGAGTATGCGTTCGGCCAAGAAATGCAACGCCACCACCAAAGCCCCGTCGTACTGCTGAAAGCCGCATGGGGTGGCAAAGATGTCTGGTGTGACTTTCGCAGTCCTTCGGCGGGAGCCTTCAACTGGGCAGAGCAGCAAATGAAAGCTCGCGAAGAACGCGAGGGCCGATCACGCGAAGCGGGTGCTTTCTTCAACGCCATGGTCAACAACATCCAGACCGGTCTCGACCAAGCCAAAGTTCACTTGGGCCGCGACGATCTGGAACTGAAGGGACTCGTCTGGTTTCAAGGCTGGAACGACTACTGCCAATGGCCCGTTGAAGAAGCAGGCTCGCCCTGCGGCCGAGGCATCATCGAACGGTACCCCCACAACCTGAAACACATGTTGCATGATCTTCGCGAAGCGTTGAACGCCAGCTCGCTCCCGATTGTGATCGGGGAACTTGGCGTTCACGGCACCGAGGTGCCCAAATCACGATCCGGCTGGGCTCTCCGTGCCTTTCGAACCGCGCAAGCAGAAGCCGCAAGTCAACTTGACCATTGCTGTTTTGCCCCGACCGCGGCATTCTGGGATGCCCAAGCAACCGATCATTGGGAATGCCACTACAACGGATCCGCCGAAAGCTATCTTCGCATGGGACGCACCTTTGCTTTGCATCTGTTGGCACTCGATGCGTTGCCCCAAGGACAAGCACTGAAATGGCAAGCAAGCCAACAAGGCATGCAAACCATGTTGCGCCAATACCCGCCAGAAGCTGGCGGCTTGGCCTTGTGGGGGTCGAGCATTTTCCGCCTCTGGGAACGAGCACCGGCTCACTTCCCCGAGTACGAAGTGACGAACTTGGCGTTTGGTGGCGCTCGATCTTGGGAAACGTTGCATTACGCTGACGAAACTCTTTTTTCCATCCAACCCAAATCCATCCTCTACTACTGCGGCAGCAATGACATCAACGTCGGTGAGGGCGCGGCCGATATTGCTGAGCGCTTTCGTCTCTTCTCTGAATTGACACGCGACCGATTGCCGGACACCAGGATCTTGTTTGGTGCGATCAATCGATCACCTGAAAAGAAAGACCGCTGGTCCATCGTCGACAAAGCCAATCAATTGGTGGCCGCTTACTGCGAAACGCAAGACGGGCGGACCTTTGTCGACCTCAACCAAGTGCTTGAAGCTGACGACGGGTCCACCCGTCAAGACATGTTCTTACCCGATCAACTTCACCTCACCGAGAGGGCATACGAGGGGTTTGCTCGGGTGATGCGGGGAGCACTGGAACAACAGGTCCAGTCCCCATAACGCATCAATCTTCGTAGTCATCCTTTTCGTGACGACGATCGCCCTTTTCACGTCGGCCACGATCTTGCGGAGGCATATCGCCGAAGTCGCCACGACCGCCGCCGCCGCCACCGAAGCCGCCACGGCCGCCGCCACCGCCGAAGCCGCCACGGCCGCCGCCGCCGCCGAAGCCGCCACGGCCACCGCCGCCGCCGCCGCCGCCGAAGCCGCCACGGCCGCCACCGTCACGATCGCCACCGCGGAAACCACCGCCGCCACCGCCGCCGCGGTAACCACCACCGTCGCGATCGCCGCCGCGGTAACCACCGCCGTCACGATCGCCGCCGCGGTAACCACCGCCGCCACCGCCGCCGCGGTAACCACCACCGTCGCGATCGCCGCCGCGGAAACCACCGCCGCCACCGCCGCCGCGGAAACCACCGCCACCACCGCCACCGCGGAAGCCACCGCCTCCGCCGCCGCGGAAGCCACCGCCGCCTCGCTCTTCGCGAGGCTGGGCTTCATTCAATTTCAGTGGACGACCACCAAGCTCGGCGTTGCGATCCATCAACTCTTGAATGGCTTGACGACCTTCGTCGTCTCCCATCTCGACAAATCCGAAGCCGCGGGGACGTCCCGTCTCACGGTCCATAACAAGGTGCACGCGTTGCACTTCGCCGAATTCAGAAAAAAGACTCGCCACCTCATCCTCGGTGACACGGAAGGGGAGATTCCCCACATAAATACTGACCATGATTCGATTCGTTTTTGTTCACGCAGCCCGATGCAAGACAAGAAGAGAAAAGCAGAAGGTTCCGTTCGGGGTCCGGGGGGCCTTCCGTCGCGGCCCTGATGGCCGAAGTGAATATTGTGCCCCAAATGGCCCCGCCGCGTCGAGAGGAAAGCAATTTTTTAGTGCAAACTTCTAGGTGCCGCGGGTGTTGCCAAACAGGGCAATGTGCAATCGGTGGCCATAACACCAGCCTCTTTCCTGACACAAGGCCACAATCCAGCGGGTGCTCTCGGCTTTGGGCACGATGACACCCTCCGGCATCAAAAAAACGTCTTCAGGACGATCAGGCGGCACTTCCGCGAGCATTTGATCGATTTCGGGCACATCCTGAGGAGTCGAAACCACAAATTTCCACTGGGTACGGATGGACTGTTGGATCAATTTCGACAGGATTTCCGGACGCCAACGCCGCGCTTCGTGACGTTCTGCCCATTGACCCGAAGGGTCACGCGGATCATTGGCAGGCGTGCTGTTGGACAATTTGGGAGAACAACTCAACAAATCACAGGTCAGCGGAAGCTCGAGAGTCCCTGCCGTTTCCACCGTGACATGACATCCGGATGCACGCAACGCATCATTGAGCTCCACCAGCCCAGGGAACATCAATGGTTCTCCGCCGGTCAAGACCACGTGCTTTCGACCAGACCGTTGGACTTCTTCGACCAGCGAAGCAACCGAGCGTTGATCACCGGCCGCGTCCCAACTGGCATACGGCGTATCACACCAAGTGCAACGTAAGTTGCATCCCGCCGTGCGGATGAAGAAGCTGGGTGTCCCCAGCAGCGAGCCTTCGCCTTGAATGCTGTCAAAGGTTTCAGCGATGGGCAACATGGTGGTCATGCGGAGTACCGGGTGGGATCGGGAACACCGGCGGCTTCGAAGCCCCGCCGACGAAGCACACAGCTGTCACACGTTCCACAAGCCAGTCCTTGAGGATCGGGGTCGTAGCACGAATGCGTCTTTCCGTAATCAACCCCCAGCTCTAGACCACGCTGGATGATCTCCGCTTTGGTCAAGTCCACCAGCGGCGCATGAATGGCAAAGGGCTGCCCCTGTACTCCCGCTTTGGTGGCCAAAGTCGCACAAGCCTCAAAGGCAGTCAAAAACTCCGGGCGACAATCGGGGTACCCCGAGTAGTCGACCGCATTCACACCCAGAAACAAATCCTTAGCGCCAATCGTCTCTGCGAAGGCCAAGGCCAGAGAAAGGAAGATCAAGTTGCGGGCCGGGACATACGTGACCGGGATGTCCTCTTGCATTTCAGATTCATCTCGGCCGTGGGGGACATCAATGTCGTCAGTCAACGCGGACCCACCAAACACCCGCAGATCGAGAGGCATGACACGGAAAGGCACCCCGTGCTCTTGTGCCAACTTCTTGGCCGCTTCCAACTCATGCCGGTGCCGTTGGCCGTAGTCGACCACCAGGGCGTGGACGTCGTACCCCTCATTCCGGGCGATGGCGAGGACGGTAGCGCTATCCAGACCGCCAGACAGCAACACCACAGCTGGGTCAGAAAACGCCATTTCAACAGTGTAAATCCAATCTCAAGAAAAAATTGGCGGGTAGTGCAGCCCAAGCTCGCCAGTCTGGATGCACACCAATGTGCAGAAAGGACTTTTTCATGCGTCGTCAATTCGCACTTGTAACCCTCACTCTTCCCACCGCCGTCGTGGCCGATTTCGACATCTCGCGCTACAGCTCTGACAGCAGCTATGAGCTTCTTATGAGCAATATGCCGGATTTTGATCAGGAACGGACTGGATTGGCCAATAACGGCGAGATGCATTGCGTACCCACCGCCAACGCAAATCTCTTTGCCTATGCCGCCAACCATGGTTTTCCGGGACTCGCCCCCGGTCAATCCAACTGGCAAAGCAACAGCAACCACGCTGCTGGAACCAATTTCATTGACCGCCTGGGTGATGCCATGGACACCTCTGGAACCACTGGTACTTCCCACGGTGATGCATGGCGTGGCGTTCGGCAAATTCTTCGAGAAGAAGGATTTGACGACATCTTTGTTGTGGAGCATGAGACAACTTCTGTCTTCAACCGTGTCCTTCTCAAAGAGATCGCGCAAGCTGGTGTCCTGAGAGATGCCATTCAAACAATCTGTTATGGGCGTTACGACAACCTTGGCACCAATTGTTGGGGAAACACAGTGTTAGCGCGAGATGGCGGACATTGCATGACGGTCGTTGGAGTGGAGCGAGACGGGAACGATCGCACCATCACCTACCACGACCCAGGGACCAGCGATAGCATCAATCAACAATCGACCTTTACCACGACAACCAGGAATGCCCCTTTTGTCAACGATTTGGTCCGTTCATCAAGCGTCTTCTGGTCGTGCCTCAAGCCTCTTCAAGGCAAGGGTATGAATCGAATCATGCGAAATCTGGACTCCAGCCAAGAACGTTATATCGATTGTCGTATCGCCATTCGACCTGCACAATGCTACGCGTGGGGCAACTTTGATGATGGCACCCCGACCATTGTGACGGTGCCATCCGACTGGTGGAACAACACACTGTTCGAACAAGCGGTACCAGCATCCCCTCAAGAAATGTTGAAGCCAATGATTGATCCCTCCGGAAACCTCTCGATGATGGCTTTTGGGGGAAATCCTCGGTTGCTACTTACCAATAGAAATTCTGAGGAATCACGGCTGAAGGAAGTGGAACGAGATCTTTGGTTCCCCACCGAAGAGTGGTTCCCAGCGGGCGAATGGATTTCCCTCAACAACGTGGACGAAGCCACTTGGGCCAACGACCGCACCTTGGTTCTTCGCGATGGCCAACGGTTGGTTGCCGT
>PAHO01000045.1 GCA_002705085.1 Phycisphaerae bacterium | reverse complement strand
TGCCGATCCTGTGGGTGAGCGTCTTTGTGTGCCTCGGGTGCCCGGAACTCGGATCAACCCTAGCGCTGGTCGTGGCACCGATATTGATGGGCACCCAGCGGGTGCTGGAAAGTTTCACCGCACTGCCGTGGGCGCAGCTCAACACCAATGTCTTCCGCCCCGAGTCAACCCTGACAACCATTCTGGTGACTGCAGGCCTGTTGCTTTTGATTGGTGGGCGGATCAGGTGGTCAATTTCTGCGCTTGTTTTTGGGGTCCTCTGCACCCCCGATCTGCGAGCCGATCCTGGACGACACCACGACTTCCGTTGGGATGTCCTTTCGGTAGGCAACGGATCCGCACATCTGCTGCGAATTGGTCCCAAAACATGGTTGATCGATGCAGGGAGTTCTGGAGAACTCCACGTCGCCCGCCGATGCATTCTTCCGAATCTTCGACGTCAGAACGTCAGCCGCCTTGAAGCTGTTGTTTGTACGCATGCGGACTTGGACCACATCGCAGGTGTGGTGCCAATCCTGCAGGCCATCCCGGTGGGAATATTGCGTATTCCGCCCCTTATGCTCCGCGAAGCACAAGATGACGTCACATCACCGTGCCACACGCTTCTTGCCACCGCGGAAGAGATGGGCATCCCCGTAATCGTCACAACGCGTGGGGATCAATGGGAATGTGGTTCCGCAACATTCAACACGTTGTGGCCACCGAAAGATCTGACGTCCCGGAACCGGAATCATGCTTCACTTGCTTTCGAGATCCTTGTGCATGGTCGACGACTCCGATTCTCTGGTGATGCAGACTCCAAATCGATGATTTCTGAAATCCAAAACGAGCCCCCAGCTGATGTCTTCGAACTGCCCCACCATGGCGCTCATTGCCTGGGCCTCGAAGCCATCCTCAGAAAAAGACCGCCGCGGTTGCTCCTGCAATCCAGCAGCCGTCGTCGAGCCCAAGGTGGCCCTTGGCATACGTGGCCGGGTTCGCCGCATTTGGCGACAGGATTGCACGGGGGCATCTGCATTCAGGTCGATTCAAGTGGATGCATGACCGCCGCCGCCCAGAATCGGTTCTACACCTGGCCTCAAGAGCCATAAAATAAAAGCACTTCGGATTCCACTCGAACCAGAACGGAGCTGCACCATGCTTTCCTCTTTGATCTTGAGTTCTTTGTTTGCCGTCACAACCGATGCCATGGTTAAGGCAACCAACGAACCCACCACGCTCCCTTCCATTCGATTGGAACCTGCATTCGCGTCGCTCACATTTGAGCGTCCGGTACAAATCACCCATGCGGGAGACGGATCGGATCGGCTGTTCGTGGTGGAACAACCCGGTCAAGTGATGGTCTTTCCCAACTCTTCCGTGGTGGAGAAAGCCGAAGTCTTCATTGACCTCACCGACCCCGTCAATGACGCCACCAACGAAGAGGGGTTGCTCTCCATCGCCTTCCATCCCAACTACAAAGAGAACGGTCGATTTTTCGTGTACTACTCTGCTGGAGACCCTCGGCGGAGTGTGATTGCCGAGGGTAAGGCTAGTGAAGACAACCCAAACCGCGCCCGACCCGGTCTGCAGGTGGTTCTCGAACAACCTCAACCCGCCTGGAACCACAACGGATCCACCTTGCTCTTTGGACCCGACGGCATGCTCTATGCGTCATTTGGAGATGGTGGCGCTGCGGGTGACCCATGGAACAACGCCCAAGACACCACCAACCTGCTGGGCTCGGTGATTCGGATTGATGTCGACAACAAAGACCCCGGCCGTGGATACAGCATCCCGGCCGACAACCCCATCACGGTTGAGCAGCACCAACAAAACCCAAAGCTTCGACGCGAACTGTGGGCTTGGGGCTTACGCAACGTGTGGCGAATGAGCTTTGACCGTGCCACTGGTGAGTTGTGGGCTGGCGATGTGGGTCAAAACAAGTGGGAAGAAGTCAGCATCCTTCGCAAGGGTGGCAACTATGGCTGGAAGGTACGTGAAGGCGCACACCGCTTTGGCCGTGGAGGTGCAAAAAGCACCGAATCATTCATCGAGCCCGTCTTTGAATACAACCACAAAAAGGGTTTTTCGATCACGGGTGGACACGTGTACCGCGGACCTCAAGAGTCACTGCAAGGCTTGTACATGTGCGGCGACTATGTGACACGACGACTTTGGATCATGCGCCCCAACGGTATGGATCCTGTCGAGGACGTCCGTGAATTTGACCTCGGAAGAGATGGGGCCTTTGTGGCATCCTTCGGTGAAGACGAAGCTGGCGAGATGTACATCTGCGACCACGTCGAGGCGAACCCTGGCTCAGGCGTTCGGGGACGAATTCTCAAAGTCATTGGTCGGTGAACCAGCGCTTGCCATGGGTAGATAAATGCCGCGCGCTTTAGCGCGACTGACCTCTTCCTCTGAAAGCACAATCCCACATTCGGGACAACGGTCTCCAACCGTAGGGCTCTGTTCGTGACCGCACCACAGACACGGAAACGCTGTCTGCTTCATCACACCACTCGTAATGGCACTCACAATGATCAGCAAGAGGCCCCACAAGAACAAGTGCATGGTGATCACGATGGCGGGCAACAACACATAGACCACAATCCCGAAGGAACCAGATTCAGCCATCGAGTCGCCAAAAATCCATTCTGCCGGAATGGCCATCATGCCCACGGCCAACAGGCCAATAAGGGCATCCAAAACCATAGCGCAGAACCAGGTGAACACCCGTATGCCCACCACAATCCACAACGCTCGGCGAAAATACGGCTGCACAATGAGTCGTCGCCACCAAGTCTTGGTCTGCACTCGAAACATCAACCAGATCAAGATCAGGTTGGGCACAATCACGGCCAAGACGGTCAATACCAGTTGAGACCATGGATGGGGTTGTCCGGTGCTTCCGGATGGATCCATCGGATGGAGATCGCCAAACTGCAGCGCCAACGTAGCGATACCCATCACCAAACTCGGCAGCGCAAAAATCAAATACAGCCCTACTGCATTGGCGAATCGACGAGTGGTCGCACCAACAATCTGAATCGCACGCTCTCGATCTTCGATCTCGAGTGGAAGTGCGTTGTTGCCCATCAGTCACCCACCATCTGCAAAATTTCAGACAACGCATCTGCAGAAGAACCATCACTCATTCGGATTTGAGTTCGGGCAGCCAATCGACCATCAATGACCAACACTGGAAGACCGCGAACCCCATACGCTCGGAGTGAAGTCCATCGCCGCTGGGTGTTGGCAACCTCGTCCAAAATGGATGCTTCCTCTCGACCCAACAGCTCGGGCCGGGACTGCACGAAGTTTTGCAACGCGGCCATGGGTTGTGGCGTCTTCAACAACTCACGGAACAACTTCTTCGCGCCCTCAAGGTCCCCATCTTGCCGGAGCTGACCAATCCTGATGGCGGCTTGACCACCCCACACCCAGCGGTCGGGCTGGGGGAACCCTGAAGCCGGGTTGACGGCCTTGTTGGTGGGGAGCAACCGAACCTCGAGTTGGATTTTGCCTGCATCGGCCGCTTCCAGGAGCGTTGGCACGTCACGACGGAAACCATCTTCCGCCATGTCACCAATCACCACGACTGGTTTGGCTGTGTCTGGACCGAACCGAAGACTGGCAAGGTCGGGACCCAGATTTGGCCGCGGACCTTCTTGCCAATCGCTGACCAATCGACCGAGGGCTGTGCTCGGGTAGTCACCTGCACTTGTCCCCTTCTCGGGATCAGTGGCACTGAGCGTCTCCACCGCCCGGCGTAAAGCCCCGGGGCGCAACACATCTTTGACTTCTTGCCCATTCAGGAAAGCCATGGGGGTGTAGTACAACCCCAGATCCACCCCTTCTCGGGCATCCGCCTCGAACAACTTCTTTTTGTCGGGAGGAAGGGATCCGGTGCCACTGATGGCTTGAACAATGTCATTGGCATGTGCCGTGACGCCGGCTTTGGCAAAACCAGGTTGCAACGCCGCCGCTGAGGTGAACTTTCCATCCACACTGAACAGCCATCCCAACATGCGATGAAACGCTTCAGGCCCACCGTACTCGCCCGCCAACTCCGCCACGGTGGCGCCCCAACAAGCGTTCGGGTGCAGATTCAAATTTTGTTGCGCGGCCCGTTCGTTGCAGTCTTTGCAAAACAAGAAGAATTTGACCTCGACCGAAATGTCATCTCGCTCCTCGAGAATCGCTTCCAGCTCACCGTGCACCCGTTTGCAGTCGGGGCATTGCGGATCCGTGAACATCACCAAGCGAATGGGCGCGTCTTCTGGGCCGATGCGCCATCGACCTTTCAACGGTGTGGATCGGATCAATCCACTCGATGGTGAATTGTCGGAATCGCTTGGCTTCACTTCTGCTTGAGGTCGCACCCTGAATTCTGATGCTGGAACCACATCTTCGACCGTTGGCGAAAGCAACAACTCAGCCAGCAACAGTACCGAAGTGACCCCAGCGAACGTCAGCGTCATCCCCAGCATGACTGCAGGGATGTGAGGACCTTTGCGTCCACCTTTGAGAAGCGCGAGTGCTAAGAATGCGAGGTTCGCGCCATGAGCAAGCGCACACCAGCGGCAGAGATAGCCGTCGACCAGCATGACGCCAATCAAGAACAAAGAAACCAGCCCACCCAAAAGTCCCAACCACCGCGCTGGGCCCACCAAACGTCCTCGGCCAATGGTCCAGCATTGGGCCATTGCGGCGAACCATGCCATGCCCATGTGTGCGGTCGGCCAACCAACCACCGGAAGGGCAGACCACACACTGTCTTTGGCTCGATCGCAACCGCTCCCCGTGACCTGAGCGGCGCTGCCACCCAACTCAACACCGCCACCACATCCGACCACCGGGGCCTCTTGAATGTGGGACCAAGACAACACCGCACACGAGGCAAACGCCACAAACATGAGCAGCATGCCGAGTACGAGTACCCAAGTGGCGGGTGCATCAGAGCGACGGACGGATTCGTGCTGGTTGGACATGCGCAGGTTCTCCCTAATTCTTCCATCGGATCCGACGACCCAACCACCAAAGTCTTACTTGGAACTCACATTCTTTGGGGCGATTCCATGCCCAGAAGGTCCAAACCGTCTGAGAGGACTCTTCGCACCAAATCACACAATCGGAGCCGTGAAGCCTGCACCACGGGGTCTTCAGCCTTCAAGACCGAACACTGCTGGTAGAAGCTGGCGAACAGGCCCGCCAAGCGATGCAAGTATCCGCAGAGGTGGTGTGGTTCCAAAGAGTGCGAGACTTGGTGCACCACTTTGGCATACCCCAGCAAGTGCAGTCCTAGATCTTTTTCTGCTGGCTCGTGGGGCTGGAATTCCGCACCCTCAGGCACCCCACCGGCACGGTCCAGCAAGGAACAAATTCTGGCGTGGGCATACAACAGATAGGGGCCAGTGTCGCCTTCAAACGCCACCATACGATCCATGTCAAAGACATAATCCTTGGCGGCATCACTGCTCAAGTCTGCGTACTTGATGGCGGCGATTCCGACCGCCCGACCGATACGCCCAAGATCTTCTTGGGAAAGACCATGGGTTGGGGCCGATGGTTCCTGCGAACGCGCGACCACTGCATCGGTTCCCCGACGGATGGCTTCTTCAATCAGACTCATCAAGCTGGCGTTGGTACCACTTCGAGTTTTCAAGGGCTTCCCATCTGATCCAAGCACCGTGCCAAAGCCCAGGTGATTCAACTCGGCCCGAGTGCCATCTGAACAGGTGTCCCATCCCAGCATGCCCGACGCTTCAAAAACATCACGGAAATGATCCCGCTGGCGAATGTCCACGATGTACAGAATTCGGTCAGCGTTCAGATCATGGGTACGGTGGCGGATGGCCGCCAAGTCGGTGGTTGCGTACAGAAAACCACCATCACGCTTGCGGATGATCATGGGGCGGTCGCGATCGGGGAAATCCACAACAATCGCGCCATCGTCTTCTCGGGCTTTCCCCGAAGCTAAAAATGATTCCACGACACCAGCCAGTTGATCGTTGTAACACGATTCACCCTTGTCACTGTCCCGGCGCATCCGCACCCCCAGCAAATCAATGGTCTCTTGCACCGCGTCGAGCGTGCAATCAATCATTTTTCGCCAATCGGAGTGCAGTTCAGGATCACCAGCTTGTAGCTGCACCAAGTCTTGCTTGGCTGCGGCAATCACCTCGTCAGCACCCATATTTTGTGCTTCCAGTTCAGCGTGCCGATGCGATCCGGCAAAGAAGCGTGTGGTGGCCTCTGCTCCACGACGATCGGCTTTGGCGTTGGCTTGGGCTTCCCGATAGGCCGTATCCAAGTCTTCGAGGGTGACCTGGTCCAAATTGACACCATTCGTGCGCAGTTGGGCCAGGACCAAGGCAATGGGAGTTCCCCAATCACCCAGGTGATTTTGACGGATCACCGTGCGGCCGCGACGTTCCAAGGTTCGAGCAATGGCATCTCCGATCACGGCGGAACGAAGATGACCCACGTGCATGCGTTTGGCCACATTGACCGAAACCATGTCAATGGCCACGGTGTGATCGGATGGCTCTGTCGCCACACCAAGTGCCGGTGTGTCCATCGCCGACAAAGCGGTCGCCACGGCCGACGGCGCAAGTCTCAGATTGATGAAGCCGGGCCCCGCAATCGAAGATTCCGAGACAACGTCACCAAAGTCAACGTGGCTCAAAATTGTTTCCGCTACTTCACGCGGCGGCTTGCCCAATCGTTTTCCCAAACCCATCGCCACATTCGCTTGCCAATCACCAAATTCTCGCTTCTGCGCCTCCCGAAGAATTGGGTCAACATCATTGAAACTCTCGCCGAAGGCCGCATGGATCGCGACTCGAAGCGATTGATCAATCAAAGCAATGGGGTCGGCGTTGGTCATGCGGGGAGAAATCCTACCGCCCTCGGCCGCTTATTCCCCGGAGATTTGGAAGAGCAGGGCCAAAAGAATGCCCAACATGGCAATACCGAGGTTGGTGGCGTTGGAGACCGACGCACCAGCCAAGGCCAAATTGGCACTGGGGGTTGTATCGCGGCGAAGGGCTCGAGTCGCCACGGTCAGTTCAGGAAGGCTTGTCACCAATGACCCCACAAAATAATGCAAGTACGCGAAGATTCGCACCCCGAACAATTGGCTCAAAGAATCTTCGTACAACTCGGTGGCCGCGAGAAAAATCCAATTGATCGCGGCTGAAGAGACTCCAAGAAAGAACAACATCTTGAGCAACCGTCTCAAGTTGCCATCGCTGTTGAACCCATCATCACCTTCGTACACCTCTGGATTTCGATGTCGATCTCGACGGGCCCAGAACAAAAATCCAATAAAGCCAACCGCACACAATCCCAAACTCAAACCAGCGTTGGCCGCTACCAATTGCCCCTCTGCATCTGAGGCCAAAGATCGCATGGCGAATGTTGCGAAGGCCCAGAGAACGACGGCGGCGATCACATGTTTTTTGACCAAACGAAACTCGGTCTTCAATCTTCCAAATCCACCCGATGGTCCGGTGCAAGCAATCCAGATGGGGGCTATGAGGAAGACCAGATAAATGTTGGCCAAATTGGAGCCCAATGGATTGCCGATCCCCCCCCAGTGTCCGATCAACAAGGCATAACCCATCAACAGCAACTCAGGGAAATTGGTGCCTGCGTTCACGGCCAAAGTGCGATACCGGCGGCCCATCTTTCGGCCCACCAAACCCGCCAACTCATCCGCCATGGCATCACTTGACCACGGAATCACATAGCGACCAAGCACCCCGCCAATGGTGAGGCACAACAGCGGAAAGAGCCAAGGCACTCCCTCCCACGCTTGAGCCAACCCAACCAGCTGTGTGACCATGTCCATGCGAAGGCACATCTTAGGAGAGGAGGACAGGCCATGGTCTCTTCACAACCATGTCTCTTCATGCACAATGGCAGACATGCCCCCTTTGCGTCTGCTTTTTGTGTGTACGGGAAACAGTGCCCGGAGCTTGTTGGCCGAGGCCCTCGCGCCGCATCTCTTTCCCGAGCACTTGGCTGCGGGTTCCGCCGGCAGCCATCCCGCTGGGCAGCCGCATCCCCTTGCGATGGAAACCCTCAAGAACCACGGGGTCCCCCATGGACACCTCAACAGCAAGGGCTTTGAAGCCGTTCAAGATGAGCCTTGGGATGTGATCGTCACCCTTTGTGATGCTGCACAAGCCGGCCCATGTCCCCAACTTTCCGCCCCCGGGGCCATCACCACCCATTGGGGGTTCCCAGATCCACCAGCGGCCAAAGACCCTGAGGGTTGCTTTGAACGGGTTCGTGGAGGCATCGAACAATGCCTTCGCATTTTCATGGCTCAAGCCGATCGACCCCTTGCCGAACGAGCGAAGGCAGCCGCGGCGGTTGCCGAGCGGTTCTGCTTGGCGGAAAACTGGGCATAAGATTCCATCATGCGAGCAACGAACGAGCCCACAACCCCTCTGGAAAAAATCGACCGCTGCGCAGATCTGCCCCACCGACCTCGAGTGCTGCTCGGAAAAATGGGGCTCGATGGTCATGACCGAGGGGTCAAGCTGATCGCTCGGGCCTTGCGAGACTCGGGAATTCACGTGATTTATTCCGGCTTGTGGCAAACGCCCCGCTCATTGGCCATTGGTGCACGCGACGAGGACGCTGATGTTTTGGCCTGTTCCATGATGAGCAACTCTCACTTGGTGTTGGTGCCTCGCTTGGTCAACGCCTCGGCCGAACTTGGCCGGAGCGACATGGCTATTGATGTCGGTGGCATCATTCCCCAAGAGGACGTGCAGACCATGCTCGACGCGGGGGTACGAAAGATCTTTCATACCGGCACCAGCATGGATGAGTTGGTCAAGACGGTTCGGTCAGCTGTCAAACCACGAACGATGCAATATGAAGGGAACGCCGCCTTGGCTCGGGCCATTTCCTTGGCCACTGAAGGCCGCGCTCCCGCTGAGGCCCCTCGCCGACGACCCAACACCGTCATCGGAATGACCGGATCACCGGGTGCGGGAAAGAGTACTTTGGTCGCCCAAATCGCGGCCGAAAGCGTGCAACGGGGAGAAAAACTGGCCGTGGTTGCATACGACCCCATGAGCCCCATCACCGGAGGAGCCTTGCTTGGCGACCGGCTTCGGGTGGATTTTGGTCGCGTGGATGAATCGGTGTTCTACCGATCGCTTGCGATTGCGGGTGAAGATTACGAAGCCCTGCCCGAGATCCTGGAACTTATTGGTGGGGCTGGCTTTGACCGGGTCATTGTGGAAACAGTTGGGGCTGGACAAAACGAAACCAAAATTCGTGAATGTGTGGATCGCACCGCCGTGGTTGTGGTCCCAGGAATGGGTGACTCCATCCAAATGGACAAAGCTGGGATCTTGGAGATCGCCGATTGCTTTGTGGTCAACAAAAGCGATTACGAGGGATTGGAACGGCTACGCCGTGAACTCAAGGACGCTTGCGGTGGACGCCCCATCGTGGAAACCGTGGCAACCGAAGGGCGCGGCACTGAGATATTGCTCGAGACTTTGTTTGGCTGATGCCCCATTGAGGTGGCCAACCACAGATGCAACACTCCCGCCAGAAGCGTGGCTAATGCCAAGATTCTGAGGGTTGGAAGACATTCTCGGGCAGGAAAGTGCTGAGACACATGTTGGGCATCGGTCCAGATCACGCCCCACTTTGGCGGTTGCCGCTGATTTCTCTAGGATTTCTGCCATGCCCCCCCCTTCCCTGTCGCTCCGCCATCGCCTCAACCAGCCCGAGACGCTGATTTGTCCTGGTGTTTTCAATGCTCTGGTGGCCCGAATGGCCAAACAAGCCCACTTCGAATCGGTGTACATCTCTGGCGGAGCCACTGCGAACGTTGCGGGGGTTCCAGATACCGGTTTGCTGAGCCTGACCGAATTCACCCGGACCATCCGAGAGATCGTTGACGCCTCAGGGTTGCCGGTTGTGGCTGATGCGGACACCGGTTACGGCGAGGAAGAGAGCGCCGTTCGGACGATCGTGGAATATGGACGAGCCGGGGCAGCCGCCCTTCATGTCGAAGACCAAGTGTTCCCCAAGCGATGTGGTCACTTGGATGGCAAGCAATGTGTGCCCGCTGACGACTTCGCTCAAAAAATCAAAGCCATGAGTGAGCATCGACCTTCCGATGACTTCTTGCTCATCGCCCGAACCGATGCCGCCGGCGTGCACTCTTTTGCCGATGCCGTCGCTCGAGGCCAGCAGTACCGCGAAGCGGGAGCCGACATGATCTTCCCGGAAGGACTTCAAACCGAAGAGGAGTTTGCGGAATACGCCAAAGCGTGCCCCGGACTGTTGCTGGCCAACATGACTGAATTCGGAAAAACACCGCAAATCCCAGCCAAGCAGTTCGAGTCCCTTGGATACGACATGGTGATCTACCCGCTTTCCATGATGCGGCTGGCCATGGGTCACGTGGCCCGCGGGTTGGCCCACTTGCAAGAGCATGGCTCGGTTGAGGGACTGCTGGACGAAATGCAGACCCGAACCGAGCTCTACGAAAGTCTGGGCTACCAACCCGGGTCGCCATGGTGGTTCCCGGGCTCACCGGATTGACCCCACCATCCAGCCGCTAGAATGGCCCGCCCTTACAGGAGGATTGCCATGAGCGCCGACCACTTCGATCTCATCGTTATTGGCGGAGGACCCGCCGGCTATGTGGGTGCCATTCGAGCCGCCCAACTCGGTATGAAGGTCGCCTGCGTGGAGCGGGGCAAGCTTGGTGGCGTTTGTCTGAACTGGGGTTGCATCCCAACCAAAGCGCTGTTGCACAACGCCGAGCTCTACCAGCACGCAATTACCCACGGCGCAGAATGGGGATTGAAGACCGAAGGGGTCGAAGTCGAGTGGGACAAGGTCATCGGCCGAAGTCGAAAAATCACCGGAACCCTCAACGGTGGAATCGCCTTCCTCTTCAAGAAAAACAAAATCGAGCACATCGACGGTCACGCCACCATCACCAGTGGCAAATCCCCCGTCGCGCCTTGCAAAGTCGAAGTGCGTGAAGCCGGCAATGAGTACTACACCGGGGAGGGATCTGGCACCCCCAACCGTACATTGACGGCCGACAAGGTCTTGGTGTGTACGGGTGCTCGACCACGCCACCTGCCCAATTTGCCCCACGACGGAAAAGTGGTGATCTCCTCCTTCGA
Organism: Phycisphaerae bacterium; assembly: GCA_002705085.1. GTDB lineage: Bacteria > Planctomycetota > Phycisphaerae > Phycisphaerales > SM1A02 > UBA8653. Next base: position 66,297 of record PAHO01000045.1, on the reverse strand, counting down.
GGCGATGACCCTTCCCGAGAAACCCCAAAAAATGGTGGTCGTCGGTTCGGGGGCGATCGGCATGGAGTTCGCGTACTTCTACAACGCCTTTGGCACTGAAGTCCACGTGGTTGAAATGCAAGACCACATCATGCCCATCGAAGATCACGATATCTCTGCTGCCGCACAAAAAGCCTTCAAAAAGCAGGGCATCCACTTCCATACGGGTTCAACAGTGGCAGATGCGCAAATTTCCGGAAGCGGAGCCAAGTGCACCATTCGCAAAGCCGGAGAAGAGTCGGGAGGCACCGAAGTGGATGCGGATGTGGTCCTGGTGGCGATCGGTGTCGAAGCTCGAGTCGACGGCGTGTTTGCCGAAAACCTTCGTCCGGAAATGGTGAAGGGATACATCAAAACGGACTACCAAGAAGTGACCGAACCCACGTACGCCACCAGCATCCCTGGTGTCTACGCCGCGGGCGACTGTATTGGTCCCCCTTGGCTGGCCCACGTCGCCAGCGAAGAAGCCGCCGCCGCCGTGGAGCGCATGGCTGGACACCACACTCTGGGCGTGGATTACGAGTCCATCCCTGGCGCCACCTACTGCAACCCTCAGGTGGCAAGTGTTGGCATGTCAGAGCACGCTGTCAAAGAAGCGGGCATCGAATACAAAGTTGGCAAGTACCCATTGAAGGGACACGGCAAAGCCATCGCGGTCGGAGCCACTGAAGGTTTGGTGAAGCTGATCGTCAGCAAGAAGCACGGTGAAATCTTGGGCTGTCACATCTGTGGCGAGGACGCCAGCGAATTGATTGCTGAAGTTTGTGTGGCCAAACGGCTTGAAGCCACGGTTGAAGACATCATTTCAACCGTGCACGCCCACCCAACCATGCATGAAGCGGTTCATGAAGCCGCATTGGCTGCAGACGACCGGTTGATCCACGGCTGATTTAGCCTGGCGTGCTTGGTCGCTGCAAACGGCTGGCCGAGGGCGATTTCGGATCCGCCGCCACCGACCGGCGGTGGTACTCCACAGCCTCCTGCATCTGACCGAGAGCCTCGAGGCACAGGGCCGCGTGGTGGAGCACAGCGGCGTCTTCGCCAAAATCTTCAAGTGCAGTCCGCGCGGCGGCAAGAGCTTGGTCCGCCCGGCCCATCCTGCGCAAGCCCACAAGCCACTGCTGCACCAAAATTCGGTTGTTTGGAAATCGCTCTCGAGCCGCCAAGTAAGCCTCTTCGGCGGCGGGGATTTGGCCGGTCTTCAACAGCGCGATGGGATACATCCCCACCGCATCGGGATCCTCTGGATTCAGTTCAATCGCCCGGGCCAAATGGGTGACCGCTTCTTGGAGTCGACCTCCCCGACCAGCCAGCACGCCGAGCCCCCGGTGGGCCATGGCCAGTGACTCATCTTCGGCAATGGCTTTTCGAAAATCCTGGTCCGCTTTTTGAGCTTGATTGGTCATCAAGTGGCACATACCGCGGCGGGCATGGGCGGTGGCACGATCGGGATGAACCTCAATCACTTTGTTGAGCCAAACAATGGCAAGTTTCCAATCCCGATTGGCAAACGCCTCCCGAGCTCGGTCGTCGTTGGCGCTTGAGGAAACGGCCCGGTTGGCCATGCGCAACTCTGCCTCATCAAAGCGAAACGCTTTCGGACCTCGCAACACCCGAGACCGTTCAGCGTCCGCCAAATCTGCTTCACCAAGTTGCAGATACACGGGAGCAAGCGTCTTCTGGACATCAGGATCACCAGGGGCGCCTTTTCGAGCCTCCTCCAGTAACCCTCGAGCCCGTGCCACATCGCCTTGAGAAAGGACGGTTCGAGCCAAAGCCAACAGGATCGCTGGGTGGCGCTCTTGTTGTAACGCTCGCTCCAAATCCTCTTGCGCCCCAATCAGGTCTCCAGCACGAAGACGAGAGCTTCCTCGAGAAAAGCGCAACGAGGTGTGATCCGGCGTGTCCTGCAAGATCTGATCAACCGTTTGCTCAACACCTTCGATTGGACGGGCAAGACCTTCAGCGCATCGCAAAGCAAGAATGGCCTCTCCGGGCGCAAGGTCACCCAAACTCATCCGGGTCGTCCATGCCGCTGAGGCCTCATTCAAAAGTTGATGCGCCTGAAGCACCTCAGCGTATCTCGTCCAAGCGGCCGGATCCGAAGGTGTCGTCTGCACATCACCGTGAGCCTTGCCAATTGCTTCTGCCACCGGGACCTCTAAGGTTGAAGTGTCGATGTCTGGAACAACTGGGGGTTTGTCACTGCAAGCGCAACAGAACACACAACACAAGAACATCCAATATCTCACTGACCTTGCCCTCGTCGCGCTTGAAATCGGACCACATCAGCAGACACGGTGAATTGCTCTTCCACTCCATCAGGCCAGCGAATGCTCAGCTTTACTGGTGCCGATCGGTCCGGAAAACCAAAGTGCACCTCGGGGGCTTGCGCGGATGCGTAGCCATCCGAGATGCCTTGCCTCCGCCGCTGGACCAGGTCGAGTTGTTGGGCCACCACCAGGGTGTGCAGCATCGGCTGACCATTTTCACCAACTGCCTCAACGAAGAGTTCACGTCCATCTGATTCTGGTGGGGCAAGCAGTTGGGTGGCTGTTTCCACGTTGACCACCAAAATCTCCAGGCCTCCCGCGCGATCTAAATCTGCCGCAACAACGGCTCGTGTCACACTGGGCTGACTCAATACAGGGTCGGCTGCGGCCAGAGTGAACCCTCCAGCCCCCCCAAAATACAAGTCGTTGATCTCCGCCATGCCATTCCAAGGCGCGGCAAGATCGGGAAGCACAACCGAGTCCCCCCGGGCCACTCGACCATTCCCAACCAACAAATCTTCAAAGCCATCACGGTTGAAATCACGAGCGACCACCCCAAAGCCGGTCTTTGGCACACTTGCGGATCCCAATCCTTTGGGCGCTGTGGCGTCCAAAAATACTTTTTGGTCACCGACGTACAGCGTGTTTGTCTCTGCCGCCAAATGGGTGCAAAACAGATCCGGAAGGAGATCTTGGTTGACATCCAGACTCACCACACCCATTCCGGCTTCCGTTTCACCCATCAAATTCACGGCCAGCCCACGACGGGCCGCTTGTTCTTCAAAGACACCTTCCTCGGTCATCACCCAAAGATGGTTCTCGTATCCATCGTTGGCGATATACAAATCAAGTCGACCGTCTCCGGTGAGATCGTCCACCGTCACCCCGAGCCCCGCCGCAGCCACACGATCAATGCGGTGTTCAGCGGTGACGTCCTCAAATGTTCCATCGCCGTTGTTGGCGTACAACAAGTCGTGCAATGGGGGATAGGCGGTGGGTCCACAAAACTCCAAGCGTCCGGCGGCGTCACGACATTCCTTATCTGGGTTTAACGCAATATTGGCATAGCGGCAGATGTAGAGGTCAAGGTCTCCATCGAGATCGAAATCAATGAATGTCGCGCTTGAAGCACAATTTTCAGCTTGAAACGACTGGTCCAAACTGAATGTTCCATCGCCTTGGCTTCGATACAGCACCGTGCCCTCGAAGCCCGTCACCACCAAATCGGAATCACCGTCTCCATCAACATCACCCGCAGTAGCGCCGACCCCAAAAGCAGAGCTCTCAAGACCCGAACCTGCGGTTCGATTCTCGAACACCAATGGAGCGGTTTGCTCCCAATACGTTTGGGGGGTTTGGGCCGAAGTCCCGGTGAGAAAAATGTCCAAATCTCCGTCGAGGTCGGCATCCAAGACCGCCGCCCCACCNGTCATGGCGTAATGGAGNCGNAGCACACCNTCTCGGGGCAGAGTGACAATCGGTGAGAAATTCTTCAAAACCGACCAACCCGTGCCAGCCGACTCATCTTTCGCCGATTCTGATGAGCAGCCTAGGATCAAGATGGAAATGGCCCAGGGATACCGCATAAGCCGCATCCTACCCGTCAAGAGCATGATTTCTGTCGGCCCAAACCCCCCGTAAATGCCCGATAACGGCCAGATTGCTCGTCTGAATAGAATTTCAGGCGCTCGAGGGATCCACGAGACGATTCAAGCGAAGAATTGGACTACCCGAGGTACGGTCCTTGCCGTATTGTCGGACCTCACCCCTGTATTTTTAGGAGTTCCCATCCATGCTTCGCTCCCTGCTCATTTTGGCCGCTTGTTCCAGCCTTGCTTCGGCCCAAGAATTTGAATCTGTTCGCGTGACCAACGGCCTGTACTTCCCCATCGGCGCAGAAGCGGCTCCGGGGACGGTCAACCGTCTGTACGTCCATGAACAGCGTGGCATCATCAAAATTGTGGACACGCTCAACGGCAGCGTCTCAGGAACATTCTTAAACATCGACTCCAAGGTTGGCTCATTTACCGGTGAAGGTGGCTTGCTTGGTTTGGCCTTCCACCCGGACTTTGCCACCAACCGAATGTTCTTCGTGAACTACACCAACAACTCTGGCAACACCGTGATCGCACGCTACACCGCGAATGACGATGACTCGGCCAGTTCCTCCAGCGAAGAGATCTTGATGACCGTCAGCCAGCCTTACTCCAACCACAATGCAGGCTGGTTGGAATTCTCTCCTGTTGATGGTTACCTCTACCTCTCCATGGGAGATGGTGGATCGGGCGGTGACCCCGGTAACCGAGCTCAAAACATCAACACAAAGCTTGGCAAAATCCTTCGCATCAATGTCGACAACCCGACCGGATACACCGTCCCCTCCGACAACCCCTTCGTGGGCGTGAGTGGCGACGACACCATTTGGAGCTATGGCGTTCGAAACGCTTGGAAATGCTGCTTTGACAGTTTGAACGGTGCCATGGTGATGGCCGATGTGGGCCAAAACGCTTGGGAAGAAGTGAACTATGAGCCTGCGGGCGAAGGCGGTCGGAACTACGGCTGGCGGTGCTACGAAGGCAACAACACGTACAACACCTCAGGTTGTCCTTCGCAGAGCTCCCTCACCTTTCCCGTCCACACGTACTCCCACTCGACCGGTATCTCGATCACGGGGGGCCGGGTGTACCGAGGACCTGTGGCGTCCCTGTATGGACGTTATTTCTTTGCTGACTACGCATCGAACCAAATCTGGAGCATCAATCCTGAAGGTGGTTCGTTGATCAACCACACCTCGGCGTTTGCACCTGATGTCGGTGGTATTTCCCGAATTTCGGCCTTTGCTGAAGACAACGAGGGGAACTTGTACATTTTGGACCGCGGTAGCAGTTCCACCAATGGTGAAGTGTTTGTGATTCGAACCACTGTGCCTCCAACACCACAAGCTTGCTGCTTTAGCAATGGCTCCTGCACCCAAGTGCTCCCCGCCGACTGTGCGGCCGCTGGAGGAAATGGTGGGTTTGGAGAAGTCTGTGATCCTCAGCCTTGCCCACCGCCGACCACCGGTGCCTGCTGCATCAGTTCAAGTTGTGCGGTTCTGACCCCTGAGGCCTGTGCTACTTCTGGCGGCAGTTTCGCCGGACTGGGCACCGAATGCGATCTGGCCTGTGCCCCTGGGGCATGTTGTCTGGCCGGAAGCAACTGCGTGGACTTGGTCCCCGCAACCTGCCTTGCCGTGGGTGGTGAAGTGGTGGGAGGAGATTGCACCGCCAGCACCTGCGCCACCGACTGTCCGGCCGATCTGGACGGCAATGGCTCGGTCGACTTTGCTGACTTGGTCAGCATGTTGTCGGGTTGGGACGAACCGGGAGCGGCCGACTTGGACGGAAGCGGCCTGGTTGACTTCAATGATGTCATCATCCTCCTTGGGGTCTGGGGCGATTGCACCGGCTAACCCTGCCCGTGGCTTGAAGCCCAAAAACCTTGATCACACAAGCCCCTCGCCTCTGGTGAGGGGCTTTTTCTTCTGGGTGGTCCAAAATCAGAGACTTGGCGAGGCCGTGTTCGCTGGTATACTTTTCCGTTCCCGTGCCTGCGGGAAGCCTTCGGGCTTGTAGCTCAGCTGGTTAGAGCGCACCCCTGATAAGGGTGAGGTCGGTGGTTCGAGTCCACTCAGGCCCACTTTGCACCGATGACCTTCATGGTCGTCGGTGTTTTTTCAATCCGTTGGTGGGTTCAGCGCCTGGTGGAACGTCAGCCGCAAGGACCCGGGCTTCAGATCTCGAATTCCTGACCATTGCCACTTCGAAGCAAGCCCTGCGCCATCTCAAGTCGCTCAAGGAACTTGGACATGGTGATTCGCTTGGCCGGATCGGGGTCAACCGCTTCTTGGATGGTCTTGGCCACGATGTTGGGGACTTTGCTGTTGACCTCATCTGCGGGCTTGGGAGGCTTCAAAAATCGCTCCTCCACAGCGCCCGTGGTCAAACCATTGTTTTGCCCGCGGGGTGGCAGCGCTGTCGGAATCACTCGACCGCACAACACCCAATACATCGTGGCTCCAAGGTTGTAGACGTCGGTCGCCGGCGTGATCTCACGTCGATGCGCTTGTTCAGGAGCCATGTATCCAGGCGTGCCTTGGATACGCTTTTTGATGGTTCCAGCTTCACAAGCTTGTCCGAGATCAATGATCTTGACGTCTCCATTGCTGGTGACCAGAACATTGATGGGCTTCATGTCACAGTGCACAAAGCCTTGTTCTTCCATGTGTTGCAAGCCTTGAGCCAAATGAATGAAGATCCGAATGGTCTCTTCAACATCAGGTTTGATGACGTCAAGAGTTCGGCCATCGACAAACTCCATCAACATGACCGCACCGAGAGACTTCAACCAGCGACGCTGTCGCTTGAAGTTGAGCACCTTGCGAAGCACTGGATGGTCCAACGCGTTGGCGATCCGAGTTTCGGATTCCATCTGCTCGACCCAACGCTCATCTTTCTTGGGATCGTTGATGATCACATGTTTGAGCGCCAAGAGTTGGCGAGTCTTGGGGTCTTTGGCAGCATAAATCTTGCTGAACGCACCTTCCCCAATCAACGACAGGATCGGGTAACCGTCAATCTCATTCGGAAGTTGCGTCATGGTGGCCGGCATAAACAAGGTGGTCATCGATATTCAATCGGAGGTTCTGATCGAATTCCGAACGGGAAAAGTACCTGTTTTTTGAATTTCGTACCTGTATACGGGCCCAAAATTAGAGGGCACCTGAGTTACTGGCTGATTTTTCGGAACAGTTCGGCGGTGTCCAACAACGACCCTTCGGCGATCTCGCAGTCCACATTTGAAACCGGAATGCTGAATTCTCGGCACAAGAATCGGCAAAAATCAACCAGAGCGTTGGTTTGTGCTTTCTCTGGCAGCCGGTGATCCGAACCAACCAACCCAATCACGATCGTTCCGGGCTGTTCCAGAAAGGTGCGGCCTTGGGCCGAGCCTTGGGTATCCCAAGGGGAGAAAATGTGGATTTTTCCCAAATCCACACCATTGCCGTTGCCCACCAAAAAGTGCCAACGGTCTGGAGTCAGCTGGGTGAGATCGGCAGGGTCTCCATTTTCACTCCCCGTCTGTTGGATCAGAATGCGATTCCAATCCCTCAGAGCCCCCTTACGGGGTTCGAGCTCACGGTGGACATTGGATGCCCCAGAGCTTTCCAGCTCATTGGCCTTGCGCATGAACAGTCGGCCGCCCTCAGAGGGGTGAGCCACCAACTCCAAGAGCATGGTCAAAGCGGAAATAGCCATCACAAACGATCCCAACACGACCTGTCTCCGGACGCGATTGGCCCGTTGCTGTCGGCGTTGCTTTGGTGAAGTTTGTCGTCTGGTCATGTGGCTCTAGAAGGCATATCGGCGGTCTGAGACCAATTTCATTGAACAAATTGGCCGAAGATTCAGTCGAGTGGAAAGATAGCGATTCCCCAAGGATGCGGGTGGGCTCGGAACTGAATTCATGCGTGGATTTATCGCTGGAGTCGAGCGCGAAGATCTGTTTCAGGCTTGCCAAACAAATCCACCCGCTCCCCCCGACGAGCTTCGCCCTGCAGCTGCAACCAGGTGTCAAATTGGTTGCGGCTGGCTCGATCGGGGAACAACTGGCCAGTGCTTGTGCATCCTGACAGCACCCAAAGACCCAACAGACAGCAGATTCGCCGAATCATTGACATCAATCCTAGTCGCAAACCGCGTATCCTCGGGCGATGCGATTGGCTGCTGTGGAACAAGGTCTCGAAGAACTCTTCCCCCTGCATTTGGCGGAATCCTGGGATCCGGTCGGCCGACAATTGGGCCGGGATGACCAACCAATCAAACGAATGATGCTCACCATCGATGCCACGGAGGCGGTGGTTGAGGAAGCCATTGCTGACCAGGTGGATCTGCTTCTGGCGTACCACCCCGTCCTCTTTCACCCCCCGAAGCGTTGGAACGGAGATGACCCCGATGTGAGGCCACTCACCCGGGCGGCGGCACATGACTTGGCCATCTGGAGCCCCCACACAGCCTTTGATGCCATCCGAGGCGGAATCACGGACTGGCTGGTGGAGCCTTTTGGTTCGGGTGAACCGGTACGGTCGGCCAACACCCTTGGTGCCAACCGAAAAATCACCGTCTTCGTTCCCCTGAAGGACCATGAACGCGTCCGTGACGCCATGGCCAACGCCGGGGCGGGTTCCATTGGGGCGTACCGAGAGTGCAGCTTCTCTGCCTCTGGCACGGGGACGTTCCGGGGTCTCTCTGGAACTTCACCCGCCATTGGGGTTCCGGAAAGGCTGGAATCGGTAGAAGAGCAGCGGCTCGAAATGGTGTGCCCAGACTCACATGTCCCACTGATCCTCGCCGCCCTGCGTCAGGCTCACCCCTACGAAGAGCCCGCGGTTGACATCACGACTTTGTTGCCGCAGCCTCAACCGCATACAGGAGCTGGACGGGTGGTGGGGCTTGAAAAAGCACAGTCGCTGAAGCAGTTGGGCGAATTGGCTCGGACGCACCTCGGCGTGGATGCGGTTGAAGTGGCAGACGCTGCTGGAGCGCCAACCAAACACAAGGTCTTGGCCGCTTGCCCTGGTTCGGGAGCCGAGCTCATCCCGCTGGCCGCTGCGGCCGGAGCGACGGTCTTCCTCACCGGTGAAATGAAACACCATGAGCAATTGCAAGCACTCCGGAATGGGATGAGCTTGATCTTGGCTGGACACACCAACACCGAACGGGGCGCACTCAAGCCTTGGACCAAAGTGCTGCAGAAAGCCTTTCCAGCCATCAACATCAAGCGTTCCCGGCGGGACCGTCACCCACTCCGGCGGATTTGATGGGCGGGCTATCCTGATCATTCCCATGTCTGAGTGTGTACGGATTCTGGCCCCCGCAAAAGTCAACTTGGCCCTCGCTGTTGGCCCCGCGGATCCGCAATGCGGATTGCACCCCGTCGCGTCTTGGATGCGGACGGTTGATTTCAGCGATCAACTCGAACTGAAAAAGTTGCCTGAAGGCTCCTTCAGTCGCTTCGCCACAATCTGGTCAGAGGATGCGCCAAAGCCAACCGAGATTGATTGGCCTTTGGCCCGAGATTTGGCATTCCGAGCACACCAAGCCATGGAAGCCCATGCTGGGCGGTCCCTTCCGGTGCAATCCTTGTTGACCAAAAGTATTCCGGTTGGGTCAGGGCTTGGAGGTGGATCCAGCAACGCCGCCGCCATGTTGCGGGGCCTCAACAAATTGTTTGAACTTTCGATCGACGAAGACACTTTGAACACCATCGCTGCATCACTTGGATCTGATGTTCCATTTTTCCTGCGTGGCGGTGATGCTTTGGTTTCAGGGTTCGGTGAGCGATGCGTTCCGATCAACTCGGAGCGATTCCCCGCTTTGGTTTTGGTGTTTCCGGCAACCGCTTGTCCGACTGGTGAAATTTTTGATGCATTTGATGAACAAGAGGCCCAAGATTTTGCTCCCGAACGCCTTGATGGACTCCTTCAAGGTTCTGACCTGGACGGCGATGACTTGTTCAACGATCTGCTGGTTGCGGCTGAGACCATTGAACCCGAACTGATCGAGTACCGGGCGGCGCTGAAACCTTTGGCAGAACGCACTGTCCACCTCACAGGCTCAGGGTCCACCCTCTTCATCGCAGCCGACAACACCATGCATGCTGACGCTTTGGCCCAAGCGATTGTGGAACGGGTCAATCTTCCCTCTCGCGTGGTGAAGTCAATTGAGCTTCCCCAAGCAGAGATGAGGTCCTCATGAATCGACCATTCCTCGGCTTTTTGCTTCTGGCCACCATTTTGCTGGCCGTCGACTTGGCTTCAAAATCTGTGGCCTTTGCTCGGGTTGCCGGTGAACCCGTTGATCTTTCGGCCACCGGGGGTCGAGCTGAGGCGATTCCCGCCCACGAACCTGTCATCGTGGTGCCCAAACTTTTGGCTTTCCGGCTCACCCTCAACCGAGGCGCGGTCTTTGGATTGGGCCAAGGTGGGGTTGCATTGCTGGCGATGGTCTCCGCCGTGGCCGCCATGGTGGTTCTCACCATGGGGTATCGACTCCCACCCGAAGCCCAGCGGAAAAGGGTGTTGTTGGCCATGATTTTGGCGGGCGCGCTAGGGAACCTTTGGGACCGGGTCATGTACGACGCGGTGCGGGATTTGTTTCTGCTTTTTCCAGGCGTGAATTTGCCTTTTGGGTGGGCTTGGCCCGGCGGTGCGAAAGGGTTGTACCCCTGGATCTTCAATGCCGCTGATGTGTATTTGGTGCTCGCGCTTGGGGCCTTCGCATTCGGATTTGATCAGCCACGAACCAAACAACAGGAATCAACATGAACATCGACACGTCTTTTGTCCCTCTGGAGTTGGATGGGGCCTCATGGTCTGCGCTCGAACCGTTGTACACCTCACTCCGAGACCGAACCGTCGATGATGTGGCCGATCTCGAACGATTGCTCTTGGATCGATCAGAACTGGATGCGCATGTCAGTGAAGCCGGTAATCGCCTGTACGCCGCCATGACCTGTGACACCACCGATCAAGACATCGAAGCGGCGTATCTGAAGTTTGTGGAAGAAGTCAGTCCACCATTGCAGCAGATTTCGTTTGAAATTGACCAGCGCGTGGCTGAATCCCCCTTCTTAACCGAACTCTCAAGTCATTTTGGTGTTCTGGTCCGAGACACCAAAGCATCGGTGAAGTTGTTCCAAGAGGAAAATGTTCCCCTGCTGGTGGAAGACACCAAAATGGGTCAACAGTTTGGATCCATCTCTGGCGCCCAGATGGTGGAATTCGAAGGCGAATCCCGAACCATGCCTTGGATGGGCACCATCCAAGAGGACACCAACCGAGATCGTCGTGAAGCCGCGTGGCGGGCCAGTTGGGGACGGCGGGCCGAGGACCGAGAGGCGTTGGACGATCTGTACGACGCCATGATTTCAAACCGAACCAAGATTGGCGTCAACGCGGGATATGAGGACTACGTCGGCTACGCCTTCGCGAGCAAGCAACGGTTCGATTACACCCCTGAGGATTGCAAGGCATTTCACCAGGCGGCCGAGGATGTCTTCGTCCCTCTGCTCCGAAAAATCCACGAGGACCGGCGGCAGCAACTGGGTTTGGACGCGTTGCGACCTTGGGACTTGGCGGTTGATTCCTCCGGACGAACACCACTGCGCCCATTCCGAACCGAAGCCGAACTGGTGCAGGGCTGCAGCAAGATGTTCACGGCCTTGGATCCAGAACTCGGAGAACTTTTCGCCCGGCTTCAAGACGGCGAAAGTCTTGACCTCGAAAGTCGACCCGGAAAATCACCCGGTGGATACCAGCTGCATTTTGACCGACAGCGCAAAGTGTTCATCTTTATGAATGCGGCCGGCACCCACGATGACCTGCAAACCATGTTGCACGAGTCTGGGCACGCCTTCCACGCCATGTTGAGTGAACATGAAGAGATGGTGCACTACCGGCACTCACCGATCGAGTTTGCTGAAGTCGCTTCGATGGCCATGGAAAAATTGGCCGCCACGCAACTCGGGATGTTCTACGGCCCACAAGACGCGGCCCGGGCATGGCGGGAGCACCTTGAAGATTGCATCCGTTCGATCACCTGGGTGGCCACCATTGATGCGTTCCAACACGAAATTTATCGCAATCCCAATCTCGATCGATCGGGTCGAACCGCACTGTGGTTGGACCTTGATCAACGATTCGGCGTGAACTGCGATTGGTCTGGGTTGGAAGACATCAGACAGATGCAGTGGCAGCGCCAACTGCACCTGTTTGAAGTGCCCTTCTACTACATCGAATATGGGATCGCCCAACTTGGCGCCCTGCAACTGTGGCGTCGCAGCACCTCCGATCATGCTGGTGCGCTCAAAGACTACAAGTCCGCACTTCGTCTGGGGGGATCAAAACCGCTCCCCGAATTGTTCGCGGCCGCGGGCATCCCTTTTGACTTCAGTCCAAAAACGGTTCAGCGGGTCGGTGAAACGGTCGCCGCCGAGTTGGAAGCACTGCCACTCTGATTGAACCAGTGGGTCAATTGCCTTCGGCTTCCTGAGCGGCTCGAACCGACGGGGGAAGCTTGGTTGCGGAAAGCAAGACCAAGAATCCAATGACTCCACTGACCGTAGAACCGATCAGCACGCCCAGTTTCGCGGTATCAAGCGTCGTGGGCGATTCGTAGGCCAAGCCGGCCACAAACATTGCCATGGTGAAACCGATTCCGGCCAACATGGAGACCGCGGCGATTTTGGTCCAGCCCACGCCACGCGGCAACTGGCCAATGCCCAACTTCACCGCCAAGAACGTGGCCCCAAACACGCCAATCAACTTGCCAAAGAACAGTCCTCCGGCCACTCCGAGGGCCACCGGGCCCAAGAGCATGGATGTGTCCATGCCTTCCAAACGAACCCCTGCATTGGCCAAAGCGAAGATGGGCATGATGAAGAATGTGACCCATGGGTGCAGCGTGTGTTCCAAACGGGTCAATGGCGTTTGCACATCTTCACATCCAACCTCAAGCGCGTGCACCGCATGCTGACGCTCGTTGTTGGTGGGGACGTCATTGTCATGTTTGCCAACATCAGAAAAACGCTCCAACGCGGATTTGGCCTCTTCTTTGAATTTACTGGCATCAATTCGCATCGAAGCAGGCACGGTGATGGCAACCAGTACCCCAGCAATGGTCGCGTGAACCCCACTCTTCACAAAGGCCAGCCAGACAAGCAAGCCAAACAGAAGGTACACCAATGGCTTTCGCACGCCGGAGATGTTGAACAGTCCCAGCAAGGCCAAAACGGCAAAGCCGATACCCAAACTCGGCGTGTGCAGACTGTCGGTGTAGAACAAAGCGATCACCAACACCGCGCCAAGGTCATCCACAATGGCCAAGGCCAACAAGAAGACTTTGAGGGCCAAAGGCACTCGTTTGCCCAACAAGACCAGCACACCAACCGCGAATGCGATGTCGGTAGCGGTGGGGACACCCCAACCACTGATTTCTGGAGTTCCCCAATTCAATGCGGCGTAAATCAATGCGGGACCCACCATCCCGCCGATGGCGGCAACAATCGGCACCGCCGCTTTCCGCACACTCGACAACTCCCCGACCAACAACTCACGCTTAATCTCAAGACCGACCACCAAAAAGAAAATGGCCATCAGGGCGTCATTGATCCACCAGTGCAAATCATGTTTGAGGGTCAAGTAGTCCAGCCAGGATTCCGGAGCAGCAGCCGCGCCTCCGCCGGGGACATCGCCATCTGAGCTGTGATGCTCGTCGTATCCCCCGTGGGCCCCATCGTGCCCCCCCACCGAAACGTTGATTTCGGTGTGCCACAAATCGAAATACGACTGTCCGGAATCGCCAGGAAGATTGGCCCAAATCATGGCCACCGCGGCCATCGCCAACAACAAAATGCCCGCACTCGCTTCAGCCGCCATGAAGCTCTGAATCGGGGATAAAACGCGGTCAATGGGCTGAGGGCTGCGGTGAGGACGGGGGCTGGCCATGAGAATCTCCTGAACGCGAAGGCTCCGATTCGAAATCGACCCGTAGCATGCTTGGGCATGAGCAGAAGTCAGGGCAAATCGGATCTGGAAGATTTCTTCGCAGATGGAACATCAACCTTGGAAGCCATCGCTCGATATTGGGAGGCTTTGCAAAACGCACCAGTACGACCGGAAGTGGAGCCCGGCGCAATTGATCGAATGATGCCGCGAGAAGCGCCAGATGAAGCTTTGCCCTTTGCCGATGCGCTAGAACAGTTGACCGCTCTGGTGGAGCCCGGGTTGGTGGGTTGGCAATCCCCGCGCTGGCACGCGTTTTGGCCGGCAAACGGAGGCCCGGCCAGTCTGTTCGGAGACATGTTGAGTGCGGGGTATGGGCAACAAGGCATGCTGTGGGCCACCAGCCCAGCCTGCACCGAGGTGGAAGCAAGAGTGGTCGACTGGCTTCGCATCTTGCTTGGGCTTCCCGAACGATTTTCCATTGATGGCCAAGGCGGCGGGGTCATCCAAGACAGCGCGTCTTCCGCCACGCTTCTGGCCATGCTTGCCGCCCGAGAGAAGGCCGGAACTGAATCTGTTCGTGAGCATGGTGTGGGACACCAACGATGGGTCTCCTATGTCAGCGAATTGGCCCACTCCTCGTTTGAACGGGCGGCCATGATTGCGGGTCTTGGCCGTCTTTCGGTCCGCAAAGTTCCAACCGATGCGTTATTGGGCATGGACGCCCACGCCCTCGATCAAATGATCCGAGAAGACAAGGCTGCGGGATTGAAACCATTTTTTGTCGGGGCCACCATTGGAACAACTGCCTGTGGTTCTTCTGATGATCTCCGAACAATCGGCCCTATTGCCAAGTCTGAACACATGTGGCTCCATGTGGATGCCGCCATGAATGGTGCTGCTGCACTCTGTCCTGAACATCGAGCAATGCACCAAGGCATTGAACATGTTGATTCATGGTGCTTCAATCCCCACAAATGGCTCCCCGTTCATTTTGATTGCGATGTGTTCTGGGTGGCGGATCGCAATGACTTGATCAACGCGATGTCGGTCAATCCGGAGTACCTGAAAAACGATGCCACTGAGCAAGGTGGCGTCATTGATTATCGAGACTGGCAAATCCCCTTGGGCCGACGATTTCGAGCTCTGAAATTGTGGCTCACCTTGTACACCGAAGGGGCCGAACAACTTCGAAAGACGATTCGAAAACACATTGCCTTCAGTCGAGGTTTTGCCGACAAGCTCAAACAACTCGATGTGGATGTGCTCGTTCCGCAGACACTTGGTTTGGTTGCTTTTGCCGCCAAAGACAACGATTCCACCGAAGAACTTCAGCGACGAATAAACCACAGCCGAAAAACCTGGCTAACGCACGCTGAAATCCAAGGTCGCCGGTGGATTCGAGTGGCAATCGGAGCATGGCGCACCGAAGAACACCATATGGATCAGTTGTACAAAGAAATTGAAGCTGCGATCAAAACCGACGTGTAAAGCCAATCCAAGCGCCGAACGTATCGTCGTCGTTCTCCTGGTCGAACAATTGCTGCACGCCCAAATCGATCACCGTGCTGCGGTCAAGTTCAATTTCGGCGCCGAAGCTCACCGTTGGCTGGTAATCCGTACCAAAAAGAAGACCCTGGTTGTTGAGGTCAAACGTCCAACCCCCAAATGAAGTGGGCTCGAACCAGTTCACAGCCAATCCGCCAGTCTCTTCAAATCGGCCATTGTTGTCTTGGTTGCCAAGATCAAGTCGAACTTCCAATTGTTGACCACTTCGGTATCGACGATGCCAAGTGGCGTTGAGCATGATGTCAACGTCATCGCCGGCTGTGGGTAAATCTGATGTGGGCAATCCCAAAGCACCACGGATGGCGAAAGCAGTCGGTGAGCCACTTTGCCCCCACAAATTCCATTTTGCGGCCACGATGGTGTCGTTGATGCCGTTGCTCTGCTCAGATTGGCCGGCACGCTCATCATCGATGACGACACCATTGAAGGCGACCTGATACTCAAAATCATCGTCCACCCCAATACGCAGGGTGGTGATCCCCAAGGCGAGGCTCTTCTGTCGACCCATCAGTCCGGTGACACCCGTTCGATTCCAACCAATGACGGTGCTTTCCAGTTGATACTGGCCATCTCCCACAGTCAGGGCCGATTGGGCCCCAGCGGGATCAATCTCATGGTTTGCGGCCAGTGCCATCGACAATGCAACTACAAACATTCGGAACGGTCTCCCAATTTGGCTTCCCCATGAATCGGTCCTAACGTATCCGCTTCGTCAATGAATGATCTGCTCCCCATCTTGGTTCCCGGATTGGCAGCCGCCTTGGCAGCCATATTGGTGACCTTGGCGATTGAACGTTTGGGTGGCCAGCTTGGAGGCATCTTGGGCACCCTCCCTCTCACGGTGGTTCCCGCTTCAATGGGGCTTTTCCACGCGGACCCCACACCAGAGGTCTTCGCCACCGCCATGTCTGCCATTCCGCTTGGGATGTTGTTGAACGCAGCCTTTTTGGGGGTTTGGAGGGTTTGGCCCATTCAGGCTGGGGATCGATCAACCGCCTTGATGGAAACCTTGGGTCTATCGCTTGGATTTTGGATCTTTGCGGCTTTGATCTTGGTTTTGGTTCGAGAAGCTCTTGCTCCCAATATGGCCCGAGATGTGCTGGTGGGTGTGGCCGCACTGGTGGCCACCGTGATTCTGGGCGTTCGCGCCTGCCACAACGCACCACCCGCTCCCAAAGGGAATCGTCGAGTCGGCTTGCGGGTGTTGTTGCTTCGTGGCGTTGGCGCGGGAGCGGCCATCGCTGCCGGCGTTGCCCTGGGTCGAGCAGGCTGGATGACGGCCGCTGGAATGGCGTCGGTCTTCCCGGCCATCTTTTTAACCAGCATGTTGGCAACCTGGATGGCCCAAGGCAAAGCGATACCGATTGGCGCCTCGGGGCCGATGATGCTTGGTTCTGTGGCCGTCTCGATCTACGCCTTGACCTGCGCGTTCAGCATGCCATGGGCCGGTGCTCTTTGGGGATCGGTCTTGGGGTGGGTGACCGGCTCGGTATGCGGCTCACTCCCTGCCTACTTGTGGCTCAAAAGTCGAAAAGCACCCTCTTGATTACCCTGTCTTTCCACCTGAATGGCCTTCAACCGAACCTCGCGCTGGATAAACTTGTCAGCCGAAATCAAAAACCACACCTCTTGTGGTTTGGGCAATCATTTTGAGAAGTCAACGGAGCACATGGCATGATGACGGAAGAGCAGATCCTTGAAGCACAAAAAAAATGGGGAGAGGGCATCATCAATATTGGTCGAGTCTTCCTCGAAAAGGGTGACTACAAGGCGGCCGCTGAGCACCACATCAACACCTTCTACAACTACCAAGAAGGAAAGGTGCTCTTCAAGCCCACCCTCGCTTCGATCAAACAATTTCGTCTCGATTTTGAAGCGGCCCTCTCTTATTTCGTTGGGGGCAACGACGAATTCCCAGAAGATCATGGATTTGCCATCAAGCCATGGACTGATGTCCGTTGGGAGAACATTGGCACCACCATCATCGGAGACACCGGGCTTGCCATGGGCAACTACTACTTCACACCACACGACGGAAGTGATGTCGTGAAAGTGGAATATTCGTTCGGGTACACGCGTGACAGCAACGGGGATTTGAAGATCATCCTCCATGACTCTCACGTGCCCTTCTCTGGGGCGTGACACATGCCGCCCACTGCTCGGGGGGGACATCCCAACCATCACAAACAAGGCTTCAACCCGGGTGAAGCCTTGTTTCTTGGTCCCAGCCCACTCGCAAGCCATTCCCCAATCCGATAGCCTCTCTTGTCATGCCCAAAGAAGTTGCCTGCGCCATTATCCGAAACGATGCCGGTCAAATCCTCATCGGACAACGACAAGAGGAAGGATCATTGCCCGGATACTGGGAATTTCCTGGTGGTGGCGTGGAACCAGGTGAATTGCCGCGACAAGCGGTGATTCGGGAGGTTGAAGAAGAGCTTGGTGTCGTCGGAGTCTTCAGGGCCGAAGCTGAGGTCATCACCATTGACCCACGCTTCAAACTTCACTTCTTCGAAATCGCCATCAACCAATCTCCGAAGCCGTTGTACCACCAAGAACTTCGGTGGGTGTGGCCCAGAGAGTTGCATGATTTCAAAATGCCACCTGGTGATGAGCCAGTCCTTGAGCGACTTGCTCAAGAAGCACCTTAAGACCGACGGAAGAATCCAAACGAAAACCGGCCCCAGTCCGAAGACCGGGGCCGGTTGGAGTCCAACCCATCCATGGGTTGGCCTGTCTTTGTTGCGCGGTAGACCCGCACAAAATTCAGCGACGGGATTTTGATTTCGAGATTTCAATCATGTCAACCAAGCGGGCACGATCCTTATTCAACTCGGCACGTTCGGATGGTTTTGCGCTCAAGATCTGTTGGTCAAGTCGAGCAAGCTGGGCCTCCAAATGGCGAACTCGCTTGTTGTAGTACATCGAATCGTCGGCATCACGAAGCATCGAGGCTTTGGACATCTTGGCAAGTCGGACGTCATACTCGTTCAGGAAGTCTTTTCTGGACAATGCCGCAAGTTCACGACGAGAGGATGAGGCCCAGCCGTACTGGAGACGCTCCTTCATCACCTGAAGATCACCCACGAGAGATTCTGCTTGGTCGGTGCCTTGCACAAACTTCTGGAACATAGAAAGCGTTTGATCAAATGCTGACGCGTCAAACTGGACATGTTCTCGGCTGGCGTAATGGTTCATCATCGCACTGGACCACACCTTCGCGGCTTGATCCACCAGTGATAGGTTCACCGGTTGTTCTTGCAACTCAAGCTCATAGTGGAGATTGAGTGGCTCCTGATCCTCATGCACGGGCTTGCCTTTCCACTGCATCTTCAAGACCGTCGGAAGCTTTTCTTTTTCCGAAGAAGAGTCCGAATCGGACCGGCTCACAAACAACGCAATGGTTCGTGTTGCCCCGGCCAACATGCCACCAACAGGGATTTCAAGAGCGTCAGGCCGGCGGTGCAAACCATTCACGCCGTAGCATTCCACCTGCAGACCCTCCGGAATATCAACCACCAAAGTGGCTTGAGAAAGCATCATGTGTCCAGCAGATTGAACTTCTTCAAGGAGTGCTTGGACCAGCTCATGTTTGTCGGTCGCATGGTGCAATCGTCCTGCCCCTCCGTCGGCCAACGCCTGCACCTGCAACGGCATGTAATGGTCACCAACACCAATGCAGCTGGTTTGAACGCTTTGTTGAAGGGCGCGGTCGGCATGAGCGTGCAACTGCTCTGGGTTGGTTTCTCCCTCGTTGCCATGACCATCGGTCAGGAGGATGACCTGCCGAACCCGACCTTCTGCATCGGAGCCTTCAGCCAACTTGGACAATTGATTGGCTCCGGCGGTCCAACCTCCGCTGAGAAAAGTGCAGCCCCCTGGACAAACTTGTCGGAGAAGATCGGCGGTTTGCTTCCGGGCCTGCCCCTCCCCGCCAGCAGTGGCGTCCAGCATGGTTTCAACGGATGAATCAAACAAGACCACCCCTGAGCGGTCGCCTTTGGGCAGTGTTTCCAAGACGTCCGCCACAGCGTTGGTCGCTGCTTGAAGTGGACCACCGCTCATGGACCCTGAGCGATCAATAACAAAAGTGACATCAAGACCAGGCCGAGATGTGTTGGCTGGGAACTCTGGAGCTTTCAAATCAATCAAGATGGAAGCCATCGGACGTTCCTCGGACAGTGGCCAAGAAGTGACTTGACCACTGATGGAAAATGAATTGGATGTGGAAGATGAATCTGACATGGGATGAACTCCTAAAAATGGACCCCAACATGGGGTCGGGCCATGCGATAGCCCCCACCGCCATGGGCGATGAAATGCCATCTGTTCACCACTTCAAAATGCAGGCCTGTTTGCCAAAAAGCGCTGGGATCCGCTGGTTGCCCCCACAGGCGGCACGAACCATTTGGAACATCCCAAAGATTCGAGGTACGCCAGTGATCCAAACGCCTAGCCAAACACAGCCAAGCCAAAGTTCGTCAGTCAGACCAACGAACGGCCCCAGCCAACAAAGTGAAGCGGGCATACGCCGCACACCTGAAGTTGGGACGTGGCTCCAAGCCAGGGCAATTTCGCACATTTGCCGTGACCCAGAACACTTCTGGTGATGAATTAAGTATCAATATAACAAAAATGTTTCTACGGTTCAAGTCTTTTTGTCAAATTGTTCCAAATTCTCTACGAAACATCGATTTTTGGCTTTTGAGGCGGTTTTTTTGGCTTTTCGTTGCGATGAGTTTCTATGTTGGCCCGCATCAAGACTGTTTGTTGTTGTCAGTTTAACCTTGCCTATTCGGTGAATATCTGGCACCTTCATCCCATGCGTTCATCCGATGCACCCCCAATTCCCACCCGCCCCGTTGCGGTCGACATCGCAACCTTCCGATTGGTGGGTGGACGACTGCACATTTTGCTGGTGAAGCGAAAATATCCCCCGTTCCAGGGGCAGTGGGTGCTGCCCGGCGGGTTCGTTGGTTCAGATGAAACCGTATCAGCGGCAGCCACGCGAGAGATGATTGAAGAGACAGGCTTCGACATCCGTCACCTCCATCTCGAACAAATGAAAGTGTATTCCGAACCGAAGCGGGATCCACGTGGGCCGATCATCAGTATTTCGTTTCTGGCGGTCGTCCCTGGTGACGATCCCAAGGCTGAACAACTCCAGGCGAACACCGATGCGGCTGATGCCCGCTGGTTTGACATCGAAGACCTCCCCAATTTGGGATTCGATCATGACAAGATTGCCACCGCTGGAATCGGCCGGTTGCTTCGGCGTGTTCTTGAAGATCCATTGACCCGTCGCATCATTCCTCCACCTTTGTTGCGAGCGCGTATTGATGATTTGGCCCGAGGCGGTGCGGTTGCACGGCACTTCCAGCGCCGCATGCAGCGCATCATGGAGGCAACAATTGATCCGCCCCAGAGTCGAGATTTCGTGAGAGGGTTCATGCAAACCAGTTCAGAATCTCCCGCTCCAGATCAAATGCCATCTGACGAAGACTTGTTGGATGAGTCAGCTGATTCCAAAGAACGGATTGGCCGTCTGTATGAACTAATGGCGGCCGACAGCAAACCCGCTGAGCGTCCACACCCCCTGGCGATGTTGCTCCCAAAAACATTCACTTTGCCAGAACTCCGTCAGTTCTTTGAATTGATGCTCGATGAAACCATCGATCGAGGAAACTTCCGAAGACGTATCTCAGAACTGATTGCCTTTGGGGCATTGGATGACCTTGGCGAAACCAAATCTGAGGGTCGGGGTCGCCCGGCTGAGCTGTATCGATTGGATTCCAATCGACTCCGTCGGTTCCTTGATACTGATGACAAAAAATGATCAAGCTCGCCCTGTTTTTGGTTGTCAGCGGTTTGACTTCAGCAGTATCCGCCCAATCAAGAGTGGGTTCGGCCACAGATGATTCGCCCCTGCAATTGGATCTCTTCACCCCAGGAGTTGACCTTCGCTCTACCGATGACCTCAGTGTGATTCAGAGGATCAAAGATTCGGATGGAACAATGTGGTTCATCCGTCAACAAGGCGCGCTGTTTGCCTTATATCCCCGAGGTATCAACCCCAATCCCGCCGGCACAGACCCCATTCCCCCCGGCACAAGATGGTTTATTGGGATCCAAAACTTGCAACACGCACTGGGGCTTTCTCCTTTGGTTGGACAAGCCGCGTCAACTGAATCCCAGACATTTTCATCTCCGCGGTCCCAATCAGGATCAGGGTGGGCCTTAGGTTTGAACTCGGAGAGTCCAAACGCAGACCGCTGGCTGATCGACGAGTCTTACCGCCGACGGGCCGTGAAGCGATGGGTCCAGTTTGCCGCTTTACGTTGAATTTTGTTGCCGAAGCGTGTGCTGCACCCGGCCAATTCGGCAAGATGCACTGTGAATCGACAACTGCGCCACTTTGGCCAGTTTGAGCAACAAGGCTACCTGTGGCCCAAGGGTGGACTGAAACGAGTCAACAGAACGTTCGGTGGCGGTCTTGGACATGGTGGAATCTCCACCTGTGTCATCGGTTGGTGAACACCTGGGCTTTGCGCCCTATCTCCCAACCCATTGCACCAACCAAATTAATCAGCGCAACCTGAATTTCAATGGATTCAGCCTTCGACGGGGTAGGGAATCCGTGGAGCTGGAGCTGGTCGTTGCACTCGGAAGCGGCGAACACTCTCCACCTTCCAATTTTTAATCTGCTGGCTAAGTTCGATCGACCAGAGGTCACATTTTCCGGTCTCAGTGGGCACCAGAACTTCAACTCGAGCTTCAACCACTCGAACCTCAACCGACATCAAGTGATACGCAGGACCTGCTTCGGTGAGTGTGGTCGCCCCGGGGAAGTTGACCATAAACTCCTCCGCTTCTTTTTCATTCAATCCAGGGAGCTGGTTGATCACCAAAGGTGACTCATCTCCCAGTTCCTCACGGATCGCACCCACCGACAACACACACAAACGAGGAATCGGATGGTAAGTCGGGGTACTCAACGAAGGTGAGCCTTCGATGCGAGGCCAGGTGGCCCACGGAGTACAGGCCGACAAGGTGGCCAAAAGGAGCAAAGAAAAAGCAACGAAGAAGTATTTCGAGCGAACCATAAATGGAATGTTAACCGATTCGAATTACCATCACGGCTTCATGGGTCGAACCGCAACCATCTCAATCATTCTTGCGGGGACATTTCTGGGATTTGGCTGCAAGGCGCCTCGCGTAAGCTCGATCGGTTCAATCCAGACTGAGCCAAGCCAGCTCCCATCCACCGCGAAATCAGAAACTTCAACCCAGATCCCAGAAGCTGGCACCGAGGACTCCTCCCCCGATCCTGAACTGGCATTGGCTGGAAAGAATCTCAATGCCCAAGACCCCGTCATAACTTCGCCGGTCGAAGCAACCAATCAGCCGCGCCTTACGCCCCTGCAACTAGCGGAACAATTGTTGGACCAGGGGGAATTGGAAGAGGCACTGGAGGCCTTTGCTGAAATTTTGTTGAACAGCCCTGGCCAGATCGAGGCTTATATGGGTCTGGCCAACACCCACGAGCGGCTGGAAAATCCATGGGCTGCCGAACGGTCATGGCGGCGCGCGGTGGAGTTGCAACCAAACAACGCCCAAGCTGTCTTGCGACATGCGAATGTCCTGTCTCAAATCGGACGAACCAGGGAAGCTGAGCGGCTCTGGATCCGCTGTCTGACCCTTGCCCCAGATGAAGCAGAGCCGTTGATCCAACTCTCTCGATTGGAGTTGGAGCGTGGGCAGCCTGAAGCAGCTCTCCCCTATGCCAGGTCATGCGTTCGCTTGGAGCCTCAAAATGCGAAAGGGAGAACGGTGTACGCAAGGTCCCTCTTGGGGGTTGGTCAAGCCTCTGCTTCAATCCCCCACTGGACCATGGCCATTGAAGGGTCTCCGGGAGACTTCAGCCTTTTGTCGGGTTTGCTCGAGGCCTATGCAGCATGCCGAGACTACGAAGGGGCTCTGGCCACAGCTCTGGTCTTGAATCGAAGGTCGCCCAGCTCTGAAGTTTACGAGCGGATTGGTTGGTGTTACTTCAAATTGGGGGACTATGACGCCAGTCAAACGGCCTACCAAGAGGCCACATCTCTTGATCCAAACTGCTCTCCAGCCTGGAACGGTTTGGGCATTCTCGCTTTGAATCGTTGGCTCGAAAAGAACCGCCAAAGCGAAACCGATCGAGACCAAGCCGTCTCAGCCTTTCGCAACAGTTTGCGATCAAATCCTGATCAACCCAAACTCACCCGCATGATGTTGCGGTTTGATCTTGACCAATAATTCTTTTCAAAGATCTGAAACCGCTTGTAGAAAGCCCTCGAAAAGACTGTTGTGACAGAGACTTTGCATGGGTCTCTTGGCACGAGGGCTTCCAGAACCCCCACTGGATGCTCTGGTGTGACTCCTCCCTTACCGGGTCTACCCGGACCCAGACTTACGAACCCGCCCGGTGCGGGTTCGTTTGTTTTTAGATGCGCGCCAGCACCAACGCAAATCACAAATTTTCTGCGTTTCCGCCAACATCACCGAACCTTCCATAGACCACGCGCATAATCAATTGAGATTCATGTGTCTCGAATTCCTCCGTTCTTCCTCCAATGCCGGCCGCCTCATGGGGCGGTCGGCGACGTTTTGGATGAAGCAGTATTGACACCCTTCGCTGGCGTACCATGGAGGAATGCCAGATCCATCCCTGCTTGAAACTTTCACCAACCCTGGTGATGCGTCCTATGTCATCGAGCACCTCCACGAGGAGTTCACCAGCGTGTGCCCCAAAACGGGGCATCCAGACTTTGGCGAGATTTTGTTTCGGTACGAACCCGCTGAATGCTGCGTCGAACTGAAAAGTCTGAAGATGTACTGCCAATCCTTTCGCCAAGAGGGCATCTATTACGAGGCGGTGACCAATCGTTTGCGCGATGACATGGTGGAATGCATGCAGCCCAAATGGCTTCAGATTGTGACCATGTGGAAGGGGCGTGGCGGGTTCAAGTCCACCATTGTTGCTGAATTTGGTGATGTTCCAGAATGCTGGAAGCGCCCGTGAACACATTGTTGTTGGCAACATCAAATCCTCACAAAGTGAAAGAGGTCGCCAGCACCCTTGCACCACTGGGGTGGCACATCTGCACCCTGCAAGATGTTGCCAATGGACGCCCCCTGCCGGAAGAACCGGTCGAGGATGCACCTGACTTTGAAGGTAATGCGGCCATCAAGGCCAAGGTGTATGCCGCTTGGAGTGGCCTCCCCACGTTGGCTGATGATTCAGGTTTGGTGGTTGATGCTCTCGATGGTGCCCCTGGTGTGCACAGCGCCCGTTGGTCTGGAGTAGACGGCGACCGGGCCACTCGAGATGCCGCGAACAACAAAAAATTGGTTCAAGCCATTGAGCCAATTCCTCAAGAAAAACGATCGGCCCGATTTGTCTGTGTGTTGTGTCTTGCTGAACCAGACGGTCTCATTCGACATGTGGCTCGGGGAACGATGGAGGGTCACATCACATCTGATCCTCGAGGGAAGAATGGGTTCGGATACGACCCACACTTGATGCTTCCGGATGGCCGAACCAGTGCTGAATTGTCTCCTGAAGAAAAAAACGATCGGTCCCATCGAGGACAAGCTTGTCGCGCATTGGCTTTCACTCTTGGCCAACCAGACACCCCTCAAGTGTGATCAATCCGATCTGTGCATCAGAACGGTGGCGTGCACCTCAACCAATTGGCCTTGACCCACAGGGCCAAGACCTTCCCCACTTTTGCCCTTGATGTTGATGAGGTCCGGTGAAACATCGAGCAGTCTGGCCAGATTTTCTCGCAAGGCTGATCGGTGAGGGGCAAGTCGTGGGCGTTCCAACAACACGGTGGCATCCATATTGCCAACCCTCCAGCCCAAATCATGAGCCTGGCGAATGGCCTCCCTCAAAAAATGATCGGATGAGGCCCCATGCCAACGAGGGTCAGTGTCGGGAAATTGGGTACCCAAATCGTCAAGGCCCAAAGCGCCCAAGACCGCATCTGTTACGGCGTGGAGCAGTGCATCACCATCAGAATGGGCAACCGGACCCTTCTCGTGTTCAAGATGCAGCCCCCCCAACACCAAAAGGCCTCCTTCAGGGGGCAGAGCCAATCGATGGCAGTCGTAACCGTGACCAACGCGAATAGAAGAATTCATTGCACCTCTAGCCTAGGACTTCGCCAAAATACAGGCTGAGCCCCCCGAAGTGCCGATAACACATCCATGCGTTTGATCATGCTGCTGACCATTCTGGCCTTTGTTGGCTGCTCCTTCCACAAACCCGGCGGCACCCTCTTCCGGGGCACCGGCGACACCACCACCATCGAATCGACCGAGCGAGTGCAAAAATCGGTGACTTTGGTTGATATCCGATCCGGAGAGGTCCTGGTTTCGATTGACGTTCCGATTGGGAAGCAACTGACGTGGGACATTGTGCCTGGAATGGGTAAAGACCCTGTCCAAACGCCAGACCTGATGCGTTGGCAAATTTGGGACGTCGGGACTCGATCTGGAAGCATGCAAAATGCGTTGTCGGTGCCCAATGCAGCCAGTGTTCGCATTGATATTGATGTCAGGCAAGATGTGGCATATGCCGAAGGCCCAGCTGAATTGACACCACGAAGTGACCGTCCGGTTGCACCTGAATGGTGGCGGCGTGAAGCTGGAAGCATGCCCTCGTCTCGAGACCGACCCGATCGCTACGCGCCGATCAATCGCAACCAATGAAGGTTCACCACTCCGGTCCACCGGAATAGCGACCAAAAACATCTGCGAGGGCTTGCACCATTTCCCCCATCGTGGCGCCAGCATCAGAAGCTTCGACCAAAGCGGGCATGGTGTTGGTGCCACTTCTGGCATCCGAACGCAACACATCAAGCTGCTCTTGAACCAGATCGTGGTCTCGATTTTTCTTGAATGACTCCAAACGATCACATTGATCAATTTCGACTTGATGAGGGATTTGCAAGATTTCCACTTGTTGATCCTCACTCCCATCGTGATAGGCATTCATCCCGACAACAATTCGATCACCAGCATCCATTTCTTGCCCAAGACGATATGAAGCGTCTGCAATGGCGCGGCGGAAATACCCCTTATTGATTCCAGAGACCACACCCCCCATGTTGTCAATCTCACTGATGATCTCGTTGGCGTCGGCCTCCATACGATCAGTCAGCGCTTCGACGTACCACGACCCTCCAAGCGGATCGACGGTGCGATGGATTCCAGTTTCGTGGGCCAAAATTTGTTGGGTTCGCAGCGCCACCCGAACTGCGGTTTCAGTGGGCAAACCTAAGGTTTCGTCCATCGAATCTGTATGCAGACTTTGGCAACCCCCAAGAACACCCGCCATCGCTTGGTAGGCGACTCGAACAATATTGTTCAAAGGTTGCTGTTCTGTAAGTGAACAGCCTGCGGTTTGTACATGGGTTCGCATCCACCAAGATCGTTCTGATTTGGCACCAAATCGCTCACGCATGGCGGTGGCCCAAATTCGACGGGCCGCACGAATTTTGCAAATCTCTTCAAAAAACTCATTGTGCGCGTTGAAGAAGAAAGAAAGTCGGGGAGCAAAATGATCAACATCCAGCCCGCGGCGTATGGCTGCTTCTACATATTCCATGCCATCACGGAGAGTAAAAGCCAGCTCTTGGACGGCGGTTGAACCAGCTTCCCGAATGTGATAACCAGACACAGAAACACTGTTCCATCTCGGCACATGGTTCATTTGGTGCTCGATGGTGTCCACCACCAGTTTGACCGAAGCTTCTGGGGGATAAATGAACTCATTCTGACTGTGGAACTCTTTCAAAATGTCGTTTTGCAACGTGCCACCAAGGTGATCCCAAGAGAACCCTTTTCGTCGCGCCATCGCAAGATACATGGCCCAAATCACCGCCGCCGGTCCGTTGATGGTTTGGGAGACCGTGACCTTGTTGAGGGGGATGTCGGCATACAACCTCTCCATGTCTTCGATCGTGTCGATCGCAACTCCACAGCGACCAACCTCACCCGCACTCAATGGATCATCTGAATCGCGACCCATGAGGGTGGGAAGATCGAACGCGGTAGAAAGGCCAGTGTTCGCCTTCGTCCCTCGGGCGTTTTCCAGCAAGTATTTGAATCGCCGGTTGGTGTCATCAGCAGAACCAAACCCGGCAAATTGACGCATGGTCCACAGACGGGTTCGGTACATCCCTTCGTGGATGCCACGGGTGAATGGGTACTGCCCAGGTTCACCAATACGTGGATGGGGTTGGCTCGCGTCGTTCAGGTTTGTCGTTGGCACCGTGTCTGGGCCGTATCGGCGATCGACTTCGTAGCCCGAGATCGTGACGGTTTCTGGATCGGGACGGCGGATGGCTGCTGGTTCCATGTTCTTATCCTAGGTCCGTGTAGAAAGTCGGTTGTGATCGACCATCTTCGTTCTACATTGGTGACATGCCCCCAGCACCCCGGAAAATTGCTTTATTGCTCATCCTGTGCCTTACTGGGGTCTCTGAGGCGCAACTTCGGGTCGCAAGCTGGAATTGTGCCGCCTTGAGAGGTGACCTTTCAGCCATCCGGAACATCTTGGCTGAAATCGCTGAAGACGACACACCTGGGTGGTCAACCCCACCAGCAATTTTGCTTCTTCAAGAAGTCAACGAGGGTGATGAAGTCACGATTCGCAACCTGTTGAATGCAGAAGTTCCTGGACCAACATGGCGCATCGCGACCTACACCAACTCAGATACAGGTGGAGCCCAAGCGTGCATCTACCGGGGTGAGTTGCTCACTGAATCAATTGGTGATCATCGAGATCTCTTTACTGGGGCCGGACGATTCAGCGACCGGTGGCGATTCACCCTCGATGCCACCAATGGTTCAACTGGTTTCTGGGTGTATTCCTGTCACCTCAAAGCGAGTCAAGGCTCGAGCAATGAAGATGAAAGAGAAAGTGGAACCCAAACCATCTTGAACAACATTGCAACGCTCCCTAGCAATGCAAACATCATTTGGGGAGGAGATTTCAACTTCTACTCAAACTCTGAGTCTGGTTATGCGTTGATCGCCAACACCAGTGGAACCAATGCGATTGTTGATCCGCTGGGAAGTGGATCATGGTCTGGATCAGGGAATGCCATCAAGCACACCCAAAGCCCACGAAGCACATCCAGTAGCAATGGCCTGGTTGGCGGAGGGTTGGATGATCGGTTTGATTTCATTTTCAGCAGTCAAGAAACCCAGGAGGGGAACGGGGTTGTATTGATTCCAGGAACCTACCGAGCTCTTGGGAATGATGGACAGCACTACAACATTGCCATCAATAGTGGAAACAACTTCTACTTCCCGGGTGAGGTCTCAAGAAGCAACCAACTGGCCGACGCATTGCATGATGGAGCCGACCACATTCCAGTGGTGGTGGATTTCTCTCTGCCCCCAATTGGGTCGGTTTCGGCTGATTTTGATCGGGTGGTCCAGGGACCAAACCCCCAAGCCCCTTTTCGGGTGAACCACACCACACCGGCGGTTGTCGAATCTGGATCCTCCACCTTGGAGTGGAGCATTGAAGGCAATGGCGGGGTCAATGGGGAACGATCAGGAACAACCCCCGTTCTTGGCTCCACATTGACCAGCCTTCCGGTTGAGGCGTCAACAGTTGGGCCACAGAGCGGCACAGTGTCCTTAAGTTCACCAGTTGAAGGTACTGGAGGTCTTGGCGCCTACCCAATGAGTTGGACGTGTGTTCGGCCGTCTCGTGCTTCGCTTTCCGAAGACACTTTTTTGCCCGGCGGGGTTATCAGCGCCTCTCTGGAGGTCAGCCTAGACCCAGTTGTTCTGGAAATTGATATTTGGAACTTTGGGTTTGATGCTTTGCAATCCCGTTTGTTTTTGGGTGATCTTTTGGCTCCCCCAATGCCACCTGTTTTAGAAGTCTTGCAGGTGCCAAACAATTTAGGGAGCGAATCTGGTCAAATCAGACTTCTGGTCGACGCCTCTCAACCCGGAGAGTTCACAAACGGCTTGGTGTTCCAAACTCGAGATGAAGATATTCCCGGCCAAACAGAAAGTGTTTTTGGTCTTTCCCTTGAGTTAACAGTCGGCTCTACGGTGGTTGGTGATTTCAATGGCGATGGCCTGGTGAACTTCAACGACCTTCTCATCCTGCTTTCAGGATGGGGGCCATGCTCTGGTTGCCCAGAAGATCTCGATGGGAACAATGATGTTGGCTTCTCAGATATTTTGATTTTGTTGACGCTGCTGTAACAATTACCGCTTGTTTTTCGTCCAGTAAGGTTCAAATGTCCCCCCTGCACCACGCCCAGCTTTGACAATCGCTCCCAATTTTTCCGAGTCCAAACCAGATGGGTGGCCTTGCCAACGAACCTTGCCGTCGGGTGAGATCACCACACAGTGTGGAATTCCCCTCACCCCAAAGTGCCGCTGCATTTTGGCTGAAGGGTCCAAAGCCAATGAATAAGAGAACGTGTTTGGTTTATTGAGTTGTCGAGAGGACATGCCTTGCTTGAAAGCATCTGGCGATTCGTTGCTCACGCCGACGCACACCAAATCATCGGAAAAAGCTTGTTGCAATTCGTTCATATGGGGGATGGCCGCGCGGCAGGGACCGCACCAAGTGGCCCAAAAATCAATCACAACTGTTTTGTTCTGCAGGTCTGGGCGTTTGCTGACCCACTGAGCAACTGAGAATTCTGGAGCATCCTCCCCTTGACGGTTTGTGGCGCTCCCAACTTGTGGATTATGAGGGGGATAATCTGAAGTTTTTGGCGCACTTCGCTTTTTTGGCTCCGCCTCCATTGCTTCCTCTTTGGAAACCGCAAGCATCTCTTGCAAAAGTGCGTTCAACGCTTCAGTCCGCACACCAACCGCTGACACCACTCCTCGACGATCAATAATCACATTGGTGGTCTTGCGGCGAAAACCAAATCGATCGCAGAGTTCACCGTGGTTGTCCACCAACACTGGAATTTGATCCAACCCTACAGACAGCTTCTTGTCTCCATCGAATCGTTCGGCTCGATCAGGGGTGTGAACTGGCAGGAACAACACGTCAGTTGAACCAAGACCCTCGATAGCCTCACGGACTTTCGAAATTTGGGGGGATGGGGCTCGGAAAGACTGCAAGACAATAACTTGCCCACGAAGATCTTCCCAAGAGGGAACCTCACCCTCGAGACCCATCCACTTCAAACCTTCACCCGCTAGGGCTGGAGGAATCCAACCCAAGTTCACCTCCTGGGCGGCCCGATCTTTCTTGGACAGTGGAAGCTGCTGAGATTTTGTCAAAGGCTTCACTGAAAGGGCTTCAGCGCTCAAAGATGGGGTTGTCGCCAACAACAAGGCAACCGTGAGGTGGTGAAATCGATGGAATGGCATGCGGTATTCCTTGATCTGAGGGGTGTACTTGGATCCTCAACTTACAATCTTTGATCTTGATGAGCAGCGTGAACCGTCCAGAAAGCCCCCTGAGTGAAGTTTGGCGACTTGCTTGGCCCACCGTCATCACGATGACCAGTTACACCGTGATGCAATTCGTTGATGCCGTTTTGTTGGGTCAAGTGGGGACTGAAGATGTGGCGGCTCAAGGCAATGCTGGGGTATGGGCTTTTGCCCCAATCTCTATTGCCGCTGGGACTTTGTCTTTGGTGAACACGTTTGTTAGTCAACATTTGGGCGCTGGGGACGCCAATCGTGGAGCAAAGTTTGCTTGGGCAGGCTTGTGGCTCTCCTTGATGTGGTGGTTGGTGGTGATGTTGCCTTTGGCGGCCGCTCTTCCTTGGTTCTTTGAACACATTCATGGTGAGTTGGGGCAGCCCAGTTTGGTGAAGAAGGAAGTGGCTTATGGACAAATCCTGCTGGTTGGTGGGTTGTTCAGTTTGTTGGGTCGCTTGAGTCACAACTGTTTTTTTGGATTGCATCGACCAAAGGTTGTCACGGTGTCGGCTTTGGTTGGCAACCTGACCAATCTGATCGCTTCATACGCTTTGATTTTCGGTGAAACTGGTCTTCCTGCATTGGGACTTCCTGGTGTGGCTATGGCGCCACAACTGGGGGTTGCTGGAGCGGCATGGGGAACCGTAATTGGATCCATTATGGAAGCCATCATCCCCATGACGGCCCTCTTCTTAGCCAAGACAAAAAACAATTTTCACCTGATGTCCGCACGAGGATGGCATTTTTCAGCATGCCGCGAGTTGTTCCGCCGGGGTTGGCCAGCATCCCTCTCGTGGGGAAGTGAACTCGTCTGTTGGGCTTGGTTCATGACCGCCTTGGTGGGTCGCTTTGGATCTGAGCACATGACTGCTTCTTGGATTGCCATGCGTTACATGCATCTTTCATTTATGCCTGCGGTTGGATTTTCGGTAGCCATCACCTCAATTGTGGGCCGCCTCATTGGTGAGGGTTGCTCTGATGAAGCTCAATCAAGAGTTCGGGTCACCCTCAAAATTGGGATTGTGTACATGAGCCTTTGGGGTCTGGTGTTCGCCACGTTGTATGAGCCCTTGATTGGAATCTTTATCAATGAGGGCACCCCGGAAGCCACCCGATTGGAAATCACCAGACTGGGTCGGTGGATGTTGCTTTGTGCCGCTTTTTGGCAAACCTTGGATGCGGTTGGGATTGTGTTGTCAGGAGCCCTCCGGGGTGCGGGGGACACCACCTGGCCCGGGGTGATCATGGTGGCACTCCAATGGACCATATTGATGGGGGGGGGCTACCTCTCGCTTTGGCTGATCCCAGAAAGTGCCTCTTTGGGGCCTTGGATCGCCGCGACGATGTACATCCTGGCGTTGGGTGTGGCGATGGCTTGGCGGTGGAAATCGGGGGTGTGGCGAAATATCAAACTTATAGACACTGGTCACGCCAGTGTTGGTTGACGAATATTTTGCTGCACCTATGATGTCCCGTTCGTCCAGCCTGACCGCTTGGACATTTTGACCCCATGAGGACTGAATTTCGATGAGCACCAATACTGAAGACCTCGTCATTGGCGAGGGAGATGTCGCCAAAGCGCAAGAACTCCACCAACGCGGATTGACCGCTGAGGCTGAAGGAGACCGGATCTCCGCCATTGAGGCGTACCGTGAAGCAGTCGCTGAAAGTCCATTGACCGAATCCCGCTTTCGATTGGCTTGGTTGCTGGATTTGATGGGTGAAGAAGAAGAGGCGTTGTCGCTCTACCAATCGCTCGCCGCGGATGAGCAACCACACATCAACGCATTGATCAATCTGGCAATTCTCCTTGAGGATCGTGGGGAATACGACGAAGCCATGCGGATCCTCCGTCCCGTCTTGGAATCAAATCCCAACCACCCCAGAGCCCGCATGTTCCAAAGGGACTGTGAAGCCAGCGAGTCCATGCTCTTTGATGAAGACACTGAGCGTGATCAAGGTCGATTCAACACGATGCTTGACACCCCTGTCACCGACTTTGAATTGTCGGTCCGGGCCCGGAACTGTCTGAAGAAGATGAATATTCGGACTTTGGGAGATCTCTTGAAAGTCAGTGAGGCAGAATTGCTTTCCTACCGGAACTTCGGTGAAACCAGTCTGGTGGAAATCAAAAACATGCTTTCCAGCAAAGGTTTGCGTTTGGGTCAGGGGGTTGATGGTCAACTCCGTCGCAACCCAAACGATGCGTTCGAAGAACTCAAAGGTTTGGCACCAGATCACGTGTTGAACAAGCCTATTTCAAGTTTGGATTTGTCGGTCCGGGCTCGGAAAGCACTCCAACTTCTTGGGATTGGCACCATTGGCGACTTGGCCATGCGCACCGAAGCGGAATTGATGGGGGTCAAAAACTTTGGCTCCACCAGTTTGGATGAAATCAAAGAGAGACTTGAGCTCCACAACCTCTCCCTGCGGAAGCTTGGGTAACCCGCCAACTGGCAGAAATAGACTGGGGAAGTGATGATGCCTTCATGGGTGAAGGTTTCCTGTCACGTCGTCACACCTTGGGATTCGTAGGCAGACTTGTTGGTTTGGTGGTGTTGTGGGGTTGCACGCAAAGCACCAAACCCCAAGAGTCTTTCAATCTTCCGAATCGAAGTTTGACCACAGAACCGGAAATTCAGGTTCGGCTGCTTGATCTTGCTGAATTCAATTGCAATGTGGGCGCCCCTTCCACCATCACTCGGTTGAAAGGGAAGCCTTACGCTGGAGAGTTGACCGTCTCTTGCTCTCAGAAAGGAACCCAGACCAACTGGGTGCTGCGACGTGGGGCAACCGTTTTGGTGGAACAGCAATCCGATGTGTTTCAGCTCACTTCTTCTGAATCAATGACGGTCAACACAGAAA
This sequence comes from Phycisphaerae bacterium, assembly GCA_002705085.1. Lineage (GTDB taxonomy): Bacteria > Planctomycetota > Phycisphaerae > Phycisphaerales > SM1A02 > UBA8653. The sequence goes on along the minus strand of PAHO01000045.1, from coordinate 32,544 downwards.
TTTTTCCCACCACATCACTTTCCATGCGGATTGAAGGGGATCGGTTGGAAGTGGTTGGCACTTTTGATCTAGAGACGTACCTTCCAGGCGTTCTGCAGCGTGAGTTGTATCCAAATTGGCATCCAAACACATACCGCGCTCTCGCGGTCGCGGCCCGTTCTTTCTCATTGGTGAAAATGCAAGATCGGCGGGGGAAGTTTTGGCATGTTCGAGCCAGTCCCAGTGACCAAGCTTTTGCTGGTGGGGAAGTACGACCAATCGCATTGGACGCTGTCAAATCAACCCGGGGCCAGGTTCTTACCTGGAACAACCACATCCTGTGTACGTATTACTCCTCTTGTTGTGGAGGTCGCCCCGCCCGTGCATCAGACACTTTTGCCGCAACCTCAAATGCTATTGCCCCACTATCCGGGCAGGGCCGACCTTGCCCATGTCAAGCAAGCAAGAGGTACCGCTGGACAACTGAAGTCTCGGGGAGGTTGCTTGGAAATCGAGTTGGCTTGCAAACCGTTCGATCTATCAAACCCATTCGAACCAACCCTTGGGGAAGAGCGATCAAACTCCAACTGCAAGATGTAAAAGGGGCCACTGCCGACCTGACGCCAGAAGCGTTACGAGGTCATATCACTGCTTTGGGGGGGAAAGCGTTCTCTGGGTGGATCTTGAAGAGTGAATCTAGACGGGGAGTGCTCACTCTGGATGGAGCTGGTTTTGGACATGGTGTTGGCTTGTGCCAGTTTGGGGCTGAAGCAAGGGCCAGTAAAGGTGTGAGTTGGCGTGAAATTTTGGCACTCTCGTATCCTGGTGCCAAAATCTCACCCAATTGGGGACCATGAGTGGGTGTTCACGATGATGTACCGATTGACTGGAATTCTTTGTTTGGTGGGTTGCTCCAGTTCGATGGTGACCTCCACCAGTACACCCCCTCCCCCAAGATCTTGTTCGGTGTTTGATGGAGAAAGCGGGATACCCATCCGTTGGGGGACTTTGCTTGAAAGAGTAAGTCGAGCTGATGCTGTCATGCTTGGGGAACAGCACGATGACCTGTTGGGCCATTTGGTGCAGCATGCGATCTTGGAAGATGCACCGGCAACATCAGGTCTTGCTCTTGAGATGCTGGAACGTGATGAGCAACCCTTATTGGATGATTTTCAAGATGGGGTCATTGATCAGGTCACGTTTCGAGAACTCACTGAGAGCACCAATTGGGCTGGCCCTGAAACGTGGGATGACTTTTACCAACCAGCCATTGATGTCGTTTTGGGCCGTGGGGGCCAGGTAATTGCGGCCAATGCCCCGCGTAGATACGTGAGACATGCGAGAATTGAAGGTGAATCCGCCCTCCCCACCGGCCGACCAAGATCTCTCTGGTTTGATTTGCCATCAAATGTTGATGATTCTTTGTATCGAAAAAAGTTTTTTGACTTGATGGGCGATGATTTTGATCCCACTGCTGGTGAGGCGTTTTTTCTCGCCCAACGCATTTGGGATGCTTCGATGGGGAAAAGTGTGGCTGATCTGCGCGCTTCAGGGGCACAACCTGCCATTCTTTTGGTTGGCGCTTTTCACGTGGTTGAACGAGGTGGGACCGTGTTGGAATACAACCACCATCGGCCTTCTGATGATGTGTTGACCATCAACCTGGTGCCGGATCAAAGCAACGATTTGCCACAAGATTTGCTTGGTAGTGCAGACATCATCATTTTGACTGGGTGGCGCGGCGCAGCCGATCCATAATGGCAAGCCAGTCATCTTGCATCAACTTCTTCTCGTTGGGCAATACCACATACAACACGCGAAGTTGTGTTTGATCCATTTCTCGCAGCGTGGCATACAGCTTCTTGCCCGCCTGGGTGGGGTCATCACCTAAATCCCAAACATGGGCTGCTTGCTCAGGAGGCGGTCCCCCAAAAAGCAAGACACCATCTTCGTTGGTGATTTTTTGATCGGACCAGATGTGGAATGGTGTTTTGGGGGCATAGTGGCGTTTGGAGGTCCCTGGTGACTCAATTTGTTGATCAGGAAGATCGATTGTGACGTCAGGCAAAATCTCACGCAAAGCTGTGATTGACGTGGATCCAAGACGCAGGACAGTTGGAGGACCAACCAGCGAGAGAACTGTTGATTCCAAACCTGTGGTAGTTGGTCCCGCATCCAAAATAGGGAAAGATTCGGTTGGAAAATCACTCTCAACATGGGCGGCTGTTGTGGGTGAAACATGATTGGACCGATTGGCGCTGGGAGCTGCCAATGGTTCATTGATGCTGGCCAGCAGCTGTAAAAAAGTGGGGTGGTTGGGTATCCGGATCCCCACCGTGTCACCCCCGCCCCGCACAATTGCCGGAACATCTGGTCGGGCTTTCAAAACAACCGTGAGGGGTCCTGGCCAAAATTGATCCACAATTTGAGGAAGCGTCTCGGGGATCGTGTCAGCCAGCCGCTCTATTTGGCTTGGATGGTGAATATGAAGGATGAGGGGGTTGTTCGCCGGCCTGTTTTTTAAGCGATAAATCTCTGAAATGGCATCAATATCGAACGCTGAGGCCGCCAATCCATACACGGTTTCGGTGGGGACCCCCACAACCCCACCCGAGCGGAGATAATCAACCGCGGCCACAATGTCTGAAGCGCTTGTCCCGAGCCGATGTGCCATACTGGAATCGTACGATTTTCATTGCGAGAACCACCATGTCTACCTTCACAACCCTCTTTTTGATTGCTTTCGGAATTTCCCTCGATCCCAACACGGGCTCTGAATTGATGGTGACCACCAAAACATGCCTGGTCCGGTCAGGAGCCGATCTGTCGTATTACGAGATCGCGGTACTTCCTGAGGGAGCCGTTGTTCGATCGTTCCCTGAAGAAAATTATGGCCAGTTTGTGGCGGTGAAACTTGGTGGGGGAGAACTTGGAACTTTTGAAAACATCACTTGTGATATCGAGTTGATCAACACAACCTCAGAAGCATTTGATGAAGAGGCGATGACGTACACCGCCCGCAAGGGAGATCGGGCAGCGTTGCGAGAGATTGGGGTGGAAGATGGTAAATCGACCAGTCGATACAAAGGGGCGTCGTTGACCGCTGGTCAGGTATACAAAGTGCTTGGTGTTAGTGTTGAAAATGAGCGGGCTATCCAGCGCACGGTTTTGGAGATTGCCATGCCTGAATCCTCGTACGCATTTGTTCTTCGATCAAATCTTGATGATGCACTTACAGATGAGGCATCATGGATTCAAAAGTCAAAAAACCCCCTGTTTCAAGCACAAACGAGTGAAGACACTATTTTGAAATTCCGTCAACAGGCTGAGGAGCAACGCCGAGCAGAAGAAGAGCAAAAAGAGAAAAAGAAGAAGGCAGAAGAGGAGCGGATCAAACAACAACAAAAAGAGGCTGAAGAAAGACGTTTGGCCCAAGAGGAAGAGATTCGACGAAAAGAAGAAGAAGCTCAACGGTTGGCTGAAGAGAAGCGAATCAAGGAGGAGGAGGAACTTAAACGCCAACAAGAGGTTCTTAAGCTTGAAAAAGGGCGTCTTCAACAAGAAGAAGAATCCAACAAACAGGGTGAGGTGCAAGTTGACCCAATTGAAACCACCTCGCCCGAGCAAACTGAGCCAGAAATCCTTGAAGAGCCGGTTGATCCACCCACCAACAACACGGTTTGGGATGGCACCCCGGTTTCGATCCCCGAAGCGTGGTCATCTTTAGAGTCTGCCTGGAAAGCAATGGTGGGTGGTCCGATTTTGGAAGCTGAACCCAACCCGTTGCGCCGAGAGTTTGAATCCCTTGCCAACCAAACTGTGAACGAAATTGTTTCCGGACAAGCCAAACGCCTTTTGGAAGCCATTGATTTGTTTGTCTTGCTTCAAGAAGAAGAACAGAAATTTATCGAGTTGCAAGCTCGGTTGGGACAACTTGAGAATGATGTTGCGGCCCGCCAAAAATTGGCTTTGAGCCGCACTGATTTGGATTTTGTTGGAATCCTGTCGGCTTCAAAAGCTTACGACGGGAAGCCGGGGGCAAACGGCCGCCCCCGACCTCTGCTCCTCCGATTGCGGGACCCTGTTTCCCAGCGCACAATCGTTTATTTGAACCCAAAAGGCCCCCTCAGTGAGCAGTTGTGGCAACTTTCTCGGAACCAAGCCATGATTGGGATCTCTGGAAATCGAGGACCCAGTTTGCTTGGAGTGCCACAACTTCAAACAGTTGGCACCCTTGAAGTTTTGGGTGGTGAATAAGGAGCCTTCGCCCTCAGCTTGTGAGTTGTACAATGGCGATTCGACATTTGGGGCGTTAGCTCAATTGGGAGAGCACTGCTTTTGCAAGGCAGGGGTTATGGGTTCGAGTCCCATACGCTCCACTTCAGGTGGATTCTGGTTGGTTCAACCACACATCCCATCGAACCATTTTGGATTCAACTTGATGGTGAGGTGGTTCCTCTAAGGCTGGGGAAGCATGCCTTGGTCTTTTCACCACCATGCGTTTGGCGTGCTCTCGGACCCATAGAAATAAGTCGTGTTGGTCAAGGTCCTCACCTGCAATCATTTGAAGAAGTTTGGCTCGACGGGGTGGCGCTGCCTTCGACTTTTTTGGGGGGTACATGGGGTCAACATAAACAGCATCAAACGCCCGAAGAAAAGATGATCCAACATCTCTTGCGTCTCCAAGCTGTAAACGAATGTTGTCTGAAATAGCAGTGGAATACATAGGGTGCTGTGCGGCCCTTTCAAGTGCATCTTGGAAAAGGGCGTAAAGGATCGGGTGACGTTCTCGGCACTCAACTTGGTATCCCATTCCAGCCAAAAGACTGGTGTCAGCACCTAAGCCTGATGTTAAATCAAGAACTCGCTCAGACTGACGCCCCACCGCCCGTGCTAATGGCTGCTTTCGAGAAACGTTCCCTGCACCCGTTCGGATATCCATGGTGGTGAAATCAACAATAAATTTTGGCTGATCCCACCGTTTGGGTTCATGAATTCCCAATCCATCGTTGTTTAAATCCAACAACGCATCATGATTGGGATCACCTTCTAGAACACAATGTTCTGTAAAAAGAAGTGATTTGGCGTGGTCTTGATATTGAGGTTCAGGTGGTGAAAAAACAAACTTCACGGCTGGGCCACGAGGTAAGCAATCCACCCCTGGCATGCTTCACCGACCCTTGTCTGCTTAAATTCACCATCGCCTTCCCCCTCTTCGTCACCCTCCTCAATGGTTCCTTCCCAGTACACATTGACTGATCGAAAACCTGCCTCAAGCAATAATTCTTGAAGTTCTGGAAGTGTCCAAAGTCGCCACTCGTAGGTGAAGGCTTTATTCATCTCGGTCCCATCAGGGAACCGGAAGTGGATGTGGTTGATCACATCGCCAGTGATGGGGTTGTAATGGTTTTGATCCCACACGTAGATGAACCCATCCAAGTCACGTTCTTCTTCTTGTTCTTCAAAACTCTCACTTCCCCCATAGGCATCCATGATGAAGATTCCTCCAGGACGAATGTGTTTCCGGGCGGTCATGAAATAGTTTTTGAGTTCTGATCTTGTTTTGAACAAGTAGTACGAAAAGTTGGTCGCCAAGACCGCGTCAACCGGATTGCCGGTGACCTGCAGCACATCGCCTTCAAGAAGTTCCACCCGATTCTGCGTTTCCTCATCCAGACGTTCTTCGAGTTTGCCCCGGCCCCATTCCAAAACCTCTGCATCAAGATCAACACCAACCGCGGATCGACTTGGGTCGGACTTGGCCCAGGCTGCTGAAAATTGACCGGTACCACAAAAATCTTCACGAATTCGGCTGCAAACCCCCTCCCCAAGATCTGAGAAAAATTGTTGAACCAGCTCAACCTCGCCTTCAACATTTTGAACCGACAACTCGTACAACTCGTGGCGATCTGCGGTTTCTGCCGTCCTCCACGATTGATTGGGTTTTGGATTCTTCTTGTTCTTCTTCTTTTCAGAGCGTTTTGAGGTACCTGAGGCCATAACAAGAAGTGTACAGAGCGAGCCTATACTCGATTCCTATGGGATTTTCTGCTACACCTTCTGAGGCTCTTGGTGCTCTTGAACCCCTGCTGGGTGCTGTACGTCAAGAAATGGATCGGGCTATCCAGTCAGAGCGGCCTGGGCTGCAGGAGTTGATCCCTTCAGTGGCTCATTTTCGAGGGAAAATGCTTCGCCCCGCCCTCACTTTGACGTGTGCTGAAGTCTGTGGAGCTGATCCGGGATCTGAAGCGGCCCGAGTGTTGTCGGCAACGGTGGAGTTGATCCACATCTCAACTTTGGTGCATGATGATGTTCTCGATGAGGCGGATTTAAGACGCAACACACCAACCATCAACGCTTTGCGGGGCAACGAGGCTGCGGTGATTTTGGGAGACTGGTTGATTGCAAGTTCTTTCCGGCTGGTTGCTTCATTGGGTCGACCGGATTTTGATTTAGCTTTGGGGGAAGCAACCCGACTGGTTTGTGCAGGAGAAATTCACCAATTGGTCAAGCGGGGTGATGACCAACTCGGTGTAAATGAGTACCTGGATATTGTTTCTGGAAAAACAAGTGCACTCTTGGTGGCGTGTGCCAGACTTGGTGGGAGTTTGGGTACATCTAAAGTTGGCGTTTTAGATGCTTTAGAGACGTACGCCAACCACTTGGGGATCGCTTTTCAAATTCAGGATGACATCTTGGATGCTGAATCTTCGTCAGAAAAAATTGGGAAGTCCGCGGGTAGAGATGCTGCTCTGGGGAAATTAACCCTGCCCGGAATCTTGGCCCGAGAAGCTTCGGGGATCAATTTGCCGCTGAATGTTGAAAGTAGGCGGGAATTTATTGTTGAATATGGTGGTTTTCAAAAAGCCCATGATTTTGCGTGTGATCATGTGGAATGTGCGATAAAGGCTTTGAAGATTCTTGATGATCACCCTGCCCGAGATCGGTTGATCATGTTTGCGAACCAGTCTGTTCAGCGCAAGGCGTGAATTGAGTATTATTTTTGCTTTCATTCACAATGCCCTCCGAGGTTGACGCCTCGGATTGGGAGATTCCAAATGCTGCCCAAACCACCCCCCCGTGGTCCACGTACTGGATTTATTTATGAGCCCCCTTACCGAATCCAGGGGGAGTCGGTTGCTGGTGAACACACCGTGATTCAAATTCCCGAGCTCGGGTTGAATTTTGATCTCGGGAGTTGCCCAAGGTGGGCTTTGGCTGCTGGTGTTACCGCCATCTCTCATGGCCATATGGACCACATTGGTGGGCTTCCTTATTACTTCAGCCAACGAAACTTTCAGGGTATGGGGACTGGAACGGTTGTTTGCCCACCATCTTTGGTAATCCCCCTTCGAGACATGATGAAAAGTTGGATTGGTCTTGAGCGGCAAAGAACACCGTTTGAGCTGGTGGGTTTGGCTCCGGGGGAAGAGTGGGAGTTAAAGCCTGATTTGTATTTACGGCCTTTTGAGACCAGTCATACCGTGCCTTCTCAGGGGTACTGTGTGGTGGAGAAAAGGAAAAAACTGAAACCCGAGTTTCATGGTTTACCCCAAGAACAATTGAAAACTCTTCGTTCTGGGGGCACTCAAATCACAGATGTTCATGAGCATGTTTGGGTGGCTTATACGGGTGACACCCAATTGTGCCCCGCACTGATGCACCCTGATGTTGCCACTGCGAAGATTGTGATTACTGAATGCACGTTTTTTGCGGCAGATGAACGAAAGCGAGCAGGTGCAGGCAAACATTTGCACGTGGAAGACCTTCGGACTTTGCTTCCAACCTGGGAATCTGATTGTGTGGTTGCGATCCACCTCTCGAGACGTTCAAACATTCAATTGGCCCGAGAGGAGCTGGATCGCATCCCTGGGGGCGAAAAAGTCCACATTCTGATGGATGGGCCGCGGAATACCGCTCGGTATGAACAACAAATCCACAATCTAGAATCGAGGGAAGCAGAGTCTTCATAAAGGTTTGGGTTTTCTGCTTGCTCATTTGTAAACATCCACATACATTCACCATTCAGTCAACGTTGTTGACGGTTCGTGCTCCCGAATGACTGGTTCGCTCCCCATTTGAACCATATCGGTAGCAGGTTGGATCTTTCCCAGGGGTGGGTGGATCCACTCAATCTCGATTGGTACACCCAATCGATCTCGTGAAGTTGCTTGTTCAGGGCAACTTGTGGATATCGCATTCTTCGTGCTGAAGGGTGCCTTGGCGTAAGGAGTCAACCATGGTGCGTCCCGACCCTCAATTGAAAGATCGTCTGCTTCACTTCATTCGAAACAACCACACAGCAATGTACCGACAATGGTTTGCTGATCTTGAACCTCTTGGGGTTGAGGGTGGTGTGCTGACCATCTTGGTGAAGCAAGATGTCCACCGACGCTACTTGGAAAACAAGGCTGTAGACACCTTCCAGGAAGCTGCCCAAGCTGTAACCGGCCGCTTGTTGGGTTTGAAATTTGTTGAGGAATCTGAGTTGGAATCTCCCCTGCTTCCTGCTGCAAACGAAAGTCAACAGGTGGTTATCCTCAGCCCCGACCTCACCTTTGATCAATTTGTGGTTGGATCAAACAACCAGTTGGCCAACGCAGCCTCAATCGCTGTGTGTGACCGACCTGGACGGTCTTACAACCCGTTGTTTTTGTACTCCAATGTTGGTCTTGGAAAAACCCATTTGTTGCAGTCGATCGCCCACCGACTGAACACCACAGGGGGGCATACAAGATGGATGTTGACCACTTGCGAGGAGTTTTCTACAAATTTCCAAGAAGCGCTGGTACGTCAAAATGTGGCCGAATTCCGATCTCGTTATCGAGATTTGGATGTTCTTCTTATTGACGACATTCAGGAATTGGGGGGGAGAGAAAAGGTTCAAGAAGAATTCTTTCACACCTTTAACACCCTGCATCAGGCTGGAAAACAAGTTGTGTTGACTGCCAACGCAGCCCCATCCGATATTCCACAACTCGAAGAGCGATTGGTCAGTCGGTTCTCTTCTGGTTTGGTCACTCGGATTGAGGCTCCTGCATTCGAGACGAGGGTTGCCATTGTTCACCAAAAAGCGAAGCTCCATGGATTCCAACTTAGTGAAAACGTGGCGGCATTCTTGGCGGCCCGAGTTGATGGGAACATCCGAGAGCTGGAGGGGGCACTTACCCGTATTCATTCACTCCATGTTCTCCAGCAGCTTCCGATCACGTTGGATTTGGCGAAAATTGCTATTGGTATCGATGATGGGGATGCACCAAGATCTTCAACACCAAGTATCCAGGACATCATGGATGCGATCAGCCACTACTACGACTTGAAATTGACCGACTTGCTGTCGCGTCGTCGACATAAGTCTGTGGCAATGCCACGACAACTCGGGATGTGGTTGGCCCGGCGGTACACGAGGTACAGTTTGGAGGAGATTGGGTCCTACTTTGGTGGGCGAGACCACACCACTGTTATGCATGCTGTGAAAGCGGTCACCAGGCGACGGGAAGAAGATGAAACGGTGGCCAGCGAGGTGCAAATCATCGAACAGATGCTCCTTGGAGAGCAGGAATCCGAGCACGCCGCCTGACAGTTGTGTGTTGATAACTTGCCTTTTGGGGGTGGTCTGGATTTTCTTTCTGTGAAGTCAATGGACAAGGGTTGATGTGCTTGGTGATCAGGAGCGAACATTGTCCGGGAGAAGGTGTCAACCAAATCGACAACTTCCTATCAGTTCTATTTTCCCCTCAAACGCTTTCATCAAAATGCTTTATATGGTTCCCTTGGAAGCTTGTCCACATTCGCTCTAGGGGCAAATAAGAGAGAAGAGAGGAATATCTTTCCTCTCCTATTTATTGTCCATCCCCATGTTCATCAATGGAAGAGGCATTGGGGCATCTCCATTCATGAAATACAACTTGGCCGCCGGGTCTTGTGAAATCGCTTGGAGTGCGTCAAGCGCCTGAAGTTGGATGTAACCAGGGGCGTTGGCTAACGCCTCTGTCAAAGTCTGGATTTCAAAAGCTTTCGCTTCAGCCAACAACCTGATTGTCTGAGCCTCTTTTTCAGCTGCTTCCAGTTTGGCCTCTGCTTCAGCCACCTTTTGTTCTTGTTGGGTTCTGAATTTTTCCAATTCCGCCTTTTGCCGCTCAACCTCTTGTTCAGCTTCCTTTTTCCTCTCGATCTGCTGGATCAGATTCTTAGGAAGGTCAATATCTCGAATAAGAACTTGCTCGACGACCACCCCTTTGTCACTAAGAGAATCCATCAATTGGGTCAAAACCCCGTTTTGCAATTGTTCCTGGGTTTCTTCCCGGAAGAAATCTTCAGCCCGAGCAATGCTTTTTCCTTGCTCTCGAACGATTGAACGTACAGCTGGCGTGATGTGCACCGAAAGCACTTGTTCAGCCAAACCGGTCTCTTCAAGAATTCGGCCGACCATACCCCCATCGATGTGATATTTGACAGAAACATCAATTTCTGTTGTGAGTTGATCTTGACTAGGAACGCCAATTCTTTCTTTGTGCTCTTTGTTCCGGACATCAAACTCGGTGAAAGAAAGCAGGGGGTTGACTGGAAAATGCAATCCAGGTCCATAGGTTTCCTTTTGAACTTCACCAAAGAATGTCGCCACCGAGACGTATCCAGGATCAACAGTCTTGACACAGCGAAGAAGAACTGGGCCAACCAAAATCAACAAAACAACGAAACCAATCAATGTTGGAGACACCTGAACTTCTTTTTTACTCATTTTTTCCATCCTTATTTTGTTGAGGTGTAGGCGATGAGCTTCTCAAGAATCTCTTGGGCCTTCCCACTTTGAATCAAATGACCAGCTTCTTTGACACCACTTTCAAGTGAATCTGACAAACCACAGAGATACAGAGACACTCCCGAAGACATCATCACCATATTTCGAGCCGGTCCATCTTCTTGTCCATTCAATATTTTCTTCACCAATTCAATGGACTCAGAAAGAGAGTTTGTGGTCACCAACGATCGTTCCACCCTTTCAAATCCAAATTGCTCAGGCTCGCAACAGAACGGCTGGATCTCGGACCCACGAATTTCATACCCTCGCGTCTTTGCTGAAATCGAAATTTCATCCAACCCATCTTCAGAATGCATCACGATGGTGTGCACTGTGCCAAGTTCTTGAAAAGCCTTGGCGACCGGGGCAAGAAACTGCTCTCCATACACCCCCATAAGTTGTCGACCAGCTTGAACCGGGTTGGTCAGTGGACCGAGCAGGTTGAAGATGGTCGGGAACCCCAAAGCTTTTCGCACCGGCATGACATGTTTGGTCGCAGGGTGATGGTTGGGGGCAAAGCAGAAACACACACCAAACTCATCAAGACATCGGGTCTGCACCTCGAGCGGGGCCCGGATGTTGACCCCCAGTCCCTCAAGAAGCTCCGCTGAGCCACGACCAGTCCGGGACTTGTTGCCATGTTTGGCCACGTTTGCACCACCAGCTGCCGCCACAATGGCCGCCGCGGTCGAAACGTTAAATGTTTTCGGTGCCCCCCCGGTTCCCGCAGTGTCTAAAAGGGAAGTTCGATCAACAGATGTCTCCACCTTCCGGACATGTTTTCTCATGATCGTGGCCGCACCAGCGATTTCATCACCAGTAGGAACTCGCGTGGCCAGGATGCCCAACAGTGCCCCAATTTCAGCATGGTGCACTCGCCCTGTCATCATGCTTTCAAATACTTGACAAGTAAGTTCGTACGACAGCGTTCCGCCACTAAGTAACTGCTCAGTTGCTTCCCCAATAGACACAGGTCGATCAGGGTTTTCATCAAATTCCGGTGGGGGTGAGTGGTTGCTCATGGTTGCTTGGTTAGGATTTCCGTCTGGTGCTTGCTGAATCTTACCTACACACACTTTCCCCATTTCTTCTGAGGATTTCAGGCGAGTTTGGCCTGCGCTGGTATGGCTTGGCGTATATCGCAGGATTCATCATTGCCGGACAAATGATGGCAAGGCTGGTCCAAACCGGAAGAAGCCCCCTTGCTCGTCAACAGATCGATCCAAATTCATTGCTGACAGCTATGGTCCTAGGGGTCATTGTTGGTGGCCGTTTTGGATTCGCTCTTTTTTACCAACCTCATGTTCTTTGGACTTTTGGTTCATCTTTTCCCTTTTGGGAACTCTTGGCAATTCATAAAGGCGGTATGGCGAGCCACGGGGGAATGTTGGGGGTGCTGATTGCTTCAGCATGGTTTGTTCAAAAAAACAAACTGGATTTGTACGACACCCTTCATGTGGCCGATCTGGCCGCCTTTTGTGCAACGCCCGGTCTCTTTTTGGGCCGTCTCGCCAACTTTGTGAACGCTGAGCTCTGGGGAGAACCTGTTACCACCCGCCCCGCCCCGTGGTGGAGTGTCAAATATCCCAACGAGATGTTGCCAGGTCACCCAGATTCAGTGCCATCTGTGGTGGCCAACGTTGCAACTATCTTTCCAACTGAACCAGCGAACACCATCCACACGAAACTGATCGAGGGAGATGCAGTTGTTCGGGAAGCTGTGATTCCACTCCTGACCCCATATTGGCCCAGTCAACTCATCCAAGCGGTGGCGGAGGGTCCATTGTTGGCAACCGTTCTTTGCATTGCTTGGTGGAGACCGAAGCGACCAGGAATGATCAGTGCTCTATTTCTGTGTTGTTACGGCCCACTCCGACTTCTTACTGAAATGGTCCGTCAACCCGATGTGGGTATTGATCGAACTTTTGGTCTCTCCCGTGGCCAACTGTTAAGCGTTGGTATGGTCTTGGCTGGAATATTGTTGCTGCTTGTAATTCGAAAATCATCACGGCGCGAAGGTGGATTGTTTCCCCCATCAAACTTTTGAGATCAATTCAGGTCGGGCCATCATGGTGAACAAGCCTTCTGTAGCCTGTTTCCAATTGAGTGTGCCTTGAACCCATTTTCTCGCCACCGTCAAACTCTCACGAACACCAATCTCTTCTTGGGGCGATTCGAATGTCATTCGGACAACCTCAAACTCGAGGAATTCTAAAAAAAGGTCGAACGTATCCTTATTGAGACCATCTTTTGAGACAGTCTCATCTCGAACATCGTGAGCATCTGATTTTTTCTTACTCTCTTTCTCAGTCGAATCAATGTGATTCTGTATAGCTTCAATCACTTTGGCAACACCCATGGGACCTGGTCTTCGTGATCGGATCATTTCCACAGATGCATCAATTGCTTCCCGCCACGCACCCAGGTTGAGCTTTGAAAGTTCCAGAACCCTCCCAGGTCTACCATCAGCACGTTCCAGAACCCATGTCCGGTGAGGACTTTCAAAATCAAAGTGCTGTTCGGCCCAATTGGAAATCTCGGTCGGATCCAAACGTCGGAGTCGGATGGTTTGGACCCGTGAGCGAATGGTTGCTGGAATGGCATCTGCAGTTCGTGTTCCCAAGAGGAGATAGGTGTCTTCAGGGGGTTCTTCAAGAACCTTAAGTAATGCGTTGGCGGCGTCCCACTGCAATCGATCTGCTTCAGGGATCAAAAAGACTTTCGATTTTGCTTCTGCCCGCTGTAAAAAAATAGGACCTAAAAATGATTTCCCCTCAACCTCACCACCCAACAATCGCTCACGAAGGTACCCGATTGGAAGATTGACACTTTTCCTATCTCGAAGCGATCGGAATCGGCTGTGCTTCAAATCAAACCTTCGGATGAGGTGTAAATCAGGATGTCGGTGTTCAAACATCCTTTCACGAAGTTGACCAGAGGAGTCAGCTTGCCACTGGCCCATGAGGTCTGGACCAGCATCAGGATCAGCAAGGAGCATGGCCAGTTCTGTGGCCAAACTTGTCTTTCCCACCCCTTGTGGACCCACAAACAAGAGGGCGTGTGGAACCTTTCCCTGTGCCACCGCGTCTATCAAATGTGATTTCGCAGTTTGGTGTCCAAAGATGCGATCCATACCCCCTAGCGTATCGTCTGCAGGTACCCTGAACCCCTCATGAGATTCTCTCTTTTGCTGTGTTTTCTGGTGTCTTGCGGGGGGCCTGCCCGGATTCAAATTGAATCCAATCCAGAAGGGGCACTGGTCACATTGAACGGGGTGGAAAAAGGACGCACCCCAATGGTGGTGCGAGAAAAGTTTCGGGGAACCGCTGATTTGTTGTTGGAACTTGAGGGGTATGAACCATATCGGTCAGCGTTGAATCTTCGGCCAAGGTGGTATGAGGTCCCCCCTTTTGATTTGATCATTCCAGCCAAAGACCGATCATTTCAAATTGAATTGGAAGTCGAAAAAACAAATCACGGGGCGCTGAAACGTCGAGCTCTTGAATTCCGACCGTGAAAATGTCGCGTGGAAACTGGTATCGCCTACTCGCCTTGGCTTTGGTTGGTTTGATGATCTATGACCAGGTTGTTAAGAAAGACCAAGGCAATCTAAAAGAGGTTGTTCGATGTCTTATCGAACATAAAGGGGATGAAGTGTTCTGCCCTCAAATTACCGTCGATCCATTATTACAACAAAGCATTCAAAGAAAGTTTGAGCAAGAATTTGATCAAAGTGAACTGAAGCAAATCAAAAGAACTCACGATGGAAAATTTGAAGCTCACATTTATTCATCGAGAGGCACCGGAATAACCCTCGTTATCACCATAAACTCAATTTCCGACTATCAAGTTGTGGCGTGGAGAGACCTAGAACTGGGAGACGAGTCATGAAGGTTTGGATCAACGGTGATTTTTACGACCGAGACGAAGCAAAAGCCAGTGTGTTTGACGCGGGTTTTCAACACGGTGTTGGCCTGTTCGAGACCATGCAGGCCCGAGACAATCATGTTTTTCGCTTAGACGATCATTTGCGACGACTCCATGATTCGGCGCGTGATCTTGGACTTACCGAAAGGTTGCAAGAGCAACCATTGGCTGAAGCGGTGCAAAGAACGGTTGAAGAAAACGGGTTTCCAAAGACTCGTGTTCGACTCACCTTGACGGGTGGTGACCTCAATCTTTTGACCAAAAACGGCGTTTCCCAAGTCGACCCAACCATTTTGATCGTCGCCCAACCATCCACCCCGTACCCCGAAGATTTTTTCCTCAATGGTGTCACCGTGGGTGTGTCTGATGGTCGGCTGAATCCCCTCGATCCCACCTCTGGTCACAAAACACTCGATTACTGGAAGAACATCCGTGCTTTGCAATTGGCTGGGACTCGTGGAGCCAGCGAGTCGTTGTGGTTCTCGGTCACCAATCACTTGGCTTGTGGAAGTGTTTCCAATATTTTCTTGGTCCGTGATGGTGTGTTATTGACTCCTCTGGCTCGCGGTGAAGAGCCGGAAGGGGGCCTCCCTTCACCGGTGCTTCCAGGCATTGTTCGAAGAACGGTGGTTGAAGCGGCGGAAAGTCTTGGTTTGACCGTGAAGAAAGAAATGCTCACCATTGACGATGTTCATACCGCGGACGAGATTTTCCTAACCAATTCTGGTTGGAACGTTTTGCCAGTGGTACAGGTGGAGCAACATTTGGTCTCCTCAGGACCAGGGGCCACGACCAAATTGGTGATGCAGGCCGTCAACGCACTGGTTGACTCGGGTTCATAAGCATTCAAAATTCGCCGCGGCGAACCACTTTTACATTTTTCCGCCCTTGATGATCTCGGGCAGACAGGATTTCAGAAAAGAATCCGAGCGCGCGTTGAACCAACAGGACCACGATTGCGCATGCAACTGCGATTGCCAACGCAAAAAGACCTGACAAAATCATCGGCCCCAAAACAAGCAGGAAAAAGACCCCCACCCCCACACGAAAAGGCAAACTGCTTCCACCGATCGAACCTCGGAACTGGCTGGCCGACTGACGGACATTTTTCCATTGATCTTGTGGGTCAAACACGGGCTGATTGTAGCTCTTCAGGGGGTCAATCCACATGTCTTGATCATCATTTCAGAGACATCAACATCTCCGGGTAACATCGACCTTGATATGCCTTCATTCACCCACCTTCATTTGCATTCAGAGTACTCCCTGTTAGATGGCGGCAACCGAATGGACCGCCTTCTGGATCAAGTCAAAAATTTGGGTATGGACTCTGTGGCCGTGACGGACCACGGCAACTTGTATGGAGCGGCTGAATTCCAAAAAAAAGCTGACAAGTTGGGTATCAAACCGATTCTCGGCATCGAGGCATACGTCGCACCTCGAAGCCGATCAGAGAGAAAAAAACAACCAGGTGACCCTTATCACGGACATCATTTGGTACTTCTGGCGGAGACCGATGAAGGTTGGTCAAACCTCGTCAAACTCTCAAGCAAAGCATTCACCGAGGGGTTTTATGGCGTAGCACGAATGGACAAGGAGTTGCTGACCACATGGCGTGGCGGTTTGATTGCGATCAACGGTCACCTAGGTTCTTCTTTGGCAGCTCTCGCATTGCGATATCACCAATCCGGCGAGTCCGAAGATTGGGCAGCGTTGGTTGAGGAGGCTTCGTGGCACGCTGAAGTTTTTGGTGTGAACGCCAACAGTGAACCATGTTTCTTTATTGAGTTGCAACGACACAGCGTCCAAGACCAACTGGACATCAACCCCCACCTCATCAAACTTGCCCAAGAGTTGAACCTCCCACTTGTTTGTGACAACGATGCACACTTTTTACGTGAAGAGGATTGGGATGCTCACGACACCTTGTGTTGCATTTCCATGAATAAAGAGAAATATGACACCAGTCGCTTTCGATACCCCAAAGAGTTGTATGTCAAAAGCCCAAGTGAGATGCACAGCGTGTTTAAAGATCTCCCAGAGGCCTTAGAAAACACCTCAAGGATTGCGGACCGGTGTTCAGCCAAAATCCAATTCGGTGAGAACCACGCACCAGTTGTAAAAATTAAAACCAACTTTCCTTCACTCCCCTCTTCATCGACTGAAGCCCGTGAAATGGTGTTGGCGTCAAAATCCAGTCACCCAACAGGAAGCACAGCTTGGTTCAAAGAGATTTGCTCTCACATTCAACTTGAACCTGCGAAAGCGGAAGAGCTCGACAACCTTGTACTGAAGCAGCAATGTGATGCAGCACTCCGAATCCTGTCTGAGGCAGGGGCGATTTGGAGATACGGGGCAGAACCCCTCAATGATGAGCGCCGCCAACGGCTTGATCGTGAACTACAAATTCTGGCCGACAAACTCATCAGCGCTTACTTTTTGATTGTTTGGGATTTTGTTGATTGGGCGCGGGGCAACGACATTCCGTCGAATGCTCGTGGTTCCGGGGTGGGAACCATGGTTGGCTATGTTCTTGGCCTCTCGAACTCGTGCCCCATTGAGTATGG
The DNA here is from genome assembly GCA_002705085.1 of Phycisphaerae bacterium. Classification (GTDB taxonomy): domain Bacteria; phylum Planctomycetota; class Phycisphaerae; order Phycisphaerales; family SM1A02; genus UBA8653. Next base: position 15,270 of record PAHO01000045.1, on the reverse strand, counting down.
CCTGCTTTTTGAGCGATTCACTGACCCAGACCGCGCCGAGTACCCCGACATCGACATTGATATGTGCCAATTTGGTCGAGAGGATGTGATTCGTCACATCACTGAAAAATATGGCTATGTCGCGCAGATCAACACCTTTAATCGGTTGAAAGCAAGAGCTGCAATCAAAGATGTTTCTCGTGTTCATGGACTTTCACCCAACGAGGCCCAGCGAATCGCCAATTTTGTGCCTGATCAAACGAGCATCACTCTTCAAGAAGCCTTGGAATCAGATCGTGACTTTCTTGAGGAATACCAGCGGAATACTGAGGTTCGAGATGTGGTGGATATGGCTAAAAACATCGAACACTTCGCACGAAATGTTGGGGTTCATGCAGCGGGCCTTGTGATTGCAACCCGACCCTTGGACGACATCATCCCACTGCGATGGGATGTGAAGCATGAAAAGCAGGTGACACAATGGGATGGACCCACATGTGAAGAACTTGGTCTATTGAAAATGGATCTTCTGGGTCTCCGAACCCTTTCCACCATTGAGCGGGCTAAAAAATTGATTCGGGACTCATTAACCGAACAAGAAATTCGAGCTACCGCCAATATCCCTGACTCCATCACAGATCCACTGGATATTGAAAGGTTGGGTTACACCGATCCAAAAGTGTTTGATTTGTATGTTCGTGGCGACACGGTGGGTGTTTTTCAGTTTGAATCTGAAGGCATGCAGCGCCTGTTGAAAGACATGCAACCAGACCGTTTGGAGGATTTGATTGCGGCCAACGCATTGTTTCGACCTGGCCCAATGGATTTGATCCCTGACTACTGCAAACGCAAGCATGGTGATATGGAGGTGCCTTCGGTCCACCCGATCGTTGATCGATTCACTCAAGAAACGTATGGCATCATGGTGTATCAAGAACAAGTGATGCAGATCGTCCACCACTTGGGTGGCATCCCACTCCGTAGTGCTTACACCTTGATCAAAGCCATAAGCAAGAAAAAGAAGGATGTCATTGACTCCAACCGTGTGAAATTTATTGAGGGTGCTGCTGATAAAGGACTTCCCCCAGAAAAAGCTGAAGAGCTTTTTGAGTTGATCAATAAGTTCGCCGGCTACGGGTTTAACAAAAGCCACTCCACTGGATATTCCATCGTTTCCTATCAAACCGCTTGGTTAAAAACCTACTTCCCCGCCCAATACATGGCGGCGGTACTTACTTTGGAAGGTGCAGCAAAAAAGATTGAAGATTTGGGTGTTTACCTGCAAGACTGTCGAGAGGTCCAAAGGCCTAGAACAAGAAACCAAGAAGCTTCACACGGCATCTCAGTTCGATCACCCGATGTGAACCTTTCCGTAGACGGATTCACTGTAGCGTTCGACGACAACGAGGAACATACGGCTGACGGAGGACATGTTCGGTTTGGCCTCGACACCATCAAGAACGTCTCAACCACCGCGGTTCGTCAAGCAGTCTTGGATCGTGAAAAAAACGGACCTTTCAAAGACGCCCTCGACTTTTGTGTGCGCGTTCCCGACATCAACAAAACAGGTTTGGAGTGCTTGATCAAATCTGGCGCTTTTGATTCACTCCACGGGTTTGAACAAAGATCAACTCTCGTGGCTTCAATAGAAGAAATGATCCGTTCAGCCAAACACGATCGTGATGACCATCAATCTGGACAAGCCAGTCTTTTTGGTGGCGGTGATGACCCGGTTCCTGAACCCACATTTCAACTCCCAAGAGTTCCAAGTTGGACCCGCATGGAATCTCTTGAAAATGAACGTGAAGTTTTGGGGATTTGGGTTTCAGGACACCCCTTGATTGAATCGAAAACCGTTTTTGATCAACTCTCCCGTGGTCGAGACCTCGGCGACCTTGCAGAAATGCAGCACGACGCCCACGTCTCACTGTGTGTTGTTTTGTCCCAAGTCAGACCATTGACCATTCGGCAGGGTCAAAACGCGGGCTCCAAAATGGCCATGATGACCTTTCAAGATCTCACTGAAAAGTGTGAAGCGGTGATCTTCAGTGATGGCTATTCCAAATGCGTAACCGCTTTAGAACAATCAGGATCTTTGCTTTTTGTGATGGGACGGGTTGATCGGAAGCGTTCAGACAACCCCCAGTTGGTGGTCAGTGAAGCTCTTACCATCGACCAAGCATTGTCCCGCGCGTTGCATAGGGTCGATGTTCGTTTCCCGGACACTGTGGGTTCAGTTTCCGAGGTTCAGACCCATCTTCAATTGTTACAACGCCACCAAAGCAATGAAGGTGCTTCACTCCATGCATTTGCGACCGTCGATGGTGTGGAGGTTGAAATTCGATCCGGCTTTAAAATTCGACCAACCCTTGATTTGTATCAACAGTTGATTGACATGTTTGGCTCTGATTCAGTCTTTACGTACATTGAGGGTCTCGAACCAGCTGAGCCAGTACGGTTTGGAGCGCGACGTTCTTAAAATAAAGAAGCCCGCTTCAGCGGGCTTCTTCGTTCATCCTGGATCGGCCAGATTGGTTGGATTAACAGTCGTTGCCCCATTCGGACAACACAACGTTGATGTCGGCAAAATTAGTTTGCCCATCACCATTGGCGTCGCCAGCGTCCGAGACTTCCCAAGCGGAAAGAATCAAACTTAGGTCAGAAAACCCTATCTGACCGTCGTTATTGAGATCGGCGGGGCAAGAGGGCGGTTTGGGCAAGTTTCCTGATGCCACCACAGTGATCCCACCTTGAATTGCCACTTCGTTTCCACTCAAATCAAACAAGTAATCAATCGGGAGGTCCACCGAGACTGTTGCGGTGTCTCCACTGATGGAATAGGTGCCTGAGATCTCAGTGGATTCAGCGATGTCCACAGTTTCTGTTCCGGAACCAATAATGATCCCAGCAATTCCATAACCGTTGTAATCAACTGTCCCATTGAGAGTGAAGGGCACGACGGGGAATGTGAAGACGCCTCCAGACGAGGGTGCTGTTTGTGTGGTTCCAGCGTAGTTGGCGGTCGCACCATTTTGCAGGGTGGCGTCAACACCACCCAAGAACCCAGCATCCAAGGTCCAGTCGATTTGACCCACTGTGAGGCTGAAGTTGTCAATCTTCACTTCGCCCGTGGTTTGATCGATACCAAAATCAAGCGATCCATTGATGGCCCCACTTTGGCAATCAGTGATATCGATGGCTGTGAGACACGCATTCAAGGTTGATTGACTGGGGTCTACAGTTGCGGTTAAATCTTGCATCTGGGCGATGGCAAACCCGGTCACAGTGGTCGACAAAGCGGTCATCAAAGGCATTGGATTCTCCGTTCAATGTGTTGTGTGAATCCCAAATCTAACGGCAAATGTTCAAGGGACATGCCAAATATTGGTTCATTGTGGATCAAAAGGTTGGAAACCCGCCGAACCCCCAGTGGAGCGAACCAAAGCAGACAACTGTCGCCAGGCGTTGGTGCGGGTGGTGGCGAGTTGTCGCTGGAGGGGATCAAGAGCCTGTTCAGCGTCAAGAACCGGGTCTAGACCCGAAATTCCCTCGGTAAACCGTGTCTCAGACTGTTCTCGGACGATTGTGGCCTGCGCGACAGCTTCATTCAGCTGCTGAAGGGTTTCTTGGGTTGCTTTGAATTGTCGAGCGGTTTGTTCCACTTCAACCAATGCGTTCAACACTCCTTGTCGGTGTTGTTCCACGGTTGCCTGAAAAACCGACTCAGCCGCACGGGCTTCCATTTTTCGTCGCCCCCCGTCAAACAGGGGGGTGGCTCCTGTCAAAATCACATTCCACAATGCAGCAGTGCGGGAAAATGAAATTTGAGCCCCGTTGGATTCAGTTCCCAACGCAGCCTCCAGACCAAAAGTGGGTTGGGTCGCAGCTTCAGCCAGTCCAGCGTTGGCCGCAGCTTGTTGCACATCAGCGGCAAGACGACGCAGGTCGGGACGTTGATTGAGCAAATCCTTGGGTTCAATGGTCAACACACCAACTGGTGGTGGGGGAACAACCATTTCAAGATCTATGAGGTGAGACATGGCCCCAGGATGCTTCCCAAGCAGCGCAGCTAGGGCATCACACGCAGCTCTAGGCCCTATTTCTGCTTGGGGCAATTGGGCTTTGGCTTCGGCAAGTGTTCGTCGAGCTTGGGCCAACTCCAATTCGTTCCCAAGACCAACGTTGAATCGAGACTCAACCAATTGCAAACTTCGTTCATTGCGACGAATGCTGGTTTGGGTGATTGACAGTTGCCGCACACTTTCCCGCAGATCCGCCAACGTGTCACAAATTCTGGTGCTCAAAAGAAGAACCGCGTCGTCATAAGAAGCTTGAGCCCAATCCATCCTGGATGAAGATTCCATAGCTTTCAACTCATTTCGTCCAATGAGATCAGCTTCCCAACGCCCTCGGATTTCGTGACGCGACACCGTTCTGACTTTGAAGATTTGATCAACCGGCAATCCTGGAATGGTGTCGTCACCAAAATTAAACGATTGGCTGGATTGATCCTCTCGCCGAAGCGACCGTGAAAAATCCAAACTCGGCCCAAAACCAGCGTCGGTGGCTTGCCAACGAAAATCAGCCTCTTTCACTCTGGCGGTTGCCATCTTGATGTCAGGCCCAGAAACCATTGCCTCGTCGACCAGTGATTCCAAAAGTGGATCGTTGCAGCGGGTCCACCACGGAGAAGCGTCTTGATCGGGGGTTCTACCCTCCGGATCACGAGTCCTGGTCGCATGTTGTTCGGTCCATCTTTCTGGAAGATCCAACGTTGGGGCTTGTGGAGCAGTCACCTTGCAACCGACCAAAAAGAGGAACCCAAGAATGAGGAGAACACGCATAGGACACCATGATAGGTCGCGCGGGGGTTGTTGGATTCAAACCTTGACGTTCGCCTCAGATCAGCGAACATGGTGACATGCTTTTGGTTTGGTGCTTGGCCCTCACCCCCCCGCTGCCTGAAACATATTTGGATCGTTATTGCATGGGTTGCCATGCGGATGAAGATGCTGAGTCAGGCTTGGATATCCAAGCATTGGTGGAGCGAGATGACGCCCTTGCTGATGAGGCATCATGGGTTCAAATCCTGGAACGGATTCGCCGCCGAGACATGCCGCCGAAAGATCACCGGAGACAACCAGATGAGTCAGCGTCAGAAGAAGCAGAGTTCGCTCTTCGTGCTTGGCTTCCCGCCGCCCACCGGGTGGCCCATGTCCCACTTCGCCGTATGACTCGAGACGCGTGGACACGGGCTGTCGATGAACTGGTTTCAGTTCAATTCCCATCAGAGTCGTTCTTTCCCCCGGACGATATTGGGGAAGGATTTGATCGCACTGCCAGCCTGCTTCGGATGAGCCCATTGCTCACCGAGAAATACATGGAGGCGGCTGAGCAAGTGGCCGGCATGGCATTGGATACAAATCCAGCCCGACGATTCCCCTCCCAAACCGCGCGGGGCCTTGATCTTCAGTCAGATCGAGGACACCGACGTATGGGAGGCATTTTCTTATCAACGCGCGGCGAAGTGCATTCAACATTTGAGGTGGGGCGTCGCGGCCTCTACGAACTTCAAGCCAAGGTTGCTGGGCAACAAGCAGGACCAGAACCGGTTCGGTTTGTCATGCGGGTGGGCGCCAATCAAACCCAGCCATTTTCAGTGTCTTCACCACTTTCAGATCCAACCATTATCCGGCACACCACCCAACTTCCTACTGGACCCGTAGAGGTTGGGGTTTCGTTTGTGAACGACTTTTTTGATAAATCCGCCCCGAAACCAAATGATAGAAACGCATTGGTGCTTGAACTGGTTTTGGTTGGTCCGCTGGATCGACCACTTCAAGACCACTTTTTGAACACGTTGCCCAAATCTCAGAATTTCCAAACACTTCGAAAAGTTCTTCGAGACCTCACCCACCAAGCCTTCCGGGGCAATGTTCGTGACGACGATGTGGATCGACTGCTGGCCCTGTCTCAGGTTGATGATTCATGGAATGAAAGATTGCAATCAGCCTTGGTGGGCATCTTTATGAGCCCAAGGTTTTTGCTCATCGCAGAGGGATCATCCAATGGTCCCCACCAAATTCAAGACCAAGAGTTGGCAACAAAGCTTGCATCTTTCTTGTGGAACGGACTTCCAGACGAATCCCTTTTGCGGGAAGTGGAAAAAGGGAACCTCTCGAAACCAGAAGTCTTGAAACGAACCATAAAACGGATGTTGAAAGACCACCGATCGCGTTCTCTTTCGGAAAGCTTTGGTTTGCAGTGGCTGCATCTCGACGTTCTGGAGGAGCATCGACCAGACCCTGACCAATTTCCCGGTATCGATGCCAGTCTTCGAAAATCGATGCAACAAGAGACGGTGCATTTCTTGGATCACATTTTGCGTCGAAACCTCCCAGTAGACGAATTGATTGAGGCTGATTACACCTTTGTGAATGCAGAACTCGCCCACCACTACGGTTTCCGATCTGTCCCATCAGGGAGTTTCCGACGGGTTCGGACACCAGACGAATCACTGGGTTTCCTTCGGCACGCCTCAATATTGATGGCCACCAGCAACCCAACCCGCACCAGCCCAGTCAAACGTGGAAAGTGGGTGTTGACGAGTTTGCTTGATGCGCCACCACCACCTGCCCCTCCAGGGGTGGATGGTCTTGCCGCCGATGGACAAGTAGAAGGCATGTCTTTGCGTGAACAAATGGAACACCACCGATCCAACCCTGATTGTGCCAGTTGCCACATCAGGATGGATGCCATGGGTTTTTCGTTGGAAGGTTTTGATGCGGTTGGCCGAGCAAGGACGGGGGTCAAGATTGATGATTTGGCAGAACTTCCGGATGGCACAGTTTTTCGCGGCGCTTCAGGTTTGCGAGATGTCTTGCTTGCCGAACCTCAACAGTTTCGTCGATCCTTGGCGCGGCATTTGTTGGTGTATGCCACCCAACGCGGCTCGGTGCCTTCCGACGATGCCTTGTTGGATGAACTTTCGAAGGATCCCATCACTCTGTCAGAAATGATTGAACAAATTGTGTTCTCTAGCGCCTTTTTGCAGCAAGGTGTGGACGAGGTTGACTTAGGATCAAACCAATGACGATCTGCGACCGAAGAACTGTTTTGCGTGGTCTCGGAACCGCAGTTGCGTTGCCTTGGTTAGAAGCGGTTCAGGGGGTCAACCGGGCAAGTGCTGCTTCAGGACTGGGTCAAGCACCGCTTCGAACCGCTTTCATGTTTATTCCCAATGGGGTGCATGCTCCGGATTGGCTTCCCCAACAGGATGTCCATGGTGAGGCTGGCCTCCCCCCTTTGCTTGAACCAATTGCAAACCAGCGTGACCGGATCAGTGTCTTGGTGGGTCTGGATCATCACAACGCCAAAGCGCTGGGCGATGGTCCTGGTGATCACGCCCGGTCCTCCGCTTGTTTTCTCACCGCCGCCCACCCAAGAAAGACTTCAGGGGAGGATATTGAGGCGGGCGTCTCGGTGGATCAAGTGATGGCCAAAGCTTTGCGCGGTCAAACGCGATTTGATTCATTAGAACTTGGGTGTGAAGGGAGTATGGGCACGGGCGGTTGCGATTCCGGCTACGCGTGCGTGTATTCCGGAAATATTTCTTGGGCCGCACCTGATCGTCCTTCACCCAAAGAATCAAATCCTCGCGCCTTGTATGACAGACTCTTCGCGGCCGCCCGAACCGCTGAGGCCAAGCGAGCCCAATCTGAACGTCTCAAAACCCGACGCAGTGTTCTGGATTTTGTTCGAGAGGACGCTCGACAATTTGAAAAGAAGCTTGGATCTGGTGATCGTGATCGTCTCGATGAGTACTTTGAGGGACTCCGGGGTGTTGAGCGCCAAATTGAATATTTGGACCAAGCAGAGTTGGCCACGTCCAACCTCCCCTTTGCTCGTCCTGAGGCGCACCCAGAAAACTATCGAGAACACCTCCGTCTCATGTTGGATTTGATGACGGTGGCGTTCCAAACCGACCAGACAAGAATCGCCACCATGATGTGGGCCAACGAGGGAACCAACCGGTCTTTCCCATTCCTTGGTGTGAAAGCGGGCCACCACCATTTGTCGCATCACAAGGGTGATGCCAACATGATCGATGGCATCCGCACCATCAATCGGTTTCAGAATGAAGAATTCAGCCGGTTTATTGAACGTTTGTCCAACATTCCTGAAGGGGATGGTTCGTTGCTGGATCACAGCATGATCTTGTTTGGGAGTGCGATCCGAGACGGCAACCGGCATGACCACGATGACCTTCCGATTTTGATGGCGGGAGGTGAGGCCGCAGGATTAAAGCATGGAAAAAACCATTACCTCAAAGGCAAAACACCGTTGGCCAACCTTTTTGTTTCCATGATGCAAACCATGGGATCCCAGGTCGATGCTTTCGGCGACTCCACTGGTACGATTGATCTTCCGAGAACCTAAATCTCGAGGAGAGCAAGATGTCGGCACCATCAGAGGGCGTGGCTTATCGCCAACACCAACTTGAAAACGGGCTTGTGATTTCAGCCGAGATCGATCCCCAAGCTGTTTCCGCGGCCTGTGGCTTTTTTGTGGACACCGGTGCTCGAGATGAACCATCTGCATTGATGGGGGTGAGCCATTTTTTGGAACACATGGCTTTCAAAGGTTCCGGCGAACTGACCGGTGAAGACATTGACAGAGCTTTCGATGATTTGGGTCTCGACCACAATGCTTGGACCAGTGCAGAAGCCACGGCTTTTTGGATCCACGCTCGGCCCGAACGTTTGCTTGAGGGTTTTCCGATTCTTAGCACGCTGCTTCGCCCTGAATTGCGCGGCCAAGACCTTGAAGATGAACGGAAGGTGATTTTGGAAGAAATCGCCATGTACGAAGACGAGCCGTTTTGGGTGCTCATCGAGGGTCTTTTGGAGAGGTACTACGCTCAAAATGGACTCGGCCATCGTGTTTTGGGAACCAATGCCACGGTTGGAAGCATTTCTCGCGAGGCTATGTCCTCCTATCACGCTGAACGCTATGGCCCCAACAACATGATGCTCGCGGCGGCTGGAAATATTGATTTTGAATCATTGGTTGAACTGGCCGAAGCAAACGCTGGTCACTGGACCAGTACTCCTGGACGGCCCGTTCGTGAATCACCACAACAACAAACAGTCACGTTTGAGGTTGAAAAAGACAATTTAGCGCAGCAATACATCGTTCTGATGATGCCAGCACCGGACCGAAAGCATCCCAAGTACCACGCCGCGTCCATGCTGATGCAGATTCTTGGGGGGAGCGAGTCTGATTTGTTGCATTGGGATCTGGTGGATCCCGGGTTGGCCGAGCACGCCTCAGCCAGTCATGACATGCGTGATGGCTCTGGAGAATTTGTTTGTTGGGCAGTCTCTGATCCGAGCCGAGCTGACGAAGTGGAAGCCCGGCTTCGAGAGCAGCTTGCGGGATTACGAACCAACATCTCCAATGATGCTCTTTCTCGGGTTCGGGCTCGGGTGGCCACGGGGGCCGCATTGCACGGTGAGTTGCCACGTGGCCGTATGTCACGCATTGGTCGCCGTTGGCTGTCCCATCGTGATTGGGTTTCGATCGAAGATGAAGTAGAACGCATCCAGCAGGTCACGATGGGAGATCTGCATGAGATTCTCGATGAATGGTCGCTTGAGCCTCAAGCGGTGGGCCGATTGCGTCCAGCCCAATGAGATCAGGCAGCGTCTTGCTGCCGAATCCGGTTTGCCACCACAAAGCAACTTTGGTTTCGACCTTCACGCTTGGCCTGGTAGAGCGCGCCATCAGCGGCATGCAGAAGATCACAAGGCTCAGTGGAATCCTGGTCGGGACTGGCCAAAGCCCCCCCAACACTGATGGTGACCGCGATTGGGGCCTGATCTCCCAGAGTTAGCAGGAAGGGTTCGTCTTCAACCCGAATCCGAAGCCGCTCTGCCACGGTTGCGATTTCACGCTTGCTCGCACCGGGAAGCAACACCACAAATTCTTCCCCCCCGTAGCGACAAAGAACGTCATCTCGTCGCATGATTTGGCCCATTCGTGCGGCACATTCTTTCAACACCAAATCACCGACCGGATGGCCGTGGTCGTCATTGATGCTCTTGAAGTGATCCACATCGATCATCAACAAGCCAAGCGTTCCTCGGAACCGACGAGCTTGCTCGAACCGTTCGTGAAGTTGATCATCAAAGAAGCGTCGGTTGTAGATTCCAGTCAGACCATCAACTGACATTTCCTCTACCAGGGCGTCGCGCTGTTCTTCCAACTGTTTTTCACGACGCCGGTTGTCGATTTGAAGTTGCATTGCGGTTTGTTCAGCTTCCTGAACCACCCGTTGCAGATCCACTTGCTCCACATCAAAGAATCGAGCCACTTCTTCAGCATCAGAAGTTACTTCTTGAATCAATACTCGGAATTGATCTTCGTCGATGTTGAAAAGGCCGTCCGCCAACCGAGCGGCCCGCTCCAACTCTTGATTGATGTTTGGCCCCAGCATGGCGGAAGCAATCTCGGAAGCCAAGAAGGAGATTCGACTGACGAAAGGATGATCAGTCGATTTCCCATCATGGTGATGGGCAATGGACTCAATGATGGATTCAGGAAGTCGCCAACGACGCGCCAAAGCAGCACCTACAGTGGCATGGTCAAACCCAAACGCTTCTCGTTCATACCCGCTAAGGACTCGGTGATCGTTCCCGGCCAGTTGTTCAGCGTTGCGGAATCGCTCAGGGTCAGCAGCTTGCAATGGCAGCATTCCAATGTCTTGCAACAGCCCGGCCGCAAATGCCTCGTCAGTGAGCTCGTGATGCTCTGGAATTCGATCGGCGATTCGCATAGCGATTCGGCGTGCGGTTGCGGCGGCAGTGGTGGATCGTCTCCAGAACCCCACAAAATCAAAATGGTCTTGACGACGTCGGGTCATATCCACCAGTGAGAAGCCCAAGATCAACGACACCAGAGCGTTGAACCCCATGTAACCAATTCCACGTTGGATACTGGCAACCGGCTTGCCCAAACCGAAGTACGCACTGTTCACCGTCCGCAAGACCCGGGCGGTCAACGCGGGATCCAACTCCACTCGAGAGGCAACCTCTCGAAGGTTGACGTCCTCTTCGCGGGTCAAAGAGATCACCTCCATGGCCACGGTGGGCAACCCGGGCAGATTGGGGCACTCAAGGACAGATTCGACAGTGAACTTTTGGCGCATGAAAGTCTCGCAGTGTGGGCAAAGCCGACGATATTTCATCGGTTGGCCTTCGGACCAAGTCCCGTGTCAATGCCAATCAACAGGCTGAGAGTTCCGGTTATTCCGGCAACCCGGATGGGAACGTCCATGACCAAGATGGAGGTGCCTCCCCGAGAATCCGACTGCTCCATGCCGCCAAAAGTCGGGCTGACTTGGACCATGCAGCGGGTTCGTGCGATGAAGACTGGTTTTCTCGGACCAAATCTTGAAGTACCGACACGGTGGCCGGGCTCAACCGCCACGCACTCGAGTTGTTTTCAAAATCACAGACCTGCCCCGCTTCAGGATCAAATGCTGCATGGTCCGTTGGGATGGTTTCATCAACAAGTGGTCCAAAGCCCGCAGCATTCAGAAGGTTCCACAAGGTCCGGCATAAAGCTTCATCAGGCAGCCGGCCTGTCTCAAGGGCTTCAAGTCCATCGTGCAGCGCCCAAAAAGCACGCTGGTCAACCTCCGCACCACGATTGAGTTTTTCAGTGAGATCCACCATGCCCAACGCAGCACGGTTGGCCGCAGAGTTGCGTCGAGGAGACCGCCAAGATTTGCTTTCGTGCCATTCGCTGAGGGTCTCCAGTTCACGACCAGCTTTGTGAAAGAACACCAATGTTCCCATGGTGAGCGGTTCAAATCCTCCCCCAAACGAACCTGGGGTTCGGCGCGCTCCTTTGGCCAAACCACGAACCACACCATGATCCGAAGTCAAGATGCTGACGGTTTGGCTCGTTTCACTGAACGGCCATTGTCGAAGGCAAATACCAGTGGTTTGCAGTGGAGGCATAAATGTCAGAATCAGTTGGCTCGGGCTTGCTCGAAAGCGTAGCCAGCCGCCAACAAGGCGGATTCACTGAAGGCGGTCCCAATAAATGAAAGGCCCAACGGCAAACCATCAGCAAGACCCATAGGTACGGTGAGATGTGGGTATCCAGAAACAGCGGGGAGGGTGGTGCAACTGCTGCCCTCATAATTGTCCCCATTTTCCAAATCGATGTTCCAGGGACGACCGAACGTTGGAGCAACCAGGATTTCACAATCGGCTTGGTTGAGCAAGGCGTCAATGCCTTCCGGACCAGCCAGTCGTTTGAGTTGCCGGGCCAATGTTTCTAGGGCTGGTTCATCTGAATCAGACGTTTGCTCAGACAGCTCGAACACTTCTTGACCAAAATATGGCATGACCAACTCTGTATTGGCGACGTTGAAGGCCATGACATCACTCAGTGTTCGTGATTTCACTTCCTTTGGTGTACTTGCAAGGTAGAGGTTGATTTCCCGCTTGAACTCTCGCAGAAGCAAAGTCCATTCCAGTCGTTGGATTCTTCCGAGCCCAGGAATCTCTTCGATATCCACCAGGATCGCTCCTTGCTCTTCCAGCAAAGACAAAGATCTCTGATAAAGATCTGCTTCAGGAGACTTTGGTTCTGGGTCGTGATGGCGAAGCACCCCAATGCGGACGTTCTTCAAGGCATCTCGGGATAATCCTGAGGCGTAAGAATTGGTTTGGTTGGGAGCCAGTGCGTCCATGGTGTGGGCAGCGAGCGTGACCGAGGTGGTCATGGGGCCAACGGTGTCTTGGTTCTTGGAAATTGGCACCACCCCCTCGGTCGGCAACAAGCCCACTGTGGGCTTCAGACCCACAATGCCACACATTGCCGCCGGACATGTGACCGATCCATCGGTTTCAGTTCCCAAAGCGATTTGAACCAAACCAGAACCCACGGCGGCCCCACTCCCAGAACTTGACCCACACGCCGTACAAGCAGGATCAAGGGGGTTGGTCGTCAAACCACCAACCGAACTCCAACCACTGGTTGAAGAGGTTGATCGAAAGTTGGCCCACTCAGAAAGATTTGTTTTTCCAACAATGATGGCCCCAGCATTTCGCAACCGCGCGACGACCGGAGCGTCCTGCTTGGCAATATTGTTCGCCAGGGCCAATGAGCCTGCTGTGGTGGCCATGCCTTTGATGTGAATGTTGTCCTTGACCACGACCGCTTGCCCATAGAGCGGCTGGTTGGGATCCATGCCTTCAAGCGCACGGACCTGCTCAAGAGCATCAGGCACGATGGCCAGAATGGCATTGGTTTGGTCTTCATGCTGCAACCGGTTGAGCGTTGCTTCGATCGAGCTCTCAACATTGGTGGTGCTTTGGCAGGCACTCAAGCAGCCGAGCAGCCCGAGCGTCCATTGAGAGGTCTTCAAGGGATTCATGGGGGACAGCGTAGGTTCCGGTACAGATTGTTGATGCCCCCGACAGGTCGTTCCCCCGCTAGGCTGAACACCATGGACACATCTGTGGCATCCAACCCAGTGGTCGTGGCCGTCTTGAACCAGAAGGGCGGGGTTGGCAAAACCACGAGCGTGGTGAACGTCGGTGCAGGTCTGGCCCTCGCTGGTCGACGCGTGCTCTTGGTTGATTTGGACCCTCAGGGTCACCTTGGTTTGCACTTGGGGGTGGATCCTGATCCAGCCGCACCCAGTGCGTATGACGTGTTGGTGGATCCAACCACCCGTATCGATGACGCCTTGATGAAAGATGTTCGTCCCGGTCTTGATGTGCTCCCCAGCACGGTGGATTTGGCCGGGGCCGAGGTGGAGTTGACCAACGCGGCCGACCCCCATGGTCAGCTCGCCGCGAAGATTGCCGCCGCGGAGCGGAAGTGGGATGTGGTCATCTTGGATTGCCCCCCGAGTTTGGGTCACCTCACCATGAATGCGCTGGTGGCGGCCCATGAAGTGTTTGTGCCCATGCAAGCTCACTTCTTGGCCCTTCAAGGGGTTGGGCGTTTGCTTGAAACCGTGGGCCGCGTGGTGCGTTCGGTGAACCAACAGTTGCAAGTCACAGGGATCATCTTGTGCATGCACGAGAAGCAAACCACCTTGGGTCGAGAGATTGAATCCGACCTTGAGCAGTTCCTTGAGAGTACTCGTGACAGTGGGGAGCCTTGGTCTCATTGTCGAGTGTTGCGCCCCGCTATTCGCCGGAACATCAAGTTGGCCGAAGCCCCAAGCTTTGGTCAATCCATTTTCGACTATGCCCCGACTTGTCCCGGCGCGGTCGATTATCGCCGTCTCGCAGAAAGTTTGAGTCGCGATTGGATCAATGCTGGGAAGCTGTCTGCCCCCCCTCAGGTTCATGCGAGCGTCGAGGTGAAACCAAACCCGTTCGCTGCAACTCCAACCGATGTGGTTGAGCCTGATGGAATTGAAGCCAAAAACCCTTCCACTGAGGCCCATGGGCAAGATTGATCCGCGGACGCGGTTCGTGTTGTACGCCGTGGCCTTGTTTGTGGGCACACATTGGCCGGCCTTGGTGTTGCCCAGTGTGGTTCCAGTCAGTGACAAAACCATCCATTTCTTGGCGTGGGGGCTCTGGCTGGCCCTGTTGGCCAGTGCTTGGAAGATGCCTTTGGCTCTACTTCTAGCCCTAGGTGTTGTTTGCGGGGCTGCTGATGAAGCCAGTCAAGCAATCCCTGTCTTAAACAGGCACTCATCTTTGGCGGATGCATTGGCCAATGTGATTGGGGTTGTGGCGGTGTGGTCCATGGTGGTGGTGCGTCGGCACCAAGCACCTTGCCTCCAATGGTTTTGGGTGCTGCTCTCGGCGGCTTGCATCGTGTTGGCGTGGACCAATATTGCGGCGGACCACAAAATGGTTCCTACGTTGCTGTTGGGAGGGCTGGTTTTCATGGTTTCGGCCCTCAGAATCCGAAGGACACTTGCGTGAGCAATCTTGCCGGTTCAAGTCGGGTGGTTTCGATTCTTACTCTGGGTTCCAGATGTACCGGTCTGCTGCGCGACGCGGTTTTTGCTCGGTCCTTTGGGGTTGGTGGTGCAGCAGATATTTTCTTCGTGGCCTTTCAAATCCCCAACCTTTTCCGTCGCCTGTTTGGAGAAGGTGCTCTTTCTGCTGCCTTTCTCCCCATGTACGCCGAGCGTCATCAGCAAGACCGTTCATCAGCGGCTCGATTTGCCGCCGCAGGCATCTCCGCGGGAATCGGGATCTTGGCGGTTTTCATCGCACTGCTTGAATTGGTGTTGTTCTCTTT
>PAHO01000044.1 GCA_002705085.1 Phycisphaerae bacterium | reverse complement strand
GAGGGACTTGCTCTTGTTGAAGTATGGGATTACATGTTCATTAATCCCGTCGTCGCCCCTCTCAAGCGTGGCTGTAAGTCCAAGCCTTTGAAGGGGATGTTTCATCAGCGATTTTGACCACTTTTCAGCGCCGTATCGGTGGCATTCATCAGCGATTAAGAGGTCAAAATTTTCGGTGAAACTAGGCGAGTCATTGTTAAGCACTGAATTGACTACCCCTAAGGTAATTGCCGAGTTGGGGTCAAACGATCTGTTGTTTGCGCCAACCAGAGACCTGAGTGATTGTCCAGAACTTTCCTCAATCAGTTTTTTCCATTGGTGAAATAAACTGATGGTTGGGACAACGATGAGGCACTTTTGGTGGTTCTCAAGGGCACGCTGTACGGCCATGAGTGCCAGCCGAGATTTCCCGGCTCCGGTGACAGCTTCAACAACGCCCCGATTTCCATTTTTTATCCAGGCTTTTAATGCTCTTTTTTGCCAGTCGTAGTGTTGAGTGTTGAATTTGATCTTGAAGCGATGCTCAGGCGGTCCTGTGGGTCTTTCCTTCCGTGATCCGCATGCTTGGGTGAGAAGTTTGGCCTCAGGTTGCGTGTGGTAGAGGGGCCTTGTTGCTCGCTTCTTTCTGACTGGTCGCTTCTTTTGTGGCTTTACGCTGGCGTGGGACTTAACAGTCTTTGCCCTCCATTTAGGAGGGGTTCCTCCGGAGCATGTCCAAAGGTCACTGTGTGAGTAGAGGATTGGGTTTACAGTCGATTTTCGTATTGTGTGATCATCCAGCTCATCCCGGCAAAATCTCGCAATCTCCTTAGCTGAAGCTCCCGGGTTCCGTCGGATGGCTGAATCGATCGTATCGATCAGATGTGATCTCGTAGTAGACATCTGATCAGAAGCCAGGTCCGCCCATCATCATCCCGCCCCCAAGCATTTGCTGGATTTCAGGCGGAAGTCGTTGCGGCTCGAGCAACCGCTGAAGCCCACCACGGGTGATCTGGTCTTGGTCCAGCAGGCCTTTGAGTTGCTCGCGGGTCTTCTGGTGGAGGTCTTTTCGTTCGGCTCGCAACCGTTCGATTTGCTTTTGCAGGTTTTGCTGCAGTTCGAATTGTTCTTGCATCTTCTGGGCATCGGCGTCGTTGCCTTTGTCGCCGAATTGCATCATTGCCCCGAACATGCCTCCCATGTCGATGTCGGGCATGCGGCGGTGCATGCCAAGCATTTGTTGGTTGATTTCACGGAGGGCGGCGCGATAGTCGGTCGCCAGTCCGGCGAGAGCCTCACGCTGCTCCATGCGGAGGGAGTCTAAGGCGAGCGCTTTATCAAAAGCAGGATCCAGCAGATCGGGATCGCGGCCAATGGTGGGCACTGCGGCCAGGCCATAAGACAAATCGAAGGCTTCAGACTCATCGAAGGGAAGCAGGATGGACAGTGATCCAGCGGCATCATCGGTGATTTCGTTGGCCGTATCGATGAGCTCGCTTCGCTTCTGCTGACGGGCCATCATGTCGTTCATCATCTGCATTGGGTCAATGTCTTCATCCATCTCGCCGTCACCCATGCTCATGCCGATCATGTCGGTCATGCTCATGCCCGATTCACGGTGCTCTGCCAATTCTTTGAGCGGATCCAGGATGCTTTGTTCCCACGCTTCAAGAGCATCATTAAAGGCAGCTGGATCGTCGGGGGACCAGCGGTTGTTGGTCGCGAGATCGCGCAAGTCCACCTTCCAACCTTCACCCGATCCGCCCCCCATGAACATCATGGCGATGCCTTCCATCCCCCCAGAGCCAATGCGTGCCATGAGCCACGCTCTTTGACGGGTGGTATCAAACGTGGCAATCGCGGCGGCCCGATCAGGGAACAAGGCCGAAAGTGTGCCGAACAGAAGTTCGTCGGCGGCTCGAATGGCTTGGTTGCGTTCACGTCGGCGATTCTCGCTGTCGGCCATCATGTTCATCATCGACATGGGGTCGTCTTCGGAGAACTCGATGATTTCACGTTCGGGCAGGTTGTCAGCGCAGGACAGTCGGTAGTCGTCGATGATGGCGTCCAAGAGGCCTTGGTCTTCTTCTGAGACGCCGGCAAGCTCTCGGATACTGGGGGTTTCCAAGGGGAGAAGCACGCCCCGGCTGCCGAACATTTCACCAGCGATGTCCATGCCAATTGCCATGGGGCCATCCATGGGCACTTCGTATTCCTGGCCGTTCTCCACGATCATCACTGCACCGTCACCGAATTGGATGGATTCAGGGCCATCGGCTCCGGAGACGCTGATCAAGATGTTGCCAGCGCCGCCGCTGCGATCGATAACCATCTCGGCTCGACCATCAGCCCCGCCTTCGGGCAGAAGTTCGTCGGTGTACTTTCGGTCGAATGCTCGTGCGTCGGCAAAGGCTTGATCGCGGGGGGATCTTTTGGGGGCGCTCTTGCCTCCTTTTGATCCTTTGCCACCTTTCGCCTCTTTGCCTCCTTTCGCTTCGAGCACAGGGTAGGCATCTTCGTTTTCATCGAATCCGGACAGCTTCATCATGTCTTCCATGTCGAATCGGTCGCCATCGTCAAAGGCCGCGATGAGGCGATCCCAGATGTTGTTCATGCCTTCGCGGAAATTCAAGCGTTGTTCGGTCAATTCAGCGGCAAGGGCCATGTCGTCTGCCTTCTCGGCTTCATTGATTCGTCGGGCAAACAGTGGGTCGGCCGAAGGCTGGTTGACGCCCGGGTACATCTGCCGAAGCACACGAAGCCGGAAGCGATAGCCATCGTTGATGTCAAGGGTTGAAAGCACGCTCTGGACGAACGACTTGAGGGAACGGGCGATGGACTGTTCCGCTTTTTGCCGAACGTCGTCCGATTTGCCAAAATCCCAAGCGCTGTCAAACATTGACTCTTCTGCGGCCTCCATTTGGGCCTGGAATTCTTCCTGAAGCATCGCGAACTCGGCCTTCAGATCCTCGATTTCAGCCTCGGTCAGGTCCGGGCGGGCTGCTCTATCCCCGCCGCCTTTACCACCACCGCCTTTGCCACCTCCGCCTTTGCCGCTCTTGCCGCCGAGCTCTCTCTTGATCTGGCCAAGTCTTTTGGTGATCGCTGGATCCACCATGGCATCAAAGTTGGGCTTTGCTTGCTCGCGATCGAGACGGTCTTCGATGGCGTCCAGGCGTTCTTTTCGGTAGGTCCGCAAAGCGCTGCTGTGGTTCTTGCTGTGCTTTGCGGCCGTCGCGACCATTGCCTCAGTGATTTCAAGTTCAGAAAAAGTCAGCAGATCTTGGGCTTCGAT
This sequence comes from Phycisphaerae bacterium, assembly GCA_002705085.1. GTDB lineage: Bacteria > Planctomycetota > Phycisphaerae > Phycisphaerales > SM1A02 > UBA8653. The sequence continues at coordinate 125,797 of PAHO01000044.1, read as the reverse complement.
CCCCATCGCTCCACCGAAATTCCATTCGAACCCAGGCCAAGTTTGGGCTCGGAGTCTTTCTCGTTCTCGTCTTGCTCGGACGTCTTCAAGTTGGAGGCGCTGCGTCTCGGTGAGATAGGCGGAGGCCAGATCGAAGAGTTCATCTTCCGCTTCTTCTAGCTCATCACACAAATTTCGGTACTGCGATCGGCGAGTTCGGAAAGAGGCGGCGAGCTCGGGATCGGCGCTGGACCACTGGTACTTCCCGTCATCATCATCTTTCTCCACGAAGTCGGCAAAGTCATCTTCGACAATCTCACGGAACGCTTGGACATAGGCGTCGTGGGCCGGAAGGAGGCCGTTGATCTGGGCTTGACTGAGCCCCAAGCCTTCGGTGAGCGCGCGAAATCGGTCCCAATTCATAACCTCCGGGAAGCCGTCGTTCCCCCAGAATTGTGCTTGGGCCATGGAAGTGATGCATAGAACAGTGGCAATGATGCGGTTCATGGGGAAGTCTCCGTACGCAGATGGTACGGGGGGATTGATTTGAGGTTGAGAAGCAAGTTAAGAATCGTTGGCGGACGGCAAGCGGTTTGCGCTCTTGCTCTCGAGCCGACCCACGGCCAGTGCGGTTCCAAAGCCAAGTGCGGCGGCCATGGCCGCTGCGAAGACTTCCTGGAGGTCAGGGGCAAACACTTCAGTGCGCCAGTGCTGGGGCTTCACTTGATCACGCTGTTCCACGGTGGCGATGGTCTGTCCACGAATCACATCGCCAATCTCTGGTTGGACGCCGGTCCGGAACGGCCAGAGGCCAAGGATCGCTCCCAAGAGCAGGCCAAGCAGGGCCCCGGTGGTCGTTGATTCATGCTTCTGCAACAAGGTTCGCATCGCGAGGGCCGTCAACGCGATCCCCGCCGCGAATCCGACCCCAAACGGCAGCAGCGTTTCCAGGGGGGGCAGCAATGCTTGAAGGTTGCCCAGCTTGATCCCTTCTTTGAATGCATCGATGGCGTTGAGGATCACCACGTACTGCCCCAGAAGAAGCAGGACGAAGCCGCCGGAAAGACCAGGCAGGATCATTGAGGCGCCGCCGAGAACGCCGGCCAGACCGGCCATGATCCATCCGCTGGTGGTTGCGAAGCTCCCGATGCTTTCCAGAATCGCCAAGCATCCCATTGCGAGGATCCCGGAGACCACACCGATTTTTGCTCCGGGGGTCCAACTGGGGAGTTGTCGACGAAGGAGAGGGACGCCTCCAAGAGTGAGCCCAATGAAGGTGGCATAGGCAACCGGGCGGTGGTTCAGCACCAAGGCACTGACGGAGCCGGCCAAACTGATGATGGTGAGTCCAGCCGGAATGGCAATGCAAACCACTGGGACCACGGACGCTTTGGTGATCTTGAGCCGGCACAGTTGGCCGACCGCTTCAATCAGGGAGCGGTATACCCCTGCCGCAAGGAGCATGGTGCCGCCGGAGATGCCGGGGACCAAGTTGGCCAATCCCATCAACACGCCACCTGCAATGTGGTTGAACAAAGTCACTGTTCTTGCATCGGATGTGGGGTGATGGGATCTTCAGACATTGAAAAGGAAGTGGACAATGTCGCCATCGGCAACCACATATGATTTTCCTTCGCTTCGGAGCTTCCCTGCTTCCCGAATGCCCTTCTCGTTGCCGTGGAGCTCCAAGTCATCGAGAGTGAAGCATTCGGCCCGGATGAATCCACGTTCAAAATCCGTATGGATCACCCCAGCCGCTTGGGGTGCGGTGGCGCCGATAGGAATGGTCCAGGCCCTGATCTCCTTCTCTCCGGCGGTGAAGTAACTCTGGAGTCCAAGCAAGGCGTAAGCCGCCCGCGTGACCTTGTGGAGGGCGGGTTCATCCATGCCCAGATCGGCGAGCATCTCCACTTTGGTTTCGTCGTCGAGTTCGGCAAGTTCACTTTCAATCTTCGCGCACACTTTGACCATGCCCGCTCCGGTGGTGTTGGCGTGATCGCGAAGGGCGGCGGCCGGTGGCGAGTCTTCAGCCAAGCCAGATTCGTCAACGTTGGCGATGAAGATCACCCGTTTGGCGGTGATAAAGCCGTAGCCGCGAAGGGTGCGTTCCTCGTCTTGGTTAAGCTCCATTCCCCGGATGGGCTGGGCGGATTCCAAATGGGCTTGGCAGCGCTGCAGAAGTTCCAAGCGAGCGGCCCACTCTTTGTCGCCGGTGCGAGCTTGACGCCGAGCCTTGTCGACCCCGTTTTCGCAAACGGAAAGGTCGGCGAGAACCAGTTCGGTTTCAATGACATCCGCATCGCGAACTGGATCCACGCTTCCATCCACGTGGGTGATGTCAGCATCTTCGAAGCAGCGAACAACGTGCAGGATGGCGTCCACTTCGCGGATGTGTGACAGGAATTTGTTCCCGAGCCCTTCGCCCTCACTGGCCCCTTTGACAATGCCCGCAATGTCGACCAGCCGAACGGCGGCGGGGATGACTTTTTGGGTGGGAATCTTCGCTTCGATGCGAGCCAGACGAGGATCAGGGACTTCGACAATGCCGACGTTTGGTTCGATGGTGCAGAATGGATAGTTCGCGGCTTCAATGCCCGCGGCAGTGAGTGCGTTGAAGAGGGTGCTTTTGCCAACGTTGGGCAGACCAACAATGCCACATTCCATGATCCGGTCTCCTCGAGAACCGGCAATTCTACGCGGTGTGGGCATAAAAAATGCCACCCCGAGCGCGAGGCATCGGGGCGGCGTGGGGGGGCAAAATGGAAGGCGGTCGTTCGGTCAGGTTGAGACCCGAAGAAGACTGCCTTGTTGCACAGAGCGTGCTCTGGGGGTTAAGGGCGACAATCGTTGCCCCAGTTGGCCAAGACCAACGTCAAGTCAGAGAAGTTTACCTGATTGTCGTCATTCAGGTCTCCCAGGCATCCGGGGCAGGGCCCAAATTGGTTGAGCACGAACAAGATGTCCGAGAGACTCACGATCAAGTCGCCGTTGGCATCGCCTACGCAGTCGCACTCATCTGGAATTCCATCGAGGTCAAGATCGGCTGAAGTGCCATTGGCGATATCGCATAAGTCGGGTACTCCGTTGGCGTTGCAATCTTCAGCGAGGCCGTCCTCAAGATCGCACGTGTCGATCACTCCGTTGCCATCGCAATCGGATTCGCCGGTGAATTCAGGATCGCATTCGTTGTTAACGCCGTCCCCATCAACATCCCCATCACAGGCATCGATGGTGCCGTCGTTGTCTTGATCCGGCTCGCAGACGTCGGGGACACCGTTGGTGTCACAGTCGTCTTCGATGCCTTCTTCGATATCGCACTCATCAGGAATAGCGTTCCCGTTGCAATCTGGGCTGGTCATGTCGGCCAGGTCGCAGGAGTCGGGGATGCCGTTCTGGTTGCAGTCGGTAGAGAACCCGGACTCCAAGTCGCACACGTCAGGGATGCCATTGCCCTGGCAGTCCTGGCTGGGGTCGAATGCCACCTGGCAGGTGTCAAGCTCGCCGTTGTCGTCGCAGTCAGAGAAGGGGTCGAGTTCGCATGAATCTTCAAGGCCGTTGCCGTTGCAATCGACACCTTTGTACCCACACGAATCGGCGTCGCAGTTGTCGTGGATGCCATCTCCATCATCATCATCGTCGCAGCTGTCGGTGACGCCATCGCCATCGCAGTCTTCCATGGTCATGCCGCAGGAGTCCGCATCACATTCGTCGTTGATGCCATCGCCGTCGTCATCAAGATCGCACGCATTCGGGATGCCATCCTGATCGCAATCGGGGTCACAGCCGTCAAAGATGCCATTGCCATCGCAGTCGTCCATGGTGATGCCACAGGAGTCGGCGTCGCATTCGTCAGGGATGCCGTCCCCGTCGTCATCCGTATCGCAGGCGTCTGGTGTGCCATCCTGGTCGCAATCGGGTTCACAACCATCGAAGGTGCCGTTGCCATCGCAGTCCGGCATGGTCGTGCCGCAGGATTCGGCATCGCACTCATCAGGAATGCCGTCACCGTCATCGTCGGAATCACAGGTGTCGGGAGTGCCGTCTTGGTCACAGTCGGGGTCACATGCATCGAAGATGCCATTGTTGTCGCAGTCGGCCAAGTGGATGCCGCAGGACTCAGCGTCGCACGCGTCGGGGATGCCATCGCCGTCGTCGTCTTCGTCACAGGCGTCAATGATCCCGTCCTGATCGCAATCCGATTCGCACTCATCGGGAACATCGTTGTTGTCGCAGTCTTCAGAAAGGCCGCTCTCCAGATCGCATTCATCTGGAATTCCATTGCTGTTGCAATCGGGCAAGTCCCCGTTTTGAATTTCACAAACGTCAAGAATCCCGTTGCCGTTGCAGTCCCGCTCGTTGCCTGAGACCGTGCCAAAGATTCTGAAGCTTCCAAGGCAAGCATCAACTGGTTCAGAAGGCATGACCATCACCACGGCGGTGCCGTCAGAGGCGATGTCGTTCCAAGCCGACTGCGGCACCGCGAACGAATCCAGGTTCAGACCGCAGCCAGGATTCCCCCCCTCAAACCGGATCGGATACCCATCAAATTCAAAATCGACGAACTCAGCTTCGGAATTCAGGTCGGCCATGGTTTCGATGGAAATCACGGCGTCTTGGCCACTGACGGCGAGGCCACCCAGGATCACCATGCCGGTTTCGCCGCCCAATGGGAGGGCGCGGAGGCCGGAGTTGAACTCGGTGACAGGATTGCCCAGTTCACAAGTATCCGGGACACCATTTTGGTCACAGTCCATCATGGGGTCTGTCGCATCGCATTCATCTGGAATGCCATTGCCGTTGCAATCATCGGAGATGCCAAATGCGACATCGCATTCATCCGGAATGAAGTTGGCGTTGCAATCTTCAGAATCACCAATGGTGATGTCACAAGAATCGGGGATCAGGTTTCCGTTGCAATCGGTTGAGAATCCGGAAGCAAGGTCACATGCGTCTGGAATGCCGTTTTCGTTGCAATCCGGGGCGATGCCTTCGTCGATTTCACAACTGTCCACCACATCGTTGCCGTTGCAGTCCAGGGTGGGGTCAAGGACATCACACTCGTCTGGCACCCCGTTGTTGTTGCAGTCCATAGAGCCTTCAGGACGCAGTTGCATGATGGCGGCCGCAATATCAAGGCCGACATCAGCATCACCGCGATCGATGTAAATGCCATTGGTTTGTTCTGCAAGAGTGGCCAAGAACTCTGAAGGGTCATCTTCACCTTCATACAGCGACCCGCGGACTGTAATAATCGAGGCGTCGGCAGATTGGGCCGCGTTGAGCATTTGCTCCAGCGCCACTTCGACTGGCTTCTGCCCATTGCAACCGCCCGGGAGATTGTCGGTGAAGAGCACCACAATGCGCCGGGCATCACCAAAGGTGCCAACATGGCCCTGCACACAAGGCGCATTCCCTCCGCAGGCGTGCCGGACCGCGATGTCCGAAGCTTCTCGGAATCCCGGAAGGCCAAATGGCCCGTCAAGCCCCATCAGGGCCATGGCGGTCGCCTCGGTTGAGCCAGAAAGTTCGGCTTCGACTTTGACGTAGCCGTCGTTGAAGTTCAGCACGCCGGATCGGTCTTCGGGGCTGTCGATGGCGGCAATCAGTTCATCGATATTGGCCTGGAGGAACGGAATATCGTCCTCGGTCATCGAGCGGGTGGTGTCGATGGCAAAAATGACTTCAACTGGGCCATTGCCGTTGCTGATGTCACATTCATCTGCCACGCCGTTCCCGTTGCAGTCGGGTTCGCAGGTGTCGTCGACACCGTTGTTGTTGCAGTCCACGCCTCCGGTGCTGTCGATGTCGCATTCATCAAGGATGCCGTCGTTGTCATCATCAGGATCGGCGTTGTCGCAGATGCCGTCCATATCAGCATCAAAGCACTCGTTGGGGTCGTTGGGGCAGGCGTCAGATGAGTTGGGGCAGCCGTCACCATCGATGTCGTTGTCGCAGGCGTCGGGGATCGTGTCTCCGTCTTGGTCGTCGTCGCATTCATCTGGTCTGCCGTTGGCGTCACAGTCGGCCGAAGTGCCATCGGACAGTTGGCAATGGTCGGGAATGCCGTCGGGCTGGCAATCTTCTTGGTCGCCAGTGTCGATGTCGCATTCGTCGGGAATATCGTTGCCATCACAGTCGGCGCTGATCCCTTCGAAGATATCCCAGTAGTCAAACGTGCCATTGTTGTTGCAGTCGACTTCGCAGGCGTCGAGGAATGAGTTGTCGTTGAGGTCCAGTGATGGGTCGGCGATGATTTGGCAGTTGTCTGGTATGCCGTTGCTGTCACAATCGGAAGCCGTGCCAAACTGGATTTCGAACCAGTCCGGGTACAGGTCGCCGTCGCAATCTGTATCACATTCGTCGGGGATGCCGTTGTTGTTGAAGTCTGGAGCTGTGCCGTTGGCGACCTCAACATCATCGGCGATGCCATTCATGTTGCAGTCGGTCTCACAGACATCCAAGATGCCATTGTTGTTTGCGTCAGAATCAGGAGAGCTCTCGATTTGTTCAAGGTCCAGAACGCCATTGGCATCACAATCCGATTCGCATTCATCAGGTACACCGTTCGAGCCCATGTCTGGGAATGGGTTTCCTGGGATCCAAGTGAAGTCATCCTGCAAAATGCCGTCAGCAAAGTCGCATGAGTCAGGTCGGCCATTGCGGTTGCAATCTTCTTCCGTCCCATCGCTGATCTCGCAAGAGTCAGGGATGCCATTCTGATTGCAATCTTCTTCCCCGTTGTCAATTTGCACCGGATCGGGCACGCCATCGTCATCGCAATCATCTTCGCAGGAGTCTGGCAGGCCATCAAAATCGACATCTGTGTCGATCCCCGAAGCAATAGCTTCGCAATCAGCTAGGCCATCGTGATCGCAATCGTTGTCACTGATGGGTAGGTATTCCCCGTTGTCTTCAACGGTTGAGACGAAGATGTCCATCGAGTCGTTTGAGCCGTCGGCTTTGCGGTAATACACAGTGGCGCTGAACTCGAAATCGCCCGGGGTCGCAACTTGCGCTAGGACGACGCTCCCACCATTGGCCGGAGAACTCGGGTCAGAGTCGAAATAGCCAGCGTTGCCCGTGGAGCCAGCGCCGCAATCTTTAACCACTTCATCCCCTGGCAACCCCAGTTCGGGGTCGAATTTTGTGTCGGCTTGACCTCCGATGCCAAACCATGAATCACCATCCCCGGCGCGGGCGTCTGGAATGTCTGTCCAAACACCGAAGGGGTGGTCTTGAGCAAGGGGGGCGTTGGCTTTCAGGCTCAGATCCGTGCCCGTACTTCCGTTTCCGCCAACGGCCAAGACCGTGTCATGAGCGTTGTCAAAGTTGACGACCACTTGGTAGACCGCAATGCCATCGGGGTGAATTCCTCCCAAAGGAACGATCTCTGCCGATTGAATATCAGCCCAGATTGCTGGTGTTCCCACCAAAGCAAAGCCCATCGCCCATCGTGATCCAAGCATCATGTGTCCACCCTTGTGATTTGCACCGGAAGGAACCCCCCTTGGGCTCCATGCAGTCAATGTAATGTTCGGGAATGCTTTGATTTGCCCCAACTGATGGTGCATATGCAGTTGCTGGGGGGTGTTTGGTCGAAATTCAATGTCAGCAAAGAGTTACATCTGATGGGCCCAATTGGGGGTTGTGCACCCACTGTGGACAACTTTCACATGACCCATTGGGCGGCGAACAGGGACAGCAGAAAGGCCATCGAGGCCAAGAGCATGAGGCCGACCAAGACTGTTCCCAGAAGTTCCAGAGCAAATGAGCCCACCAACATGGATTGACTTGCTCCCAGTCGGCGGAGTCCAGCATGTTCGCTTCGTCTTCGTTGCCAGTCGAGCCCAATAACCAGCAAGGCAAGCAAACTGACCCCAATCCCAGGGATCAGTACGGCCAGTTGGATCAATTTCGCCCGAGCAGCAAACGACTCCGCGAGTTCATCGGCAACGAATTCAGGCACCGCCGTTGTGGCCCCATGGGCATGTCGCAGATTGGAGCGCACAAGAGTGAGTGAACGCTGGTCCTTTGGAACAATTCGCAACAGATGGATTGGAAGGTCGCTTTCCAAAGTATGGGCATGGAGGGTCGAAGTGTCCTGTTCGTAGAGTCTTCGGGCCAGCGGTGTGTTCGGGCTCAATACTTGCCGTTGTTCGGTTGATTGTTTGACATCTTCGTTCAGGTGCGCATGGAAGAGCCCATCCAACACCCACGCGGTGGTCAGATTGGTCCACACCACTTGATCCGCAGGAGATCCAGTGGATGCGCACCTGCCCACGACCAGAAGCTTTTGGGTTGGAGGTGCTTGCAAAGCGAACTTCTTTGGTGCTTCAGAATCAACAACCTGACCGACAGAGAACGCATCGGTAGGGGTGTCCGCACCGGCCACAACTTCACCAGGTCGTACGCACCATCGGCCGGAGGTTAATGTCAGGCCAAGGGTGGAGGCCACCTCGGACTCTGTGCCCACCAGCGTCAAGCCGGAGGTTCGGTGTCCGAGGTGCATGGGAAGCACGCCTTCAGGGGCATCTTGTCTTGCCGCTTCGACCAGAGCCCAGCGGGTCGGGGGGATGTTCCGAGGGTCATAGTCCAGAGCGGAGAGGACCAAGTCTGTTTGTCCTGCATCGCTGGACCCCGCGACCAAGGGGATGCTTTGCGTCTGTTGGCGCAGTTGGACCACTTCCCGTCGCACGGCCCGGTCGGTGCCAAAGGGCACAGCGGCGGACATGGCCATCGCGAGTGAGAGCAGGAGCAGCGTGCCTGGTCGCTCACGCCAACGGGACTTGGCCAAGATCCAAGCTGCCTTCATCGCACGCTTCCTTCGGGGGTAATCACTCGATCAGCCTGATCGATAAGGGTTGGGTCGTGGCTGGCAAAGCAGACGGTGAGGTCTTCCGGACGTGAGAGCAAAAGGTTGGTGCAGGCGCTGGCCCAGCCTTCGTCCATCGAAGCGGTTGGCTCATCGGCCAAACGGAGTGGCGCCGGGTGAAGCAGCATTCTCGCCAACGCAACTCTTTGTTGTTGGCCCGTAGATAGGGAAGACATGGTTCGGTGCGCAAAACCACCAATTCCGAGCTTCTGTAAGGTGGATTCAACCTCGTCGGAAGAGGGTGCGGCTTGGTTCATCAGATAAGCCGCCAGCGCCACTTGTTCTTGAACTCGCAAATCGGTCGGCAATTCGAGGTCTGAGCCCATCCAGGCAATGTTTCGCGCTCGCCATGCCGCTGGCTGGCATGAGGGGCTCACGCCATGCACTTGGACGAGGCCTTGACTTGGTGCAATCAATCCGGCCAGCAGCAACAGCAATGTGCTCTTGCCCTGGCCACTTGGTGCCACGATGCCCACCCGTTCACCAGAGTTGATTTGCAAGTTGGGAATTTTCAAGCAAAACGTCCCGCGGTGCACCACCACATCTTGAAGAAGAATGACTGGCTCAGAGGACATCGGGAATCTCCAAGTCCTCAGGAGTGCGTTCCTCGAAAACGCCTTCGGTGAATCGCCATCCGTTTGAGGTTTCTTCCAGCCGGAACTGGGCGGACCATCGATCGGCACGCTGATGTGAGTGCCCCCAATGGGTCACCCGCCCGCGGACCGTCCAGTGCAATCGGACCCATGTGTTCCACTGGGAGGTGTCGGCATTTTTGATGAGTTGGGCTGGTTCTGGGGTGACTTCATGGTGGGTGATGCTGGTGACCCTGGCCACGGCGCCACCTTCATCCCGCATCACCAATGACGCGAAAATTTCTTCGTACACGGTGTCCAGCAACTCGCCGCCCACGGACAGGGCCAAACTGTCGTAGACGGCCGATCTCTCCGTGTAGTCAAAAGCACGGTACATGTTGATATGCAATGCCTCGGCCACGGGTGTGAGTTGATCGGTGGGCATTACCCGCTGGGGGGTTTGAAAAAGAGTGATGGCGATGGCCAAGCTCAGTCCAAACCCTATTGCGGCCGGAAGTGGGCGAGGCCCGAACCGCCACAAGACCAAAGAAGTGAGGATGGATCCTCCAAGCGTGATCCGCAGCGCAATGGACACTGGATTCATCACTGCCGCTGGTGGGGCATAGGTTGCAAGGCGGGCGCCGAGACCTCCCGAGGTTCGATGCCAGGTGTATGCGGGTTCTGCGGGGGTCAGCATGAATGGGTCCACCAGCCCTTGGGCTTGGATTTCTCCGGTGACCGGGAGGGGGGGTGGATCCAGAGGGTCTGTGATCCGATCTGGCGCGAATTCATGCCAGCGCAGTGTGACTTGCTCGGGAGGGTGTTCAAGGGTGGAGTGAAACTCAAACCGCCATTTGCGGAGGCCACGCATGCCTGCTTTTGGAAACAATGGCAGAAGAGCGGGGTCAGGATGATTGGCGATGGGAGAAGTGCTCGTCCATACAAGGGTCGATGAGCCGTCCACGACAACGGTTGGCTGATCAAACAGGAAAGCCTCGAGCGCGTCGACGGCCGCCCCGGTTTCTGTTCGATGAAGGTTCTCAGGGAGCTCTCGGGGGATATCAATCAATTCATCCAGCCAGGCCAGATTGGCGGTGATCACCAGAGCGATTTCACGATCTTCAACGGTGAGATCGACCTCGGCGTGAGGGCCATCTTGCGGATGCAAGACAAAGAGCATGTTCAGGACCAAAGCCAGCACGTCTACAGGCTATGCTCGTGGGGTCAGCCTTGGAAGATTGCTTCCTTGAGATGGAGTATTCGATGTCCTCATTGTCCATGATCGCCCTTTCTCTCCTTGCCCAAGACGGCGCCATCCGTGATGCTCTGGCCACCGTCGATGACGAAACCAGAGAGTTCCATGAACACATCGTGGTCTTGTCCTCACAGTGGATGGATGGTCGACTCCCGGGCACTCCGGGAATGGAGCGAGCGAAGGACTATTTTGAGCATCATCTTCGTGCGGTGGGTCTTCAGCCTGCAGTCGAGCCACGCACGGGGCATCCGGGTGGTTTTCGGCACCCATTTTCGCTGGGAACGGATTTCATCCGGTCAGGCCAAGCCATGGCCACGGTGGTCGATGGCGAACTCGATGAATTCCAAGGCGATACCGATTTCACGCTGACCGGAATGGGCGCCGGGACGGATGGATTTGCTGGCCCCGCCGTTTTTGTTGGGTACGGCTTGGAAGTTGAAGACCGTGGGTACACCAACTTTTCAGATGACACGGATTTGAGTGGCAAAGTGGCGGTGTGCTTCCGCTTTGAGCCCATGGATGAAAATGGTGAAAGCCAGTGGTCAAGTCGACGCTGGTCGCGTGATGCCTCGTTTGCCAACAAGATTGCCGCAGTCGGTTCACGAAACCCCGACGCGATCGTGATCCTGAATCCTCCGGATTGCAGCGATGACCGTGCCCAAAGCATGATTGCAGCCACCCAGCGCTTGACCTCCCGCTTCCCGATTTACATGTGCTCAATTGACGCCGGCGATCGGTTGTTGAAGGCGTTGGACGCAGAGGGGCGTAGCGCCGCAGACTTCCGTGCGTTGGCTGACCAAGGGGCTGGCCCGATTGCCTTGACCAACGGGATGATTACGCTCGAAGGCACGATTGAAGAGCAGCAACAATGGGGAGAAAATGTGGTCGGTTTGCTCCCCGGTCGTGGTGAACTTGCGGCGCAGGCCATCGTGGTTGGGGGCCACCTTGATCACTTGGGCAAAGGGGATTTTGGTTCTCGCCGTGGCGCTGGCCAACTGCACCCAGGCGCTGATGACAATGCTTCCGGTTCCGCAGGGATCCTGATGATTGCCAAATCAATGGCCCAAGTGTATGAAGACCTGCCGGAAGGCCAGCCGGCCCGGAGCATTCTCTTTGTCGGCTTTAGTGCCGAAGAGTCGGGGCTCAACGGCTCGCGGGCATTTGTTGACGACCCTATTTGGCCTCTTTCCGATGTCAGTTTGATGACCAACTTTGACATGATTGGTCGTGCGATTGACGGCAAGGTCCAAGTCGCTGGCGCCGAGACCGGGGTTGGCCTTCGTGAAATCATTGAGACGGCCGCTGAGACATCCCCACTGGATGTGACCCTTCCGTCACGATCGCCCGGAGCCAGCGATCACACTTCCTTCTTGAGTCGTGAAATCCCAGCCCTGTTCGGGATTACAGACAATTTTCATGACGACTATCACACCCCAGACGACACATCAGACAAGATCAATTTCGTTGCCGGGATGCAGATGACACGGCTCTTCGCCGACATCATCAAATCCGCCGCCCTGCTTCCTGATCGCACTTCCTGGATTCCACGTTCGGAGCGGGCTGGTCGAAGGCGAGCCGGAAGCGATACCCCTCGTCGGGCGTCGATCAGGGTTCGATTTGGTATTCGACCTGACTCCTATGACGAGGATCTTTCTGGCATCCTGGTTGGTGGGGTGACTGAGGGCGGCTCGGCAGAGCTGGCTGGCGTTCAGGCCGGCGACGTGCTTGTCGGGTGGAACGAAAGCAGTGTCGAAGATGTCCGGGGCTGGATGAGTTTGCTTCGTGAACACGAGCCGGGCGACGTGGTTGCCATCACGGTGGTCCGTGATGGCAAGCAGGTGCAGTTGAAGGCCCGACTTCAAGGGCGAGACGACGAGGGTTGATCTCGAGGCTTAATGGCCCCCAAGCAGAGTCGGTGGCGTGGCGTCGATGAACTCGTCCACCGTAAGGGCATCCATATCCGTACTGGACTGAATCCGCCTGACGTCAGTTCGCTTGGGCATCACCACCACTGAAGTGCCATCGAGTTCGGTCTGCAGTTTGCCCATGGCATTCAGCAATCGAGGGCTTGGCAGGATCAGCCAGCGACGCAGACTCCCGTCGGGAAGAATCGCCTCCAGCGGGTCGGACAGTTTCGTGCTCCGCGTGACCTCTGCGTTCCCGGCTTCCAGCCATGCTTGCAATCGGGTGAGTAGCCAGCGCTTTGGATAAGCGCCTCGACCAGGTACGACGGTCATGCGAGCGCCGAGATCTTTGGCCGCCACCGCCCGAGGCTCCCAGACCACGCTCCGTCCAATTCGATGGATTCGGATCCAGCCTGCGTTCTGCGCCCTTCTTTGGAGGGCCGTCATGCCACGCGGACTTTGCCCCGTGGCCAATGCCAGTTCGCGCTGAACAAGCCAAGGCTGCGAAAGCATGATGCGGGTCGCATGCTCCGTTGGTTGAACAGGAGAAGTGGTGGCGGGGGGTTCGTTCTTTCCGGTCCATCCAGGTTTTGTTCGGCGTGGAGGCCACTGTAATTTTTGGGTTGGTTCGGTTGAGTCAAGTGCCCGACGAGCCCGGTCACACAGGGTGCCAAAGGTGCCCTTGGTGACCGCCTCAGCAATGATTGGCGTGCGGATCTCAGCAATGGGTTCAGAATGACCGTCGGGAAGTATCAGGTGTCCATTCCGGGCATCGGAGAGGCCGACTTCAAGAATCTCCCGCATCCTCGCTACGCAGCCTTTGTCACGGATAGGGGTGACCACTTCCACCCGATTCTCAAGATTCCTTCGCATCCAGTCAGCGCTGCCCAAGTACCACTTCCCATCGGAAGGATCGGACTTGCCCGAAGAAAAGTGAAAGATGCGCGAATGTTCAAGGAATCGGCCAATAACACTGACAACCTTGATGTTGTCACTGAGGCCTGGAATGCCAGGTCGAAGCAGGCAGAACCCGCGGACGATCAACTGGATTTCGACGCCAGCGCGAGAAGCGAGGTAGAGGGCTTGAATGATGTCTGGATCTTCAAGTTGATTCATCTTGGCCCAAATTCGGGCGGGCTGACCTTTAGAAGCATGCTCTGCTTCTTCGTTGATCAAACGAAGGAACGTCGCTTTCATGGTTTGAGGGGCGAGGAGTATGTCGTTGAAATTTTTCTTGCGTGATCGACCCGTAAGGAAGTTAAAGACATCGGCAACATCTTCAGTCAGGCGCGTGTCGCACGACAAAATGCCGCAATCGGTGTACAGCTGGGCGGTCCCAGGGTGGTAGTTCCCCGTGCCCACATGGGCATACCGCCGCAGGCCATCGCCCTCGCGGCGGATCACCAATGACAATTTGCAGTGGGTCTTCAGGCCGACGACACCGTACGCCACATGGACACCATGTTTTTCGAGCACACGGGCAAGACCGACATTGTTGCGCTCGTCAAAACGAGCGCGAAGCTCCACCAAGCAGGCGACTTGTTTTCCGGATTCGGCCGCATGGATCAAACTTTCAATGAAGGGGGAGTCACTGCTGGTCCGGTAGAGTGTTTGTTTGATGGCAACAACTTTGTCGTCCTGGGCAGCTTCGCTGATGAAGCGTTCGACAGAATCGTGAAAGCTCTCGTAGGGGTGGTGAACAAACAGATCTCCACCGCGGATGGTTGAGAACATGTCAGAACTTTCTCTCAACCGTCTCGGCAGGGTGGGGGTCCACTTCTTTCGTTGGAGATCTGGGCGAGCCAAATCTGCCAACTGGTGATAGGCGGCAGGCTCGAATGGGCTGGTGCGAACCATGACGGCGCTTTCGGGCAGTCCGAGTTCGTCGAGCAACAGCGAGCGGAGTTCTAGGCCAGATTCGGGTTCCATCTCCAAACGGACCGGCCCCGCGAAACGTCTTCGAGCCAATTCCGTTTCGACGGTTGACATTAGATCTGGCTCGTCATCGTCATCCTCCCCGGTCTCAAGACCTGCGGCGCGAGTGAGCCGGAACAGTCCGGTGTCGACAATGTCCATTCCCGGAAAGACTGCGCCAAGGTTGGCTTCAACCACTTGCCACAGGGGGAGGAACCGGATTCGATTGACGTCGTGGATGACGCCAACCGGGCCGTTGTGGGGGACCGCCACCATTCGTGGCAGGCCGTCGGGCAGCTTGAGGCGAGCAAAGTGTTTGGTTGCATCCCCAGGTGCCCGAAGAAGCACCCCCAGGCTTGTGGACAGATTGCTGATGAAGGGGAATGGGTGACCTTCATCAACCGCCAGTGGGGTGAGCACAGGTTCGACTTCCCGTTCGAACCACTGATCAACCCTCAGCCGCTCCGTGGGAGGGAGATCCCCATAATCAAGAATGGCCACACCTTCGGAACCGAGTTGGGGGACGAGCTCTTCAAACCAGATGCGATCCAATTCGCATTGTTCTTGGCGGATCAACTCCGTGGATCGCTCAAGGACTTCACGGATGGGCAGACCATCAGGGGAGGCGGTGACTCGACCTTCATCAATGCGCTCCAGCATGAGCGCGATGCGTTTCATGAAGAATTCATCAAGGATGGCGGTGGCGATCCCCGCAAATCGAACGCGGTCGAGCAGCGGATGTCGGGGGTCGGAACTCTGAAGCCTGACCCGCGAGAGAAAGCGAAGCCAAGATAAATCCCGATTGGCGAGCAGGCGAGGATCATCCACCTTGGATGTGGCAGGGTGCTCCGGCAATTCGGGCCCCGTGGAGATCTGATCGCTTCTCATGACGAGCACATCCTATCTCTCACAGCGCAAGGAACAGTGTTCCTCCCGCAAAAGAGTGTGAGGCGGTGATTGGGATGTTGCTTCACTCCCAGTTTGAAAGCAAGGCCGTCAGATCGGTAAAGCCAACTGAGCCATTCCCGTCAAAGTCTTCTGGGCAACTGTTGCAGGGTTGCCCCCACGCGGAAAGCAATTGGGTCAAATCTACAAAGCCGACGACACCATCGCCATTGAGGTCGTAGGGGTTTGGCTCTGCTTCACCATTGGCGAAGACGTTGGCGACCAACGAGACGCGAAGCCCGGTGAGCGCGTAGCCCAAGTACCCGCCGAACGTTAAGTCTTCGGCGTAAAAGCGGCCGCGTCCATCCGGAAGGATTTCTAGGCCAACGGTGCCAGTGATCTCTGGTTCTTCTGGAGGCTCGGGGTAGGTTGGATTCAACTCCAAAATGGTGCACAGGGCCGGGCCAGCAACGGTTCCGTCGCCGCCGAGGTACTCCAAGGGAAGGTCTGCGGAAATGTCTTCCCAGGGGAACACGAATCCGGTTTCTTCATTGGTCAGTTGGATGTCGAAAGAGATCAACGTCCAGAAGTAGTCGTAGGTTTCCCCGTTTGGGCGAATGGTTGACGTGCTGAAGAATTCAGCAGCTTCGCCATTGGTTTCCAAGTCGAAAAAGAACCACTCCACAGAATCGCTGTCTTGTGACAGGGCTGCGGACGCAATCAAAGTCGAAAGAATCATGTCCACAGTGTGGTCCATGACAACCGGAAGAGCAACTATGCAATGAAAAGTCCCCACATCGTCCGAAAAAACGCGATCTTGAGCCGATTTGGGGCCTCAGGAATCAAAATCGTAGAATGGCAGCATGGAGCCAGCACAGGTCCTTCTGATCGATGATGACGTGGAGCACGCCGAATCCATGGTCGATGCGTTGCGGCGGCCGGGACACATCTGCACCATGGTTCACTCCGCTGCAGATGCGGTCGATGAGCTACGACACGGTGCTTTTGATGTGGTGGTGACCGATCTGGTCATGGAGACTGAGACCGCGGGCCTTGAGGTACTACGGTTGGCCAAAGAGCATCAGCCGGACGCCACCACCATCATGGTCACCGCCCACGGTGAAGTTGCCACGGCCAAGGCGGCCTTGCAAGGCGGGGCTTACGACTTCATTGAGAAGCCACTCGACTTGGATGTGTTCCGCAATCTTGTGCAACGTGCGGCCGAGACTTCCCAGCTGCGCCAGCAGAACCAAGGCCTCAAGGATGATTTGGAGGCGGTTGACCACTTTCACGGCATCGTTGGTCATTCTCAAGCCATGCGCGAGGTCGTCGACTCGATACGTCGCGTTGCTGCTTCGAATCTCCCGGTGCTGATTACCGGAGAATCAGGAACCGGCAAGGAGCTGGTTGCGGCCGCGGTCCACGCGATGTCGCCGCGATCAGCCCAGCGTTACGTCACGTTCAACGCTGCCGGCCAATCAGAAAGCTTGCTTGAGGACGAACTCTTTGGTCATGTCCGGGGTGCGTACACCGGGGCGGAACGCGATCGTGAGGGCGTGTTCGAGTACGCAGACAAGGGCACGTTGTTCCTCGACGAAATTGGCGACATGCCCATGGGCATGCAATCTCGATTGCTTCGAGTCCTTGAGTCCGGTGAAATTGTCCGTTTGGGCGCAAATGAGCAACGTGCCACTGATGTTCGGTTTGTCAGTGCGACCAACCGCGATCTGAAACAGGACATTCAGGAGGGGAATTTCCGGGAAGACTTGTACTACCGGATCCGTGGCACAGAGATTCATATTCCAGCGTTGCGTCAACGCCGAGAGGATATTCCGCTGCTGGTCCGCCACTTCGTGAGGAAGTGGTCCTCTGAGATTGGTCGGCCGGTTCCAAAAGTTGACGACGCCACCATGCTTCGATTGGTGGCCTGGGACTGGCCGGGCAACGTTCGTGAGTTGGCCAATGCTGTCCAGCGCATGGTGGTCATGACTGAAGGCACGTTGGACCTTCAAAGCTTGCCACAGGAAATACAAAACGCCGACGTTGAAGAGGATGCTGGAGATCTTCAGGCTGGGTCACTGGCCGGCATTGGACTTGCTCGCCTCGAAAAGGAGGCGATCCGGCAGACGCTGGCGTTGACCAAAGGGAATCGAGAACAGACGGCCAAACTTCTTGGGCTCGGGGAACGGACGCTGTACCGCAAGTTGAAGGAATACGGGCTGCGGTAAACGCGCGGCTGCTCAATTCGGCTGACGGTAGAAGGCGGCCTCGTAGCGCCACCAGTGGTTCGTTCGGGTCTCGGGGATGTATTGGTAATCGGTTTGGGTGGTGGTGACTTGCGCATTCACATCCCCGACGATAGTGGTGGTCGTATTGGAAGTCACGGGCTGCACCCTGGTGGTGAGATCGGTGGTCGAGTTGAGGTAATCCTTTGACCAGACCACGGCGTTGGCGCCAACCTCCTTGGCTGCATCAATCGCTTCGCGGTCCCCAAGCATCTGGGTGGCAATGAATTCGCTGCGGCCAATTGGGGTTTGTCCCTCGGGGTGGGTCATCATGATCACCGCGTGGTCGGTCGCTGGGAAGCGCGCGCCGCTGTAGTTCTCTAGGAATGGGTTGGCGCATCCGCTCAAGAGGGTCAATCCGGCAACCGCGGTCAAGAGTTTCATCCGAGTTGATCCTCCAGATATTGCCCGATCTGATCTTTATTGACAGTCTCTTGGGCCAGCGTGTCTCGGTGACGCACTGTGACGTTGCCGGTTTCTAGTGTTCCTGCATCCACGGTGAAGCAGAACGGAGTGCCCGCTTCATCCATGCGTGCGTAGCGTTTTCCAATGGATTGCTTGGGGTCGTATTCCAGGCGGTACTTCCCGCGGAGATCACGGTGGATGGCTGAAGCAATTTCTGGGAGGCCATCTTTGTTGACCAAGGGGAAAATGCCGGCTTTGATTGGGGCCACGCGGGGGTGGAATTTCATGAAGACACCAGCGGGTCGGTCGGCGTCTTCGGTGTACGCCTCACAGAGCACGGCCAACACGCCTCGTGAGAGGCCGGCCGATGGCTCTATGACATGTGGCAGATAGCGTTCGTTCCGTTCTTGATCGAAGTACTCCAGTTTCGCGCCAGCATGCTTCGCATGTTGGGAGAGATCGAAGTTCGATCGGTGGGCAACTCCTTCTAGTTCGCCGTAGCCGGGGGCGGTGAAGGGGAAGCGGTACTCCACGTCAAATGTGCCGCAGCCGTCTTTTGCGTAATGTGCCAGCTCATCGGCATCGTGGGACCGGAGCAAGAGATTGTCGCTTTGCACGCCGATGGTGCCCCACCAGTTTTTTCGGGTCTCGCACCAGAACTCATACCACTTTGGGGCGTCATCGCCGTGGCAGAAGAACTCAAGTTCCATTTGTTCGAATTCGCGTGAACGGAAGATGAAGTTCCGGGGGGTGACTTCGTTCCGGAAAGCCTTTCCGATTTGGGCGATGCCAAATGGAATGCGGACACGAGACGTGTCGCAGACGTTTTTGAAGTTGAGGAAGATGCCTTGGGCGGTTTCGGGTCGGAGGTAGGCCGCCGCATCCTCATCTTGCAATGCCCCGACAAATGTTTTGAACATCAAGTTGAACTGCCGTGGTTCGGTGAGTGTTCCTACTTCTTTGGCGTCAGGCCCAACCGTGATCTTCAGTTCAGCTGGGGTGATGGACTCGATGCCGCAGATCTCAAGCTCTTCGTCAGACAATTCCGTCTTGACGTATTTCTCAAGCTTCTTACGGGCTTTGCTGAGTGAAGCGTCATCGCCGCTGACGAAGGCGAAGATCTGTCCGGTGGTGTCGCCCCTTCTCCCCATGAATCCCAGATGGTCGGCTCGGTAGCGGGCCTTCGATTCACGGCAGTCGACCATTGGGTCATTGAAGCCGCCCACGTGTCCAGAAGCTTCCCAGACGCGAGGGTTCTGGATGATCGAAGAATCAAGTCCGACAATGGAGACGGGATCTCCGTCGGGACCATCTGGTGGACATTCGACCATGTCGTGCCACCACGCGTCTCGAACGTTGTTCTTGAGGGCGGTGCCGAGGGGGCCGTAATCCCAGAAGCCATTCAAGCCGCCATAAATTTCACTGGCAGGAAAAATGAAGCCACGTCTTTTGCAAAGGCTGACAATGGCTTCCATGGTGGCGGTATCAGGCATGGTGATCTCCAGCACGCACGCGTTGGGTGAGCGTGGTCCAAGTTGCAACGAACTCGTCGAGCCTTCCTTGAACATCCGGATCGACGAGAACATCATCGGCGAAGCTGGCACCCGTCGTGTAAATGAATTTAGGACAAACCACCGCTCCAAAATCCAGAAGCATTGGTGTGGTCAGGCTGGCCACGGAAGGCAAGGATCCAGGGCCGCCGCCTACTGCCGCGAAGGCCACCACTTTCCCTTCGAAAGCGGCACGCCCTGCCCATTCCAGTGCGTTCTTGGTTGCTGCTGGTGCGAGATAGTTGTAGATCCCAAAGGTGATCAGGATTCCGTCGCTTCCCGAAATCTCGCGGCGGAGTCGATCAACACGATCATCCGCTGCCGGTCCGCCATCGCAGAGGGGGAGCCCTTCGGTTTGAAGATCCAGCCATCCCGACTGGTGCGCTTCCGGGAGGCGTTCGTACGCCGATTGAGCCAAGACTCGCGAACGGCTGGTGGACGACATGGAAGTGGATATCACAAGGAACTTCATGGGGCGGCTCCTACCGGAATGAGATCAAGCGCCAGTTCGATGGCTTTCTTGAGGCTTGATGGGTCTGCTTTGCCCTGGCCGGCGATGTCAAAAGCGGTTCCGTGATCCGGACTGGTGCGGACCACGGGCAGGCCAAGCGTCAGGTTGACCGCGCCCTCCGGGGCCAGCAGTTTGGCGGGGATCAGGCCTTGATCGTGGTACATCGCAATCACGACGTCGTGTTTGCCGGTAAGGGCGGCCTTCCAAACGGTGTCACCAGGCCAAGGCCCAGTAATTTGGGTGTCGCTGTCGCTGCCCCATTGGTGTTGGGCGAGTTCGATGGCGGGCTCGATGATGCGTTGTTCCTCGTCGCCGAGAAGGCCCTGTTCTCCGGCATGGGGGTTGATGCCGCATACAGCGATTCTCGGTGCGGAAAGACCGAGCTGCCGGGCAAAGTTCACCCCAAGGCCAATGCAATCGTGCACTCTGCCGATTGAAAGTGTTTCACACACTGTTTCCAATGGTTGGTGGCAAGTGGCCAAGACAATCTTCAGTCTTCCCGCCACGAAGCCCATGGCATGCGGCTTTGATTGGCAGCGGTGGGCCAACAGCTCGGTGTGTCCTGGCCAGTGGTATCCGGCGAGTCTCCAGCTTGATTTGCAGATTGGCGCGGTCACCAGCGCGTCAGCGTGTCGTGGATGCGTCGCCGGTCGCAACGTATCCGCAACCGCCCGTTCCACCCATTGCTTGCTCAGGAGTCCGCCAAGTTCGCTGGGGCCTGGCTGACGCAGTTCATTTCCATTGAGGGGCTCATCGATCAATACGGCGGGATGGGTGAATCCGTATTCTTGACGCTCGCCATCGAAATCAACCCGGTACCACCACGGTTCGATGTTGCGCTTTTCCGCGGCTTCTAACATCGGCTGGCTGCTGCCATGGATGACCCATTGCGCGGCGCTGCGCAATCCGGGGTCAGCCAGAGCGGCAACCACCACTTCGGGGCCAATCCCGAATGGGTCGCCGACGCTGATGGCAATCCGTGGCAAGCTCATCAATTCATCTTAGGTCGGAGGGCAGGCAAACCCCCAAGCAGATGTTGGGCAATTGACTGGGGATCGTGGCGCTTGGTCAGCCATGTGGTCCATGCTCGGGCGTGGGAGGACCTGAGTGTGGGCTCTCCCAGAAGCTGGCGGGCTTTGTCTCGCCAAGTGTCGATGGCCTCGGGGTCAAAAGGTTCCTCGCCGCAGGCACCAGGGCCGATCACTGCAACGCCGCATAAGGCGGCGCGTATGGCTGGCAGCTCCTCATCGGGCCGGTCGCACAAGACCAAGTCCAGAGCGTGCAGATGGGGTTGGCTGGGACGGCTTGGGGAGAGAAAAATATCAGCCTGGGGTGAGTGGTCCGAAAGGTCGACCAAGAACAATCCCATTTCCTCGCTGAGGAGTTGGGCCGCCCTTTGGGTGCAAGCGTTGTTGCTGCAAATCCCGATCGCTTGCGGTGGGTGGTGGGGGGATCGAGGAGAGTCGAAAAGAGGTATGGGGATGCCTGGCTCCACCTCGGCCTCGGCCCCCCAAGAACGGAAGCTCCTGCCGACTCGCTTGAGAAGTTTTTGGGCGAGAGGTCCCGCGGCGATGCAAAGGTCCGAGGGCGTGCTGAGCAAGTCTTGAAGATTTCGTTTGGCCAGGAGATCAAAGATTGAGGGGCGAAATGTCAACGGTCCGCCCTCTCTGATGAGTTGCACGTTGCAGCCTTCAGATTCCAAAGCACCTTTGATGTGATCGATGGCATTTGGGGCAACACGATGGAAGTTCGCATCCTCCACCAAAAGCACACGCACGTTGCTCATGGTGAATCCAATGTGGTCGGCTCGACCAAGCGAAGCAAGTAGTCCCAGGTGTAGATTCCGGTGTCGTGCCCATCTGAGAATCGAATCCGCAGGGCGTAGTTTCCGACCAGCTCAGCGTCTTCGGCCCTCAGTTGGCCGCCTCCAGAACTCGGAAGCACCGCCAAGGGGTTGCTGGCCATTTCTTCCCGAAGTTTCTTGGTCTCGGCGGAGGGGCTCATCTTTCGCAAAAGACTGACCGGTAAATAGGAAGACCGGCCATCGCTCCATTCGATGCGAAGACCTCGATCACGTTCCAAGTCCAAATGACGGGGCACCATTACCTCACATCTTACCGTCGTGGGGTAGCATCTACTTCACCCATGCCAGAGCCAGCACTGCTTGAATCCGCGGTTCGACGCACCGGTGCTCCGCTGTGCGTCGGCATTGATCCCGTTCGAAATCGACTCCCGGCGGGAGATGATCTCCAAGTTGTTCGAGATTTCGGTTTGCGTCTGGTTGATCAGTTGGCTGAACTCGTACCCGCCGTCAAAATCCAGTCGGCCTGTTACGAGAGATTTGGGCCTGCGGGCATGAAAGTTCGGGATGAGCTGGCTTCGCATGCCAACAATGCTGGGCTGATCGTGGTCCTGGATGCGAAGCGGGGAGATATCGGGGTTTCCAGTGAGCATTACGCTGCTTCGGCCTTTGCTCGCCCCGCCGCTCCGGCACACTGGATCACCATCAGCCCATATCTCGGGGCTGATGGCATGCAGCCGTTCCTTGAGCAAGGCGCGGCGTTTGCCTTGGTCCGTACGAGTAATCCAGGCGGTACGGCTTTGCAGACCCTCCAACTGAACGATGGCCGGACGGTAGCGCACGCGGTGGCGGACATGGTTCACGAATTGGGTGAAGCCCACCTTGATGACGAGTGCCATTGGAGCCGGCTGGGGGCCGTCGTGGGAGCCACCCATGCGACTGAAATTGCCGAACTTCGGGCCCGCATGCCCAAGCAGTGGTTTTTGATGCCGGGGGTTGGGGCGCAAGGAGGCAGTGCCTCTGATGTGGCCGAGGCATTCGTTGGGGGGATGGGGGTATTGGTCAATGCCAGCCGAAGCATCATTTACGCTGATGATCCGGTTCAGGCCGCCCAAGCCTTGATCCAATCTTTGCGGGAAGTGTCTTCACTATGAAGCGGGTTGGAACCATCCTTCTCGCAGGTGCCGCCGCACTGCTGCTGGTTCCGGCCTTCTTGCGGTCCTCGCCGTTGCCCCAACTTGGATCCGGTGTCGTGGTGATGACCCCTCACAATGAGCAGATTCGTTTTGAACTGGGATCACGGTTCAGTCAGTGGCACAAGCGTGAATTCGGAACCGATGCCCATGTGGCCTGGAGCACCCCAGGGGGCACCAGTGAAATACGCAAGTTGTTGCAAAGTCAATGGAAGGCCGCCGCAAGTGCCGGCGTCCCATATGGTGGTGACATCGATTTGGTGTTTGGTGGCGGTTCTTATGAACATGGGGTTCTGGCGAAGCCGACACAAAGTGATGATCCTGAATCGACCATCTCGTTTCCTCACGGATTTTCGACTGATGAATTGTCGTCGTGGTTCTCGTCTGAGACGATTGCCGATGGCCGTCTGTATGACGAACAGTCGTATTGGATCGGCACCGCACTCTCCAGCTTTGGGCTGATTTGGAATGAGGATGAGTTTGATCAACTCGGTCTGCCGCGTCCGACCGATTGGTCCATGTTGGCCCATCCCAAGTTGAGGGGGCGGGTGGCGTTTGTGAACCCGGCCATGAGTGGTTCGGTCACCACCGCCTTGCAGTCCATACTTGAGCACTTGGGTTGGCAGCGAGGTTGGGGGTTAATTCGCCGTGCCTCGGCCAATGCTCGGTCGATCAGCGGTTCTTCTTCTCGTGTCCCGGGTGATGTGGGGGCCGGTGAGGCCGCCATTGGCCCATGCATCGATTTCTATGGCCGGGCTCAGGTCGCCGCGTTGGAGGCGGCGGGTATCAGCGGCCGCATCAAGTATCGAGATGCGGCTGGACAAACGGTAGTGGATGCCGATCCAATCTCACTGTTGCGTGGCGCTCCAAACCCAGAGTTGGCCAAGCGATTCATTCGATTTTGTTTAACCACCGAAGCGCAGGCTCTTTGGCAATTGCCACCAAGCGATCCCGATGGGCCAGAGAGGTTTGCCTTACGCCGACTGCCCATTCGTGCGGAGGTCTACGAGCATCTCGGGGACCGCATGTTGGATCAAGTCGACCCATTTTCGGAAGCCCAGGTTGCCGCGTATCCCAACCGCGCTGCGCGGGCGTTCATTGTCCCTCTGTTCTTGGCCATGGCCATGGACCACCGAGATGAATTGCGAGAGGCTTGGCAGGCTATTGTTGAGCATCCTGCGTATCCGGCCACCGATGGGGTCGTGATGGCCGCGGACGTCGATGATCCAGAATTGCGTCTCATGCTGCAACACTTTGATGCGTTGCCATCGGTCCCCATGCCCAATGACACGATGGCTGATCTGAACGACCCCGAGACTCTGGCCGCCGTGAAAGCAGGTTGGTTGCGCGAAGGATTCCTTGCGATGGGCTGGTGGGATCTCGAATCGAACGGAACCCATGCTTTGCAAGGTCGTGCATCGACGTTCTTCTTGGAGCAGTACCAAAAGGTGGTCAACCCTTGAGCAGGCTGACCCGGATTCTCGCCACGATCGGCCCCGCCAGCGCCGAGCTTGCCCCTGAACTGGTGATGGCCGGGGCGGATTGCATCCGCGTCAATTTGTCGCATGGTGATGCCGCTTGGCACCGTGAGGCAAGCAGTCGTGCCCTCTCGGCGGGTGCGGCTTTGCTGCTGGATCTGCCTGGCCCCAAGATTCGATTGGGGAATTTCGATGGTGTCCGTTCTCTGGTTCGCCACAACACGGTGGTGCTCCGGCCCGAGTCGCTTGCCCAAGAGGATGAACTTCCCCTTCCCAAAGATATTTTTGCGGGTCTCCGCGTGGGGAATGTGGTGGCCATGGTGGACGGGCGGGTCCGCTGTCACGTGCTTGAGGTCGATTCGGACCGCGCGGTTTTGGAGATCCGCCGCTCTGGTGAAGTCCGCGGAAGGCAAGGGGTCAGCCTCCCCGGGGCGGATTTGGCTTTGCCCAGTTTCACCGATGCTGATGCTCAGGGATGTGCCCTCGCTCGCGAGCTCAAGCCCCACTGGGTTGCGATCTCATTCGTGTGCTCGCCCGATGATGTTGAGAGGGTCCGCTCCGAAGTCCCGTCCGAGACGAGGCTGATCGCCAAAATTGAGACGGTTCGCGCCATGGATCGGCTGGATGAGATTGCCGCTGCCGCCGACGCCCTCATGATTGCTCGAGGGGATCTTGGGGCGGAGTTGGATTTGCCGGAGGTTCCAGCCGCCCAGCACCAGATCGTCCAGGCGGCCCGGCGCGTGGGGAAGCCGGTGGTTCTTGCCACCCAAGTGTTCGAATCAATGCATGAGCATGCGGTACCGACTCGAGCTGAAGTGTCAGATGCCGCCCATGGTGTGGCTGCGGGCATGGATGCCGTCATGCTCAGTGGAGAGTCGGCGGTTGGCGCGTACCCGATTGCTGCAGTCGAGACTCTTGCTCGGGTGCTTTCCGCAGCCGAAGAGGCAAGCTTTGAAGCCGTCGCGCACGCCCCGACCTCTCCGCAAGTCGCTTCGGTGTTGGTCGCTGCTCGGGACCACGCTTGGATAGGCTTGGGGCCGGGAGCGGTTCAACTCGCCGGGCCTCTTGCGGCGGCCCGCACTGGAAAGCACATTCTGGTTCGGGCGGCCCGCCTTGCTGGACGGGGGCTGATGCGGGGGGTGCACCGTAGTGTTGATCCTCCGTCGGTTCTTGCCGGGCGGCTTGGGTTGGACCCAGCACAAGGACTCGAGGTTGAAATCGATGGAAACGGCCGAATGATGCTGATGGATCGACGCTTCGACGCCTAGGATGGGGCGCATCGTCCAGTTATTACGGATCCCCTATGGCCACATCAACCACTGAGATCAACCTCCCCGACATTCAAGCCACCCCAGACCAGCGTGCCACCGCGATTTCGGCGGTGGGTATTCGAGGCTTGGAGTTGCCTTTGCGTCTCGATGCCGGGGACGGTCACGAACAGACCACTTTGGGGTCTTGGGATCTCGCCGTTGGTTTGGCACCGGGAGTTCGCGGCACGCACATGAGCCGGTTCGTGGAACTGGCTTCGGAGTTCAGCCGTGAAGATTCGGTTGCGGTTTCTCGGGACACTCTTGATGCCTTTTCGGTCGAACTTCTTGACCGCTTGGAAGCTGATGACGGAAGGATTCGGCTCAAAGGCCGATTCCTCTTGCAGCGTTCAAGTCCGGTGACGGAGTTGACTTTGCCGGTCCCATTCGATTTTGCCTGGAAATTGCGTGTTCGCCGGGTTGGGGGAGAGGTCCAAACCAAAGTCGTGACCGAAGTCGGGGTCTTGGCGACCAGCCTTTGCCCGTGCAGCCGTGAAATCAGCGCCTACGGGGCACACAACCAGCGGGCACGCGTCCGGATCGGAGTGAGTGGTCCAGTCTCCATGGCCGAATTGGTCGAGGTGGCGGAATCATCAGCTTCCTGCACCGTGTTTCCGTTGCTCAAACGTCCGGACGAAAAGGCCTTTACCGAGACGGCCTATGAACGTCCACGATTCGTTGAGGATTTGGTTCGGGAAGTGGCCACTGGTCTTCGGTCCATTCCTAAGGTTGGCCGATTCAAGGTCAAAGCCGTGAATGAAGAATCGATCCATGCCCACGATGCTTGGGCCATTGTCAAGGGTTGTGGCGACCAGGCCTGATTTTGCTTGACTGATCGGTTCAGTCTTCGCTGGCTCCAGACTCTGGCGTATCGTCATCGAAGGGATTCTCGATGTGTTGCATCGCCACCGCCCGTTGGTGCGCGACCTTGCCCCCGATGACCACCAGTCGTGGCCCCGCGCTGCCCAACTCCCAACTGACGCATCCCTCATGTTCTCCATCTAGAAGCTGGAAGTCTGCGGGTTGTCCCGGGGCAATCATGGCGGTCGCCTCTTCGCCTTGGGTGCCAAGAACACAGGCGGCGTTCCAGGTTCCAGCGACAATGGCTTCGTCGGGAGTCAGCCCATTTTTACGGACGGACAAAGCCACCGCCAAGGGCATGGATGGGCTGGGGGCACTCCCGGGGTTGAAGTTGGTAGCGACCGCGACAGATCCACCACGGTCAACGATGCCGCGTCCGTCGGCAAACCGATCGTCGATGTGCAGTCCGCAGATCGGGAGCATGACGCCGATCGTGCTTGAGGCCGCCAGAACGTCCAGCGTTTCGGGCTTGGAGGCTTCGAGGTGGTCCACGCTTCTTGCCCCCAGTGCGACCGCCCGGGCCGTCATGCCAAGGTCGTTGAATTGGTCGGCATGCACACGGATGGGACAGCCTTGATCCTTTGCGGCGCGAAGCAGGCGTTCGGTGTCATCTGGCGACCAGGCGCCTTCTTCGCAATACGCGTCGACGGGAACGCAGGGGAACTCCTCGAGGATTTTGGGGAGCATTTTCTGAATGCAGTGCTCCACATAATCGGGGTGTTCTCGGTCGATGGCATGAGCCCCAAGAAAAGTGCCCTGCATTCGCATGGGGAAGAATTTTCCGCTGACTTCGGTCGCGGTTCGGTGAAGCGAACGCATCATCTTCAGTTCCGCTTCGAGCTCTAGGCCGTATCCGGTCTTGACTTCGATGGTTCCAGTTCCCAGCGAGATCATGGCCGTCAGTCGATGGAGAAAGGCATCGCTCAGCTCGGTCATGCTGGATTCACGAACCGACCGGACCGTGGACATGATGCCGCCGCCAGCTTCCAAGATGTCCAGGTAAGAGCGGCCACTTCGGAGTTCAGACCATTCTTGGATTCGGCTCGCACTTCCGGTCCAGCAAGCATGGGTATGGCAGTCGGTCCAGGTGGGCATCAGCACCAAGCCCGAGGCATCGACGGCCAAAAAGGATTCGCCTTCGTGCATTTCCATTTGTGGAGCGCGGCCTTTTCCTACCGCCTCGATGGTTCCATTTCTGGCGAAGACCCAACCTTGTTCAATGACGCCAAGTTCACTGTGCCAAGGTCCCGAGCGAGGGCCGGGTGGGCCTTCTAGGGTGAGGACCCGGGCGTTGTCGATGAGTATGGCGTGTCCGTTCACTGGACGTTCATCTTATGGGAGGGGGTTGGGGTGCATGGGGAGACGAACCCCTTGTTCGGCGGCGCAATCCAGGGCATCGGTATACCCGGCGTCGGCATGACGGAAAACGCCCATCATTGGATCGTTGCTCAGAACTCGAGCGAGTCTTTGGTTTGCAGCTGCAGTCCCGTCGGCGACGATCACTTGCCCGGCATGTTGACTGAATCCGATCCCGACACCGCCGCCATGATGGAATGACACCCACGATGCTCCAGAGGCGATGTTGGTGGCGAAGTTCAAGAGCGGCCAATCCGAGACCGCGTCGGTCCCATCCAGCATGGCTTCAGTCTCTCGGTTTGGTGAGGCCACCGACCCGCAGTCGAGATGGTCACGTCCGATGACGATTGGGGCCGAGACTTTGCCTTCTGCCACCAGTTGATTGAACAGGAGCCCAGCTTTGTCACGCTCGCCCAAGCCGAGCCAGCAGATTCTTGAGGGCAGGCCTTGGAAGGCGACACGCTCTTCGGCGGCTTGAAGCCAACGGCGAAGCGATTCGTCCTCAGGGAACAATTCAAGAAGCGCTTGGTCTGTCACCTTGATGTCGTTGGGGTCACCTGACAAGGCTGCCCACCGGAAAGGGCCACGGCCACGACAGAATTGGGGGCGGATGTATGCAGGGACGAATCCGGGGAAGGCAAAAGCGTCCCCGCAGCCAGCATCCAGCGCTCTTTGCCGAAGGTTGTTGCCATAGTCAAAGACTTTCGATCCGCCGCGCTGCATCGACAGCATGAGTTCCACATGTCGTCGCATGGACTGTGTGCTTCGTTTGACGTACTGGTCGGGATCATCATCTCGAAGTTTGTCGGCATCGGCTCTGGTCATGCCTTCTGGGTAATACCCCCAGAGAGGATCATGGGCACTGGTCTGATCGGTCAAGGTTTCGGGCACGATGCCGCGGGTCTCGAGCCGCTCGAGCAACGCTACGGCGGTGCCGCACCAGCCAATGCTGACGGCTTCTNCTTGGGCCTTGGCTGCNAGTGCCCGGTCAATCGCAGCGTCTAGCCCTTCAACAATTTCGTCCAAGTACCGGTCGTGCACCCGCTTGTCCAGTCGCTCTTGGCAGCAATCGGCAATGAGTGCCGTGCCGTCATTGAGCGTGATGGCCAGAGGTTGTGCCCCACCCATCCCGCCACAGCCGGCGGTCACATTGAGCGTGCCTTTGAGACTTCCGTTGAAATGCTGCCGGGCGCATTCGGCAAAGGTCTCAAAAGTGCCTTGCAAAATGCCTTGGGTTCCGATGTAGATCCAAGATCCCGCAGTCATCTGTCCGTACATCATTAACCCGCGATCTGACAGGTCATCAAAATGCGACTGGGTGGCCCAATGGGGGACCAAGTTGGAGTTTGCGATCATCACTCTTGGGGCGTCTTCGTGGGTCTGGATAATGCCGACCGGCTTGCCGGATTGAACAAGCAGCGTTTGGTCAACTTCCAAATTTTGAAGTTCCCGAACGATCGCGTCGAAAGCTTCCCAAGACCGGGCCGCTTGCCCGCGCCCCCCGTAGACCACCAACTGTTCTGGGATTTCCGCGACCTCAGGATCGAGGTTGTTCATCAGCATGCGCAGCGCTCCTTCGGCGGCCCATGATTTGCAGGAACGTTCCGCGCCCCGCGGGGCTCGAATGGTGCGGGTGTTTGTCATGGTTCGATCCTAGTCGGGTTGTTGCGGCGGAGAGCGGACGCAAGGGCTTCGATGTCCGTGCCCAGAGGTCGGTCGGTTTTTCTTGTGTCCACTGTTTGCCGCGTCCAACCAAAGAGCTCTTCGTTTCCGGGTCCAGACCGAAGTGGTCGGCGAAGCTCGAGGGCATCTGCCGAACAAAGGAGTTCGACCCCGATGACTCGATACGCGAGGTCAAGGGCATGTTGTGCGCCCAAGGCGGCGGTAGGGCCAAAGGAGTTGAAGTCTTCAATGCCGGCACTTGTCGAGACGTTGTGGCAGGAGGCTGGTGCGCACGCGACTCTGATCTCATTGACCAAGGCGGCGGCCGTGTACTGGGCAATCATGAGGCCTGACTCAAGCCCCGCTTCCCGGGCGAGATACGCGGGGATCCCAGACTGGTCGTCCCGGCCGGAAAGGAGCCAATAGGTTCGTCGCTCACTGATCCCGGCGATGGCGGCAATGCTGAGTTTGATTTGATCCAAGGCAAGAGCAAGTGGCATGCCGTGGAAGTTGGCTCCGGAGACGGCTCGGCCATCCCGAAGCAGGATGGGGTTGTCAGTGACCGCTCCAAGTTCACGCGCAAAGACGTTTTCGATGGACTCGAGTTGATCAAGGCAGGATCCCAAGACAGTTGGGGTGGCTCGCAGGGAGTAGGGGTCTTGGACTCTGGGGTCATCATCGAGGTGCGACTTCAAGATCGCTGACCCCGACAGGCGGCGTTGCATGTGCTTTGCGACGCGAACCGGCCCGGGGTGATTTCGAATCTCGTACAGCTCAGGGTCCAGATACGCGTCGGTTCCCAAGCAGGCATCGATGGATAAGGCGGCAACATCTGCAGCATTGGCCAACAGCGCGTGCGCATCTTCGATCAGCAAGATCCCAAAAGAGGCCATGAGGTGGGTCCCGTTGATCAACGCCAAGCCTTCTTTGGTCGCCAGTTCAAGGGGAGGCACTCCGATACGTTCGAGTGCTTCACGGCCCGTCCGGGTGACCCCTTGGTCCTTCACTTCGCCTTCGCCGATCAACGCCAAGGCCAGATGAGCGAGGGGGGCCAAGTCGCCCGAGGCGCCTACAGAGCCGCGGGAGGGGACGACAGGAACCAGATTGTGGTTGAGCATCTCCAAAAGAGTCGTGGCGACCACGGGGCGTACGCCGGAATGGCCGCGGGCCAAGCTGGCGGCCAAGAGGAGCATCATGCCTCGAACCACAGGTTCGGCGAGTGGTTCGCCAACCCCGGCCGCATGGGAGCGGATCAAGTTGACTTGAAGTTGCTTGAGGTTCTGGTGGTCAATTCGGTGCCGAGACAGCGATCCAAATCCCGTGTTGAGGCCGTATGTGGGGTCGGGCTGGCCGGCCAAGGCTTCAACGGCAGCTTGTGCGGTGGTCATCGCTGACGCAGCTTCCGGCCCAAGCGTGACTTCGCGGTGGTTCCGAATGACATCCAGAGCATCGGCCATGGCCAGTGGTCCAGGATCCAATACCAATGGGTTCATGGCGGACATCGTTCTGGGACGATAACGGGACAACGAAGGCTGGGAAAGATGAACGACACGTTGCGCAGCTCAATTCGAACCCTCTCCATGGTCTTTGGCATGATCCTTGCGGCTTATGTGGTGGGGGCTGGCCCTCGCGGGACCCCGCCTCTGGGGCCTCTTGTGCTCTCGGATGTTCTGACCGCAGGTGGCATGCTCTTGGCCTTCGGCGTCGCCACCGGAGTGGCCGTGATCGCTTTTCGCTTCGGCGATGGTGGCGGAGGGCTCTTTGCCTTTGGGATCGTTCTGTGGGCGGCGGGCCGCCATCTTGCACCTTCGATTGACCGCTTTTTTGAACCTTCGTTGCTGGGGGTGGTCTGGGATGGACTGTTCCTCAGCGCGGCCATGTTGGCTGTTTCTTCATGTTTGACCAAGGTGACCAAGGGGGCATGCTGCCCCGTGCCTCCGGACTCGGGAGCTTCTGACCGTCTCGCGTTGGGTTGGGGAGCCATGTTGGTGGCCCTTCCGGTGGCCCATTTGTGTGCCGTTTCCAATGCTCCGGCTCAGGCTGCGGGAGGGGCTGCTCTGGGGGGGCTTGCGGCTGGTTTGGCCGGTCGACTGGCTGCCCCCCACGCTTCCCCCTTTCGGTTGATGCTGGCGATGGTGCCCATCGGGGTGGTGGGTCGGGTGCTGCTCGGCCCGGCACTGGTGGATGCCGAATCTTGGCGTCTTGGGGCAGGTCCAGGGCTTCTGGCCCCCTTGCCCATGGATTGGGCAGGCGCGGGGGTCGCAGGATTCGCCCTGGGGGCTGCTTGGGGTCGGAGCTTCCTCAAGCCGGCCTCGAATGGCCAAAATGTTGCGTCAGACGCGGTGAGTGGCTAGAATTTTCGGCTCGGCTCATTTTGAGTCAGGCATGGAGCAGATATGTACGCCATCGTCGAAGACAGTGGAACCCAAATTCGCGTTGCCGAAGGCGACGAATTCGAAATCGACCTCCGTGAAGGTGCGGAAGCCGGAAGTGAGATCGTTTTTGATCGTGTCCTTCTGATTTCCTCCGGCGAGGGAGAGCCAACGGTTGGACTTCCGTACGTGGAAGGTGCCTCGGTAAAGGCTGAGGTCTTGGAGCAATTCAAGGCCGACAAGGTCACCAGCATCAAGTTCAAGCGTCGGAAGGGATACCGCCGAAATAAGGGGCACCGTCAGCCTTACTTGCAGGTCCGCGTGACCGGCATCTCTGCCTGACGACTTTGCCCGGCGCGATGTCCTGACATTGCCAATTTTGTCCACCCACACCGTCCGCTGGCCAAGCCGCGGACGGTGTTCGTTTTGCCCTAACGGTTCTGTGGGGTGTCCCGAACCTCACTTTGAGTGTGGCCGGGGGATGATCCAAATGATCTTCGTTCCATCAGCCCTTGATGCCAAGGTGTAAGGCGCAGATGCCAAAGTCGAGTGGTTTGGTTTGCACGTTCGCAAAGCCGGCGTGCGTCATGGCATCGGCCAAACTTTGCGCGTCAAGAAATGTGTCCACACTCCGGGGGAGATATCGGTAGGCACCACTGGAATCACCTGAAATCCAAGTGGCGGTTCTTGGCATGATGTGGTGGGTCCAGAGGCGCGATCCCCAGCGGGCCGGGGCAAAGGTTGGTTCAGAGAATTCAAGCACCACCAGTCGACCCTTGGGCCGAAGGACCCGGAAGAATTCAGCGAAAGCTCGATCAGGTTCACCGACATTTCGGATGCCGAAGGCGATGGTGATGACATCTTTGCTCTCATCATCGCACTCCAAGCGCGTGGCATCGCCTTGGACATAGGAGATGTCAAGGCCATCACGACGCTTTCGCAGTTTGTCTTTGGCGATCTCCAGCATGCCCGATGTGTAGTCGAGTCCGACAATCGAATTGGGGCCGGCCTTGGCCAGCGCTTCGGTTAAATCCCCAGTGCCACAGGCCACGTCCAAGACGTCGTCGTGGGGTCCGACCGAGGCGAGTCGTACAGCTTTCTTTCGCCAGACTTGGTCACGCCAAAATGAATGCAAACGGTTGTTGAGGTCGTACGCCGGGGCGATTGCCTCGAACATCCGGCGGACCCGGCTCGGCTTGTCTTCTGCCGCGTGCGGGTTGTTTTGGAGATCTTTTTGGTCCCAAGCCTGATCGGTCATGACTCGATCCTAGGCTCCACCCCTGTAGCATGCACATGTGCCATTTGATGCTTTGACATGGTGGACCCAAGACCGTCCGCCCGCCACCTACGGCGGCGCCAACCGATCCTGTGTCCACGGTCGGGCCTTGGTGTCCTTGCAGTCGGTGCGGTCCGGCTTGCGACAGACCCCGCACGCGGTGCTCGCGGCATGTTCAGCTGAAGATCAGGCGGTTCCGATGCTGGATCCACTGGCGCGAGGTTTGAGTGCGGACGTGGAAACCGTCATCAGCGCTCAAGTTCGGGCCATCGCCATCGCTCCCGCCGGGGGGGGATATCACCCAACCCACAGCCGGCTGCTCGAACTTCTTGAACATGTGACCGACCAAGGTGCAGTGAGCTGCGTGTATGTGGTTCTTCCCGAACCGCTTCCTGAACGAGGCCGTCTAGAAGTTTCCGGCCCGGAGTCTTTCGATGAGTTGCTCCGGCATTTCCCCCAAATCCATTTTCATTTTGGCGGCATGCTGCATGCTTACGAAGGACTTTTCCGTTTGATGCATCGCTCCGCCTTGTTGACCACAAATCTGGCCGGCGCTTTGGGCAAGCCGCGTCTTCTGGATGCGGTGCTTGAGCGGGCCGATGAAGAAGGTCTTGGGCAACGGCTGTACTTCGCGTCAGGATTCCCCAACCTCGATCCCACTTCAGCTCTGGAACAATTGCTTGGCCACAATGTTTGGCGCCGGGGGCGAGGCTTGCCACCGCTTCCCTCTACCTTGCTGCGGGGGATTGCCGAACGTGGAAACCCTGTTGATTACGAGCCCGGAACCGACACGGGTCGGATGGGCAGTGGTCCGAACGCATAGTGCTCTGGTCCGAGACGGACGTCGCTGTTGATGGCCTGCTCCCACGTCAGCTTCTTGCCCGAATAGGCAGAATCACGTCCCATGATGGCCGTCATGGTGCTCTCAGCAACCCGTTTGGCTTCGTTCAGATACGGCCCGCTTCCGGTGATCGAGGCGATCAGGTCGACGTGCTCTTGTTCATAAGGGTTTCGTCCACCTTTGGTTCGCCACGGTGATTCTCCGTGGATGATGGCGCGACCGCCATCGGTGCGGAGAATGCCTTTTGTCCCAACGATCTCTTCGGCCACTTTCCCAGTGCATCCGTCAATTTGCCGGCACCAACTGGTCACCCGCACATCGTTGTCGTATTCAAAATCAATGGCGAAGTGGTCAAAGATGTTACCCCATTCGGGGCCGGTTCGAACCTCCCGGCCGCCCATGCCGGAGGCTGATTTTGGTGGTCCACCAATGGCCCAGTTGCAAACGTCGATATTGTGGATGTGCTGTTCGACGATGTGGTCTCCAGAGAGCCATGTGAAGTACAGCCAGTTGCGCAACTGCCACTCGGTATCACTCATGTTGGCAGTGCGATCTTCTCGCCAAAGGAAGCCTTGATTCCACCAGCAGTTCGCGCTCCGGATCTCTCCGATTCTTCCGTCGTGGACCTGTTGCATGGCTTCGAGATACGGCTGCTGGTGTCGGCGTTGGGTACCCGAAACGACTGAAAGATTCTTGTTTTTGGCTTCTGCGGCGGCGGCGATGACCGTGCGTACACCAGGGGCGTCAACCGCAACGGGCTTCTCCATGAATACGTGCTTTCCGGCGGCTACTGCGGCAGCAAAGTGCTCGGGTCGGAAATGCGGTGGGGTTGCCAAAATCACCATGTCGACATCCGCCGCCAAAACCTTCTGGAAAGCATCGAACCCAGAAAAGGTGGTCTCTGGTGTGACAGAAGAACGAGGTTCGTTGGCCAGCTTCGCCGAGGCAGATTGGACACGTTCGGCGAACACATCGCCCAAGGCAACGATGCGAACCATTGGCGATGAAGCGAGACAATTCCAGATGGCACCGGTGCCTCGCCCGCCGCATCCAATGACCCCAATCCGGATCACTTCTTCAGATTCGCTGGCGAAGGCGTACGGCGCGAGTGCTGCGGCCGCGCCGGTGCTGAGAAAATGTCGACGGGAGTGGGTCATCCTGAGAGTCCTTTTTCTTTCAGACGGTTGGGGTCCGGCTTGGCGTCTTCTGGAGATTCATCGGGTTTGGGCTCGTGTTCGATGCCTTTGACTGGTGCCTTGGCCGGCTTGCCTTCGGTGTCTGTTTCAAGCACCAAGCGGAGGCCTACAAATCCACCATCGGCCAGCCACCAAATGCTTTGCGGGTCTTGGGGGTCACTCGCGTTCCAATTTTCCATGTCCTCAGGCACTGCCTGGGCCGGAAAGGCGTCTTTGGCGAGGGTCTCGTAGCAACCGCCGTAGGTGAGGTGTTCGCCCTTAGGACCCGTGACCCACTCTGAAGCGTTGCCGAACAAGTCAAACAACCCCAAGGCATCAGGCTTCTTTTCTCCCAAAGGGTGCGTTACCCAATCGGCATTTTCATCAAGCCAAGCGTGTTCCAAAATGTTTTCTTTGTTGACTTGCGACCGACTTGCGAGCAACTTCCATTCGGCTTCGGTTGGAAGTCGGTAGTGACGCTTGGTTTTCAGCGAGAGCCAACGCGCAAAACAGCGGGCGTGTCGAAATTGGACACTGATCGCTGGGTAACCGTTGTGACCAAATGAGCGATCCATCGCGATGTACGGTTTGCTGGGCCGGGCGACGATGTCGCTCGGCTCGGAGGCCGGAGTCTCCGCTTCGGCTTTGCGGTCCAACTCGAAGCGGTATGCGTCGAGCAGATCCCAGCTGACTTCGGTTTTCCCCACAAAGAATGCCTTCGGAACGCCTTGTTCGGGGGAGGCTTGGATTCGAACCATGTCGAAGGCGTGAATCGTGCCAGGGACTTTTTGGTGAAGCACGTCGGCGGCGAGAAGCAAAGCGAGGATCATCGCTGGCAAACATACCACCCAATCGGCTCCGGATACACTTCAAACCAATGGAGGCCGATGGTTCTCACGACGTCGTGGTTGAGGCGACCCCACGCTTTGCCCCTGAACACAGCGACCCGAAGCAGGGTCGCTGGATCTTCATTTACCGTATCCGCATTGAGAACCAATCGGCGGGCCCGATCCGTGTTTTGCTGCGGCACTGGGAAATCGTTGATGCCGATGGTGAGAAAAACATCATTGATGACGAAGGGGTCGTTGGATGTCAACCTCGGCTTGATCCTGGAGAAACCTTCGAGTACGAATCTTTTTGCGCGCTTCCTACCGAATGGGGCACCATGGAAGGGCATTACATGGCCGAAGATCGATACGGAGATCCCATGCAAGTTCCGATCCCTCGCATGCACCTTCATCCATAGAGCTCCCAGTCTGTTCAGACCGGAAGTTCGTCCGGGAGGGCTTCCAGCGCCTCGGTCAATATTTCCGTGCCGGATTCCGTGATCAAGACGTCATGTTCGTGGTGGACCGACCGTGAACCGTCCGCAATGTTGATGGGCCACGCCCGATGTTCTTGGGTGGTCTCGCCCGTGCCGGTGGCAATCATGGGCTCCAGCGCGACCAGCATGCCGGGTTTCCAGCGCACACGGCATTCGGTCCATTCGCCTGGGTAGCTGGGTCTGACGTTGGCAATGAACGGGGCTTCATGCAATTGTCGTCCCACACCGTGGCCGCCAAAGCCGCGGACCAAGTGCATGCCAAGTTGACCTTCGACCAGGTCTTGCACCGCTACTGCCCAATCGAGCAATTCTCCGCCTGGCTTGATGGCAGCGATCCCCGTGCGAAGGCTGGCGATCCCGGCATCCATCAACGCTCGATCTGACGGGTTCGGCGGGCCAAGGTGGTAGGTCCATGCGGCGTCACCAATGAAGCCATTTTTGAGGGCACCGACATCGACTTTGACCAAATCACCTTGGGCAAATGGCAATTCGTCGACCGAAGGATGGCCGTGAACCACGCATTCGTTTCGGCTGATGCAGGCTTGCCCCGGGAAGGGGGGGAGCCGCTGCACGCGGTAGCCCAAGAAGCAACTCTTGGCATTGTGTTCCCACAAGGTTTCGCCGACCCACCGGTCGAGTTGGGTAGGGGTTACCCCCGGGCGAAGCCGGTCCACGACCATTTGGTGCACTTTGACCACCACCTCGGCCGCAGCTCGGCATTGGTCAATTTCCTTGGAATTCAGCACAGGGATCGGACGCACGGGACTGTAATTGTACCGATTCGCGTAGCATCATCAGATATGTCCAGACTCTTGATTCGTGGTGGCCACTGTGTTCGCCCTGATGGCGTGACCCAGGAGAACATTCTGATCGAAGACGGCAGGTTCCTTGATTTTGACCCGCCGGCCACAGTCCACACGGATGACGTCATTGATGCCTCCGGCAAACACGTCTTCCCCGGGTTGATTGACGATCAAGTTCATTTTCGTGAGCCTGGTCTGACGCACAAGGAGGACCTTCGCACCGGATCCATGGCCGCCGCGAAAGGGGGCGTGACGGCATTTATGGAGATGCCCAACACCTCGCCCAACACCACCTCCGCGGGCGCCCTCTCCGCCAAGCTAGCCCGCGCGAAGCGGTCATGCGTGGTGGACTATGGGTTCTTCGCGGGAGCGACCGGTGAGAACACCGCCTGGCTTCGGGAAGAGACGCGAGCCTGCGGCATCAAAATTTTCATCGGGTCGTCCACCGGTGACTTGTTGGTTGACGAACAAGAGGCGTTGGAAGAAATCTTTGCCCAAACTTGCCTGCCGATTGCGGCCCACTGTGAAGACGAGACGTTGGTTCGGGCCAACGCGGTGGCCCTCGACGGAGGACGTGTCATTTCTGACCACTCAAAAATCAGGAACGCGGAGGCGGCGGCCAAGAGTGCGGCGCGGACCATCGATTTGGCCCGAAGACACAAGCACCGCTTTCATCTGTTGCACGTCTCCAGCGCTGCCGAGTGTGATGTGCTTCGTGAACGGCCCGAATGGGTGACCGCCGAGGCTTGCCCCCACCATTTGTTCTTCGACACCACCGACTACGCCCGGCTGGGCTCACGGGTCCAGATGAACCCAGCCTTGAAAAGCCCAGAAGATAGAGAGGCGGTGTGGGCGGCCTTGCACGATGGCACCATCGAGTTGTTGGCGACTGATCACGCGCCTCACACGCTTGAAGAAAAAGATCAGCCTTACCCAGGAAGTCCATCGGGTCTTCCCTCCATTGAATGGTTGTTGCCTTTGATGATCGATGCCGCTTCCGATGGCCGATGCACCTTTGAACAGATTGCGGCTTGGGGGGCGGCCAATCCGGCAAAGGTCTGGGATTTGAAAGGCAAGGGGGGCTTGAAGCCTGGCTTGGATGCCGACTTCAGCATTGTCGACACCGAAGCAGAATCGAAGGTGCAAGACGGCTCCCAAGTCACCAAGTGCAATTGGTCCCCTTGGCATGGTTCAACCTTACGGGGCATGGTGTGTTCCACCTGGGTACGAGGTCTTCGTGCGTACCACGAAGGTCAATTTGCCGATCCAGGATCGGGCCAGCCCCTTCAGTACGAGAGAGGTGAGGCATGATCTGGCTGCATGCTCTTTGGGTGTTTTTGGCGGGGATGCTGCAACCGGTGCAGTCGGGCATGAATGCTGAATTGAGCCGCCATGCCGCAGCGCCATTGACGGCGGCCACTTGGAACATGCTGCTTGGATTTGTGGTGGTGGCTTTGATTTGCGTCTTTTCTGGCGCTCCGGTTCCCGGAGTCAACCTGCTGCGGGTCGCGCCGGTGTGGAGCCTTTGGGGTGGGCTCTGCGGTGCTGTCATCGTCTTCACCATGCTCTTCAACGCTCCGGTGCTTGGGGCGGTGTTGCTGCTGTCGTGCTTCTTGTTGGGGCAACTGACGAGTTCGTCGATCTTGGACCAGTTCGGCCTCTTGGGGTTTCCGCAGCGGTCGATTGCAGACCAACGCTTGGTGGGCTTGGTGTTGGTGGTGGCGGGGGTGATCCTGTTGCTGCGGGCGCGTTAATCCTCGAGATCCACAACCAGCGGGGCGTGGTCGGAGGGTTTTCCGATCTCGAGCTCTGCATGCGCCTTGCGTTCATCGCGGTCCACTTGGACTTGCGTGACTCGGCGGTTCAGGCTTTCGGAGAGCAGGGCGTGATCAATCCGGAGCCCGTCATTCTTGGGGAACCCTAGATTTCGATAGTCCCACCACGTGAACACCCCGCCTTCGGCTTCGATCGTTTCATGGGGATCGATCAAACCAAAGTCGCGAACGTGCTGGATGGCTTCGCGGACCGAATCGTGGCATAGCACGCTGTCTCGCCATTTGTCGAAGTTCTTGGCGTCGGTATCACGAGGCGCGCAGTTCCAGTCCCCAAGAATCGCCAGATCGGATTGGGGGTCTTCGAGGCGGTCCAGGTGGCTTCGCAAGGCGGCGAGCCACTTCAGCTTGTATTCATGCTTGTCGCTGCCGACTTCCTTGCCGTTGGGGATATAAGCGCTGGCGATGCGGATGCCCCCGGTCTCTCCGAGAATAAACCTTGCTTGCGGGTCTTCAAAGTTGTCGAGGCCTTCCGAGACCACTTCGATTGGGGTCTTGCTGACCAAGGCCACGCCGTTGTACGTTTTTTGACCAACCGCAGCCAGATGCCAGCCCGCTGACTCAATGGCTTCTCTGGGAAGGTCTTCGACGAGCGATTTGGTTTCTTGAAGGCAGACCACATCGGGTTGCCACCGGTCCAGAAACCGAAAGAAACGATCGTGGCGGGGCTTCAGGCTGTTGACGTTCCAAGAGACGATCCGCATGGTTTGGACTCCAATGCCATTTTAGGCATCTTGCTTCAGGTCGCCGGTCGCCACCAGCTGGTCAAGAAACATGTTCCCGGTGTGGTCGCGAAGAAGCATGAGTTTGGCCAGGCCCAGGGCATCGTCCAGAGCGCGGTGTCCGATGTTGCGATGGATCTCGTAGCGATCCAGCAGGCTGGACAGCCCCACAAAGCTGACGTGTTCTCTTCGCCATTTGATTTGGCGTACCGAGCAACGCCAAGGAAGGTCATTGGTCCACGTGGCGGTCCGGCGCAGCATGGCTCGATCGAACGAAGCGTTGTGGGCCACGACCAGGTCTGCCCCTTTGAGATGATTCATCATTTCTTGTGGCACCACCATCCCGCGACGCTGCTCCTCCGAGATGCCATGGATGGCGAACGCTTCCGCAGTCGAGGGCGGGCCTTCGTCGTGGAGAGCACTGTGCCCCCAAACAATGCGCGTTTGGTGTGCACGCCGCTCCATCATGACCAGGGCGAATTCGAGAATTCGGTCCTCTGGGCCTGTGCCACTGGTTTCGGTGTCAACAACCGCGATGCGCATGGGGGTGAACCTACCTTGGCGTTGACGCTTTTTCTGATGCTGCTATACTTCTCCTCTTACCTGATGCGGGGTAGAGCAGCCAGGTAGCTCGTCGGGCTCATAACCCGGAGGTCGCAGGTTCGAATCCTGTCCCCGCTATTCGATCAAGAGCCCTCTTCCACGCCGGAGAGGGCTATTTCGTTTCTGGTGGCAGGCCAATGTTGTCGCTACCGGCCCGCTCTAGTCGCTGCTTGGGCGAAGTGCACTGGCCACCAGGCTTATGATTGATCCGATGCACCCAAGGCCCACTCCTCCGTACGCCCAGCGAAAGAACATCGCGCCCGGAGCCCCTGGCTCGAACGTCGCGAGGAAGCCGAACGTGCAAAAAGCAACGATCAAAATGCAGATGATGGCAAGTCCGAATTTCAAGAGCAGTTTCATGGGTCTGTGACTCCTTGTCCTCGCCCTCAGTAGGCGTCACCTGAGTGTGAACTTGAAAATTAATCCTACTTGAATTGCCATTGACCATTCTTGTTCCGTCGTCACTCGCATTTCAAGATGTTGGCTGCAGATGGAATGCGTTCGACTCAGCGCCAGACTCTTGTGGGATCAATTTTGCAGATAATTCGTGTACAGTGACTTCTCCACTCTGGATCCAGTGATGACTTTCACCGCGGACGGCGTGGACTGGAGGTAAGAGTGTGAATTGGTGTCGATCTTCACTCGCAATCAAACTGCTGGCTTCAGTTGCGATACTCACCGGTGCTGGTTGCCTGGTCAATCCACCATCGACAGGCGCCTCACCGTCAACCTCTTCTGATCAAGAGCCTCATGAGGACATCCTTTCAGTCTCCAGAAAACAAGGTCCGTGGGCTGTACGTTCTCTGAAAGAATCTGACGGAATCAGGAATGGTCCGGATTATGACCGAGCCACGATCTTTTACCCCGTTGATGAATCTGGTGCTCTTCCATCCGACAAACAGTTGGCGATCATGGCCTTCTGCCCTGGTTATCGGGGATCCCAGCGATCGATGGCTGCTTGGGGGAAATTTATGGCCTCTCATGGTGTGGCGACCATCACGTTGGGGACCAACCGTTTGTCGGATTACCCTCCGGAGCGAGGCCGCGCCCTTTTGGACGCCATCGTGACGATCCGCAAGGAGAACGAGCGAGATGGTTCTCCGCTTCAAGGGAAACTTGCAGTCGACAAGGCTGGCGTGGCCGGCTGGTCGATGGGGGGCGGTGGAGCGCAACATGCGGCAGTGGCCGATTCGAGTTTGAAGGCCGTCGTAGCGATGCTCCCATGGGAGCCCGGTCATGCCTTTGAACACGCTGTTCCTGTTTTCATTCTTGCTGGAGAACAAGACCGCATCGCATCGGCCAGAAGAAATGCACGCCCCCATTACGACCAAACACCATCTGGCACCATCAAGTCGTACTACGAGATTAAGAACGGAGACCACTTTGTGATCAATCGACCCAGCAACCTAAATGGAGATGTCGGTGCGTGGGTGTTGGCTTGGGTGAAAACCTACGTCGAAGGTGATGTTGCTTACAAGGCTATTCTTGACCAAAAGCCTTCCAGCGCCGGTCGGTATGAAAGAAGCCCCAAATGAGGGCTGAATTCATGGTTCTTTTGACGAAGTGTTCCTACTTTGTGGTGGCGGCCCGTGAAATTTACATTCCGGCTTGGTCGATGTTTCGGAATCAGGTCGGTCTGGGCAGCAATTTTGGCTTCAACAATCTCTCCCTTAAGCCAAACATCGTGCCGTTCATGGCGTAAGATTCCGCACCGAAATCCCATGTCCGAAGCTCATACACGTCCATTCCAGTCCGTCGGTCGAGATCTCATTGGTGGGATCGTTGTCTTCCTCGTGGCCATTCCCCTTTGCCTTGGCATTGCTCTGGCTTCGGGCGCCCCACTGATGTCTGGGCTTCTTACGGGCATCGTGGGCGGCGTTGTTGTGGGCCTCCTCAGTGGCTCCCATGTCAGTGTTTCGGGCCCGGCTGCAGGGTTGGCTGCCATTGTGCTTGCCCAAATTGAAGGTCTCGGCGGGTTCCAGCCATTTTTGCTGGCGGTGGCCCTGGCCGGATTCATGCAGGTGGCCTTCGGTGTGTTTCGGGGCGGGGCGTTGGCCAATTTCTTCCCCAACAGTGTCATTCGCGGATTGTTGGCGGCGATTGGGGTTCTGCTCATCCTGAAGCAATTGCCTCATCTTGTTGGTCACGACACGGACCCAGTTGGTGAGATGGCCTACGAGCAGGCCGATGGTGACAACACGTTCACGGCGATTGAGACCGCGATGGACTCTTTTCTCCCTGGCGCGGCTTTGGTGGGCTTCGTTTGCTTTGCGGTGCTGGTGATTTGGCCCAAGACACCACTGTCTCGATCCCTTTTCCCTGCGCCTCTTGCTGCGGTCTTCCTTGGGGTTGCGATCAATGAACTGCTCGCCGCCACCGGGTCGGCTTGGGTGATCACCAGCACCCATTTGGTTGCTGTGCCCGTGGTCGGGGTCGACGGAGTGACCTGGTCTGATGTCCTCGTCATGCCAGAGTTTGCTCGCATTGGTGATCCGGCGATTTGGCTGGCGGCCCTGACTATTGCGATTGTTGCCTCGCTTGAGACCCTCTTGAACCTTGATGCCACGGACAGGCTCGATCCACAGAAGCGTCATTCCCCGCCGAATAGGGAATTGGTGGCCCAAGGCGTGGGGAACACCGTTTCAGGGATGATTGGCGGACTTCCTATGACGTCGGTCATCGTGCGAAGTTCCGTCAATGCTCAATCCGGGGCTTCGACCCGACTTTCGGCAATCACCCATGGACTCCTGCTCTTGGGCAGCATCGCTTTGCTTCCAGACTTGCTCAACCGCATTCCATTGGCGTCGCTGGCCGCGATATTGATCGTGACCGGGTTCAAGCTGGCGAGCCCGCAAATCTTCCGCTCACTGTGGACACAGGGCACTTCCCAGTTCATTCCCTTTGTGGTGACGATTTTGGCCATTGTCTACACCGACTTGCTCGTGGGGGTCA
This sequence comes from Phycisphaerae bacterium, assembly GCA_002705085.1. Lineage (GTDB taxonomy): Bacteria > Planctomycetota > Phycisphaerae > Phycisphaerales > SM1A02 > UBA8653. Next base: position 82,107 of record PAHO01000044.1, on the reverse strand, counting down.
TCATCGGCCTTGTCACCAGCTTTGTTTTTGTCTTGCGGAGAAATGTGCGCGGTGGCGTTCGGGTTCAGGTCGAAGAAGACGGTGGAGCCGTCTTGCACCGGGTGAAGTTGGGGGCTGAGGTCAGCTTCCTCAACAAGGCTCGCCTGCTCAATACCCTCGATTCTTTTGGCGATGGAGACCAGATTGTGATCGATGCGACCATGTGTGATGACATCGACCCCGATGTTCTGGGCACCATCAACGACTACGTCTCTGAGCGTGCCCCAAAGCGTGGAGTAGACGCTCAGTTGCTTGGCCTCAAGTCTTCATATCCCATGCGCGACGCCTAGATCAACACACCGCTCTCCAGACCAAAATGACGCCGGCGGCCCTTTGGCCCGGCTCGGCCCTTGCGCCTTCGTTGGGGAGGGATGCTCGGCAGTGGCTTTTGTTCTATCGATCTTGCCCGACAGATCATTCCTGGAGCGGCGATATCATCTTCGCCAACGGAGACCGTTCTATGACCGAGCCCACAACACGTTGTCCATTTCTCAACCCCGTCACCCACAGCACGGTTGGGGCTCGTTCCAGCCAAAGTTGGTGGCCAGACCAGCTTCGTTTGGACATCCTTCATCAGCATCAACCCGTCACCAGCCCTCTTCCTGATGATTTTGATTACGCCGCGGCTTTTGCCACGGTTGACCTTGACACATTGAAAGCCGAGATCGTGACCTTGATGACCACCTCGCAAGACTGGTGGCCCGCCGACTGGGGGCATTACGGCCCCTTCTTTATTCGGATGGCCTGGCACAGTGCGGGCACGTATCGCATCCATGATGGCCGAGGCGGTTCTGGGTCGGGCATGCTCCGATTCGCCCCGTTGAACAGCTGGCCTGACAACGCCAATTTGGACAAGGCCCGTCGTTTGCTCTGGCCCATCAAAAAGAAATATGGCCGGTCTCTGTCCTGGGCCGATCTCATGATTTTTACCGGGAACTGCGCGCTCGAGTCCATGGGGTTCAAGACCTACGGCTTTGCTGGGGGGCGAGAAGACCTGTTCGCCCCCGAAGACGATGTGGACTGGGGCCCCGAGACTGAATGGCTGGGAGACGAGAGATACAGCGGTGATCGCGAGCTCGCGAACCCTTTGGGCGCGGTGCAAATGGGATTGATCTACGTCAATCCAGAAGGTCCAAATGGCAACCCTGACCCACTGGCCTCGGCCCGGGATATCCGGGAGACGTTTGGTCGCATGGCCATGAACGACGAAGAGACCGTGGCCTTGGTTGCCGGCGGACACACCTTTGGCAAAGCGCACGGGGCAGCCGATCCTGATCAGCACATTGGGCGTGAGCCTGAAGGCGCCAGCATGGAGCAGATGGGGCTTGGCTGGCGCAATTCATACGGTTCCGGACGTGGCGCAGACACCATCACCAGTGGCCTTGAGGGTGCTTGGACGCCAAACCCTATCCAGTGGGACAACGGGTACTTCGATACGCTGTTTGGTCATGAGTGGAAGCTCACCAAAAGCCCCGGCGGAGCGGTGCAGTGGGAACCAGTTGATGGGTCTGGGGCGATGGTCCCCGACGCCCACAGTTCTGGAGCATCCAATCGACCGATGATGTTGACCACAGACATCGCGTTGCGTGAAGACCCCGTCTACGCCCCAATCTCCAAACGCTTTCATGAGAATCCCGATGCCTTTGCCGAGGCTTTTGCCAAGGCATGGTTCAAACTGACCCACCGCGACATGGGCCCAGTCTCACGGTATGTCGGAACCCACGTGCCATCCGAGACCCAACTCTGGCAAGATGTGGTGCCAGTTTGCGGCCATCCCTTGGTCGATGATGAGGCCATTGCCGAACTGAAAAGCAGCGTGCTGGGCAGCGGACTGGCGGTGGGCCGATTGGTGTTGACTGCATGGGCATCTGCATCGTCCTATCGCATTACGGATCATCGCGGGGGGGCGAATGGCGCCCGGGTTCGACTGGAGCCCCAGCGTTCATGGGCGGTCAATGAGCCGGAAGCTTTGGGGAGCGCTTTGGAGATCCTTGAGGGCATCAGGGCCTCGTTCAATGCTGGTCGAGCCGATGGCATGCAGATCTCTCTGGCCGACTTGATCGTGTTGGCGGGCAACGCCGCTGTGGAAGCAGCGGCATCGGCTTCCGGGCATTCAATCGCTGTTCCTTTCCGGCCGGGCCGGACGGACGCTTCGGCTGAGCAGACTGATGCAGATTCGTTTGCGCCTTTGGAATCCCATGCTGATGGGTTCCGGAACTATGTGGCCAATGAAGCGGCTGAGCGGACGGAGGCTCGACTGGTGGACAAGGCCCACCTGCTTGGGTTGACCGCCCCACAGATGACCGTCTTGGTCGGCGGGATGCGTGTTTTGGGGGCAACGGCAAATGGGTCTGCACTGGGGGTGTTGACAGATCACGTCGGCACATTGACCAATGATTTCTTTGTGAACATCCTCGACCCCGAATTGAACTGGTCAGTCTCGCCACGATGCGAGCACTTTTATGAAGCTCGAGACACATCCAACACGATGCGATGGACCGGTTCGGCCGTGGATTTGATCTTCGGCTCGAATTCCCAACTGCGTGCCATCAGCGAGGTGTACGCTTCCGACGATGGGTCCGAGTTGTTCGTCCGTGATTTTGTAGCCGCTTGGGACCACGTGATGAATCTCGGTCGATTCGACTGAGATGCCTGCTTACTGGCCCATGAATTCTTTGGTCTTGTGCCCGACCCAGAGAAATTCGCGTGCAATTTGAGCGCTTCGTTCGTCGTAGGTTGCTGATTCTGCTTCGGTATCGTCGGAAACCTTTGGGTCGACGAACGGGATGGCAAAGCGTTCGGTCGCTCCCGGAACCGTTGGGCATTTTTGGTCTGCGTCATCGCAGACCATGACGGCAAAGAAGTCGGTGGTGGGGTTTGGGGCACTGGACCAGCGCTTGGAGAAGCACGTTTGGGCAGGGATGTTCGAGCCCATTGACACGTGATAGATCGGATTCTTGTTCTTGGTGGTTTGGGTGATCTCAAAGCCAGATCGCCGCAGTGAGGCCACCGCCCTGGGATTCATGGCTGTGGATTCGGTTCCACCCGACCATGTGGTCATGGGCAGTTGCAAGCTCTCGGCGATGGCCTTCATCCAGAGCTGCGACATGTGGCTCCTTCGGCTGTTGTGCGTGCACACGAAGGTGACATGAACGCTGCTGCGGCCCTCTCGGAGGCGCTCGGCCAGCGCTTTGGCCAAGGGTTCGAGCTCGGCCCTCCGTGCAGCATCAATGCGATCGAACTCCGTTTGGCGTTCGGACAAGTACCGATCCAACTTCGGTAAGAGTTCGGCCTGGGCGAGGGATGTGGCGATCAGAATGAAGAAAAGGGGGATGAATTTCATGGCGTCTCCGAGTCGGATACGCGCAACCTACGGAGATCGCCCCCATCCGTCACTTTCTGTGTTCAGAGAAGATAAAGGTGCTTCATGAACGTTCCGCGCCTAGCATCAGGCATGAAGTTGAAAAAGAAGCTGACTTTGACTGCTTTGGCTGTGCTCCTGCTCTCCCCTGCGGCATGCATGCGGGTTGAGAACGGGACGCTTTTCGTGTCGGAAGCCCAGCGTCCAGAGGGGTGGCCCAAAATCACACCAGTCGGCGAGGTTGAACTCAAAGAGCGGCCCGCCTTTCGACTGGCCGTGGCGGAAGCTTCCTCGGGATCTGGTGGCGAAGGTCGATTGTTTGGAACGTTGTTCCGACACATACAGGATCGTGACATCCCGATGACCGCGCCAGTCACGATGACCCGATCTCCTCAGGGCCAAATGGAATCCATGGGCTTCTTGTATGAGAATCTCGAGGTTGGGTCCGTTGGTGACGCAGGGGGGGCTGAAGTCCAAGACCGCCCCTCGGCCACCGTGGTGTCCACCGGGTTGCGCGGTGGCTACAGCGCCAGTTCGTATGCAAAAGGCCTCGCGCGTTTGCAGAGCTTTTTGGCAGAACGAACCGCATTGGAACCCATGGGCGAGCCAATCTACATGGGGTACAACAGCCCATTCGTCCCGGGTTTTTTGAAATACGCTGAGCTGCAGATCGAAGTGGAGCCTCGAGTTCAATCCGAGCAGCCAGCCAGGTAGCCACTGGCCCACGCCCATTGGAAGTTGAATCCGCCGATGCGGCCGTCCACATCCAAGATTTCCCCGCACAGAAAGAGGCCATCAGCCTTTCTTGATGACATGTTCTGCCAGCGGATTTCCGAAAGAGGGATGCCGCCCATGGTGACTTCCGCGTGATGCCAGCCTCGGTCATCTTCAAATCGAAGGGGGGCTTCGTGCATGCATGAGCGGATGGCCACGCGTTGGGGCTTGCTGAGTTGAGCGCAGGGCGTCTCCCCCGAGACCCCAGAGAGGTTCAGGATGGCCACGCAGAGCCGCTCGGGAAAGTGGTCACGAAGCCATGCGCGAACGGGGCGACCCCCAGATTTTTGGATGGACGCATCGGTTTGTTCAACCGTTTGCGAGGGGTAGAGGTTGGCGAGAATGTGCACTTCGTGATCGTCTTCAAAAGCATCCCGCCAAGCGTGGCTGATGTCCAAGGCGGCCGGGCCAGAAATGCCAAAGTGGGTCAGAAGCAGGTCGCCTTTGGTTTGGGCAAGGTGCTTCCCGGACCGAGCCACCACGGTCAAGATCGCTGGTAAGGCAATGCCGGGTACGTCTCGGAACGGGTGCCCGCCGGGAAGCACGAGGGGGACCAGAGCCGGAAAAATGCGATCGGTTGTCGTGTGTCCAAAGGATTCAGCAATCGTGTAGCCCAATCCGTCTGAACCGCTCTTGGGAAGTGCCCGGCCGCCGGTCGCGAGAATGACCCTCTTCGCACGAACCGGATCTGATTCCGTCTGCAACACGAAGCCCCCGTCTGATGGGCCAACCCCGAGAACGCGCCGAGGATGTTCAAGCCGGACCCCGGACTGAACCGCAGCCTGCAGCAGCGCATCGAGAACCGTTCGCGCTCGATCGGTGGTCGGAAATAATTTTCCGGTTCTCTCGCGTTTGAGTGACACGCCCTCACGCTCAAAAAATTCGATGGTGTCATCGACGGTAAAGCTCCGAAGGACATTCCTCACTACGGGCTTTGATCCCGTGTGATAGTCATGTTCTGATACGGCGTGATGGGTGACATTGCATCGGCCGCCACCAGCCACCAAGACTTTTGCCCCAATCTTCTTCGCCCCGTCCAGAAGGAGGACATCACGACCTCTTCGTGCAGCATGGATGGCGGCAAAGAGTCCGGCCGCTCCGGCGCCGACCACCACGACTTCAGCGTTCGATTTGGACATGGTTAAAAAGGTCGCCGCGGTGTTCGGAGCACGGCTCTCACGGGCCAGTGATCGCTGGCCGGGCGTCCCTCGTCGGTTGTCAGGAAATCAATTTTTCCCGAGATGGATTCAAGGCTCCGGGTCAAGATGAAGTCGATGCGAGGGCCTTCTTTCGCCTCGGCTTTCCAGCCGTTCCAAGTTCCGGAGGATGAGCCGCGTAGAGCGTCGGCCATTCCCAGGGCCAAGATTGGCTTGCTTCCGGGGGGGGTGTTCAGATCGCCCAAGACCACCACGGGCTCAAGGCTCATTGATGTCGGGCGTTGTTCGATCTTTTGCCGAATCAGGCGAGCAGATTTGAGTCGAGCGGTGGCTCCTCGGTGATCAAAATGGGTGTTCATGACCCAGATCGCCTGCGGCTCCCCTTCCCCAATCCTCTCAAACCTGCCCCAAGTGCATATGCGAGGGAGGCTGCTGTCCCAACTCTTGGATCCAGCCTTGTTGGGCTGCGTTGACAGCCAGAATGTTCCATGCTGGTTTTCATCCAGACGCCATCTCTGGCGATGGAACCACAGCGGGGCACTCTCGCCCTTGTCTGGCTGTGCTTCGCGCGTCCGGGCCAACAGGTTGTAATCATCAAGGGCGGTCTTGAGGTCGGCGAGTTGGGACGGGAGGACTTCTTGGAGCCCAATGAAGTCCACCCGACTTTGGTCCAAGTAGGAGGCAATTGTTGATTTTCGATGGACCCAAGAGTTCTGGCCATCTGAAGGGTTGTCATAACGAATATTGAAGCTCAGAACTTCAACCGCAGCCAGCATGAGGGACAGCATGGAAAAATCCTACCGGGGCACGGGGGGCTCCATCGGATTGGCCCCTGCAATCTTGTGATGTCCCATAGGGCGGGGCTGGGGCGAGTCCTGCCTGGCTTGAGCCAGTGCATTCAGCGACCCCCACTTCTTGTCGGCTCCGTTCCTTTGGCTTGGAATTGGGCTCAAGTTCATCAGTCTGTACGGCCGATTTCTGGCTGTGCGTCACTCGCCAATGACATTGCTCGCCATGGGCGGAGCGTGCTGCCTCGCGATCGCGATCGCCTCTGGTGATCTTCAGCCACTGGCCAATGCTCAGGCTCTTCGTCAAGACGCCTCTGATCGCCTTCAATCCGCCCAAGTGGCCCAGCACCGGGTGGCCAGTCGGGTCCATGACTTGGAGGCTCTTCGGGGCGGACACCATGTTCCGGCTGAACGTCTTGAGGATTTGCGTTCGGTCGTTCTGGATGTCGCCCCTTCAGGAGCCGGCTTCGGGGTCCGCTGGACCCATCCGTTGCTTGATCTTCCAGAGCCCCGTGCCGTCCCCATGGCCCCTGATCCTTCCCAGACCCTCTCGGGTTGGCATCTGCTGACCCCTGGCCAACGTGGCCCAGTCGCCGCTTTTGGCCTGACTTTGATTTTTGCCAGCGTCCTTTCTGGCGGCGGAGAGAGAAAAATTCATGCTTCTTCCCCTCTGTTGGACGATACAACTCCCCAGAATGTTCGATCTTCTGGAGAGCCTGTGATGCATGCAACCGCTGTTCTGGCCCCAACTCCCACCCACCCGCCTCAAGACTGGGAATGGATGCCTACCCCAGTTGATGGGACTGATTCCCTCTCCCCATCCCTCGCTATTGATGATGAAGACGAGGGTGATCTCTTTTACTTTGATGACGAAGAAGATGATCAGGATGAAGATGAAGACGATGGCTTCTTCTTCGACGATGACGATGATGAAGACGAGGATGACGATCAGTCAGACGAGCTGGAATCAGATGATCCCGTTGCCCCGGACGAGGAGGATGATGAAGAGGATTCCGGATTTGGCGATGACGACGATGAGGAGTACGAGTTCGAGGATTGATTGACTGAGAAGTTTTCCGTCGAACTCTTTCTCCAAGGCATCATCAGGTGATATTGGCCGGCTTGAGCCGGAACATTATTCTTCCTGACCACATCCGCCAGCTTCCGGACATGCCCTTTCGCCTCCGGGCTTGCGGGTCTCTCCCCCGCGTGCCCCTCTTAGGCGTCGTTGGCTCTCGTCGGCCCTCTTCATGCGCGCTTGCATCCCTGCCCTGGATGGTCAAGGGGGCCATCTCCGCAGGTTGGGGCATCATCAGTGGTGGGGCCAGAGGCATTGATGCTGCGGCCCATCGAGAGTGCCTTCGGCTTTGCGGTTGCACGGCGGTCGTGCTAGGCAGCGGGCTGTCTCAGTGCTATCCCCCTGAACATGCGGGTCTCTTCCGGGCAATTGTCGCCTCCGGTGGCTGCCTGCTCAGCGAGTACGAAGATGATGCTCCCCCGCGACCGTGGCGGTTCCCCCGGCGAAACCGATTGATCTCGGCTCTTTGTCGGGCCTTGGTGGTGGTTCAGGCGGCTGAGAAGTCAGGTTCGCTCTCCACCGCACGAATTGCATCCGAACAGCATGGAAAAACGGTGATGGCGATTCCAGGGGCGACTGGCTCGGCCGATTGGGTTGGATCGAATCGGTTGTTGCGCGATGGCGCACTGCTGGTCACCGATCAAGAAGACCTTGAAGTGTGCCTGGGGATGCTGCAACCATCAGCGGAGACGAATGCCGAGCACAATGAGGGCCACCGCAGTCCCGGTGAGGATCATTTTGCCCTCTGATCCGGATGGCATGGGGTTCGTGTCAGTTCGCAGTTGTTCGCCGTTTGGGTGAGGCAAAGCCTTCGGGGTGGGGCGGGTCGGTGGGGCCTTGGAAAGGGCCGATTGGGTGGGCCAAGTGTGGCTCTGGCCAATATTGGTGGACGCATTGCTTTCTGAAGCGCGGGGGAGCACCTGAATCGCTTCGGCAAGAATTGATTCGTGAAGTTTCTTGGCGTCTCTGCTCGATTTGACGTCCTTCACCATGATCGCAAAGAACAGGTGCTGGTCGTCATCTTGATCCACCCGGCCCGCAAGGGTGGATACGCCGTCGATGTATCCAGATTTCCCTCGCACGACGCAATGGCCAAAGGCCTTGCTGCGAAAACGGTTGGCCAAGGTTCCAGACTTTCGGCCCACAGCCAAGGTTTGGAGCCATTCGGGGTACCACTCGCGAGATTGGGCTTGACAGAGAATTCTGGCGAGTGTCCTTGCGCTCAAGCGATTCTCATGAGAGAGGCCTGAACCATCGTCAATGACGTCGCCTGAACCCATTGCTTCAGGGAAGAGGGTCGAGAGAGCGTGGAACAGGCGTTCACCCGCGGTTCGGTTGTCGGGCCCTGAGGCCAGCCAGGTTCCATCGCCGCCAAGTTGGCGGTCGACCGATTTCAACAGGCACTCCGCGTAAAGGTTCCTGCTGTTCGTATTGCAGTGTTGGGCCACGCGAAAGAGTGGTGTGTTGATGGTTGCGGTCGGGATGGGATTCCCTTGAGGCGGGTTGTCGATGCTCTGGGCGGGGGTGACTTGAAGCACGACAATCCCCTCCATCCTCAATCTGGTGGCAAGAAGTTCTGCTGCCCATCGACTCGGGTCATGGACGGGGGATTCAAGGACGTGCTGGTTTCGGCAGACTCCCCAAGCCCGGAACTCGTTTCGGCCGCGATGCCGATCAAAGCCAACCAAGTCCTTCTCTCTGGTTGTTCGGAGGTCGGTGAACTTGTCCTGCAGGACAATGATCTCTGACGCTTCGGAAGGAAAAAGTTCAAGGCGGGGTTTGATAGACCGGGGGTGCAACTCTAAGCGGACGAGGTTGCCGGCAAAATTCAGGGCTGAAGATTCGCACCGGTACGACTTGGAGAACTGCTCACTGTCCCAGTTGGGGTGGTAACGAGGCGATTGAAAATATGAGTCGTCGTACTCGAGGCGAATCACCTCGGTGACCCCCGACCGCCTGATTTCGGTCGCGAGCTGGCCCAACAGTGTTCCGGGCACTCGATTGTCATTCAAGGGTCCTGGGTCGCCCATCATTGGATCGCCGGCCCCAACCCAGCGAAGGACGGTTCCCGCCTCAGACTCATGGGCCCAAAGCTTGGTGCGGTAGAAGGCCGGGAGATGTTCGAAAGCGGCGGCTGTCGTGAGGAGCTTCATGGTGCTGGCCGGCTTCATAGGCCGACTGGCGTTGTGTTCGGAGAGGGGGGCACCATTGGAATCCAGGATGCACCACGTGACGTTGTTGATCGAAATCGGCGAGTTCTGGACCACCCGCCTGAGGCGAAGATTCAGATCCGAACTGGCTTCGGCTGATGAGGCCGACCACAGGGCCGCAGTGGCCCACGCAGCCATAACGAAGTTGCGGGATCGAATGAGGCCAGTTCTCATGGATCTACCATCGGCCAAACTGCCCAGATGGTGTGAGTACGGGCATTTTCGGCCGTGGACTGGGTAACATTTTGATGTGGACAGCGAAGCCAGAATCATCGCCTTGCGGAATCAGATTCGAGCAGCAGACCATGCGTATTACGTCCAAGCCGACCCTGTCATGGGCGACGCGGCCTACGACCGCCTATTGGCTGAATTGATGCAACTTGAGCGGGAACACCCAGAATTTGCTGATCCGAACAGCCCCACCTCAAGGGTGGGCGGGATGCCGCTGGACGCGTTTGCGTCTCACGCCCACGAGCGGCCCATGCTTTCTTTGGAAAACACCTACGAACAGCCTCAACTCGAAGAGTGGTTTGATCGAATCGGCCGAAGCGGGATCGATTCTCCTTCACAAGAAAACGGCCCAGACTCTCTCTTTGAGTCTGCGCCTCAATCCGATGTATTGGTGGCTCTTGAGCCGAAGGTTGATGGCGTTGCGGTGAGTCTGCGGTGGGAGCGAGGGCGCTTGGCCTTGGCTTTGACCCGCGGCGACGGTGTCCGTGGTGATGACATCGTTCAGCAAGTCAGAACGATTCGCAATCTTCCGCTCGTCATTGAGTCGGCACCGGACGTTTTGGAAGTTCGCGGGGAGATCTTTTTGGATGATGCTGCTTTTTCCCGGTTGAATGGCTCGCGTGAGGCGGCAGGGCTGCCATTGTTCGCAAATGCCCGAAACGCCGCCGCTGGGACTTTGAAGAGTTTGGATCCCACCGTCGCCGCCGAGCGGCAGCTTCGGTTCGTTGCTCACGGCCTCGGTGTCGTGTCAGACGACTTGGGATCGTCATGGAGCCAGTCCCGCCGCCGTCTTGAAGATTTCGGCATCCCCGTCAATGGCCCATCGGTTCTGGCCAGAACGGCCGCTCAGGCGATGACGGAAATCCATACTTTCGACAGCCTGCGATCAACACTTGGCTACCCAACGGACGGTGTTGTGCTTCGTGTCGACGATTTTCTTGTGCAGGCTCATCTGGGATCGACATCGAGGGCGCCTCGGTGGGCCATTGCTTGGAAGTTCGCGGCTGAGCAGGCACCGACCAAGCTCATCGAAGTGGAATGGCAGATTGGCAAAGGTGGCACCCTTACTCCCCGGGCCACCATGGAGCCAGTCCAGTTGGCTGGGACCACCGTCCGGCATGCCAGCCTTCACAACATCGAAGAGATCGAACGCAAGGATATTCGTCTGGGAGACACGGTCCTTGTCGAAAAGGCTGGTGAGATTATTCCTCAAGTGGTTGAGCCTGTGCTTGGCTGCAGAACTGGCCGGGAAACGGTCATCGATGCCCCCAAAGTCTGCCCCTGCTGTCACCAGGACTTGATCCGAGTCGGGCCAAAGATTTACTGCACCAATGCATCGTGTTCTGCGCAGATCCGTGAGAGGTTGGCGTGGTTCGCTGGCCGAGATCAAATGGACATCAGCGGGCTGGGCGACAAATTGGTCGCCCAGTTGGTCGACGCCGGTTTGGTTGAGACATTTGCAGATTTGTGGCGACTCGATGTGCAGAGCCTCCTTGGCTTGGAGAAAGTTGGTGAGAAGTCGGCCCACGCGCTCATCAAAGCTCTTGACCAGGCTCGAACCCAAGGTTTGGCTCGGGTTCTGTCTGGGCTCGGCATACCGCAAGTTGGCACCGTGGCCGCCCGAACCCTCTCAGAGCATTTCGAAGATCACAAGGCTCTGCTTTCAGCGTCAGCCAGTGATTTTGAAGGGCTGCCAGATTTTGGTGAGATCACGGCGCAGCTCCTGTGGCGTTGGCTGCATGAACAGGGAGGCGAGGCCGTCTTGATGGATTTGTTTGCCATGGGCGTTGATCTCCGGTCGGTCCGTGTTGATCCATCCGGCCACCAGCCTTTGGCGGATTGCGTGGTTGTGGTGACGGGCACCCTCCCTTCACTGGGCCGCAAGGAAGCCGAGGCCCATCTTCGTGAGCTTGGCGCATCCGTGACTGGCAGTGTCTCGTCGAAGACCACCTATCTTTTGGCGGGAGAGAAGGCCGGAAGCAAACTGGCTACAGCAGAGAAGCTTGGGGTTCAGGTGGTTGACGAAGCGTGGCTGCTCAAGCACTTGGCTCCATGATTGGCCCCATCCCCGGAGTCATCAACGGCTTGGATAACAGCTGAAGTGCTGCCGCGATTGGCCCCCGTTGGTGAGCGGACTCAGAACAGAAGGTCTGCGGCCTCTTGGTATCGGGCCAGGGTCTTTTGGACCACTTCGGCGGGCAAGGTTGGGCCAGGGGGCGTTTTGTCCCATCGGCCGTCGTCCACCTCGCTCTGAAGCCAGTTGCGGACGATCTGCTTGTCAAATGATGCTTGTTCGCGACCGGGTGCGAAGTCGTCGACTGGCCAGAACCGTGAAGAGTCGGGGGTGAGGACCTCGTCGATGATGATCAGCTCGTCGGTGGGGTCTCCGTTGACATCAAGAGCGTGTCCAAACTCAAACTTGGTGTCGGCCAAGATGATGCCGCGCTCTGCCGCATAGGAAGCAGCCTTGGTGTAGATCTCCAGGGAGATGTCGCGAAGCTTGGTCATCAGTTCGCTCCCAACCAAGTCGCAGGCTGTTTCGAAGGAGATGTTCTCGTCGTGACCTTCGTCTGCTTTCGTCGACGGAGTGAAGAGCGGTTCGGGCAGCCGGTCCGAAAGTTGCAGGCCGTCGGGCAGGGGGATGCCGCAGACGGTGCCGGACTTCTGGTACTCCTTCCAACCGCTGCCGGCGATGTGGCCACGTACGACACATTCGATTGGCACGACCTTGGCTGCCCGCCCAATCATGATGCGACCTTCGAGTGAGGCCCGCTCGCTTTCAGAAAGCCCCGGCAAGTCAGATGGGTCGGTGGAGAGCAAGTGGTCCGGAATGAGATCGAGGCCTCGGACAAAGTCAAAAAAGCCAGTGGAGATTTTGGTGAGCAAGACGCCTTTTCCGGGCATTGGATCTGGAAGCACCACGTCAAAAGCGCTCACGCGATCGCTCGCCACGATCAGCAGGCGGGGGGCTTGGCCATCACTGGCTGGAATCGGGTAGACGTCGCGAACTTTTCCTTGGCGGCGGCCTGGATACGGAAGGTCGGTCGATTGCACGGCGTTTGGGGTGTTGATGCTGCTCATTTCGGCAGGATGATACGTCCGCTTGCTCTCTGGCGCAGGGGAGGCGACACTCTCCTTGGTGCCCAAGTTCGACACAAGCCATGATCCCGCCGTCAACCCTTTGACCGCCCGACTCCTTGACCATCAGGGTCGCGCCCTGGAGGCGGAATCCCGACTCTCAGACAACATCTTGGACCTCCGCAAGAAGGTTGCCCACACGGTCGCGACCGAGGTTGAGTACGACATTGGGCGGCGCCTCCCGCTGACCACCTGCCTCTTGCCCGAGCGAACCGTTCCCTACCCCTTGGTTCAAGAACTGGCCCGGGACAGAATTCGCCGCTTTTTCCACAAGAGCGAAGAGTGGCAGATGTTCGATCTGTCGCTTGATCATCCCGCCCATGTTGAATTTGAAGCAGCGCGACAAGATTTGGTGGAGTCTCTGGTGGCATCCGACCCCGCCGAAAGCATTCGTTTGGGGCGCGACGGCCTCAAGAAGTCTGTCGATGCATGCGACCAACTCACATTGGCCCATGCTCAGATCTTGCTCCATCGTCGCTATGGCAACCATCCGGCTTCCGCATCCACCTTCGGTGTTCGCTACGACGGCCCAGTTGACTCCCCAGGTTTACGAAAACTGTTGGCTGACCAGTTCGGCATGTTTACCATTCCGATCGACTGGGCGGTTTGTGAGCCGAAGCCAAACACGTTTGACTTCAGTTCCGTTGAAGGCAAGGTTCTGTGGGCGGCAGAGCAGGGCCGGCCTTTCATGGTTGGCCCTCTGCTTGCCATGCGCCCCGGTGTTCTCCCCGATCATGTCCCTTTGGACTTCCAATCGTTCCGAAACCGGGCGTATGACTTTGCCGAGCAGGTGGTGGCACGCTTTGGTCGGTATTGCCCCTTCTGGAACATCGCTACGGGCATCAATGCGTCCCAGTCCCCTCTTTTTTCACCTGAAGAGTCGGTTGACTTGGCTCGCATGCTTCGCCTCTTGGTCAGGCAGTATCGCCGTGATGCCAAAATCATGATTGAAGTCCGTGAACCCTGGGGCGAACACGCTTCTGATTATGGCCTCGACCCTTTTGACTTCGTCAAACGCCTCGCGCAAAACGGCGTCGAATGTGACGCGATCGGGGTCCGCATGCTCGCCGGAGGCCGCCATCAAGGTGAGGCGGTTCGCACGCTCTTTGACAACGCCTGCCTGCTCGATCGACTGCTGTCTCTTGACAAACCTGTTGTCGTCACCATCGGCCGAGGTGCCGGAAAAGATGGACAGGCCCAGGCAAAGTATGCCTCACTGACCGCTCAACTTTGCCTTTCCCGTCGCTATGTTCAGTCCGTTATTTGGTCCGACCTGTATGACCACCCACGGTCCTTGGTCGATCAAGGCGGGATGGTTGACGCCCAGGGCGGCGCCCGACCCGTCCTTGCTCATTGGTCCAAGTTGCGATCCAAGTTCTCCAAGCCGCTGGGTTCGGTTCAACTCCCCAAACGCGGTGATGGGGCGTGACGCAGCCCGACCGAAGAACCAACCCACTCGACGATTTTGACGGAACCCCCAGTCTTCCCCAATTTGGCACGGTTGGTCTGGCCGGAGGTTGCGGCGTTACCACGGCATCTCTGTTGGCGGAATCACACTTCCGAACCTCAGGATCTTCTGTCCTTCTGATTACCGCCCATCACGACGAAGCCGAAGAATCCCATGCGATCTGGTCATCCTTGGGTGTGCAAAGTTTGCACTTCGCTCCTCTCGACCCCATCAGCGGTGATGTACTTGCCAATGCCGGGGCCCTCACACGCCGCATTGAAACCATCCAACGCGCCTCAGAAGGTGCTCCGATGCTCGTCTCGGCGAGCATGTCTTCATTGATGCAGGGTGCCATGACCTTTGATCAGGCCCAGACGTCGTTGGTTCCATTGCGTGAGGGTCAGTCTCTCGATCCAACTGTTCTCTCAAAACGTTTGGCCGAAGCCGGCTATCACCGTGCCGCCATCATTTCTGAACCTGGGGAATTCGCCTGCCGTGGCGACGTTGTTGACATTTTTCCAGCCAGCGGCGAGCCCCCCTTGCGCCTGGATTTTTTTGGCGACCAAGTTGAGAGCATTCGGGGCATTGATCTTGACTCGATGGCCTCAGCCGAACGCCGGCCTTCAGCTTCCATCCTGCTCGCTCGCCCTGAGGTGCTGACTCAGGACGCTCAAGGCCATTTGGTGAACGCTCTTCCTGGTGATGTGACATGCATTCTGTTGGAGCCATTGGATTTGGTGGAGCGTGGCCGAAGCGCCTTTGACCGTACCGCGGTTCGTGGTGTGCACGGGCCACCGCGAGTGCTCGAGGCGATCCTCAAGGCGAGCAGTCTGCATCTCGAAATTTCTCGAAGCAGCGGAACCGCGGAAGTTCAACTTGATTGGCCGACGTTCTCTCTTCCCCAATTGCCTTCTGAGCCTTCCGAAGCTTTGCAGTTGCTGGCGGGGGAGTTCCCCGGGGCCCGGTTCACGGTGTACGTCGAAGACCCGGCTGAGACATCGCGGGCCCAACGGGTCGTCAACGCCGTCATGGCGACAACCCAAGGCCTCTCGATCAAGGTTGCGCGCTTGCGTCTGGAACGGGGATTTGTTGCCAAAGGTCGGAACGTCGATATCCATGTCCCTTGGCATGAGTTGCTTGGTCGTTGGCAACGCCCCTCCCGAACGGTTGGGTTGGGCTCGGCCCGATCATTGGACGCCTTTGTGGAGATGGAGCCGGGTGACTATGTCGTGCACCGTGAGCACGGCATCGCCCAGTACCTCGGGCTTGAGCTGCGCCGCGAGCAAGACGATGAGGAAGAGTTCTTGATCTTGCTCTTTGCTGGCGGCACTCGCCTTGCCGTCCCTGCGGTAAAGGCCGAATTGGTCCAGAAATACATCGGTGGACGGGTGGCCCCTGAGCTTTCGTCGTATGGCGGCGCCCGATGGAAGAAGAAGAAGGGAAGGGTCAAGGATGCGGTCCGTGATTTGGCGGCCGAGTTGATTCGGGTTCAGGCCGTCAGAGAAAGTACTCCCGGCATTGCATATCCGGGGGACACGGAGTGGCAAGTTGAATTTGAGGCAGGGTTTCCCTTTGTCGAAACGGATGACCAGGTTGCCGCGATTGAGGCCGTCAAGCGTGATATGGCCAAGCCGCGCCCCATGGATCGTTTGGTCTGTGGAGATGTGGGCTTTGGCAAGACTGAAGTCGCATTGCGTGCCGCCTTCAAGGCGGTGGAGTCGGGCCGACAGGTCGCAGTGTTGGTCCCCACCACGGTGCTCGCCGAACAGCACCTTCGGTCATTTCGTGAGCGCTTTGCGGGCTTCCCTTTCCGAGTGGAGTGTCTCAGCCGTTTGCGATCCCGTCAGGACGCCCAGGAGGTGCTAAAGGCAACCGCGAACGGTGAAGTCGATGTCGTCATCGGCACCCATCGGTTGCTGTCCAAAGACGTCGCGTTTGCTGATTTGGGGCTGGTCGTCATTGATGAGGAGCAACGGTTCGGTGTTGAGCATAAACAGAGGCTTCTTGAACTTCGCGCCTTGGCGGACGTGCTTGTTCTCACGGCCACGCCAATCCCCCGAACGCTCCACATGTCGCTGATGGAGCTTCGAGACATCAGCACTCTGACCACACCCCCGGTTGAGCGAAGGCCGGTTGTCACTGAGGTGATCCCTTGCCAGTCTCCGACCATCCGCCGGGCGATCGAAAGAGAGATCGATCGTGGTGGGCAAGTCTATGTCTTGCACAATCGGGTTCAGGACATCGACGACGTCGCCAACGATATCGCGGCGCTTGTCCCTCAAGCCAAGGTCGTGGTGGGCCATGGCCAGATGGGGGGTGGAGCGTTGGATTCGGTGATGCGATCATTTGTTCAAGGCGAGGCCGACGTGTTGGTGTCAACGACCATCGTTGAGAACGGGCTGGATGTTCCTCGTGCAAACACCATGATCATCCGCGATGCCAACCGATTTGGACTCGCCCAACTCCACCAGCTGCGAGGCCGCGTGGGCCGGTCGCGCGAACGCGCGTTTTGTTATTTGATGCTGCCCAAGAATGGGGTCGAAGATCCCACGGCTCTCGAGCGACTTCGGACCCTTGAGCGCTATTCCATGCTTGGTGCGGGGTTCCGGATTGCCATGCGAGACCTCGAAATACGCGGGGCTGGAAACCTCCTCGGTCCTGAGCAGAGTGGCCACATCCTGACGGTTGGTTACGAGATGTACTGCCAGTTGCTCGAACAAGCGGTTTCCGAACTTCGCCAAGAGGTCTCCGTTGACCATCTTTCAACCACGGTCGACTTGGGCGTTCGAGGCGGTATCCCGGTGGCCTGGATTCCAGTGGACTCCCGACGCCTTGACGTGTACCGCAGGATTGCCCGTGCGGATTGCCCCAGCGGGCTGCGAAGCCTCTCGCGTGATTTGTCATCGGCCTATGGAAAACTGCCGCGGCGGACCAAGTTGCTGTTTGACTTGGCCATGATCCGAGTTTCCGCTGCAGCCGCCGACATCACATCGGTGGTCCGAGACAACGCAGATGTTGTCTTAACCACCAAACATCCCGTGCGGGTGAGTGAGACCTTGGCGAAAGCTCCAGGGGTGGTCCGTCTGGTTGATGGCAGGCATGGCGGGCACAAAGAAGTGTGGTATCGGCCCTCTAGGCGCGTTGCCGAGCCTGCCCAAGTGGTTCGTACGCTGCTGAAGCATCTCGTGCCCACGGAGGATGCTGAGTGACGCCCTGGCCATTGTTGCTGGCTGGTGCGGCGGGACTCATGTTGGGGCCGACCCTGGCTGGTTTTGTCTCGCTTCCCTTCGCTTTGCTCTGGCGTCTGATGTATCCCAGCTTCCCCGGATCATGGTGGCCTCCCGCGGTGGTGGTTGGCGTCCTGGTGATTTCGGGCGGGGAAGATCGGGTGGTTTTGGCAAGTTGCGGCTTGCTTCTCGCTGCCGATTTGGCTCGGCAACAGCCTCAGATTCCCCCCGAGAGTCTGGTTGCCTTTGCCATGGTCATTGGCGGGGCGGTGCATCCTGGTGCATTCGCCGCATCCGAGTCGATTCCATTGCTTATGGCGCTGGGGGGATTGGGGGCAGCCAGGGTGTCTTTTCCGCCCCCAATACGTTCGATTTGGGCCGGGGTCATCGTCGGATTGGCCTTCGGACTCCTCTTGGCTCAACTTTGGTTAAGTTTCCCCACCCTTGGGTGAGCGCTTGGCCATCAGTTGGCCGACATAGTGCAATAAATCCATTCGCCGGAGCACCAATGACGAGCCTGAACACCCGCCGATCTCTTTCCAGCACCCGAGAAAGCATCACCCACAAGTTCTCAATCAATGGCCATGAAGGCTATTTGACGCTTGGGCTGTTTGATGACGGCACGGTGGGGGAGATTTTCATCAAGATGGCGAAGGAGGGGTCGACCCTTTCGGGGTTGATTCAAGGTTTTTGTCGTGCATTCAGTCTGTGTCTTCAGTTTGGACTCCCCACTTCTGAGGCCTGCAAGAGGTTTGAGGGGATGCGATTCGATCCTATGGGGCCGACGAGCAACCCGGATATTCCCAATTGTTCCTCAATCCTTGACTATGTCTCAAAGTATCTCCAGAGCTCCGCGGTCACCAGCCTGCAGGCGGGCGGCCCCTGTGGCGATTCTCAAGAAAAGTCTGCCCCCAGATTCTCCGAAGCGGTGTGAACCCCCCTTGGCTTGACGGTCCCTGTGGACCCTCTACAATGGTTCTTCCTCTTGAGCCGTGGTGAGGGCGGTGAATTCCGTCTGCACCACATGGGGCGTTCCATCGCGGCAACGCGAACGTTCCAGCTCGACTCGCCGCGGTTCGCATCCGGTCTTGACCGGTGGGGCCGCCCCGGATCGCTCCGGGTTCCCATCGGATCTCTCGTGGACGCACGGCAGAACCCGTCAAGATCATGGCCCGACGGGGTGACATTGAGGTTCCGACCTCCGGCAACTGGCCCGTGGTGTAACGGTAGCACAGCAGTTTTTGGTACTGCTTGTCCAAGTTCGAATCTTGGCGGGCCAATTGCCGGGAGCCGGAATTCATCGTCTTTGGTACGTTCGGATGCACGCTTCTCCTGAGCCAACTCATGTGACCAACCCTTCCGATCAAGTATCGGCGGCGGTCATTTTGGCGGCTGGCAAAGGCACCCGCATGGGGTCCGATTTGCCGAAAGTGATGCATGAGGTTGCCGGAAAATCAATGCTTGACTGGGTCGTTGATGCGGCTGAGGCGGCCGGCGTTCAGCGCATTGTCCTTGTGGTGGGGTATGGCCAGGAGTTGGTTCGTGACGCGATGTCCACGAGGGACAATGTGGCTTTCGCGGAACAAGTGGAGCAGCTTGGAACCGGCCACGCCACCCTTTGTGCGGAATCTGCGGTTGGAGATGCAGACGACGTTTTGGTCCTCGCGGGGGATGGCCCACTCATTCGGGCCTCGGTCCTGCGGCAGCTGATCGCATCTCACCGCCAATCCTCAGCGGCAGCTTCACTCGCCACCGCGCGTATCGACGATCCCACTGGCTACGGACGAATCGTTCGGGACTCGGATGGCCAGTTCTCAGAAATTGTCGAGCAAAAAAACGGAAGCGCCGATCAATTGCAGATCTGCGAAGTCAATCCCAGTTACTACTGCTTTGGCCGACATGTTCTGTTTGAGGCTCTTCATGGGCTTCGGCCCGACGCCACGGGTGGGGAGTATTACCTCACCGACGTTCCCGGAATCCTGAAAGGCCAAGGGCATCACGTTGAATTGCTGGACGAGGTCCCTCAGGAAGACGTCTTATCGATCAATACGATTGAGCAACTTTCACGTGTGGACGACATTCTTCGATCCCGCCTGTCATCAAACGCCACCGGAGCTCCATCATGACTGCTGCTGACCGTGACACCCTTCGAATCTTTGCCGGTTCAGGCGGAAAAAGTCTTGCCGAGAGCATGGCTCAACACTTGAATCTTCGAGTGTCCAGCGGATCCGCAGATCGCTTCCCCGATGGCGAAGTGATTGTTCGGGTCCAGGAAGACGTTCGTGGCCGTGACTGCTTTGTGGTTCAGTCCACCTGCGAGCCGGTGAATGATCGACTGGTCGAACTTTTGGTGTGGATTGACTGCTTGCGCCGAGCTAGTGCACGCCGGATTACCGCGGTCATTCCATATTTCGGCTACGCCCGTCAAGACCGTAAAGATGAGGGGCGTGTCCCTATCACGGCCAAGCTGGTGGCCAACATGTTGACCGAAGCGGGTGCCGACCGAGTGCTCTGTCTCGATCTGCACGCCGCTCAAATCCAAGGGTTCTTCGACATCCCCGTAGATCACGTCACCGCGGTACCCATCTTCCGCAGCCGCTTCGAGAAGGCCCGTGAGGAACTTGGCGATCTCACGCTGGTCTCACCCGATGTTGGCAATGTCAAGACGGCCAATCTCTACGCCGATGCGTTGGGGGCCGATCTGGCCATCATTGACAAGCGTCGACAGAGCGGCGAGAAGGTCGTGAGTCGAAATCTTATTGGTGACGTTGATGGCCGTTCCGTGTTGATGGTGGATGACATGATCTCCACTGCAGGCACGCTCACTGAAGCGGCCCGTCTCTGCCGAGAACGAGGGGCCACCCGAGTTTGGGCAGCCGCGACCCACGCCGTGTTCGTCGGGCCAGCCATTGAGCGGCTGTCTGATCCAGTCTTTGAACGGGTCCTGATCACCGATTCCATTCCGGATCGGCCCCGTCTTGACCCCATTCGCGACAAACTTGAAATTCTTTCAACGGCCCGCTTGCTTGGCGAAGCCGTTCACCGAATCCACCACGACTTGTCGGTCTCGGCCTTGTTCCGGACCGGAAAGGCTAATTCATCTTCTTGATTGAGGGATACCACCCATGAGTGATTCAACGCTCCAGCAACTTCCAAATGTTCAGCCACTCGATGCCACGGTTCGTGACCGGGTTGGCTCCACCTACTCCAAGCGTCTGCGTGAGGCGGGCCGTATTCCGGCCGTCATCTATGGTCGTGATGGCGATTCGGTCTCTGTCCACATGGACGAAAACGAAGCCATGAAGTATCTGAACCGTGGCTTCCGAGTCTTTCGCCTCTCCTTTGAGGGCGGTGAGCCTCAGGATGTCAAAGTTCAAGAGTTCCAATTTGGACACTTGGGTGACAACCTGCTTCACATTGACTTTGTTCGGGTTGATTTGAATGAAAAGATCAACCGTGAAGTCCCGGTGCGCGTTGTCGGCCATATTCCAGGAGCGAAGACCATCGACCAGCCCATGCCCTCCATCGAGATTGCAGCATCACTTGGCGTGATGCCCCAATCGTTGGAGGTTCGTGGTGATGCTGCGGTTGACGGGGTGATTACCGCCTCTTCAGTCGTGCTCCCCGAAGGTGTTGATCTCGTCACCGACGCTTCTGCGGTCGTGGCGCAAAACTCGGAGTTGGGCGGGTGAAGCTCGTCGTCGGCTTGGGCAATCCGGGACCTGAATACGATCGAACTCGACACAATGTCGGGTTTGACGTTCTGGATCGCCTTGCGCGACGATTCTTTGCTTCCGACACACCTCGCGCTCGATTTCAAGGGCTGTTGCTTGAGGGCCATATTGGCTCTGAGTCAGTTTGGCTTTTGAAGCCAACGACCTTTATGAATCGGTCCGGTGAGGCTTTGGCGGAAGCCGCACGCTTTCGAAAAATTGATGTACGCCATGATCTGCTGGTCGTGGTTGATGATCTCGCCCTCCCCTGTGGTTCACTGCGCTTCCGCGAGTTTGGCGGAACTGGTGGTCACAACGGGCTGGCCGACATTGTTCGAGCGTTGGGGGGGCAGCAATGGCCCCGTCTTCGTATCGGCATCGATCGACCGGGACGCATTCCTCAGGCCAGTTATGTCTTGGGAAAATTCACCCCGGAACAGCAAATTCTTATGGATCCCGCGCTTGATCGCGCTGCAGAGGCCGTGGAGTACTGGGTGCACGAGGGCACCGAGGCCGCAGCCCAGAAGTACCACACGCCCGAGAGCCGGGACAGCAAACCACACGCAAACTGAACAAATCGCCTCTTTTTTCGAGGCAGGAGAACATTGATGACTGAAACCGCAACCATGAACACCTACGAAGGCATGTTCCTCTTCCCGCAAATCGCCTCCAGCGACCTGAAAGCTGCTCAAGAGCACGTTGAGTACATCATTGGGCGTGGTGAAGGCGAGATCATCTCCCTTGCCAAGTGGGACGAGCGTCGTTTGGCCTACGAAATCAAAGGCAACCGCCGAGGTCTCTACTTCTTGGCCTACTTCAAAGCCACCGGCGATGGTGCCATTGAGATTGAGCGACAGGTCAATCTGTCTGAGCAGCTCCTTCGGGCGATGATCCTGAAGGCTGATCTTGTTCCAGCTGACGTCGTTGCTGCCGCCGATGCTCGCGAGGAGCTCGCTCAAGAGATCGTCGAGCGAGCAGCGGCCGAAGAGGCCGAAGCCGTTGCGTCGACCATCTCCAGCCGGGAAGACTTCGAGGCCCAACAGGCTGAAGTTACCAAGGCCCAGAAGGCCCAGCAGGCTGAACTTGATGCCAAAGCCGCCGAGGAAGAGAAAGCCGAAGAAGCGGCCGAGGCTGCTGATCGAGGCTCTGGCGACGCCTAAAGTCGAGATTTGCTGGTCTGAACGTTGATGACACAAGTTGTCAGTCTCGGACTGACAACTTGTCAACGTTTTCCCCTTTATCAATCGCCCATCCCTTTTCCAAGATAGGTTTCCGCTATCACGGAGGCATTTCATGGGCAATTTCAACAAGGTCATCCTTCTCGGCAATCTCACTCGCGATATTGAGTTGCGGCATACCCAGAGCAACCAGGCCGTGGCCAACTTCTCGGTTGCCGTGAACCGCCAATGGAAGGACCAATCGGGTCAAACCCATGAAGAGGCCACGTTCGTTGACTGTGAAGCTTGGGGCCGGCAGGCCGAGGTCATGCATCAATACCTCGGCAAGGGCCGTGAGGTGATGCTGGAAGGTCGACTTCGAATGGACCGCTGGCAGGACAAGCAGTCCGGTGCCAACCGCTCAAAATTGGTGGTGGTCGTGGAGAATTTCCAGTTCATCGGCGGTCGGGCAGAATCCGGTGGAGGTGCCTCCATTGAGACCAGCAGGAGTCGATCTGCCTCCGGTTCAGGGGCAACGGCCCCGTCCAGCACCCCAGAAGACGGAGATATCCCGTTCTGATCGCATCCTAGAACGCGGATTGGTGATGGCGCTGCGCCATCGATTTGAGTGACTTCCGAGCCCCCATCTTTCATTGGGCGGCTGATTCGTCTACAATTTCTCTTTGCTTTTCAAGCAACCCGTTGGGGTCGAGGCCGTCTCGGCTCCTCACTTTGATCCTTTGATCAAGAGGACAGCGAAAGGAGCCCATTGTGGCCAAAAATATTGAACTGTTGTTGGTGGAATCGGTTGAGAACCTTGGTTTGGTCGGCGAGGTCGTTCGCGTTCGTGCAGGCTACGCCCGGAACTACTTGCTTCCCTTGGGGATGGCTGAGTTCCCGACCGATGAGCGCATCGCGGAACTGCAATCGGCTCGGGTTGAGGCCGCTGCCAAGGCTGATGCCCTGCGTGAAGAACAAGAGGCCATCCTCGGCAAGCTTGGAGGCATCGTCCTGACCCTGCGTCGTCCCACCAACGATAAGGGCATTTTGTACGGATCTGTTTCCCAGCGTGACATCTCGGATGCTTTGGTTCAAGGTGGCTTTAACGTCGGGATCAGCGCGGTTCGCCTCTCGGTCGCCATTCGGCGTACGGGCAATTACGACGTGCCGATTCAGTTTGGCAAGGAGTTGCGAGAGAGCATCACGGTGGTCGTTGAGTCCGAATCGGTGATTGAGGAAATGGCCGAGGACACGCCGGCCGACACCGCTGAGGCTCCAGTCGAAGCATCACAGGACAGTGATGTTGCCGAAGCCGCTGCTGATGCGTCGGCAGAAGCTTCCGACGAGTCATGAGTTCCTCACTTTGAATGATTTGAAACCCGGCCCTGTGGGCCGGGTTTTTTAATTCACACGCGGCGTAGCGTGCTCCTTGAGCACCTCAGCGACTTGCTCGTGCAGAGGCCCGCCGTGGCTGACGATGCATTGGTGCGGGGACAAAGCGTCTTCCCCATGCCAGTCCGTGACCCGAATGCCTGCGGCTTGAGCCAAAGGAACCAGCCACTCAATATCCCAAGGGTGCAGCAGCGGCTCGACCACAACATCAACCCGGCCGGCAAGAAGGAGCCAGAGCCCATAACAGTCGCTCCACCCCTTGGTTCGTCCTGCCCGTTGGGCGAGGGCTGGGTACGCCGCCTCAACGCCCGCCATGCGAAAATAATCCCAGCCGGTGGTGACCAGCGTGGCCTCTTCAAGGGGGAGCATCGACGGGCGGGCGGTGATCAAACGCGTCTCCCCATCTGCATTTGTATGCGCTTTGGTGTGGGTTCCACTTGCCGCCAAATTGAGGGCCGGAAGTGAGCAGGCCCCTGCGACTGGTTTCGAATGTCGGCGGAGGGCCAGCAACGTTCCCCACAGTGGGACTTGGTGGCTGAATGAAGCAGTGCCATCAATGGGATCAATAACCCAAGTCCAACTGGACGAGCCCTTTTGGGGAGGGCACTCCTCGCCAAGAATGCCATCCTCAGGAAAGTGGTTCGCAAGCCAAGCCCGCATCTGTTGTTCAGTTCGACGATCGACTTCGGTGACCAAAGTCCCGTCCGACTTGGCACTAGCGATGCTGGGGCCTTGCCGGAACGAAGGGAGGGTCTCTATGGCGGCCAGGTCGAGAAGTTGACTCATCCCTTCGAGCCGGCCATCCCAATCGGTGATGCACGTCATTTCTGATCCATTTCTCTCAGGGCTGGAGGTGCCGGTTTGAGTCAGAGACTTTGTTGTAGACCTGGATGCACTTTTGAGCAGCCCCATCCCAGGTGATGCGGCGAACTTCGAAGCGGCCGTGATCTTTGAGGTGTTGGGAAAGTGGGGGGTACTTCAGTACAGCCACAATCTTGCTGGCCATGTCCTCAATGTCCCAGAAGTCAACTTTGAGAGCATGGGTGAGCACTTCGCTGACTCCTGAAGTCTTGCTGATGAGCACCGGCACGCCATGGCTCATGGCTTCAAGCGGTGCGATGCCGAAAGGTTCCGATCGGCTCGGCATGACATAAAGATCAGCCAGCGAAAAGACACGAGATATGTCACGCCCACGCAGGAATCCGGTGAAGAGGACCCGGTCCCCGATGCCCAATTCCGCGGCCATCCGGATCATCCGTTCCGCTTGATCTCCGCTGCCGGCGACCACGAACTTCACGTTGCTGGTGTGCTCGAGCACTTTTTTGGCTGCGGCCATAAAGAACTCGGGCCCTTTTTGGTATGTGATTCGGCCGAAATACAACACAATCCGGTCGTCTCGCCGAATCTCAGAGGGGCCTGGACTGTCATCGGACAGCTCAACGCCGTTGTAGATCACACGGCACCGTTCGGCTGGCGCGGCATAGCGGGACACGACAAGATTTCGAGTCAGAGCGCTGACGCAGATCACCTGGTCTGCCTCCCGAATGCCCCGGGACTCGATGGCGAGGACCTCGGGATTTCCGTGTTCCCCGGACCGGTCGAACTCGGTGCTGTGGACATGGACCACCAGCGGCTTTCCCGTCAAGGCTCGCAATGCGAGGCCAGCTTCGTAGGTCATCCAGTCATGAGCGTGAATGACGTCAAAGTGGCGGGTGGCGAGTGACTCAACGCAGAACTGAGTGAAGCGTTCAACTTGTTCTCGAAGGTTTTCTCCATAGTCCGCGTGAGATACGGGCGGCGCGGACTGCATCGGCGTGATGTCAGTGGTCGACACTTGGCAGGAAGCCTGAGTGGTGGGTTCACTTGCCGCGGCCCATGCTTCTCGGGCCATCTGGCGAAGCATGTGTTTCTGCTCTTCTGGAACAGTGCCTCCTCCAAGGACAAAGTCCTCAAGTGCTCTGGCAGCCCGAATGGGATTGCCGCTTGCGGCTTTGAGGAAGGTTGCAACTGGCTCAGGCGTGGTGTCGCGTGGGTAAGGGTGATTTCCAAATCTGGTTGACACGGCGTCTTCGAGATGACGTTCTTTTGTCGCACTCAACGGGGGAAGTCCTGGGACAGGGTCGAGAAATGGCGTGCGGTTGAGTTCGCTCACGTCCATACCTTCGACCTGATCCTTTAGCACACATGGGGTGGCCCGGGACTGATCAATGGTTGGACACGTTTCAGGAAGAGTCTGCGCGGATTTTGGCTTGAGGTCCGCACAGCCGGGGGACAGGACGCGCACGCCATCCACTTCAACGCTGTCGACGGGCCGCGGAAGGACAAAGTCAACTTGAGCGCCTTGGGTGACCAGAGCACGAGTCAGCCCCGCGCACGCTGTGCCAAGTCCGCCGGTGATCAGTGGCGGAAACTCCCAGCCCAGCATCAGGACCCGCATCAGCCGTCCTCTTCTTCTCCGCCCATGTCCCCAAGTTCGGTGAACATGTTCACCATGGCCTCAAGGGCGGTGGCGAGTTCACTCGGGGCCGTGGACGGCCAAGTGCATGAGAAGACATATTCCCGAGCATCATTCCGGAAATGCCGAAAGTTGGGGATCTTGCCTTCCCAGTCGAGCTCAACCAGCTCTTCTTCATAGAGCTCTTCGAGTTCGTCTCCGGTGTGCTCAAGATCGCCCTCGATGGATTCTGAGAGCCAGCGATCCTTGGTTACGAGGGCAAGGTCGCAGCCTGCGGGATCTGAAGTGATCAAGTACCAAGCGTCGACATCGTGGGGAGCGAGAACCTTGATTGAATCACCAGTCAGTTTGGCGACACCTTTGAGCCATTCGGGAAGTTGTTCGTAGATTTCATTCATCGTGTTCTGACCCTCAAGTCGACACATGGTAGCCTCGCCGGCAAATGTCCACTGATCAGACAGAATGGTCGAGCCGACAACTGCTGGACTGGATGAAAGGTCGCTTCCAAGCGGCTGATATCGATGCCCCCCGCGTTGTCGCCGAAACTCTGTTGGCCAAGGCATTCGCTTGCTCTCGCTTGCATTTGCACATGCATCCCGAACGCCCCGCCTCACCGGATGAGCGAGAGTGTCTTCGTGAGGACGTTCGACGCGTGCTCTCCGGCGAACCCTTGCATTACATCACTGGCCAGGTCCAGTTTTGGCACGGTACGTTCTTTATTCGCCCGTGCACGCAGATCCCTCAGCCATGCACCGAGCTTCTTGTTTCTCACACCCTCACCCTCCTTGCGGAGCGTGGACACGCCTTAGGCCATGGGCGAAGAGCTGCGGATAGCACTTTTGACCCCGACTTCGCCGCTGCTGGTCTTCACGAAGTCGACAGCCGACTGGTTCAGCAGCAATCTTCCGCCGTCGATGCCGTTGATGTGTCACAAGAGGCCGGGGCTGCGTCGAACCACCAGCCATCGCTCCCGACGCTCAACGTTCTCGAGGCGGGGGTGGGGAGTGGTGCTGTCATTGTCTCGTTGCTTCAGTCGCTTCCAGATTCCCTTGGCGTTGGTGTTGATGTTGAGCCTGAATGCCTCAACCTAGCCCGTGAGAACGCTCATGAAATGGGAGTTGCTGAACGGTTGCAGCTGATGCTTCATGATGTGAAGGTGCCCCTCTCTGGCGCCTACGACATTGTGGTCGGCAACTTGCCGTACATCCCAGATCGAGAATGGCCGCACAATATTGACCCGGGCGTCCTTGGTTTTACTCCCGAATCAGCGCTCCGCGGGGGCGCTGACGGCCTTGATGTGATTCGTCCATTCGTCGGTTGGGTCGACCAAGTGATGCGATCTGACGGCATCATTGGCCTTGAGCATGCATCCGAGAGTGCTGCTGATGTCGCTCTTCTGCTTGAGCAGGCAGGATTTTCGAACGTGGCCTCGTTGCCTGACGAGGACGGGCTTCTTCGTTGCACTTTTGGAGTTTGGCCCGGTGCCTCGAAGTCAGTCAGTGAAGGCTGATTTCAGGACTTCGAAAAGCCTGGGAACTGGAATCGGCTTGAACAGGACCGCGTGCATCCCCTCCTCGGTCGCCCGAAGAATTGAATGTGAGGGGTCGTAGCCAAATCCGGTCATCAGCACAACGGGAATCTGGGGGGCCAAGTCACGAACGCCCCGAAAGACTTCATACCCATTGCGATCGGGCATCCGGATATCAGTGATCACCAAATCCGGACACTGGCCCTTGGCATGGCACTCTGTAAAGGCTGTGATCGCTTCGGCTCCACCGTCACAGGCGGTCACGGTGACACCATTGGCTTTGAGCAGTTTGGTGAGGCCCTGTACGACCACGGCTTCATTGTCAGCGACCAAGATGTGCCGCCCCTGAAGGTCGGGGTCGGGTTCATCAGGCTGAAGATCACGTTCTGTGGCGAGGACGGCTTTGGGTCCAGTGCCAGCCGCGTCCATGGCCTCGCGGAGTTCAGTGGCAATGGCTTCGACTTCGGGGCTGGATTGGCCGAGACGTTCGAGTTTTTCGATGGGATGGGCGAGCGCTCCGCGGAAAGCGCTTGCGGTCTGGCGATCGACAGCGGAACGTTCTCGAAGCACAAGTTCTATGAAGTGCAGGGCGGCCGCAATGTACCGGCCGAGCAGAAGTGCCTCAGAGAGATCTGCCTCGGAAAATGCGGAGCGATCACGTGATTCAACATTCAGCGTCCCCAGAATCCGGGCCCCCAATTGCAGCGGGAGGGTCATGGTGGATTGGGCTCCTTCAAGCCCGGGGAGATACTCGTCGTCGCTGTCAGCTTGCCGTGTGAGCACACACTGTCCGGTGGCCGCGACCCGTCCGGTGATGCCATTGCCTCGTGCGGCAGCAAAGATGGACTCCCCGATCCGAAGTGGAGCCAAGTTGTGGCTCACAAAGAGTTCGAGTTGATTGGTCTCCGGGTGCAGGAGACGCACTTCCCAACTGTCCCATTGGAACAAGTCATCGATGGCGCAACGAATTCGCCGGTCAAGAATCTTGAGTCGGCCAGCGATGGTGTCGCCCTCATGGCCGGGTTCGTCAAGTTCAAGAATGCCCGCCGAGTGTTCATGAACCTCACGAAGTCGCGTCAGGGCAATCCTTTCTGGCCCCAGATCCCATTGGGTGAACGGGGCTGATTGATCTTGGGGCGGCCGGGCATCCGTGGTCACCTCAAAGTGATCGAGCAAAAATTGCCGGACCGCATCCGGAAGGCGGTCTGCCTCGGTGATGCGAAGGGGTGGTTTTGTAGGGTGCCCTGACATGCGTTCTCGAAGTGTACGCGTCTTGGTGTGCTTCTCGCTCGTAGAATTCCCCTATGGATGCGGCCTCCGTCACCAATGTTCACAAATCCTTTCGAAAAAGGGTTGCCCTCAAAGGCGTTTCGCTGCGCGTTCCCGCATCGGGCGTGGTTGGATTGCTGGGACCAAACGGCGCCGGCAAGAGCACGTTGATTCGCATGCTCGCCGGAGTGCTTCGTCCGGATTCGGGATCAATTTTGGTCGGCGAACTGCCTCCCTCTCGAGTGGAAGTCCGAGCTCGTATCGGCTGGCTTCCTGAGCACAATCCCCTCCCGCTCCATCGCACGGTGCGAGATTGGGTGGTCGAAGCCTGCCGGTCCCGCGGCGGGTCTGTGAAGCAGGGCCATGCCGCTTTGGACCGGTGCGACTTGGCCCTTTACGCGGAGCGGGAGATTCGAGTGCTCAGTAAGGGGTGGCGGCAATTGGTCGGCCTCGCGGCGGCAGTGGCCCACGAACCTGACCTGCTTATTCTTGACGAACCGTCCACCGGAATGGATCCACTTCGTCGGCGATGGTTTCGCGCTCTCCTCAGGGAGTTTGGGGCAGAACGCTCGGTCCTCTTGAGTTCACACCTCCTTGATGAGGCAGAGCGGGTTTGCGATGAGGTGGTCCTGCTGTCCGATGGCGAGGTGCGCGCTTCTGGACCCCTCACTCACGTTTTGGCTCTTTCGGGTGGAGGCGACTTGGATGAAGCCTTCGTTGAAGCCCTTTTGCCACAGGGGGCGAAATGAGCGCGATCCGCATTGGAATCCGCGAAGGATTGGTGGCCTTGCGCTCGCCAGGGGCGCTCTTCGCGGCATCTTCATTTGCCCTCCTATGGGGACTCGGCTGGTGGTTGGCCGCCCCAGTCGTTGACGCCGGATTTTGCATTGGCGCTCCCGCCGACGCGGCTGCAGTCATTCAATTGTGGACCCTCTCCGCCGCGATCATTGTCCCGATGCTGGTCATGCGAACCGTCCTCGAGCCTGATCGAACCGGCCTGCTCGAGTGGAGGCTCTCAGGTCCGGTGAGGCCCATCGGCCTTGTCCTGTCGATGATGCTGAGCACAGCCGGCGCACTGTCGCTGTTTGCCTTGCCCTTGGTGCCGATTCTCTGCGTGTCACTTCTCCATCAGGCGTCTGCCATCACCATGCTTGGTAACTTGGTGGTGGCCGTTCTCTTGCTTGCGACGTGGACCGTCATGGTGCTCGCGGCGACTCTTTGGCTTCGCTCCACTTTTCTCACGTTGCTCTTCACGCTTCTGGTGCCTGCCCTCGGTCTGGGTGCGGTTGCCGCTTTGCCACTCCTCGCCGACCGGATCGATGAGGCTGGCTTGGGCTGGCTGAGTACGGCGATCACCGGACTGAGCGTTCAACTGGCCAGCAATCACCCAGTTCGTTTGGCTCGAGGCCTTCTGGACGGGCAAGTGGAGTTGGCCTCACTGCTGAATTTGGCCATCTTGGGTGCGGTTGCGGTCCTTGCTGCTTCAGGAGGCCTCCGCGCTCGGGCATTCAGCGGTCAAATTGGGCTACGCCGACACATTCTTGTTCGGGCTTTTCTATGGGGATTTCTCACACTTGCTTTCTGTTCATCATCCAACCGAAACCTTCATGGATCCGTAGACCTGACTCCGCTCGGCAGAGCTTTGCCATCGCCAAGACTTCATGATGCACTCGGGATGTTGCCTGATGGGTCGACGCTCTTTCTCACGTTGAATGGCGATGAGGTTCCTTCGGATGATCTTCGATTTACCCGCCGAATCTTGGAGCGGGCTGCCGAAAACGCTCCGGTGGAAGTCATTGTTGTGGACTTGGCGGAACTTCGAAGGGGCGAGATTTCCAGCCAAGAGATCGCCAGATGGCAACGTCAATTCTCTGAAACAGCTCTTCGGCCTCAGAAAATTAGCGAAGCCATGGCCTTCCTAGAAGCTCAGGTCAATTTGCTTTCACCAGAGGACCACGCGGAGGTGATCGTTGGGGTGGCGGAGACGCTCCGCCGCGTGAATGCAGGCCTGAATAGGGGTGTTCTCCCAGATCTCGGCGCCATCGCTGGTCAACTCAGCGTTGCTCTCCAGCAAATTGCGGCCACTGCGGGCGACGGGCCTGGCTCCGGGGCACCTCTGGACTGGGCCCGGGAGCTGCTCATTCTGGCGGATGAAATGGAGCTCGCCGCGGCGAAGTTGTTTTCGGACAGCGGGGGGATGGCGTTTCTTGTCGATGGTGAGATGAAGGCATTCCGATCCTCCACCGCCTTGCTGGTCCAATTCGGATCAGGAACTTCCTTGCGAAGCGAATCTGTGTTGAGTCAAGTTGTTGAAGAGTTTGCCGGGAGCCCGTCCACGCAGGTTGCGATCTTGGCACCAACCGGCTCAGAAGAACTTGTGCAAGCCGTGGCCTACGAATTGCAGCTTCGTGGTCTGCAGGTTTCCCCCCTCCAGTCCAAACGTGAAGACTCTGTCGTTCTTGCTCTTGTTGATCCGCCCCTTGCGGTCGAATCCGACCCCGCGGGCTATGCGTTCTTCCGCCAGGTGGCTGATGTTGTCCGCGATCCTCAGCAAAACGTCGTCCTCTGTGTTGGGCCCTCCATTCGCTCGAGGTTCGGTTTGGATTCTCCCTGGGAAGACCTTCTGCGTGATCTCGGCGTCAACTCCAGTCTTGAATCAGCGCTTGGGTCGTCTGTAACTCGACGAAACGTTCGTCAAACCGATCTTCTCATCCAGCCAGACTGGAGATCTGATCACCCGGTGTCTGGTTCGGTTGGGGGTTTGCCGAT
Source organism: Phycisphaerae bacterium (assembly GCA_002705085.1). Lineage (GTDB taxonomy): Bacteria > Planctomycetota > Phycisphaerae > Phycisphaerales > SM1A02 > UBA8653. Next base: position 50,374 of record PAHO01000044.1, on the reverse strand, counting down.
CGGCTTCCCGCTCGCCGTTGATCTAGGATCCGAAGGCGCATGCTTTCAATGGCTCCCGTCGCCGCGCCGGGGCGAAGTAAAGGACTGGACCACTCCCAATGGCGCTGTCGTACCCAACCCGGTCCCGATGGGGCTCGTTCGCTTGAAGGATGAAGGCCGAAGGCGCCTCGCCTTGGTTGGTTCGGCTCGTTGGCTTGATCCGGGCCTGCGTGCGAATCGATCGTCGTCGGCTGCCACATCCGGAAATTATGAGCTTGCTTCTTCGCTCCTGCGATGGTCCAACGGCCAAGACGCCCTCGGCTTGGGGCCAAACGCAGCCCTCGGCCGATTCCAGCCGAGTGCACTGGAGCGTCTTGTTTGGGTTCTGATTTCGACCGTCGCCATCCCCCTCCTGTTGCTTGCCGCTGCGTGCAGCTCTGCTTTGAGGCGTTCCTCATGAGATGGCGATCCACCTTCGTTCTCGCTCTGTTCACCGCTGGCTGCGTCTTTTGGTCGGCCTGGGACCGTCCTTTGGCGACCCGCAGTGTGCCCCGGCTCGATCTTGGGCAGTACACCCGTGTTGATCTCCAAGGCCCTTCGGGGTGGCGCATGGTCAACACCGGCGGCTGGGTCTCTGAATTCCCTGCCCGGTCTCGCCTCTCGAACTTTCAAGTTGAAGATTGGATAGCGAAGGTTGAAACAATCGAGCCGTGCCTTCCTCCCGCGACCTCGTCGGAGCACACGCTTCGGTTTTCATCTCCCGAACTGGGACTGTCCAAAGATCTCCCGATCTGGTTCGACCTAGAGGGGCCCGTGAAAATAAGCATTGAAGGCAACTGGTTTGCTGCCAGTTCTGAAGTTGCCGAGCCGATTCGCTTCGGACTCGCCCCATTTCGCACGCTTCAAATTGTTCCCCCTTCCATCTCACCCGACAAGATCCGTATCACCATCGGCGACGTGCCCGCCCTCGAACTTTCAAAAGCCGCATCGTGGTCCTTACACGAGCCGTTGTTGGCCCCGGCGGATTCGGGCGCTGTGCAGACTTGGCTGGCCGCCGTTGAACAAAAACTGGCCATTGCAATCCTCGGAGAGGTCGATCCGAATGACCATCGATTGGCGACTGGACTCTTCTCGGTAGCTGCGGAACTGTCTTTGCTCGCGACTGACGGGCAGGGCAGCCGCTCGGTTCGATTCGGGAAACGCTTGGCCGATGGCTCCCGTTTGGCCCAAGTCCGCGGTGAGGACGTGGTCTTTGTCGTTGATTCTGATGATGCCGCGTTCATTTTGACCAGCCCGACCCGGTTCCTGATTCCTACCTGTACCACCACTGCGCCAGAACGTGTCGAATCAATTGCTGTTGGTGATCAAGTCGTTCGCCGGAGTTCACTGTCAGGACGCTTTGACCCGATGGGGCAATCCCTGGTTGACGCTTTGACGCTGACTCCTGCCACGAATTTCGCCCTGGCCTCCACTTTGGCCGAGGGGATGATCGTTGAAGCCTTCGACGCGACAGGGGCCACTCTCTTTTCCGGAAAAATCCAAGCAGAAGCGGGGCAGGTTGCGGTCTGGAGTGAGGGCCTTGCTCGAATCTTGCCGGCCAGCGAGGATCTCATCCTTTGGATTCAATCGGGATCTGGTACAGCCGGTCCGGTCCAAGATCCATAGTGAAGCCCTTCGGATGGCCCCGCAGCCTCTTCTCAGGTGATGGCACCGGTGAACGGCCGGTTCCGTCCGGCATCGGCTTTGGTCCGACGAAGATCCAAGCCTCGTCGATCAGGTTTGCCTTCCAATACGCATGAAGAAGTCTTGGGCCAGCCTCAAGCAGCACCACGTGGGCTCCAAGCCGCTGCAGCGCCTTCAACTGGTCCAGAGGATTTCCCTCCGTGATCAGTTCAACGCTTGGGTTTTCAAGAACTCTGGCGGTTGGGGGTAGCGATCTGGATCGTGAGGCCACCGCGATCAAAGGGGTCTGTCGACGCTTGTGATTTCTTGGGCTCAAAAGGCAATCATCCGCAATCACGGAGCCCATACCGGTCAGAACAGCGTCAACACGTCCTCGGATTCGGTGCACTTCCATTCTCGACCTGACGCTACTGATCCATTGCCCATGGGTTGGCGGCGGGCACATGTTGCCCTCAGGGGACTGGGCCCATTTTGCAATTACATGTGGGCGTGATTTCATCGACCAAGTGACGTGGGGAGCATTCAGACGGTCGGCGAGGCGGTGCGGCACGTGTTCCACATCTATTCCGTGATGCTTCAGGAAGTCCGAACCGCCTTCTGCCGCTGGGTTCGGGTCTTTGGTGGCATACACGACGCGACGGACTCCAGATTTGAGGATCCGTTCTGTGCAGGGTGGGGTCCGGCCGTGGTGGTTGCAGGGCTCCAAGGTGACCACGACGGTGGAGTCCTTGGACTGGGACCCGGCCATTTGCAGAGCGACTACTTCTGCGTGGGGTTCTCCGGGAGAAGTGTGTCGGCCATAGCCAACACACTTCCCGGAACGCGTCAGCACGACGCAACCAACCGGAGGGTTTGGCCGCGCGCTCACCCAACTCTTTGCGCCGAGTCTGACCGCCCATTCCAGGGCTCTCGCCTCAGAAACAACCGCCGCCCCGCAATGAGGCGGGGCGGCAGGTTGGTGTTGATTGGTCACGAATTTCAGCCCTTCAACACTTCCTCGGCCAAACGCGGAGGAAGCATGCGGTATTCAAGTGGCTCCATGGAGCTCGATGCCCGGCCTTGGGTGAGACCTCGAAGCGTGGAGGTGTAGCCGAACATTTCTGAAAGCGGGACTTCTGCCGTGATGATTCGAACAATGCCTCGGAGTTCTGAATCAACGATTTGACCTCGCCGAGACGAAATATCGCCCGAGACAGAGCCAAAGAAGTCTTCAGGGGTGGTGACCGTGACTTTCATGATGGGCTCAAGCAGGCCGATGCCAGCTTCTTCGCACGCAAGCTTGAAGGCCAGTCGACCGGCCTGTTCGAAGGCGACTTGGCTGGAGTCAACATCGTGGTAGGAGCCAAACACCAAGTCAACGAAGACGTTGACCATGGGGTAGCCGCCGAGAACGCCGCTCTTGGCACATTCCCGAACGCCATATTCCACACTTGGGATGTATTCCTTTGGAATGACACCTTGTGAGATGGAGTCACGGAAGGCGACGCCGTCCTTCATCACCAATCCAAGCTCTTCGGCTTCGGAAGGCGTCATTGGTTTCACAGTCAACACGGCATCGCCATATTGACCGCGACCACCAGTCTGCTTGACGAACTTGCCGCGAACTTCGTTGGCCTCGCCGCTGAGTGATTCTCGGTAGGAAACTTTGGGCTGGCCAACGTTCACGCCAATTTTCATATCACGAACCAGGCGATTCTTGATGATCTCAAGGTGAAGTTCGCCCATGCCCGCAATGATGGTCTCGCCCGTCTCGTCGTTGTACTCCGAGCGGAAGGAGGGGTCCTCGCGGCGAATGGTGACCAACGCGTCGCCAAGCTTCTTGCGGTCATCGGCGGTTTGTGGCTCAATGGACATCGAGATCACAGGGTCGGGGAAGTGCATCCGCTCCAAGATGATTGGATCTGCTTCTGAGCACAGCGTGTCTCCAGTCATGGAGTTCTTGAGACCAACCACGGCGACGATCTGTCCAGCTTCACAAGAGTCGAGTGCATCGCGATCCTTGGCGTGCATTTCAAAGATTCGAGAGATGTTCTCTTTCTTGTTGTTGCCAGGATTCAACAGACGTGAGCCTCGCTCGAGGGTGCCTGAATAGACCCGCATGTAGGTCAGGTCGCCGTGGGTGTCGTTCACGATCTTGAAGACCAAGGCGGAGAATGGGGCATCTGGGTTGTGGGGCCGAGTCAAGGCGATTTCTTCGTCCTTGGGGTCGGTGCCTTCCACGTCAGGGACTTCGGTTGGATTGGGCAAGTAGTCAATCACACCGTCGAGAACGCGTTGCACCCCAATGTTCTTGAGTGCGGATCCGCAGAACACTGCGTAACCCTCTTGTCCCAGAACCGCTTTTCGCACGGCTTTGCGGATGTCTGCTTCGGTCAGTCCATCTTCGTCTTCGAGGTACTTCTCCATCAGATCGTCATCGAATTGCGAAGCGGTTTCGATCATCTCGGAGCGGTACATGGTGGCGGACTCTTGCAGTTCTGCAGGGATGTCACGCTCTTCGACCACTTCACCCTTGTCGCCGGTGAAGAAGTAGGCCCGCATGGTGATCAGGTCGACCATGCCTTCAAAGGTGTCACCGGCGCCAATTGGAATTTGCACCGGAATTGGGATGACACCGAGACGCTCTTTGATGGAGTTGTAAGAGAAGTCAAAGTCCGCTCCGAGCTTGTCCATCTTGTTGATGAAGCAGATGCGGGGGACGCCGTATCGGTCGGCTTGTCGCCACACGGTTTCTGACTGGGCTTCGACGCCTTCTTTGCCGTCGAAGACCACCACAGCACCATCGAGGACCCGCATGGAGCGTTCGACTTCAATGGTGAAGTCAACGTGGCCGGGGGTGTCGATGAGGTTGACGTGGTACTTCACATCATCCTTGGTCCAGAAGCAGGTGGTTGCTGCAGACTGGATCGTGATGCCACGCTCTTGTTCTTCTTCGAGGAAGTCCATGGTGGCGGTGCCTTCGTGCACTTCGCCGATCTTGTAGCTGCGTCCGGTGTAGTACAGAACGCGCTCGGTCACGGTGGTTTTGCCCGCGTCAATGTGGGCGCAAATGCCGATGTTGCGGACTTTGCTCAGATCGAGTGCCATGGATGTGATCCTTGGGAATGAAGTCAGAAAAGGGGGAGCCAGAACGGCGTTCCGGCGAAACGAAGATTCTAGCGGAACTCGGCGAAGGATTCACCGGTCTCGGACCAGATGCCGTCGTGGGATGCCGAGTCGTTCAGGGAGATCCCCGATATCAGCCAGCCAGCGTCGACCGTCCTGAACGTAGCCCGCGGTCGGCTTCAAGTCGGGCCGCTTTTGGCCGAAGAACGTGTTGAGGCGGCCCATCAGGAGTTCTCGGACCGTCTTTGCGGCCATCGACGCCAAGGCAACGGTCAAGTGTGTCGAATCGGCCTTGGTTTCAAATCCGATGTGAAGAGATTTTTCATGCCGTTCGACGCAGTACCGGCTGATTTCAGGGGATTCGGCAATCGTGTTGATGGTAGCGCCGTGGAATTTCGTGGTTAAAAGTGCGTGGTACCGCATCAATCCCCCTTGTCGGTCGACGACCACCCGAGGGTTCGGATGGTGCTTCTCCGTGCCGAGCACGTCCCGAAGCAGCGCAAAAAGCAGGGTGGTGTTGGCTGAAGATTTGTTGCCGAGTTCGTCAAAAAGTTCGTTGAGCCGCCTGGGGTGGGTCGCGGTGGCCTGAACCGCTTCCACGACGATGCCTGACGATGTCAAAGCTCGATCAAGTTTGGCTCGTCGCAGGGACCTTTGGCCATGGTCAAGACCATCAAGTTCGTCCAGGCCGACCGCCTCGCCCGCGAACGGTCCAAAGTCACAGACGCCGACCGCGTTCAGCAGATCTTCATCCGTTTTGATTTCGGTTTCGGTGGCGACTTCAACAAAAGGAACAAGCCCTGCAAGGAGGTTTCGAAGGGGGAGCTTGGAACTGCTTTTCAACTTTTTGGAGTCGGCAACGGGAATGTCAGAGGTTCGTGGACTCTTTCCCACGACTGAATCAAGGCGGGCCCAAAGATCAGGAGGGCCGTCGGCGGGGTCGAAATCAAGGCTGAGAGATGATGCTCCGGTGCAAAGAGGGCCGAGCAGTGGTCCAAACCCTGCCTCATCGAGCCCAATGATGGTCAACATTCGATGTTCTCTTTGCGCCATCGCTCAACAAATGCTTGGTACTGCTCGGCGGTGTCAACTCCTGGGGGAGATGGCTCGCCATGGGTGACAACTCGAATAGAGATCCCATGTTCAAGCAGGCGGAGTTGTTCGAGTCGTTCGATTTTTTCAAGAGGGCTCTGGGCCCATTGGCAAAACTCCCGCAGTATCTGAGGCCTGTACGCGTAGAGGCCAACGTGACGCCAGTGCATGCAACCAGTGCCGTCTCGGTCAAAAGGGATTGGCGAGCGGCTGAAGTACAGCGCCCGACCGTCGAATGACCGCGCGACTTTCACAACGTTTGGGTTGTGTAGGTCATCTGGGTCCAATGGGCAGGCCAAGGTTGCGCACTCCACGCTGGGATCAGCCATGGACTCGATGACGGCGTCGATATGCGAAGGCGAGACCTCAGGCTCATCCCCTTGGACGTTGACGACAATGTCCGCATCTAGGGATTCCAGAACCTCGGCACAGCGGCTGGACCCCGATGTGTGGTGATCGCCGGTATTGACGTACGTCATTCGAAAGGGCTTCACGGCCTCTTCGATGAGCTCGTGGTCTCCGGCGATGACAACTTGGTCAACATGCGTGGACTGCGCCGCCCTCTGTGCGGCATGGACTACCAGTGGCATTCCGGTTTCACTGAGGATTGCCTTCTGGGGCAGGCGGGTGGACCCGAGACGGACCGGAAGGACAATCAGGACCCTTTGCTCGCCGATCATCCGTTGATTTTGCCTATGACTTCGTCGACTTCTCGGCGGCGATCCCGAATGTCCCGGTAAGCAATGTTTGTTCTGGCGATTTCAGAACAGATCGACTTGGCTCGTTGCGCCATCTCTGCGTCATTTTCAGACTTGGCGCCCTCAATAAGGCCGAGCATGAGGTCGTATTTCATGTCCAAAATCTTTTCACGCTCCGACGCCTCGACTCGGGCCAAAGCTTCATCGAACTCCGCAACAGCCTCAATGAACCAGCCTTCAGCGTGGAAGCAGAGTCCTAAATTGTGGGCGGCATCCGCATGAAGGCGAGGCTCGTCTTTTGCGGCCTGAAATTGGGCCATCGCCTCCTCCGTTCTGCCGAGCCGGAACAGGATGGTCCCGAGGTCATACTTCCGCTTTCTGTCGGTTGGATACTTCTCAACCCTTTCGGAGTACTCCGAAAGCTTCAATTCTTGAAGGCTCCGCTCAGCCTCTTCAAGCTGCAGGATGAGTTGGTCGTTGTCAGGATCCTCGGCGGACGCCTTCCTGCGGTCCTCGACGCGCTGCTCGGCGGCTTTTATCTCCAAGTCTCCGGCAAACATTCGGAACCGGTACTCGGAGGTTGTATTGAACGCTGCAAGGGCCACTCGCTTCGCCTCAGTGAGAGCTTCTTGGTCTCCAACTCGTCGGAGCAACTGGAGCAACTTGGCCACCGCATTGGTGTCGGATGGGTTGGCCTCGTAGGCTTGTCGGGCCCGCTCAAGAGGAGCCGCAGCCGTCTCGGCTCCACCGGCTAGCGTCTCTTCCTCCTGCAGTTCCTTCTGCTTGTCCGCATCTTTGATCATCTTCCGGAACCCGCCCTCGCTTCCGGCTGCTTCGGTGTATCCGCCTTCGGTCATGGCCCGGGCTGCGGCGAGGTCTTTCAGTTCGGTGTCGAGATCTCCATCAGTGGGATCGAGTTCTCGAGCCTTGGCGCCGGCCTGCTGGGCCAGATCCCAGTGGTTTGCTTCGCCACACAAACGCATCAATTCAACCCACCCTTTTTTGGACGTCTTGGTACTGAGGTGCATCTTGAAGATGGTGGTTGCGTGGTGGTTTGCCCACTGTTTGGAGTCAAATGCAAGTGCTTGGCGCATAAATTCAACCGCTACTTTGATGCTGCCGAGGTCACGCAGCCATGCGTAATACGCGCTGGCAAACTTGCCGTAGGGCCCCATGCTGTCGATTTCCTTCTTCTCGGCCGAGGGTGCAGATTTGCCACCTTGGTCTCGGTGGGCAGCCGCGCACGACCAGATTGGGTCCGCGAGATCGACTCTGGTGTTGTCGAATGAGAGGCCGCTGGCAAAAAGCTTCAAGGCGTAAGCGTGCTGCAGTGAATCTTTCGCATTCTCTGCGTGCCGAAACCAGGGGTCCGCCTTGGCGGGATTTGGACTGATAGAAGCTGGCGCATCGTTCGTTGTGGATTCGGCAGAATCTTTTGGCTTTTTCTTTCCGAAGAACATGGCAAAACCTCAATCTTGAAGAAGTTCACTATACGAGATGTTGCCTCAGATTCGCTCAGTGAGGCCTGTCGGCCCATACACTGAGATAATCGAACCTTCTGACTTGAACATCGTCTCTTGGCCAGACCTCAGCCTCCGGATGCGAGCCACTCACGTCCCCTCAGTGGAAGAGGCCTCGCTTGTCGCACCTCGCATGATCGAATTGATGCATGATGCGGCGGGCATTGGTCTTGCTGCCCCTCAAGTCGGTCTTCCCTGGCGAATGTTTGTGACATTTATCCCCGACGCCGATCCTGTGGATCGTGTATTTGTCGATCCCGCCATTGAGCTTGATCTCTGCGGATCACCTCCCCAGCCCTATGAGGAGGGATGCCTCTCTCTTCCAGATTTACGTTTGGAGATTCTTCGCCCCATGGGGGCCCGAATTTCGGCCCGGGATCTCCATGGAGACTCTTTTGAACTGTCCGGCAGCGGATTGATGGCCCGGGTCTGGCAGCACGAATTTGATCATCTTGAGGCACGCCTGATCTTTGATTTGGCTCAGCCAGTTGATGCCCCCACCGTGAAGCGATGGAGGAAGGTGTACGACATCCAGTGAGAGTTGTCTTCGTTGGCTCCGGAGCATTTGGCGTGCCGACCCTTCGGGCCCTTGCCCACTCCTCGACGCATGAATTGGCCGGGGTCGTGACCAAGCCAGCCATGCCAGCTGGTCGGGGGCAAAGTGTGCGGCCGACGCCCATCTTTGATGCTGCCACAGACCTAGGGCTGGAGGTGATCGCTCCGGAATCGATCAACAGTGAATCGAGCCAGATCTGGCTGAACCAGAAATCACCAGAGGCCCTCGTGGTGATTGCTTACGAGCGACTGTTGTCCCGGCGGGTGCTGGACGGGAGATTTGCTTGCAACCTTCATGCCTCGATCTTGCCTCGCTGGCGGGGTGCTGCCCCCATCCACCGGGCGGTGCTTGCGGCCGATCCACAGATTGGTGCTTCGGTCATCGAGCTGGCCTCTTCAATGGATACCGGCGCGATTCTTGCCACAAAGCAAGTCCCTAGAGATCCATTGCTCACCACCGGAGAGTGGCACGACCTCATGTCCGGATGGGGGCCCGAACTCATTCTGAGCACACTCGATCGATTTCATGCCGGATCATTGGCTCCAGTGCTCCAAGATTCCGAATCAGCAACCCACGCCAAAAAGCTCGCGAAGACCGAGGGCCAATTCGAATCAGGCCTCCCTGCTGACATGAGCCTGGCCCGTATCCACGGACTCGAACCATGGCCGCGCTGCGCCGCGAGCATCGCGGGCGTCCGGGTACAACTTCGCCGGGCGACCTTTGCTCAGCAGGGGCCTGAATGTGTAGGACTCGTGGATGAATTCGGACAACTGCGATGCCGGGACGGTTGGATCCGGTTGACCGACATCCAGCCGGAAAGTCGTAAGTCGATGCCATTCACAGACTTCGCCCGAGGCCTCGCCTGCGCATGGCCTCAGAAGATCGCCACCCCTGATTTGTCCACCAATTGAGGAATTTGCGGTGAGGGTCGGCGCGATCCGACGATCGCCCGTTTCCTTACATTTCCCATACTGGACCCATCCAGACTCCAGGGATATTTCGAGGGTGATTATGCGTACTTGTGCAGCAGTTGTTCTTCTGAGCGTGGCTCCAAACGCTTCCGCAGATTGTCAATCAGATCTGATTCCATGGCCTGATCGGTCGGGAGATCTGTTCGGCTCTGGCCTTGCCGCAGACGGAGGACAAGTCGTCGTGGGCGTGCCTAACGCCTCCCTCGACGGGTTGTTTGAGCATGGCCTCGTCTTGGTGTCGAACGCAGATGGCATCTTGGTCGAGTTGCCCATGCTGCCCCAAGAGTCCGGCTTCCTTATTGGATCCGATGTTGCCATTTCTGGTGGATTCGCCTTTGCATCATGTACCGGTCGAACGGAAGGATTCAACGGAAATGTCGGCGGGGTGCTTGTCTGGAGACAGTTGGCTCCGGACACATGGTCATCCCCCGAGTTGCTGTCGCGCCCAGACTGGGACGACCAGTTCTTTGCTGGATATCAGATCGCCGCCTCAAACGGGGTGGTTGCCGTCAGTGTGCCCGGGGTGGTTGGCGGATTCCCCGCCGGCGCTGGGGCGGTGGACCTCTGGTCTTTCGGGGGATCTGATGCTTCCCAGTATGTCGGGAGGGTTTCTGATGGAGGGGAGCCCGACTCCTTCTTTGGGGCATCGCTTGATCTGAACGAATCGTTTCTGGTGGTTGGGGCGCCAACAGTTGGCGCCGGGCGGGTGCATATTTTTGATCGAAACGGCACGTCCTTCGCCTACCGGGGATTCCTTGAAGGGAACTCCCAGGGTGATCAATTCGGTGCGTCGGTCTTTTTGCACAACAGCACGCTCTTTGTTGGTGCTCCTCGAGTCGGCGCATCAAACCTTGGAGAGGCCTACAGGTTCGCGATCCAGGATGGGCTGCCAAATCCCAACATGACCTATGAAGCCCCGGCCGGATCCCTGCCGAATGCCAGATTTGGCTTGTCGGTTGCTGGTGATGATTTCCACGTCTGTGCCACGGGCTTTCAAAATGGGCATGCGGCCCTTTGGCGGGCAGATTTTGTGGACGGCCTGCCTGACAGCATGATTACGGACGGATTCTTTGGGCGCATCCGCGATGTGTACGCCGACGGAAGCGGCCTGTTTTACCTGCCGGATGAGTTCTCCGGAGATGTAATCGTCCTCAACCCTCGCCAAGACTGCAACTTGAACGGCATCTGTGACCCCGACGAGGAGGGGCCCGATTGCAACAACAATGGCATTCCCGATGCGCCGTGCGATCTGGTGTCAATTGGAGACTGTGATGGAAATGGCATCCCAGACGACTGCCAGCCTGATTGCGACAACGATGGCTTGATCGACGCTTGCGACTTGGATGATGATGGTGACGGCATTGAGGATGGCTGCGATGCCAGCTCTTGCGGGCAAACCGGCCCAGACTGCAATGGGAATGGCAAGCTGGACTCCTGCGACATTGCAGAAGGCGCAGCGGACTGCAACATGAATGGCATCCCTGATTCATGTGAGAACTTGCCGGACTGCAACGCCAATGGGCAGCCCGACGAGTGCGAGTCTTTTGAAGACTGCAATGGCAACTCGATCCCTGACGAATGCGAATTGGTGGGCAATGACTGCAACCAAAATGGCGTCCCGGATGAATGCGACCTTCCGGGCAACGACTGCGATGGCAACAGTGTCCCTGATGACTGTGATTCAGACTGTGATCGGGACGGCCTTCCCGATGCCTGCGAACGAGATTGCAACGCCGACGGGATCCCCGAGGACTGTCAGGAGTTGGTCGATTGCAACGCCAATGGCACACCGGACGAGTGCGAAGACTTTGCTGATTGCAACGGTAATCGCATCCCTGACGCATGCGACCTCGAGAACAATGACTGCAACTTGTCTGGGGTTCCGGATGAGTGCGAGCTTGATCAGAATGATTGTGATCAGAACGGCGTACCAGACGAGTGCCAGCCAGACTGCGATGGCGACCTGATCCCTGACAGTTGCGAGACGGACTGCAACGTGAATGGGGTGCCGGACGACTGCGATATTGCCAAAGGGTCCAGCGAAGACTGCGACGCCAACGGGGTGCCGGATGAGTGTGATCTTGCTGACGGGGGGGCTGACTGCAATGGCAACGGCGTTCTCGACGTGTGCGACATTCAAGGCGACGATTTTGACGACTGCAATGCCAACGGCGTACCAGACGAATGCGACCTCGGATTGGTTGGCGGGGGTGAGGCTATTGCCGTCTCCTTCGAGGATTTCCTCGGCAGTGACCAGCTCGCCCTTTCCGATGAAGTTCCCGGGCTTGAGTTTGTTGGCAGTACACAGGGTGCGCCATGGCTTATCCGTGACGTTACCTCTGGCGACTACAACGTCTCTTCATGGGACTGTGCAAACGAGGCTGATACAGGCTTGGTCTGGGGCACGGGCCTGTATTGGATCTGTGACTTTGTCTTCGCCACCACGTCTTTTGACAAGAGCGGAAATGACGGCCTGATCAACATTCCACTTGGGGCGTCCTTTTTCGAGCTTCGGTATTGCTCGTATTCAGATCTCACGCTGACAGCTTATGACGCCTCAGGGGCAGAGATTTCACGAGATGTCCAGCCAGGAAACACCCGAGATGCGGGAAACCAATCTGGGCCTGGAACCCTCCGCGTCGACGCGAACGGTGATACTCGCATCTCGTCGGTCAGAGTTGCCGATTCTGGAAATCGCTGGCTTATCGATTCCATATTGACCGACGGACTCTATGCCGGCTCAGATTTTGACTGTGACGGCAACATGATCATTGATGAGTGTGAAATTGCAGCGGATCCATCGCTCGACTGTGACAACAGTGGGACCTTGGATGCATGCGATGTCCTGAATCCCAAGTCCGACTGCAACAGCAATGGCATCCCAGATTTGTGCGACGTCTCAAGTGGGTTCTCTTCAGATTGTGATGGCAACGACATTCCTGACGAATGTCAACTTCGTGACGGGACATCCTCTGATTGCAACCACAATGACATCCCTGATGCCTGCGAAGTGGCCGATGGAGCCCTTGACCAAAATGGCAACATGATTCCAGACGAGTGTGAGTGCATTGAAGATCTCAACACCGATGGATTCGTCGATTTGCTCGACGTTGTCGTCTTGCTGGGGCAGTGGATGACCTCACCTGACGGTCTGCCCGACATCAACGGCGATGGAATGGTTGACTTGGACGACTTGCTGCTGGTCCTTGATGCTTATGGGCCGTGCGAGTTGTAGGAATTCCAGTTCCGGCTCATTTTTCCTGACGTTCTTTCGTGCTAAGATGGTCTATGCCCCCATTCACGGACAGCCAATCTTCAAGTGCTCCCCAGGATGCCATTGACCTTTCATCCCATGGGAAATCGACACTGGATCAGTCTGAGTTCCTGAGCGCCATTCCCGATGGGTATCAAAAGGGCCGCACCAAATACGTTGCGGTCCTAGGCACTGTGATGAGCGGTTTAGGTAAAGGGATCTTCTCCTCATCGCTCGCCAAACTTCTCAAGGACAAAGGGCTCTCGGTCGCTCCAATCAAATTGGAGGGCTATCTCAACATTGATTCTGGAACCCTGAACCCTTATCGACACGGTGAGGTTTTCGTTCTTGATGATGGCACTGAGACCGACATGGATCTCGGCACCTACGAGCGCATGCTTGACCAAAACCTCTCTCGTCAGAACTTTGCCACCAGTGGGCAAATCTTCTCCACGATCCTAGAGCGTGAGCGTCGTGGGGGGTACCTCGGTCGTGATGTTCAAATGATTCCTCACGTCACCGGAGAAGTGAAGCATCGGTTGCGACGCCTCGCCATGACGGGAGGTGAGAACGGAGGGGCGGCTGACGTCGTTTTTGTCGAAGTTGGCGGCACGGTTGGCGACTACGAAAACGGCTTCTACATCGAGGCCCTTCGGGAGCTCGCGTACGAAGAGGGGCCTTCCTCAGTCTGCTTTGTCGCTTTGACCTACGTCATCGAACCCGAGATTCTCGGCGAGCAAAAGTCGAAAGCCGCGCAGCTGGGCATCAAGTTGCTGATGCAGGCTGGGATCCAGCCGCATCTGATTGCCTGCCGCTGCGAGAATCCAGTTACGAACAGTGCCATGGAAAAGATCTCCATGTTCAGCAATGTGCCCATGCATCGGGTGTTCAGCATGCACGACCGAGAATCCATTTATGTGATTCCCGACGCGCTGCGAGCTGAAGGCCTCGACCGCGAAGTCCTTTCCATCCTCGACCTGCATGGGCGAGTAGATGTCGCGGCCGAAGATGCCGCTCGGCAATCGTGGTCTAGCTACGCCACCGCGATTGTCTCTCCTCGCGAAGAATCGGTCCGCGTCGGCATCCTTGGCAAGTACGCCAGCCTGAGGGACGCTTACGCTTCGATTGAGAAGAGCATCGAGCACGCCTCTACGCATTTAGGCGTCCGCCCCGAACTGCTGTGGGTCGACGTCTCCGAGCACCAGCCTGAGAAGCTCGGTTCCGTTCTTTCTGATCTTGATCTCAACGCCATCATCGTCCCCGGGGGGTTTGGGGACCGCGGCGTTGAGGGGAAGATTGAGACCGTCCGTTATGCCCGTGAAAGTCGCGTCCCCTTCCTAGGCATCTGTCTTGGCTTCCAAATGGCAGTCATCGAATTTGCTCGAAATCAGGCCGGACTCCGTGACGCCCACAGTTCTGAATTTTCCGAAGCCGGCACCTCGGTGATTTCTGAACTCCCAGAGCAAAAAGCCATCGAAGGTCTTGGCGGAACGATGCGACTGGGCGGGCAGGACGTTTCTTTGACGCCAGGCACGCTTGCCCACTGGCTCTTTGACCGAGACAGGGTTCGCGAGAGGTTCAGACATCGTTATGAGGTTGAGCCGGCTCACATTGAACGCTTTGCATCGCATGGGCTCATTTTTTCTGGCCGGCATCCCGAACGCCCAATTATGCAAATGCTTGAGTTGCCCTTGGATCAGCACCCGTTCTTCTTTGCCGCCCAAAGCCATCCCGAGCTGGTCAGCCGCCCGCTGAGCCCACAGCCCATGTTTATGGGTCTCCTCTCCGCTGCCATCCGCCACGCTTACCCCACTCTTGCCCTCGAAGGCGTGCGGTCACGTTGGCTTGCCTCCGAATCAACGGCCGGTGCGCCCGGTTCATCTACGCAGCCGCTACACTGAATCATTCGTTCGGCGACGTAGCTCAGTTGGTGAGAGCGGAGGATTCATAACCCTCAGGTCGGCGGTTCAAGTCCGCCCGTCGCCATTTTCCGCTGAATCCTTCTCGCTCAATACCCCCCATCTGCGAGAACGAGAAGCGTCGCTGCTATAATCAGGTTCGTGAAGACTGGGCCTCGGCCCGCTCAGGAGAACCTAGATATGCGTCTCGCCGCCCTTTCCACGCTCTCTTTCTTTGTTGCCTCGGCCTCGGCCGAGTATGTCTCCATGTTCGTTGAGCGTGGGAACGTCCCCTCTTTCCCTGGCACGACGACGTATCGCGTTTTCGCGATCTTCGATGATCCTGGAGACAAGGTGATTGCGTTGGCGGGCTTGCCGCCTGCTTTTCCTTTGGAGTTCGCCTCTACCGGCGGGAACCTGATTCAAGACGATTTCGCCATCGGCTGCAACTTCGACAGCATCCTCGGAAACGGCCTTACTGGCCCGGCTGATTCATTCCTCACGATTCGGTCGGTTGATTCTCTCAGTCCTTTCCCCGCCATTGGCGATCCAATTGGTCCAGCCGCGAATCCGGATGTTGGCTTCACGCCAGGGGTGCTTTGCAACGCGACGCCTCAAGTCGCCGTGGAAGGTTCCTCCTGGTCATCTGGGGACGAGGCCGGTGGCATCATCAGCAACAACCCTGGAGGCAATGAAGAGACAGGGCAGGCCGTTTTTCTCGCCCAGTTCACCCTCCCTGACGGCGACGACTTCATCTTCAATGGCACCGTCAACTACACCCTTGCTGGTGGCAGCGACTCACTGATCGCCTTTTTTGCCATTGATACTTCGCTGCTTCCCGCTGCTCCAGAATGTGACACTGTCGATGAATTCCTGGTCGTCCTCAATTCAGGAACGGCCACAGACTGCAACAACAACAACATTCTTGATCTCTGCGAGGCCGGAGACCTGAATGCAAATGGGCTGGCTGACAACTGCGAGTGCATCGCCGACATCAATGGTGACGACCGAGTTGACTTGGAAGATATTGTCACCTTGCTCTTTTCATGGGGTGAACCAGCCAACGCCGGCGACGCTGTAAATGTCGATGCAACATCCGCTGGATCCGAGGATGTCATTGACCAGGCTGACCTCGATGCCGTCATGGATGCTGCCTTGGGCACCGGGTGTGAAGCCGAGATTGCGCCGCTCAAAGGCGTCTCATCGCCTCCTGTGCAAGAGACCAGAGAGTCTTCTTCTCAAGCCGACACGATGGCCCAGAGCCCGATCGCTATTGATCTTTCTCAAGACCAGCAGGTGGTGGCCCTTGGTGCCGCAGGACTCCAGACGTCCCGAGATGACGTGGCGGCGGTTGAACATTCGCTTCGTTCCGGTCAGCAGCCGCCCGCCGCGCCCGATGTCGAACAAGCTCGTCTTGATGACGCCGTAGAGGATTTGCTTCAGCTCCTTTCCGCCTCCTCCGTGTCCAAGCCATCCCCAGCACCTGTGGAATGGGACCTTGACCGTGACGGCCTCTTGGACCCTTGGAGCATCATGATCCTGCCACCGTCCCAGTGGCCGGCAGAGCTCCGCCCATTTGCCGAGATGCTTCGTCCCTGATCGGGATTCTGACCAGCCTCTATCCACGATCCCCTTTCCCTGAAAGAAATACTCCATGACGCACGAACCTCAGTCGCACCGAGGCACGATGTCCACCGAGTCCGGTGACCGCGCTTTTATCGATCTTCCCGCATTGGCCGGGGATCGTCTTGACGAATTGCCGTACTCGATCCGAGTCTTGCTTGAAGCCGCTGCGAGGAAGTGCGATGGGGCGACCATTACTGCCGAGGACGTCGAGAACATCCTTGATTGGGCTCGAGGCAAAGCCGGGCAAGTTGAGATCCCCTTTGCTCCAGGCCGCGTAATCCTCCAGGACTTCACCGGGGTTCCTGCTGTGGTCGATCTTGCTGCAATGCGTGACGCCATCGTCCGAATGACCGGCGATCCCGAGGCCGCGTCGCTGGTCAACCCATTGGTGCCATGTGACTTGGTCATCGATCACTCCGTCCAAGTCGATGCCTTCGCTTCTGGAGAAGCGCTCACCATCAACGGCAATCTTGAGTTCGAGCGAAATGGCGAGCGTTATCGATTTTTGAAATGGGGGCAGCAGGCGTTTGATAACTTCCGTGTCGTGCCCCCAGCCATGGGCATTGTGCACCAGGTCAACCTCGAGCATCTTGCCACGGTGGTGATGGATGATGGGCATTGGATCTATCCAGATTCACTCGTAGGGACAGATTCCCACACCACCATGATCAACGGGCTTGGCGTGGTTGGATGGGGCGTGGGAGGGATTGAGGCTGAAGCTGTCATGCTTGGGCAGGCCGTCTCGATGGTTTTGCCCGAAGTGATCGGCATGCGATTGACCGGCCAGCTTCCCAAAGAGGCCACCGCCACCGACATGGTGTTGCGCATTACCGAAATCCTCCGGGCCGAAGGCGTTGTCTCCAAGTTTGTCGAATTCTTTGGCCCCGGATTGACGGCTATGCCCTTGGCGAACCGGGCCACGATCGCCAATATGGCGCCAGAGTATGGCGCCACCATGGGATTCTTCCCCGTCGATGAACGCACCGTGGACTACATGCGGGCGACCGGTCGGCCAGAGTCTCTCTGCGAAACTGTTGAGGCGTGCTGCAAAGCGCAGGGCTTGTGGCACGACCCTGAAAAATGTGCGAAGTACACCAAAATCCTTGAGCTCGACCTGAGCACGGTCCAGCCAGCATTGGCCGGGCCTCGCCGTCCACAGGACCGGGTTGACCTGAGCGCGATGAAGAGCAATTGGCGCGATGTCCTGGTCAATGAGTTCGGCCGTGAGCCTGGCGAGGGCCGGTCGGCCGACGCTTCGCTTGAAAATGGGCCTGAAACGCTTCGCGATGGGTCCGTGGTCATTGCGGCGATTACCAGTTGCACCAACACTTCAAACCCTTCGGTGATGATGGCCGCCGGCCTGTTGGCCCAGAAATTGGTAGAGCGCGGACTGCGGCGTAAGCCATGGGTGAAGACATCCTTGGCCCCAGGTTCACGAGTGGTCACCAGTTATCTCGAATCTGCCGGTCTGATGGATGGGTTGGAGTCGCTGGGCTTCCACACGGTGGGGTACGGCTGCACCACATGCATCGGCAACTCTGGGCCTCTTCCCGACCCCATCCGCGAAGCCATTCATGCCAGCGATCTGGTCGCCTGTTCGGTCCTCTCGGGCAACCGAAATTTTGAAGGCCGAATTGGTGCTGATATTCGAGCCAATTGGCTCGCCTCGCCCCCACTTGTCGTCGCCTATGCCGTGGCGGGAACAGTCGATATTGATCTCGAAACCGAACCCATCGGTTTTGATTCTGAAGGTCGTCCGGTGATGCTCTCAGAAGTCTGGCCGACTCCCGAAGAAGTCGATGCGGCCGTTCGAGCGCACGTCCAGCGCGATCAATTCGAATCCGAGTATGCCACGGTCTTTGAAGGGTCTGACGCTTGGCGAGGGATTGATGTCGAAGGTGGTGCGAGATACCAGTGGGATGAAGATTCCACCTATATCCAGAATCCACCCTTCTTTGCTGATCTTGGCAGTGATGTCTCCGAACGATCAAACATTGAAGGGGCCCGGGTCCTCGCAAAACTTGCAGATTCCGTGACGACCGACCATATTTCTCCAGCCGGGGTCATCAAAACAGATTCTCCGGCTGGCCAGTGGCTGGTTGACCGTGGTGTCCCGGTCTCCATGTTTAATTCTTATGGATCTCGGCGGGGCAACGATCGCATCATGACTCGCGGCACCTTTGCCAACGTTCGCGTTCGCAATGAGTTGGCTCCGGGCGCTGAAGGCGGGTTTACCACGGATTTCACTACCGGACAGATTACGTCAATCTTCGATGCTGCCGCATCAGCAAAAGCGGAGGGGACTCCGTTGATTGTTCTGGCCGGCAAGGACTACGGGATGGGTTCCAGTCGAGACTGGGCCGCCAAGGGCACGTTCCTGCTCGGCGTGAAGGCTGTCATTGCCGAGAGTTTTGAGCGGATTCACCGTTCCAACTTGGTGGGCATGGGAGTCCTTCCGCTGTGCTTTGCCGAGGGTGAGTCAGCCTCCTCATTGGGCCTGACTGGACACGAGGCGTTCGACATTACGATTCCGGACGATTTGACCCCTGGCTGCTCGATTTCAATTCGGGCGACCAGCTCCGATGGCAATGTCGCCGACTTTGATGCTGTCTGCCGATTGGATACGCCAGTTGAAGTTGGGTACTGGAACCAGGGCGGGATCTTGCACACCGTACTGCGCCGGATTGCTTCGACCCATTTGGCGGGGCAAGCATCGTGAGTGGGCTGGTTGTTGGCGGCACCATCGGAATCGACACCATTCGTGCTCCGTGGGGCTCTGCTGATCGAGTCCTCGGCGGTTCAGCGTCCTATGCCGCCACCGCCGCCGCCCTTTTGTCTGATGGCGTTGAACTTGTTGGTGCGGTCGGCGAAGATTTTCCAACGGCACACACCGAAGCCTTGAGAGCGATTGGGGTCGGACTTGAGGGCCTTGATGTTCGCCCAGGAGAGGAGACCTTCCAGTGGGGGGGGTGCTACGGGGACAACCCCGACCAGCGGACCACGGACTTCACCATCCTGGGCGTCCTCGAAGGCGCCCCCGCTCCAGTGCCATCAAGAGTCTCCGAAGCCCCAAAGCTCTTGCTGGGAAATTCTCATCCTGCTCACCAATCGGCGCTGCTCGACGCGATGCCTTCGGTCGATCTGGCCGTAGCGGACACCATGGGGCTGTGGATTGACGTCGCCCGACCTGACCTTGAAGCTCTACTGGGTCGAGTTCACGGCGTGGTGATGAACGAAGAAGAAGCGGCTGCTTTTACCAACGCCCCTTCGCTGGTGGACGCTGCTTTCAAACTTCTCGACCTCGGGCCAAACTTCTCGGTGGTCAAAAAGGGCCAACATGGCTGCATCGTGGCCGCCCGGGAGGGGCTCGCGGTCCTTCCTGCGTGGCCCTCCTTGGCTGCTGAAGTTCGTGATCCGACTGGTGCGGGAGACACCTTTGTCGGTGCCATGATGGCATCATTGCCGAGCTGCCCCTCACCCTCACTTTCCGAACTTCGGAATGCGGCGGCTTTGGGAACGGTCACGGCCAGCTTCACCATCGCTGATTTTGCAACCCAAGCTCTTCGTGATGCTGGCGGGGAAGGCATTCGCGCTCGACTTCAGGACTTTCGAGAACTGTGTTCATTCTCATGAGTCGTGCCACCCTTCGATGCCTGGCACTCTCCATTCTTGGCTGCCAGCACGTTCAAAAAGTAGCAAACGACAGTCCGGCTGATCGTCCGTCCTCGCAGCAGTATTTCCAAGCACAACGAGCCGCATGGAGCGAGCGAGGCACCTTCCGAGTTCCCATCCGATGGTCGTCTGATGGACGTTCATGCTGGCTCGGGGGTGACACGAAGCGGATCTACAGCCTCGACGGTCGTTCTGCCCCGGGCGACGCCCCTGAACGTGTCGCGGATGCTCCGCGGAACCGTCCCCGCCGCGGGCGGCAACTTGATACTGCGCCCAGCCCAGATGCCCTTTGGAAAGCCGTTTCTCGGGATGGCAACATCGTCCTCGAGCGCACTGATAGTGGCTCTTCTCAAGCCGTCACCTCTGAAGGCCATGACTCGTTGAAATTCGGTACCGCATCATGGGTGTACGGCGAAGAGCTTGATGTTCAGGAAGCCATGTGGTGGCGTGGCGACAGCAAGGGCCTGGTGTATTACCGCTTTGATGAGAGTGGAGTTCCTCGGTATCCACTCACCTTGGAGATGACCTCGACCCGCCCCACGCTTTCTACCGAGGCCTACCCCAAACCAGGTGACCCCAACCCTCGGGCGGACCTCGAGTGCTTTGATCTCGAGACCGGTGAACGGTGGATTCTTCCCACCCAACCCGAGCATGCGGGTGATGAGCCGTGGTACGTCTTCGGGGTGAAGTCGCACCGCGACCATGAACTGCTCTTTCACCGCACTGATCGTCGCCAGCAGGTTTGGGAATTGGTTTGGGTCGACTTGGCCACTCGTGATTCAAGGGTTGTTCTCACTGAAAAGCAAAGCTGTTGGCACGAAAACAACCCCGAGCGGCTCTTCCTGTCTGACGGCAGTTCCTTTCTTCATCAGACACAGCAATCCGGATGGCTGTCGTGGCAATTGTGCTCCCTCGATGCTGATGTCGAACCGGTCAATCTCACGCCAAAAGGGCTTGTTGCGGGTGAGATTGTCCAACTTGACGAAGCTGGCAACCGGGTTCGATTTCTCGGGGCCAATCAGCCCGAATTCCCTCTGCACCAGCAACTGTTTGAGGTTCAGCTTGATGGATCCAACCTCAGGTGTCTGACTCCTGAGCCTGGCCACCACCTCATCAATCACGCCCCTGTCGGATCCGCATTTGTCGCCACGCATCAATCTGTCACCACTCCGCCAGAGATTCGCATGTATGCCCCGAACGGCGAGATCCATGTCCTTCGCCATCGCGCGGCTGTGGAGCCGAGCTCTCGAAGTGCCGAACCTCATCTTGTTTCGACCATGGTGGGTGGCACTGAGATCTTTGGCGTCCTTCATGTGCCCGTCGGACAGGGGGCTGGCCCATTCCCGCTTTTGGTTGACGTTTACGGAGGCCCGCATAGCCGTGGCTTCGATCCAAAGTTCAACCCTGTTCGAGCTGAAAACCTCTTGGGCATCGCAACTTTAAAAGTTGGCAGCCGTGGAACCACTGGCCGCTCCAAGGCCTTTCAAGATGCGGTTTATGGCAAGCTTGGCCAAGTTGATCTTGCCGATCAAGTGGCGTTGGCCGCATCGGTGGGGGAGCGACATGACATCGACAGCGGTCGTATTGGCATCTTTGGATTCTCCTACGGCGGATACATGTCGGCTCTGGGCCTGCTGAAGCACCCCGATGTCTTTGGTTTCGGTGTCTCTGGCGCTCCGGTGGTTGACTGGCGGTATTACGATTCCATTTACACCGAGCGGTACATGGGCCTTCCGTCTGACAATGAGGTGGGCTACCAAGCGGGATCATGCCTCCAGCACGTTTCTGGTCAGCCCATCGGGGCCATGCTGTTGATCCATGGGGCCGTTGATGACAACGTTCATGTCACCAATGCGTTCGCTTTGATGGACCGACTCCATCAGGAGCAGGCCCCATTTGAAGTGATGATTTACCCCGACTCCGGCCACGGGCTCCCCCCGGACGGCTCCCGCCGGATGTGGGACTTTCTTCTGGGGCATTGTTTCCCATAAAAAGCCGATTTTTCTAGGGTTTTTCCCGAAAACGACTTGCCGACCAGCAGATTTCGTCGGTATTTTTTCCCTCCAACGGAGTGCAGATCGACGGATCGATCACCCATCGCCCTCCCGTCTCCGACCAAGAAAGGATTCGCCACGATGGCTACCCGAAAGAAGACAGCAAAGAAAGCTGCCAAAAAGTCCACCGCTCGCAAGACCACCAAGAAAGCCGCACCAAAGAAGGCTGCTGCTAGTGCTGTGAAGCGTATTCCTGGCTCTGCATCTGTTCGCACCAAGAGCCAAATCACCAACAGCATTGTCGATGCCACCGGCATGACCCGCAAAGAGGTGAACACTGTCTTTGAAGCCCTGGAATCCCTCACCGTCGCCGACCTCAAGAAGGGCACCGACGTGAAGTTCATGGGAATGAAGCTCACCGTGAAGAAGAAGCCAGCCACCAAGGCCCGGAAAGGCATCAACCCATTCACTGGTGAAGAGATGATGTTCAAGGCCAAACCTGCTTCAAAGGCCGTCAAAGTGCGTGCTTTGAAGACCTTGAACGACAAGATCTGATCGGGTTTTGGGGCCTTGCCCCAGCCTCGCATCGATTCTCAATATACGAGCCGGCCGCAGCATGCTGCGGCCGGCTTTTGTTTTCCGAAGCCCAACGCGTCCCCGCCCCTTTCCTCCTTGGATTGATCCAGTAAGATAGGAGACCCACGGACAGGTGGCAGAGAGGCTGAATGCACCGGTTTGCTAAACCGACGTAGGGGAATTAGCCCCTACCGCGGGTTCGAATCCCGCCCTGTCCGCTTAAGGAGCCTTCATCTTGCTGATTGCTTCTCAACTTCTCCGCAAACTTCGGCAGCGACCACTCAGGTCAACGCTGACCGACGACCAACGATGTTGGAAGAACATCGAATTGCTTGCGGGAAGCGCGTCACTCTCCAAGCACCTGGACAAGATCAACTGCTCTTCTGCCACAGCGTTCATGCTGCCAACCTCCGGATTGGCCCCATTGGCCATGCTCGGGATTTGGCGCACCGGACGGCGTGTCGTCCCCTTGAACTTCTTGGTTTCCGCCGAAGATCGTGCTCATATTTTCAAGGACAGCGGTGCCGATGCATGTGTGACCGTCAGGCCAATGGTCGAAATGTTTGGGCCTCCACCACCAGGAGTCCGAACCATTTATCTCGAAGACCTGCCAAAGCGTCTGTGGAATGGGCTCATGCCTACCCGGCAGACCCCCGATGATGTGGCAACCTTGCTGTACACCTCGGGCACCTCCGGAAAGCCAAAGGGGGTTGAGCTCACCCATCGCAACCTCAATGCCAACGTCAGTCAGGCCATGCGAGCAGCGAAATTCACTCGGGATGATTGCATCTTCGGTGTCCTTCCTCAGTTTCATTCCTTTGGATTTACCGTTCTCACTCTGCTTCCGATGACGATTGGTTGCCAGGCCGTGTATTCGGCCAAATTTGTCCCCGGCAGAATTCTGTCATTGATGCAAAAGCACAAGCCGACATTCCTGGTCATGATCCCGTCCATGTACGCGGCCTTGGCCCGGGACCGGAAAGCGACTCGTGAAATGTTTGCTTCGGTCCGCATTGCGGTCAGCGGCGGTGAAGCTCTTCCGCCAACGGTTCGAGAACAATTTCTTGATCGGTTCGGCGTCGAGATCCATGAAGGGTACGGCTTGACCGAAACAAGTCCTGCCGCCCACATCTCCCTCCCCTGGGCTTCTAGGCTGGGCACGGTTGGGCAAGCTCTTCCTGAAGTCCAGACCCGTATCGTCGCCCCAACCGGTGAAATCCTCCCGCCCGGAGAGGACGGCGAGGTGCAACTGCGTGGGCCAAACGTGATGCGGGGGTACCACGGGATGCCCGAAGAAACCGCAAAAGTTCTCGACCAAGATGGTTGGTTCCATACCGGAGACATGGGGCAGCTGGATGACGAGGGATATTTGTCCATCACAGGGCGAATCAAAGAAATGCTCATCGTCGGGGGGGAGAATGTCTTCCCCCGTGAAATCGAGTCTGTCCTCGAGGCGCACCCAGAAGTTCAAGCGTGCGGCGTCACGGGCCGGCCTGACGAAAAGCGGGGGGAGGTCCCGGTGGCGTTTGTTGAACTTCAAGACGGAGCCTCAGTGAATCCTTCAGATTTGAGATCATGGGCCGCAGATCGCCTTGCGCCTTACCAGTGCCCTCGAGAGGTTCTCGTGGTGGCCTCCCTGCCCCGAAATCCCACTGGCAAGGTTCAACGCCGGGAACTTCAGGGATTGATTCCGTAGCGAGGTGCCTCTTTTTGGACGTGCACGCCCCACCCCTTTCAGTAAGGTAGGACATAAATGAGTGCATTACCTCCCGAAACCGGTCTGGGATACACGCCTCCTGTGGTTCGCCAACTCTCAGTCTTCCTTGAAAACAAGGTTGGCCGTCTTCACGACATGCTCGAAGTCTTTCAACGCGAGCCAGGGCTTGAACTCTGCGCTTTGTCCGTGCTTGAGGCCAGCGAACACTCGGTTGTCAGGCTGATCTCAACCAATATCAAACTGGCCTCCGACCTTCTGAGAGAAGACGGCTGGGCGTTTACAGCGACCGACCTTTTGGTTGTTCGCCTCCAGTCGGGGCAGACCATTGAAGGTCTGTGCCTGGCTCTTCTGTCGGTAGAACTCAACCTCAGGTTCGCCTACCCACTCCTTGCGGGCAGGGTCAACGAAGCAACCATGGCCATCAGCGTAGACGACCACGTTTTTGCCGGCCAAGTCCTCCGGAGAAGAGGGTTTGATCTGCTTGGCGAAGCCGACCTTGTCCCGCCCCCGGGTAACGCAGGTTAAGACCCTTCCTTGGCTTCTGCGTCGAGGCTTTCAGCGCCGCCAAGACCTTTTTGCTCGGTTGGCGATTCATCGGCATCAAGCGAAGTCTTCGGAGTGTAAGAGGATCCATCCCGAAGGCGAATGATTTCGATGCCTTCGATGACGTCATCCTTGCGAAGCTTGCACGCAACATCACGGCCTTCAAGCACCCGGCCGAAGACGGTGTGGCGGTTGTTCAGCCACGTGGTTGGACGGTGGTTGAGGTAGAACTGGCTGCCGGCGGTGTTTGGGGCGCTGGTTTTTGCCATCGCGACTGAGTCGGCAAAGTGCATTCGGGCATTGTCGCCTTTGCACTCGTCGTCAATGGTGTACCCCGGACCACCAGATCCGGGAGCGCCTTCGCCTGACTTCGTGTTGGGGCATCCGCCTTGAATCATAAAATTCGGCTCGAAGCGGTGGAAGGTGATCCCTTCGTAGTAGTTGGAGCGGATGAGGGAAACAAAATTTGCGACCGTGTTTGGTGCATCGTCTTCAAAGAGCTCGATGAGAATGCTTCCTTTTGCAGTCTTGATCTGCACTCTGGGCAAATCGTCCGCCTCCTCCTCCTTGGCCCGCACGGCGAGCTCAGTCTCCCAGAGTGGCTTGATTTCCTCGCATTGCCGAACAATGTTGTTGGCTTGGGCTCGGACAGCGACGTCCTCGATGGATTCGAGGTTCATCGAGGCAAGCAGCTCGGAGGCCTGGTTGAACATGTTCTCGTCAAAATACGCTTGTGCCAACAGGACTTGCGCCTTGGACGGCGCTTCTGCCCCAAGAGCGGTCAACACTTCGATTGCCCCTTGACAGTCGATCTCCCGGCGGAGCCCATTGGCGACCTCCATCGCAGTCTCCAGTGAGCCCGGGAATTGGTCCAACAAGGCCCGCCGTGCTTGCAACAGAGCAGGGCCCTCAAGCAACCCCATCTTGGCCTGCCAACTGATGTAGCCACTGGCCAAGGCGCCATTGTCTGGGGCGGTTGACAGCAATGACTTCCAGTCTTCCTGAATTCGACCCTGGCCCGATTCTGATGCAGCATCTTCAATCCAAAGGGAGAGTTGCAGTCTTGCCGCAGCTGATTTGGTGGAAAGACCTTCTGTGGCGGCGGCATCAAAAAGGTCGCGGAGGTCGCTGACAGCCGCGCGATCGGAATCATTGAGCGATCTGAGGTTGGTCAGGCTCCCACGGCACTTCGCGAAGGCATCCATGAGTTCGGTTTCAGATTCCGCCCCCACAGCATGAAAGGTCAGGAAAAGGGCAACAAGGGTGGATTGAGTGCAAAGCATGTCTGGCTCTCCAAAATGTCCGATTCATTATCTTACCCAAGACGCACCCGCGCTCGAGTTCGATCTGTTTCGCTCACCGAAACTTCCCGCAACTTCAGGCTGCAGGCGGCCAGGGGGGCAGCCAGCCGGTCTGCGGCTTTCTGGGCAATTCTCTCGACGCTGGGCGGGACGTCTTGAAAATCTTCCAAGTCATTGAGCACCCGGTGATCCCAAGCATCCAAGAGGTGTTCGTTGACCACTTGATCGAGCACCCCAGATGGTATGGGGTTTTGGGCTTCGGGCTCCACCACGACTTCCACCTGGTAATTGTGCCCGTGAATGCCGGAGCACTTTCCGTACAACTCACGGTTGCGTTCCTCATTTGCTTCGTGGGCCCACAGATAGTGCGCGGCGGCAAAGTCATACGACTGGGAGTAGGTCAGGGTGGGGCGAGTGTCGGACATTGACTTTTCCAAGGTAAGAGAAGCGAAGGGGGTCAACTTGAGGGTGATGGCGATGAGCTCATGGGGGAGGACATCGCCGCCTGCAAACGCTCGACGAAAGACGTCCTCAATACTGGAGGTGCCGGGTGGATTCGTGAAGGCGGGGAACACATGTTCGTTGGCCCAGCGGTCAAACACCTTGATGTCCAGCACATAATGGGATTTGGGGTCGGGCTCGCCCCGAAGGGTGATTTGCACCTCGACCATGGGCGCGAGCCCCGAAATCGACGGCCTACCGGCGTAGCCGTTGCTCCCGAGGGGCCGAGGGCTTCCGTCAAAGTGAAATCGAACGATACGAGTGAGTTCAACCACAGAAATACGATAGGGTCGCATCGAGATGAAGTCGCGTTGGTTCACCTGCTTAAGCGTCCTTTTCTTCCTCGGATGCCAATCCCCATCCTCGCGCCATGATGAGGTTCGATTTCCAAATGGCATCACGGTTGTCCGGGCCAGAGGTCAGGTGCATGTCCCGGCGGTCGCCCTGCTTCGATCTGGCTGGCTTGAGCAGGCGGTGTGCACTCCCGAGACCCGGACTCACGAAAGCCTCTTTGCCCTTCTGGTTCCCCCCTCAGAGCTCCACGCGGCCCTGTTGTTGGCTGGTGGCGTCCCTGGCTGTCCCGGGGCTCCTCCGGCACTTGACCAGCCGGCCAAGCGCCCATCGGGTTCACGACTTGAAGTGCTGATGGCGCATGACGGTGGCGTCGTCAAACTGGAGGACCTGGTGATCGACCACCGCACCGGTCGGCCCCTGAGCGGCCACTTTGTCTTCTCTGGGAGCATGTTCGTCGAGTGGCAGGGCGTCTCTAGGTATTTGGCTGACGACGAAGGTTCAGTGGTCGGCCTCGCAACATTTGGCGATGAACTCGTGGCGTACTCGGAGCCCGTCAGTGCTTTGGTTGAACAGGCGGGAACCGTGTTCCGGCCGAACCCGGACCTGATGCCACCACCAGGAACACAAGTCGTCCTTCGGTTTACGCTCGTGCCCGAACCTGAGGCCTGAGTTTTCTCAACTGGAACAAGGCCAGGCCAAGCGCGTCAGCGGCATCGTTTGGCTCCGGGGGAGCTGCGAGTCCGCACCACGCTGCAACTGAACGCTGCACCTGAGCCTTGCCAGCGCGCCCAGACCCTGCGATCACCCTCTTCATTTCTGCAGGAGCTACGGTCAGCACAGAGAGGTCACGTCTTCGACACTCGAGAAGGCACACACCTCGCGCGTGGCCCAAGATCAGTGCTGATCTGGGAAACTTTCCGTGACTGAAAACGCCTTCAAGTGCGGCGCAGTCTGGCTGGTGCTGATCGATGATGGCGGAAATCTCATCGGCGAGGACGACGAGTCGGTCTTCAAGCTCCAAGGAGCCGTCCAATTCGATGACGCCAACCTCTTCGATGTGAGGGCGATCTTGATTAGACGAAAGCACGGCGTATCCGGATCTTCGAGAACCAGGGTCGATTCCAAGCACAATTGGCGCGTTCCGGCCGTTCGTCATTGTGGTGAATCCTATAGATTCTCGACATCATGGCTTCGCAGTCACCTACGGCCCGGATTGTTTCGAGAACCATCCCTTCTGATGATCTCACCCCAATTTTGGCCTATCGGCGATTGGTCACGCCCGATGAGCGCCATGCCCCTTCATTTCTTCTCGAATCTGTCGAGGTCGGGGGAGTCATGGGGCGATGGAGTTACCTCGGCGCTTCCCCTCGAGCTGTGGTCGAGACGCGGCTGGGGGCTCCGCCACCATGGGACCGATTGCGGGCCGCATCGTTTGAACTGCTTCGCTCTGACAATCCAGATTCTCCTCCCTTCAGGGGGGGGTGGGTCGGATGGACGGCCTATGAAGCTGCGGCATGGACCGAGCCCACCGCCATTCAGGTCGACCCAGACCAAATAGGCTTGGCCTTTGGGCTGTATGTCGACACCGTCGCCTTCGATCATGTTCGCAAGGTGGTTCACCTTCAACACGTCGCCATCGACTCCGAGTCCGAAGCACAGAGCGAAGAGGCTCTTGATGAACTTGAGCAGGCGATTCGCCGTCCCGCAACTTCGATTCCGGGAGGACTGGTCCCAGACGATCTCAACCGTCGGCCATGCGTTGATGACAAAGGGGCTTTCCCGCGAGCGTCCTTCGAACACGCGGTTGGCGCTGCCCAAGAGTTCATTTCTGCCGGTGACGCGTTTCAAGTCGTCCTCTCGCGTTCGGTTGAAGTTCAAACTGACGTCGATCCCTTTGAGATTTACCGCGCCCTTCGCATTACAAACCCGAGTCCGTACATGGGCTACCTCCAGGGCGGAGACGTGGTTTTGGTTGCGGCCAGTCCCGAAATTTTGTGTCAGGCTCGAGGACGCCATGTGGTCAACCGCCCACTTGCGGGGACCCGCCGGCGTGGGGCAACTCCTGCCGAGGACATCAGGAACGAGCAGGAGCTCCGGCAGGACGCGAAGGAAAACGCCGAACACGCGATGCTTGTTGATTTGGGAAGAAACGACTTGGGGCGAGTGTGTGTCCCTGGGTCCATCAAAGTCACCAAGCAAGCAGAAGTCGAACGCTTCAGCCACGTCATGCACCTTTCATCGACGGTGGAAGGCGCGCTGCGTCCAGAGCTCGATGCGTGGGACTTGTTGGCGGCCACACTTCCGGTCGGCACCGTGAGCGGCGCGCCAAAAATTCGGGCCATGCAAATTATCAATGAGCTTGAGCCCCACCCTCGCGGCCCCTTTGCTGGTGGTTTTGGGGTTGTGGGGCTGGATGGTGACGCCGATATGGCCATCGCGCTTCGAACCATGGTGATCCCAGCGGACGGCCCCCCTTGGCGAGTCCAGCTGCAAGCGGGAGCCGGTGTCGTCGCAGACAGCGTCCCTTCAGCAGAATTTGAAGAGACACGATCGAAGTCCGCCGCCTCTGCTCGGGCGGTGGAGGTGGCCGAGCAGATGTTTACGCCTGACGAACAGAGCGCCTGACCGCCTCCACAAACTCTCGGATCTTTTGGGGGCACTTTTCACCAGGTGATGCCTCTACCCCTGTTGACACGTCGACAGCCCAGGGATTGAGCGCCCGTATTGCGTCGCCAACGTTCTCGGCATCCAGCCCTCCGGCGAGGAACCAGTCGCCCTCAGGAGCGTCTGATTGAAGTGCGGCCCAGTCCCATGTTTGCCCTGATCCGGGCTCAGGATGGTCAACAAGCAGGTGGCGGCATGGAAACTTGCCATGCTTTCGAAGCCCATCTGCGCCGGATACCGCGCGGATGGCCGGCCTCTGATCAAGGCTCGCCCACTCAGAGCCTTCGTCACCATGCCACTGAACCATATCGCCTGGATACCAGCGTTCCGCCTCAGCTGGATCGGCCGGCTTTGGGTTATTTCTCAGCACGCAAACCAATGTGATGCTGCACGACCGGGCTGCTTCGACGATGCGGGATCGGGATTCCTGAGGCACGAACCGCACTGATTGAGGCGCCAGCACCATGCCAGCAAAATCAGCCCCGGCGGCGGCAGCAGCTTCAATGTCGGCTGCACTTCGGCAGCCACAGATCTTCACTTTGGTCATGGATACCGCTTTCGGAGGTCATCATAAAGCTGCTTCTCCTCAAAGCGGAGGTGGCTTTTGTTCACCTTCATCAGTGTCTCAAAGGCAAGGTGTTCATTCCCACTTCGATGCTGCAGATTGGACAAACGCATCAGACGGACCGGAAGGTCGGCAGGTGTTGAGATGGAAATGGCGAGCGAAAGTGTTCGCTTTGCGTTGGTCTCATCGCCCGCGGCGATCAACTCTTCCGTCCATTGGTCCCAAGCCTCAACTGACGTGTGCTGAACGAGCTCTGGGGCATCAAATGCTGGGGCCATGGCGTTCAAATCTCGCCGATGGAGTGCAACACTGAAAGGGTCAGGCTTGTGTCCACGTTCATGGCTCAGTGACTTCTTCCAAGCTTTTCTCCTGGCCTTGAGGCTTCGGCCTTGAAGCCACTCAGCGCGGTACACAAACAACGCGCCAGTGGCACCAAGCGCCGCTCCCGCGGCATGAGCAACGTTGTCAATGGGAAGCACCTTAAGCCAAGAAAAAACAAAACCTAGTGCGAACCACACGATCAGTGTTCCCATGCTCTCATCGCTCACGGACAAGCGAAGCCGTTCGTCGTACCTACGACTGACCAGCATCCACCCGCCAAGAGCAAAGCCCCAGCCGGAGAGGCCGATGGTGGCGTTTCCAAACATCACCGTGCATGCCACCGTCATTGGGGTAACCGCAAACAGGAAATACAGAGAGGCCCGGTTGCCATATCTCGACTCAAATGGGAGGCCCAACCTGATCGCCCAGAGGGCATTGAATACAAAGTGAAGGATTCCGCCATGGAGCAAGGCAGTGGTGAAGATTCGCCACGGTTGACCAAAGAGTTGACTGCGAGGAACGCCATGGACGGCCAGTAGCCGACTGGCCGCTCCAGGATCCGCGAAATACCAAAGGGTGAGCAGACCGCTGACAAAGAGAACGGCATGGGTAGGCGAGGGCCTCACAGGCTTGCTTCGTAAAAGCGAAGAATGGCCGGACCCACTCGAGCCTCCATCCCGCTTTTCAGATCGATGTTGGTGATCCGGCTCCCGTCTACAAAAGTGCCTGAGGATGAGTCAAGATCCTTCAAGACCAGACCTTCGCTTGTCCTTTCAATCACGCAGTGCTCTCTGGAGATTGCCCGACTGGAGATTTGAATGTCGCAACCCTCATCACGGCCGATCAGAACTTCTTCTTTTTCGCCAAGCGCGTATGCTTTCAGCATTGCACCATCAGCGTTACACACATGAAGTTCGAGCATGGAATCATGCTACTCCATCCACGGCATCAACCAAGAGAATCATCTTGAATTGATTCCCACAAGCCTGTTTGAGTGTCCGTATTTGGCTGTTCCGCCTCCCACTCCAACAAGCACCCCGCGCAGCGCAGAATCGTTCGTTGGTGACCGGCCCATCGTCGGCACGCGACGGCTTGGTGGCGTAGGAGATTCTCTTGCCCGACATCAAGCAAGGCCGGACCTGATTGCTCGTGAACCACCGCGAGCTGGATCGAACCCCATCCATCAAGATCTACGGGGCAATCGGCGAGAGGTGAGGTGCCAAGCGTACGAACTTCACCTTCCAAAGAAATCTGATGCAGTGGGCGTGCTTCCAAGTCCATGATGGTCAATGATGCCCCGGTCGTTGGCGAAGCGGGGGGGGACCAGAGCTCTTCAGTGGCGGACGATGCTTGGGGCGTCGGCCGAACTGGAGAGGCTGGAG
This sequence comes from Phycisphaerae bacterium, assembly GCA_002705085.1. Classification (GTDB taxonomy): domain Bacteria; phylum Planctomycetota; class Phycisphaerae; order Phycisphaerales; family SM1A02; genus UBA8653. Next base: position 18,463 of record PAHO01000044.1, on the reverse strand, counting down.
CGGCCTGAAGCCAGAAGTAGGCCCCACCCAAATGGATGGGACGATCCTCGGACAACACTGCGTGATCAACCTTTTCGTTGTCGACTTTAAACTTGGACTTTGAACCGCAATCAACCATGGTCCAAAGACCTTCAAGAAAGATCAGTGTGGCGTGTCGGCGTGATATCGAATCGATGTCGATGGTTAAGTCGCACCGAGGGCTCCGGCCAATGCTCAGGGCACGCCGATGGGCCAGATCAACGGTTCTGACCACCGTGCCATCCTTGGCGGCAACCACGAGTTTGTAAGGAGATTCAATGGGCATTTCTGGACATGTCTTGATTCATCAGAGGAATGTTAAATGTAGCATTTTGTCGTGAGGCTCTTGCGCGATTTCATCATGTTGACGCTCCTCGTCTTGGTGGCTCCGTGGAGACCTCGCACCAGAAGGCACCTGTCCCGTCTGGCCCAGTCCATACATCTGAAATCGAAATCAGGCCCCCGGGTGGTGGTTCATGCTGTCAGTCTCGGTGAAGTCAACGCTGCGGCCCAACTGGTCCGAGAGCTCTGCCAGCTTGGAGTCGATGTTGTTTGCTCATCCACAACGGTGTCCGGTCGGCAGCGATCACAGGCTCTGCATCCAAGCGTTGAACAAGTGGAATGGCCTCTTGACATCAGCCACTGTTGCAATCGGTGGCTTGACCAGGTTCAACCCGATGTCTTGGTCCTGGTGGAACTTGAAGTTTGGCCGACGTTGGTTTCTCTTGCGAAAAACCGCGGCATCCCAGTGATTGTTGTCAACGGACGAATCAGTGACCGATCAATGCGGAAGTCCGCACGCATTCCCGCCCTCCTTCGTGACGGGTACGTCAACCTGACGAAAGTCTTTGCACAATCTGAGGCTGATCTTGATCGCTTTATTCGCATGGGAGTGGCACGCGAACGGTTGTCTGTTTGCCCCAACTTGAAGTGGGATCGCCCCTCAGTTGAACCTGCGGCCGTTGAGGCCATGAGGTTGGATCTCAGACTCGACGCCGACCGACCTTTGGTTCTGTTTGCATCATCGGCACCAGAGGAGCACAAACTTTTTGCTGAATCCGCTCCATCACAATGTCAGGTCGTGGTCGCCCCGCGCCGTCCCGAGTGGTTCGACGATGCCTCGCGGTCGTTTGCACCGTCCCGCCTACGCACTGATGTACAAGGCCTCGGTGACACCGTGGTCTTAAACACCCTTGGTGAACTTGATCTCGTCTTTGGCTTGGCGGATGTTGTGGTCATGGGGAGGTCATTTGGACATCGTCACGGTTCCGACCCCATGGGGCCGGCGGCAGCAGGAAAGCCGGTTTTGATTGGCCCGATGCATTCAGACTTCCTGCCCGCAGTGTCAGCCTTGCAAGAAGCAGGCGCCCTCAAAGTGGTGAAAGACTCCGAATTGAAGGATCGCCTGGCAAATCTGCTCAACAATCCGCAGGGTCGGATGCAAATGGGCGAAGCCGGAATGCAGGTCGCTCATTCAGCTCAAGGCGTTGCGTCCAGGTTGGCGGCAAAAGTTGCCGCATACACGCAGCCGCCCCGGAGAGACCGGGGCGGCGCAGAGGAGAAAGAAGAGTCGGTGCATCGAGATGCAATTTATTCATCGGCAAGTGGGGGCGAAGATGGACAGGATTGATCAATGTGGCCACTTTTCGGGGCATAACGTTCAAGAGGACCAGATTCTTCACGCGATTGAGGCCTTTGCTTCGACCCCCAGCGGGGTACTGGTCGGTCCCGGTGACGACGCGGCCGTGTTGTCTCCTGTCAATTCCCCCTTGGTCGTAAGCGTTGACCAGTGCATCGAGGGCCTCCACTTTCTTACGGGGACGGACCTCGAACAGGTCGGCGTGAAGGCCGTACGCAGGGCAGCGGGGGACCTTGCAGCCATGGCTGCTGCCCCCCTTGGCTTAGTCGCGACAGCGCTGCTTCCTCCGGAAATGGCTCACGACGATGCCATTTGCTTGTACCGATCCATTCAATCCGAATCTGAACGCCTCGAATGCCCTTTGGTCGGTGGCGACACATGCATCCGGAAGGGTCAGGGTCTAACCGGCCTTCATCTGTCCGTGACCGTCATAGGCCACGCGCAACATCCCGCACTTCGGTCCCACGCAACGCCAGGCGATCGACTTTTCGTCACTGGACAATTAGGAGGATCGTTTGCTTCAGGACGACACCTCAGGCCACCGGTTCGAATCAAAGAGGCATTGCGCCTGCGTGACCAGTTGCGAGACGGGTTGCACGCCATGGTGGATGTTTCCGATGGCCTTGGGAAGGATGCCATGGCCATTGCTTTGGCCAGTGGTGTCAAAATTGAGATTCAGAAAGATTCGATTCCTTGCCATCCGGGAGCAACTTGGAAAGATGCGATCCAAGATGGTGAAGACCACGAGTTGCTGTTCACCGTGTCACGAGAAATTGAGCCCCAAGACATCCCAGTTCCTGCGCGTGAAATTGGCGTCGTGCTTGATGCCCAACCGAGTGTCACCGTCTGCGATTCGGATGGCCCTGATGTTGAGGTCGGGCACAAAGGCTGGAGTCACGAGGCATGAAAGTCCACTTGGCCAGCCCCATCGAGACCGAAGCGCTCGGGGCTCGACTTGCTTTGCAAAGCAAGATCGCTTGGAAGACCCTTGCTTTGCAAGGAGACTTGGGGGCGGGAAAAACCACCCTTGTTCGAGGCATGGTGCACGCGCTTGGAGGGAACCCGGGCGATGTGCATTCCCCCTCGTATGTGCTCGAGCACCATTACGACGTGAATGGGGGGGTGCTGCTCCACCGAGATGCCTGGCGAGGAGATGCAGGTGAATCCGATACGGCATGCCCAGAGTGTCTTTGCCTGGTTGTGGAATGGCCAGAGAGAGCTTGCGAGGAATGGTGGCCCCAGCCAGCTCTGGTCGTAACGCTGGAACACTCCCCATCAGGGCGTACCGCTTTCTTGCCCGACGGCGTGTTATGAATGGTTCTTCTCAGGGGAGTTGGCCATGATGTGGATTCGATAGCCTCGGTATGACCAACCACTCTTCGTCGCAATCTCACGGCAGATGCTGTTGAGTTGCGGGTCGTCCACAGGGAGCATTTGTCCAGACTCGGGGTCGATCAACGTCGTGCTGCTGCCATCACCCGTAGAAATTCGGTAATGGGCACGGTCGCGATCAATGAGAATTTGCTCAAGAACTCCAGCATCGACCATGAGTCGCACTGTCCGGTACACCGTCGCTTTGGACGCGCCACCACCGCGCGCTGAAAGTTCAAGCATCAAATCTTCGACTTCGAAAGCTCGACCAAGGTGAAAAGCGGCGTCAAGGGTCTTGGCTCGCTCGGGGGTGTACTTCAGTCCGACATCACGAAGATGTCGACGAAAAAGCGCACACAATGGGCCGGGGGGCTGGGTCATGCTTACTCCTGAAGTATTGCCAATCTACCATGGTGATGATGAAGATCATTGCGATGGAATCGTTCGATCGGGGGTCTCACCGCCATTTTCGTGAAATTGTTACGAGACACAGTGCTCATGACTGGCATTGGATCACCAATGATCAGGCCCCGTGGAAGTGGGCCATGAGGTCCGGCGGGCTTTCACCATCGCTTGATCAGTGCCCCAATGCTGATCTTCTCTTCTGCACGAGTCTCCTCGACGTTGCGGTGATGCGGGTGCGGGTTGAGGCCCAGCTTGGGCGGAGGGTTCCCACAGTGCTCTATATGCACGAGAATCAAGCCGAATACCCAGCAGATCCCGCACGTGATGAGGACCCGCGTGACCACCACTTTGCCCTGACCAACCTCAATTCGATTTTTGCTTCTGATCTGGTCGTGTGGAACAGCCGCTGGAATCTTGAGTCCTTTATTGATGGGATCGCGAGCGTGCTGCAACATTCACGGGGGCTCTCGCTGGGGGACTTGGAGTCCGAAATTCGTCGGCGCAGCAACGTCGCATGGTGTCCAGTTCAAGTGCCCCAACCCGAAGCGCCATGCCCGATACAGGGTGCTGATTCGCCACTTGTGGTCTGGCCCCATAGACACGAACACGACAAAGGGCCAGACCAGTTGTTGGCACTGGCGAGGACGCACCGCGAGCTTCCGATCCGATGGGCACTGCTTGGCGAACGATTTGAACGTGCACCAGAGTCCATGCAGATTTTTCGAGATGAGTTTGCTGATCGCATTGTTTTTGATGGATATCCAGGCCGTGCCATCTATGAATCAATACTGGGTGCCGCCGACTGGGTGTGCTCCACCGCTCGCCATGAGTTCTTTGGCCTGTCTGTGGTGGAAGCGATGTTCTCAGGCTGTCTTCCATGGGTCCCGAACGGGCTGTCTTACCGAGAGCTTCTTCCCGCTGCCGGTCGTGGACTTTCTCCAGCATCGCCACCAGCAGATCCCGAGGCGGTGATCAAGGCGATCCGTTGGCACCTCGGGGCCGCCGAAGCGCCGGTCGCCGTACGAAGAATCGACAACCTGCTGGAGACCGCCTGATCAGGCCGCCTCCCCTGCCCAGTCCCATAATGCGTGTTATGTCGAATTCAGGGTGAGGGGGGCTCAGAGGGTCTCTGGCAGGCGTCTGATGCGCATTCTTCCCGCCCCAGCCAAGATCCAACCCTCAATCGGTTTGCGGCAAAGCGTCGATACGCCCAGTCGGTAATTGGCCTGAAGGGCCAGTACGCCGTGAAGCCGACCAGGAACCCCAGCCCGATGACCCGATAGGCCTCGCGAACAGAATCCATACCAGTGGTGACGGTGCCGTCGGCCTTGATGCCATGCAGCTCCCGGTGCACATCCTCGTCACGCAGTCCGTAGTGTTCGGCGTGAAATTCATCGCAGGCAATATCAACAGCTTTCAGGGCCTGCTTCCCTCTGCGGCAGAGCCAATCAACTTCTCGACGACAGAGCGGGCACTTCCCGTCGTAGAGCAGGGTGTAGACGGCCGGGCCACTTCCACCTGATCGATCAGTCACCGTTCTCATGCAACACCCCCGAGGGCCACAATCCCGCACCTGAGTGTCCAGCAGCCGGTTCGCACGTGGTGAATCGCCATCAGCCGGGAAACGTGCTTTCTGGACGCCTGATCCGCCAACATCATCTGGTGCACTGGAGCGGCAAACATCCCCGTGAGCAACCAAACAATCAGAATGACACCCAATGAGGCCATGTTCGGGACTGAGGATTCAGACCAACATCGCCAGGATGCAACCATAAGTTCCGCAGCCATAAGGACTCCCACCAACGGGAAGATCCTCCGGACATGACGCTGGAAATGGACGGAACTTGCGTTCTCCGTGTGGAGATCCGAAAGAAGCGGGTAATGAACCATCGAGCAGGTCCAGGAGAGACCGGCCAGGGCTCCCGCCAACAACAAATCAAGAACGTTCACTGCCACATTCGACTCTAGGCACTTCCAGTGCACAGGTGGTCTAGCATGCCTCGTATGGGTGATCATTTCATCGAAGAAGCTGACCATGAGCCAGATGTGTCCAAGTGGAAAATCCGCTGGGTCGAGGCCATCCCCTACATCCTCTTGCACGTAGCTTGCATCGCGGTCTTTTGGGTTGGATTTTCATGGGCCGCACTTGCACTGTGCCTGGCCATGTACATCGTCCGCATGTTTGCCATTACTGGCTTTTATCACCGCTATTTCAGTCACCGAACCTTCAGCACCAGCCGCCCCGTCCAATTTTTAATGGGGCTGCTGGGGACTTCGGCCGTACAGCGCGGCCCCATTTGGTGGGCGGCACACCACCGTGATCACCATTCCCATTCAGACACCCATCTTGACCCTCACTCGCCCAAGGAGCATGGTTTCTGGAAATCCCACTGTGGCTGGTTCCTCTGCAAAGAAGCAGCTCCGGTTCGAGTGCGTTTGGTCAGAGATTGGATGAAGTTTCCTGAACTGGTGTGGCTGGACCGCAACCACCATGTGCCAGTGGTCGCCACCGCCGTGCTGATGCTCGGCGCCGGCGCCTTGGCCGCCCATCTGTTGCCATCCCTTGGACTGACGGCCGGTCAAGCTTTGGTGTGGGGTTTTTTCGTATCCACTGTCCTGTGCTATCACGGCACCTACACCATCAATTCCCTTGCCCATGTGTGGGGCCGCCGAGATTTTCAGACCAAAGATGACTCACGGAACAATTTTGTACTGGCACTCATCACGCTCGGCGAAGGGTGGCACAACAACCATCACCATTACCCCGCAACGGTGCGCCAAGGATTTCGGTGGTGGGAACTTGATCCCACTTGGTGGATCTTGTGCGCGATGAAGTCGATCGGGCTTGTCAAAAATCTCAAAGGCGTCCCTGAACACGTTCAGAAACAGCGCATTCAGACTTCCTCGTGAAGCCTCAGATCGCCATTGTGGGTACGGGCGTCGCCGGGCTGACGGCCGCTTTTCGCTTGCGAAACCATGCGGATCTCACCATTTTTGAAGCAGACTCTCGTCCTGGTGGACATGCCGACACCTTTGATGTTCAAGATCCGAAGGGCCGCCTCGCCATCGATACAGGGTTCATCGTCTGCAACCCCGACAACTACCCAACCTTTATGACGTTGCTCGACGACTTGGGTGTGAGCACGCAGCCGTCAAGCATGTCATTTTCGGTCCGTCGGCCACAGACTGGATTGGAATGGGAATCTTCAGGACTTGGCGGACTGTTTGCCAAACGAAGAAACATCTTTTCCCCGCGTGTCTGGATGATGCTGAAGGACATGCTGAAGTTCCACCGGGTCGCCTTACACGATCAGCCCACGCTTGATGATCGGTGCTCGGTATCGGAATATCTGCAGCGGCACAATCTTGGCGATTCATTCCGGGACGATTACTTGATTCCGTTTGGCGCTGCCGTCTGGAGCTGCTCCGGCCAGGCGTTCTTGGACTTCCCGATGAAGTTCGTCCTGGACTTCATGAAGCACCACCGCATGTTGGCGATCCGCGGGCGGCCCAAGTGGCGAACAGTCCAAGGTGGCTCACGGACGTACGTCCGCTCATTGGTCAAACACCTCCCCCCCATCCATTTTGATGCTCCAGTCGAATCTGTCACTCGCGCTGAAGATTCCGTCAGCCTGATGGCCCGCGGAGAGCGGCACCGATTTGATGAGGTCATTTTGGCCTGCCATGCTGACCAGTGCTTGGCCATGCTTGATGACCCTGACGAGCAGGAATCACAGGTTCTTTCCTCCATTCCATTCCGTAAAAATCTTGCTCGTCTTCACCACGACGCTAGGGCACTGCCTTCCACTCGTCGCTGCCACGCGGCATGGAACTTTCGGGCCGGTGATCCATCTGGCACCCCCCCATCCGTGACCTACGGGATGAACATTCTCCAAAATTTGCCCGCTGAACGGGACTGGTCGGTGACCCTCAACGACGTTCGGGATATCGACCCAAGCACCGTTGCACGAACCGTGGAATATGAGCACCCGGAATTCATGCCAGGTTCGATGTCGGCGCGGCGGCGTCAACTGGAGTTTTGCCGGCGGCGGCGGACCTCATTTTGCGGCGCTTGGTGGGGATGGGGCTTTCACGAGGACGGCTGCGCGAGCGGACAAGCGGTGGCGGCGGCCTTCGGGGTTTGCGACCCCCCTGTACTCCGTGCACAAAATGATTCAAATCGTCCAGATTGACCCCATTTTTTGCCCCACAGGCGGTTCGGAGTCCTAGTCTTCGGTCATGCTTGGCTGGATTCACGAAGGCGTTGTACGCCACCGCAGGTACGGACGAAAGCCGCATCAGTTTCAGATGAGACTCCGCATGCCGTGCATCAACGTCGATCGCATCGAAGACGTTTGCAACTTGTCCTCATTTTGGTCGGCCAATCAAGAAAATTTGGCCACTTGGCACCAACGCGACTTTGGATTCCAAGAGCATCAATCCATCGGCGCGGAAGTCCGCGAACGGATCGATCGCGTCCTAGGGATCACAGACATCGCTGATGTCTACTTGCTTGCTCACCCACGATACTTCGGCCACCAATTCAATCCTGTGTCCTTCTACTTTGCACACAGTGCTGAGGGAAATCTGCAAGCCATTGTGACCGAAATCACGAACATCCCCTGGGGCGAGCGCCATGCCTATGTGCACGATTGCTCCAATGGCAGGCGTGCTTTTGACTTCGACAAGAAGTTCCACATTTCACCCTTCCTTGAAATGAATCAGCGTCACCACTGGAGATTCCATTGCACGCCCCGATCATTTGCGGTTCACATGGAAAACCAGATCGAGGATGAGCGGAAGTTCGACGCAACCTTTGTGACCACAAGAACGCCTCTGACCGCACAGGGTCTGAGCCGATGCCTCTGGGGCACCCCACTCGCCACGGTACGAGTCGTCGCTGGCATTTACTGGCAAGCGATGCAAGTCTGGCGAAAGGGGAATCCATACATCAAGCATCCAGGAACCCACCAATTGCAGGAGTCAGCCGCATGACGCAGTCCCCCGCCATCGTTCCCGCACAAATGCAGGTTCGCACATCTTCATTGGCGAAGAAGCTGGTCCTTGCTCGCTTTAACCGGTTGTCAGCCGGCATGATTGAAGTGACCGAGCATGGTCAGATCAGTCGCTATGGCCACGGCGAACACGTTGCCCGAATCCAAGTCCTCGACGATCGATTTTGGGCGTCCATCATGAAATGCGGCGCCAATGGCGCCGCCGAGGCATGGGTTGAGGGCTGGTGGACCACCCCAGATTTGACCGGGCTCTTGCGGATGTTTGCTCGAGAATCTGAAGTGCAATATGCACTCTCCGATCGGGCGTGGTTCAGCAAATGGAGGAGCCGAGTTTGGCAATCGGCCCGTTCAGGGACTGTCGATCGAGCCAAGCAGAACATCTTGGACCACTACGACCTGTCCAACGATTTCTACAAACTCTGGCTGGACCCCTCCATGACATACTCCAGTGGGCTCTTCGGGGGGCAGAATCTCTCACTTGCCCAAGCCCAGAAAGCCAAGTACGCCAGGATGGCAGCAATCGCTGATATCCAGGCGGGCCAAAAGGTTGTGGAAATCGGAACCGGCTGGGGAGGCTTCGCGGTGTATCTGGCCGAGCAGCATGATGTCTTTGTCACTACGACCACCATCAGTGATGCGCAATTCAGTTACGCCGAAGAGTTGATCCAATCCCGAGGTCTGCAACACCGGATTCAGCTCCTGAAGACGGACTATCGCGAGCTCCAAGGAACGTTCGATCGGCTGGTTTCGGTGGAGATGATCGAGGCGGTAGGACACGAGCACCTCCACTCCTACTTCCGCACCATTGGCCAGTTGCTGGCATCAGATGGAAGGGCCGCGGTTCAAGCGATCACAATGCCCCTTCATCGCTATAGGGATTATCTCCACAGCACCGACTTTATCCGCCGGTATGTTTTTCCTGGTTCATGCTGCCCTTCCCTGGCAGCGATCCTCGAAGCGACCGCTGAGACTTCAAAGTTACGAATGGTTGGACAGTCCGATTTCGCCGAGGACTACGCCCAAACGCTCTGGCATTGGCAGGAAAACTTCATTCGCAATGAGGCTGATATCCGCAAGCTTGGATTCGATGACCGGTTCCTGAGATTCTGGAAGTATTACCTGTCTTATTGTGAGGCCGGCTTCCGGGAACGATCCATCGGCCTCTCTCAACTCGCCTTTGCGGCCCCCGGAAATCGCACGTGCTAAGGCTAGGAATCCTCCTTCATATCAATTGGCTGGCCGTGGTCGCGTGCGCCGCCCAGGGGTTTGTATGGCTGGCCGCGTTGCTTTCCATATTGACAACACTTCTGGCGTTGCGGATGGATCCTGGCTGCTCACTCCGTATGGGGGCGGTGGCCTTGTTCGTAGGCATTGCCGGCGATGGTGCTGTCGTCGCCCTCGGAGGCCTTGAGTTCACGACTGGCGTCCAGTTCCTCCCGGTTCCCTTCTGGATGGGCGGACTGTGGCTGGCCTTTGGGACGACACTGCCGGTCTTTGCAAGCTTCTTCACGCGAAGGATGTGGATCGCTCCGCTACTTGGCGTGCTAGGAGGTGTTGGTGCGTATACAAGTGCGAGCTCTTTTGGGGCGGTCGATATCGGGTCCGCCGGCCGAGTGACCATGGTCGCAACCGTTGGACTGATGTGGGGCCTCGTGTTCCCGCTCCTCGTCCATTTGTCAAAAGGGACCTCCCGGTGAACATCCTGTACGAACTTGCCACCACGATGATCGATCGCGGGCTCATGCCAGATTGTGCCACCCGTATGGGCATTCGCAGACTTCTCCGAAAGCGCCTGCAGTCGTCTGTCCAGTCTGCACCGCGCGACACATGCATGGCGGCATTCTTGGATCAAATGGACAACTTTGATGGCATCGCGCCCGTTCCAGAAAAAGCAAACGAACAACACTACGAAGTCCCCGCCTCTTTTTACAACGCGTGCCTTGGGATTCAAAAGAAGTACTCGTCGTGCTTCTACCCTACGCTTGAAGAATCTCTCGATGAAGCCGAGGAGGCTGCTTTCCAACACAGTGCAAACCACGCTTTGCTTCAAGATGGCCAGCATGTGCTGGAACTCGGCTGCGGCTGGGGTTCGTGGTCTCTGTGGATGGCGTCTCGCTTCCCCAATTCCAAGATCACGGGGGTTTCAAACTCAAATTCGCAGAGAGACCACATCATGGCGATCGCGGATGCGCGGCAACTTCAGAACCTCGAAATCGTCACCTGCGACATGAATGATTTCGATCCAAGAGTCGTCAGCCCGGACCGGACGCCTTTGCATGGCTTTGACCGAGTTGTTTCCATTGAAATGTTTGAACACATGCGGAACTGGCGCCGGCTCCTTCAGCGGATTCGGGAATGGCTGCATGATGACGGCCGCTTCTTTGCCCATGTTTTTGCCCACCGATCCCATCCGTATGTGTTCGAAAACCACCATGACTCCGGACAATCAGGCGGGTATGGCAACTGGATGGGTGAGCATTTTTTCTCAGGCGGAATCATGCCTTCCCGGGATCTCTTTCACCAGTTCCCCGATACCCTCAAAGTAGAGGACGATTGGTGGTGGGACGGTCGTCATTACGCACGGACCAGTGAGCAATGGCTCCAGAATCTTGATCAGAACAAGAAAGCGGGGATCAACGCGCTCCCCCACACATCTGGCGTCTCACCCGAAGTCATGTTGAGGCGTTGGCGGGTCTTTTTTATGGCCTGTGCCGAAACTTTTGGATACGACGAAGGGAAGCAGTGGGGCGTGGTACACGTCAGAATGCGCAAGTGATGGACGGCCGACGTGAGGAACAGGTTCTTGGTTGGGTGTGTCTGGGGGCGTCCGCGATTGTCATCAGCTTCGTCGCCTACGGCTTTTTGGGGCCACGTGGCGCCTTGGGCATCTCAGGTCTGATCGACGAGCCATGGTTCCTGATCACTTTGGCGGACTTGTACCTTGGGGTCCTGCTGGCGATGGGCGTGCTGTGGTGCTCCCCGGGGAGATGGCGAGCCAAACTCGCTTGGTCCATCTTGTTTGTTCTGGGGGGGCACCCAGCGGTGGCCATTTGGGTTGGCCTGCTCTTGATCAGGGGCAGGGTCCGAACGTTGCCTGGATCAACAGGAAGTCCTGAAAAGTAACTTCGCCATCACAGTCCAAATCAAAAGGGCATTCGTTGCACTTCTGGCCGATCTGTGAAAGGATCGCCACCGAGTCAGGGAAGCCTATTTCGCCATCGCCGTCCACGTCACCGATGCACTCGGTCGGAAGCGTTGTGAGATCGGAGGCGTCGGTCGGGATATCGCGCCCTGCGACAGAGATGACCCGAGCATTGGTGAACCCGATGTCCGCGCCAAGACCGCCTACGGTGAGTTCAGCCAAGACCACGCCTTCAGGCGGCGTCGGATCAACGCCAGGCAGGTCTTCGTCGATTTGGCCTTCGGCAAAAATGAGCCCGGTATCGCCGACCAGGTACGTCACGAACGTGCCATCAATTTCGTCACCGAGAGAAATTTCGCTGATCGCTGCGCCAGGGATCGTGAACTGGAAACCGGCCCCTTGCGCTGTTTCGCAGGTCCATCGGACGGGCAGGGTTGCAGTGGCTTCATTGTCGCAGGGAGCGGTGCTCGCCACATCAAATTGAAGAAGGCCGTCTCCTAACCCATCTTCGCGACAGCGGTAGCCGCTGATCTCCACCCTGGACTGGAAGATTTGAGCGACCGAGTCACGCTCGTCAACAATGCCGGTCGCCACCCCGTCGTACAGGACCGAGGGATTGGAGAGGTGCGGAAGTTGCGAACCAGGCGAGTAGGCCATCACAGTCCGCCACAATGAGCCTGAATCACCGGTCCACCGGTGTCCTTGGGCGGTGCCGCCGAAGCCATCGCATCCCCCCCCGTCGCCTGGCGCATGACAACAGCCCATGTTGTGCCCGAGTTCGTGGACAAAGGTGTAGCCGGCGAGGCAGCCAAAGAGGGTCTGCGACCATACGGAGCCTGGGGCAGGGCCAAGGAAAGCGACCCCGCAGAAGCCATAGTTGTTGCCTGATATCAGGGCGACCAAGTCGGCCCGATACTCGTCGCGGGCGACTTGTATTTCGTCGAAAACCCCATCCGCGGGGTCGGACATTGCCCCGAGAAGCGTGCCTACTCCTTCAGGCTCTGCGTCCTCAAGGAACAGAAAATGAACGGCACGAACCCGAAGTGAGAGCTCAGAGTTGAAATACGTCTCGTTGCTGGTCAGAACGGCGGCTTGAACCGCAGAGGTGACCAAAGTCTGGTCGCCACCAGCAACATCAACGGCCTCTGGAGTGATCGGAATCAACACGTCGATCGAATTCACCGAGTCACAAATCCCGCCGATGGCGGATATGTCAGTCTTGCTTTGAATGCTGCCGCCGCACCCGGGGAGGTCAGAGATGTCATCCACAAAGACTTGCGGGCCTGATGTTGTTTGCAGAAAGCGGGTGACTTCGGGCCCGTTGTGGGAAACAGCGATCTTGCCGAAGCGGTCATGGCGATACGCGAACCAGCCAGTTTTGGTGGTGCCTGAAACCTCGAGCCCAAAATCAACAATTTCGGCGCGGTGGACTCGACCGGCAATTCTCGTCCCCCCCAGTTCGACAGCAAACGGTTCCCCAACAGTGGGTTGGTCCGTGGCCTCAATGTGTGGAGCGGTGGATACCGACTGGGCAAAGACTACGGTCAATAGGGCGATCATGGGCACGCTCCGAGGTTGAGATTGATCTCGACGATGTCGGCAATATCGACCAATCCATCGCCATTGACATCCTGTGGGCATCCGAAGCAGGTCGGGTTGTCTTGGTTGTCTTGAATCCATTGGAGAACGTCGTCGACGTCTGCCTGGTCAACGACACCATCTCCAGTGACGTCTGCGAGACATTGGCACGAGTCGAGAATCCCGTCAAGATTCAGATCGAGTTCAGCGTTGTCGCGAATTTGGCATTCATCCAGAGTGCCGTCCAGATCGCAATCGGCCCCCTGGTCTCCAAGCTCAAGCTCATCGTCGATGCAGTTGGCATTGCAATCCTGAGCCGCCGGGGAAAAGATCAGCAGGGCTGAGCGGCTTTCCAAACTTTGAGGATCGCAGAGATCAGGGGCGATGGGTCCGGGTGTCGGTGACGTTGAGAAGGCGGAGGCATAGAAGTCTCCAGTTTCGGCGTCAATGGCAACATCCCAGGCGAGCCTTTGACCCGCCCGTCCGTCGCAGATGTGACCAATCCCCACGCGAGACCAATCGCAGAAGTCTTCGCCGGTGGTGCCGGACCGGTACCAAGCGTCGTACAACCCGCTTGCATCGGTGGTGTCGGGACTTTGAAGGCACAACCCACGGTTGGTTCGCCCCATGTCGCCAATCATCAGGAGCCGGCCATCGGACGAGAAGTTGAGCGATGATCCGTAGTCGGGACTGAAGCTGTTGGACCAATCACCAATTGGCACATCACAGAGCACAGGGTCAGAGCAATCGTCTAAGCAGAAGAGGCTGTTGAGCGACGGGTCGAAGCATGTGCCAGTGTCTTCAACTTCCGGTTCAGGTAGGCAGAAGGTTGGATCATCTGAGATGAGGAAGGGGAGAGAGATGAAATCAGAGTCCCAAGTTGCGCCTCGGAACGACCGAACCTGCACTGCCCCACCGAAATCAGTACAGGTAGACGAGCGTACGCCAGGCATCCCGCGACGATCGGTATCAAGACCAATCGCAACGAGCGACCGAGTGTTGCTCATGGCCAGTGAGCCTCCGAAGTTCTCCATGCCCAAAGTGGGAAGGAGGGTTGCGGTGCTGCCGAGGGGTGAAGTCGAGAAGCCGCTGACTCGGCCGCGAACCCCGAGAAATCCTCCCAAGATCGCATCAACGTATCGGCGGTTGGGGCTGGAAATAACCCCCAAGTTTGGCTTCACTGGGCTGAGTGCGACCGCGTCTCCGGTGAAATCAAATGGTTTCCTGCCCCGTTCAAAAGGAAGTCCAACCCCAGCAAAGCTGATGTCATTGGGTGGGAGTCGAATGGGGTCGGCAAACGAGAGCTGCGTGGATTGTATTTCTGAGAGGGTTGCGTAACCGGAAAGGGTCCCACCAAGAGAACTGCTCGGCGCACCGACAAGGGCAAATCCGATGTTTCCACGATTTTCGACCGAGACGGCCTTCCCCTGCCTCGATCCCAAAGCGCCTTGTTTGGGCTGACCAAACTCATCGAGGTAGCGACCTGGCATCCCAAGGAACAGAGGGTTGCATGGATCACGCAAGTCGTACAAATAGGCTCCGCCGGTTGCGTTCTCGCCGGAGATGGCATCTTCAGGACGACGCCAACCGCCCCGCTCGGCACCAACGATCAGGAATCGACCATTGTCGCTGAGTTCAAGAGAGGTGCCGAAGCCCATATTTGGGGTCACAAATGGCGCAAGGCGTCTGCGTGAAGGGTCGGCAGCGAGTGCGTCAAGTTCGGGAGGGCGAATGACACTGGTAAGCGTCCATGCGCCCGGGGATTCGCCAATTTCTGCGCATCCGCCGTTCCGAGAGTAGACCCGGACTTCCCCCATGCGATCGGCCGCACCGAAGAGCCCGTAAATGCCGCTGAAGGTCGGGAAAGCCGATTCAGGCGGGAACGAGTTCATGAACTCATACTGTTCAAAAGCCTCCCCGGACAGGGGCAGGGTCGCATACGGGGAAGAAACGACCATTGTGCCGCCACCGATATCAATGGCTTGACCGAAATTGGATCGATCGGCGAGCGATGAGGCTTGAGGACGGACCAGGCTGGTGGCAAGGTTGTCATCAGAACTTTGATCATCACCATCATCGTCGAGGTCGAAGACGGCCACCGAGCCAATACGTGTTCGGAACCCGGTGTCGACAAACTGGTCTGGACTTCTCGTCGGCTGCGAGGCGGCAAGGAGGATGTCGTCGCCGTCCTGAATACCTCTTACGAATTGACCGAGGAGTTGATATTGCTCCGGATCCTCTTCGCTCCTGAGGACTTCTTTTGGCACGATGGCGGTCGAGGCCGTTGGGGGGAAGCCAACTGGCGAAGCCACTTCGATGTCGAGTTGATAGCTGTAGACGACGCCACTCATTTCCCCTTCAGGGGCGGGCAGATCACCCTTCTCAATGGGCTCCGGCAAGTCTTCGAGATACTTGGATCTTGGAGCGCCGACCAAGAGAACTGGGGCATCTTCATCGCCAACGTCCACCAGGTCGACCGACATGCCAAACCCACCAAACTGGAGGTTGTAAGGGTCGCCACCGGTCAGGCAGATCGGGGCCGCAAGCTCTTCAATGTTGCCATCCCCATCGAGGTCAAAGACGTCCTGGACCTCGCAGTTGGTGCAAGCTGGGAGTTGAAGAAGCACGTTGTCATCGCCACAGGCAACTTGTACCGGTGCTGGGAGCCGCGGGATTGAGAATGAGAACCCGTCGACGGGAAGCAATGACTCATCAATGTCAGTGCCCTCAATGTCCGAATCGTCTTTGTTGGGGACGAAATACGTATGAGCAGTGCCGTTCCAACTGAAGCCGGGGTAGCCGGCAAAGTTAAAGCCGGGCTGGCCAATGGCAAGGAGGTAGCCGTCATCACCCTCATCAATAGGGAAAGCGTCCAGATCGAAGCCATATTTGCCGGGCGAATTGAATGATGCGGTGGCGTCTCGGATCGAGACATCTGAACGCGTGTGAGGCGGGCGGTTCCACACGTCGCGATAGACGTGAGTCATGCCGGTGAATGTGAAGTCTGCTTGGGTGGCAGAAACCACAAGGTCAATCAGCGGATCGGCGCCCTCATCGGGGTCGGGATCACTCACAACAAGCTTCACCGCAGAGCCGAGAGAAACGTTCCAGGCTAGGGAGTTGCCGAGATCATCGTGGAGGATTCGGCCCCTGAAGTAATCGTCCTCCCATGAGGCTGGAGCTTCTTTGTCGCGTTCGGCTGGATCTACCCCCCCAATCCACCAAGGATCGGGCTGGCCGTCATCGCCCCCACGCTTGAACAAGAAGGCGCCGCCTGAGCCCGGAGCCCCGATGTTCCCTACCGGGAAGAAGGGGACGCAACTGTCAATGACGAGCCGATACTCAGAAATACTGACGCCCGATTCCCAAAGCCGATTGTCCCGATCGCTTGCCCAAGGCCCGGGAGTTGTGCCATCGCACTCCACGCCGGCGAATTGATCGTAAAGGTCGAACAGGTGCACATTTCGAAAAGGAGCACCAACCGCGATGGTGTCGGCAACGATGGAAACAGAGTGGCCAAACCGTTCGCCAGGCACAGAGACAATTTGCGCCATTGGCGCGCCGTTTGGGGCGTTGAATGGCTCAGGGAGAGAAACTGGGGAGTCCTCATTCTGAGGCGCGTTCACCCCAATCCGAAGTTGCTCGGCAAGCGTGTCCTCGTTCCCAGGTTCATCAAAGGGGAGTCGTTCAGGCCAATCGGTGATTGGAGTGACTTGGACCAGTGTCCCTGAGCCCGGCAGGCTGTCAGCCCCCCCGCCTTGGGACCAATCAAAATCAGTCATATCCAAAGTGAGGCGTTGCTCAACGATCCAGCAGTTGTCCGCATCCAACCGAAACACATAGGCCGCACCGGCATCGGGAAGACGTTCTCCGCCGTTGGAGTAAATCTCATGCGTCCGCCCCGGCGCGCCAATGACTGCCCGGCAGATCCCATCTTCATCGACATCAAGATCAAGAGACCATCCGAACTGTTCTGCGGGTTGAGGGTCGGGAGAATACAACTTGAAGTCAGTTGGCTCTTCACCAGGCTTTTCGTCAAAAAGGAATGGCGTCCACTCGGACGAGCCCGAAGCTCTTCGATAGACGAAGACCGAGCCGGCCGCGTTGCCTTGGGACCATGCGCGGCCTTGATCGTCGTCGTCGGGAGCGCCGACCATCATGATGAAGGTGCCATCGGACAGTTCAGCCAAATCAAGGCATTTCCCGTAGTGGACGGAGTCAGGAAGGGCCGGCGAGATGGCGAAGGACTCAGGAAGGGCTGGGGAAATCTCATCCGAAAGGAGGCCAGCGCCATCCGGAGCCTGGCCAAAGGCCGATGAGCCCAAGAAGGCAAGAGTGGCGACAGCGGACTTCACCCACTGAGCATACAGGTGGCGGTCTCTGGCACAAAGTCGATGGATGGATGGCGAATTGGTAATCATCCGGGGCGAGCTCCATCGAGTTCGGATTGGGCGGACTGGGTTCTGGATGGCTCCCCCAAATAGGCTCGCTGTGCAACATCGCCGCGGTCATCAAACGAATAGACCAGTGGCAATCCGGTGGGAATGTTGACACCGGGAATCTTGTCGGAGGTGATCCCGTCGAGCGACATCACGATGCCTCGAAGGCTGTTGCCATGGGCGACCACCAGCAGGTTTTTTCCAGATTGGAGCTTGGGGAGGATCTCAGCGTCCAGATATGGCTTCGTTCGAGCCACAGTGAGCGCAAGAGATTCTGATTGAGGGAGATCTCCTGCTGAGACGCCGGCATATCTGCGGTCGCGAACAGTGGGGTCATCTGCTGGAGCCGCAGGCGGAGGTACGTCATAAGAGCGTCGCCAGATGTGAACCTGATCATCACCGTGTTCCGCTGCAGTCTCGGCCTTGTTGAGTCCCTGAAGCCCCCCGTAGTGACGTTCATTCAATCGCCAAGATCGAAATGTAGGAAGCCAAGACATCTGCAACTCGCCCAATATGGCCCAGGAAGTGTGGATGGCCCGGCGCAGGACAGAAGTGTGCACCTCGTCAAATTCGATACCAGAGGATTGAAGACTTTGCCCAGCCGCGACGGCCTCGGCCTTGCCAGCATCAGTGATGTCAACATCAACCCAGCCTGTGAAGCGGTTTTCAAGGTTCCACGCGCTTTGACCGTGGCGTACGAGGACAAGAGTTCCGTGAGACATGGGGTTAATTCCGAACTGGGGCGAGCATGAGAATGCGAGGTTCGTCGCCCGGGCGATCAACACCTGATCGGTCGACAATCATGACGTAGCGGGATTCACCCACGATGAACTCAGGGTCGGTGGCATCCCAGACC
>PAHO01000043.1 GCA_002705085.1 Phycisphaerae bacterium | reverse complement strand
GCGCAAGACATCGGGCCGGCACCTTCGGGCAAAAAGAAAGACCAGGCGCCGTCGATTGCGTCGGTGGATGAATCTCAGTTTGGCTGTCTTGATGGCAATGGCGTGACCTGTTGCTTGCCGAGCGGTGAGTGCATCGAGGTGGACGATCCAGATGACCAACAACTTCCTGGGGATGCCAAACTCATCTGTCGTGATCTTGGTGGGGAAGCCATTTCCTACATGACGGATTTTGCTGATGATGCGACAAGTTTCGAATCTTGTGCGATGGTTGATGCTTGGGGCGGTTGCTCACGAATTCCTTGCTGTCTTCCGGACGGGAATACCGTGACAATCACCACCGCCCAATGCCGTGGCGTTGGTGGCGAATTGGCGCAAGTTTTCGATGGCACTTGCCTCGAAAGCGACTGGATGCGAGCCTTCACAATCGGCGAATGCTTTGATCCCCAAGGCGGACAATGCATCGCGGGCGGCCCGTACAACTATCTGGAATGCGAGAGTCTTGGCGGTGTGTTCCTTGGATTCCCGACCTATGACCAAGTTGAAGATCGGCCAGAGTGGTTTTCCCCGGTTGAATCCAAAGTTCCATTTCCATCTGTCGGCTTCTACCCAGGCCGTCAATGGATTGCCGCCGAATATCCGGCATCGGGTACTCCTTGCGACTCGTGTGTTGGGGGGGTAGAGCCGCAAGGCAACCAGCCCGGAACGTGGGTGGAACGACGCGGTGTTTTTGAACCGTTTGGTGGCATCCCACCTTTGATCGAACCAGAGACATACACCTTGCATCTTCCCCAATGGCAGCCACCAGTTGGGTACCAAGTAACGCGGGTAAGAGTCAAATTGGAAGGCGGTGCCTTGATCAAGCAGGCTGGAAAGACGCTTGATGATGTGTGCGGCCCCGTCATCATGGATATTCGAACCTTTCTGACGATGTATGACGCGCCAGCACTCAACGTTTCTGATGATGGCTTTTTAAATGGCTTGTTCATGATCGATCGATGGAGTGACCAAGAGGAAGCATTCATCCCTACGGAACGGCTTCCTGGATCCAGCAAATCACTGCCCACCTACGCCCCGTTCTTTGATGTTGAGTATGGCGCTTTTGATGGGGGCGTGAATGCTGATGAACTCGAACCCAACTTGAGATCGATGGTTGCCATTGGAATCGATCTCACATCGGGTAACCCTGCGAATCCTGACGGTGTAATCGAGTGGGATTCTGAATTGTCGGGTGACTTTGGTCTCAATCTTGCCGAATGGCTGGGGGCCGGTTCCAACCCCGTGAGCTTTGCCTTTGGCGGCGCGACCAATGTGTCCGGGGCTGCGAGCTTCCAAAACATGTACCGCCAATATGGCAACATCATGGCGACCGTTTGCTTTGACTATGAGCCATTGCCGCCCACAGGTCCATGTGCCTGCCCGGAAGAAACTGATCTTTATCTGCGTGAGACCAATGCGAGTGTTTTGGCGTTGCCCAAAGTGGATCTGCGCTGGTCGTACGTTGGTCCCGACAGTCCAACCCCATCGGACCTCAAAGATGCCGACAACTACGAGTTGGAACAAGACACGATCCTCCAGTTGACAAATGACTTTGAAAGTGATGTTCGCTTGCAAGTGATCTTGGCCAACGGTGATGGGGCGATCGCTGGTGTTGACGAGCCTGGCTCTGCCGACGATTTCCGCGCTCACCCAGGTTGGAACCAAGAGGTCTTCGATGTTCGTTTGACCGGCAATCAGCCACAGGTGGCTTCGTTCGCCGCAGGTGGATCGTGGTCGACCAATGGCGAAGATACGCCGGACAACATCACGTTTGTCCCTTTCACAGTGTTGGACGAGGCTGACTCTGGACCCGATGCCGATGAAGCACCGGGTCGACCAGCTTCTGACGCACACCCGTTCCAACCCAACCCGAACCCGTCGAATCCCTTCGCGGGGCCGTATGACCGGGAACTGCGCGGCTTTGCTTACGTGATCGCGGTCGAGTCCACGGGGAGCATTCCACGTGAAATCAACTGGAACCACCTTGACGGCATCGCGACGGTGATCAATTACGCCGACACTGCGGCGTGGACCTACCGTCCGGTCGGCCTTCGTGCTCTCAACGGCAACAATGGCAGTGTCCTTCAAGGTGCCGTAGCCGGAGCCAACGGTCTGTTGAAACTGGATGACGAGATGTATGCCAAGCCTGCCTGTGAAGCGGTCTTTGGCTTCCAGTCTCAAGGTTCCGGTTCGTTTGGTTCACCAGGACTCGGAGTGATGTACGAGACGAGTTTGGAATTGGTCACCGTGCCAGTTGTGGGCGACTTCCGCGCCTCGGGCTCCGGGCAGGATCCGCTCGAGGGTGCCCCTTCGGTCGAGATGCAAACTCGAGTGTGGAACGAGAATGAAATCAAGTTCGAAGAAGACATCTCATTCCAATGCTGGAGCCAGTACAGCGACCACTTGATGCCCGAGATCTACACCAGCACCCTGTTGGAAACCGACATGGGCAAGGCCCGCATCTGTGCGGCTAATGCTGGAACCAATTACTTGGATGCGAATAGCGCGTTTGGTTTGGCCATGCCGACCTTCCCGTTGTTCACCACGCGAGCCCACCACATGGTGTACTCGGCTGCTGACAATCGTCCCGTGACTTCGGCTGGGGTCACCGGCCGACATGTGGGTCGGTTGGAGGCTCGCATTCGCTACGCCCGTTAACCCCGGGCTTCTCAATCTCCGAGTGCCCCACTTGGGGCAGTCAAACGACAACCGCCGCGATGCTTCGCGGCGGTTGTTTTGTTTGAAGTGTGGGTGCGTTGTTTAAGAACAGTCGCCCCAATCGCTGAGCATCATCATGAGTTCTGGCAATCCAATAAAGCCATCGGCATCCCGGTCTGCAGGGTCAAAGGTGTCGGTGACGCCCCAGCGGGAAATGAGCAGGATCAAATCTTGATAATCGACCGTCGTGTCCTCATTGAGATCAGCCAAGCATTGGTTGGATTCAGATCCGGTGGCGTGCTCAATCGCGCCAACCATTCGACTCCAGGGTCTTGGTGCGCCGGTCAGGTCCGTGTCGGGAATCGAATCCAGATTGGGATACAAGTTGTCGCAACCGGTTGCCAAAGATCGAATGACGGGGCTGTCTGCCAACGCCAAAAATCCGAAGATTTCAACAGATTCGGGTGCGTCCACCACGAGATTCTCAACCCCCAAAGGCGGATTGTCGCCTTGGCTGTCGATCATCTGTTGATCTTGCACCACGCAGCCGCCGTACTGGATGGACGAGGCGGTGTTCAAATTCGCGCCGGCACTGGTGTCGCTTCCCCCATTGAACATAAAGAGTGAGTTCAGGTAAGTGACGTCTGCATCGTAGGCGTAGTTGGCGTAGGGATGGTTTTCAACAAAGGTGCAGTGGGCCAACGTGGCGTCGCCACTGTTGACCGAGAAGGCGCCGGATCGGGTGGATCGGTTGTTGTAGAAGTAGCAGTTGGTGGCGGTCAGGTCCCCGTAGACGGACTCCACAGTTCCATACGCAAATCCGGTCGATCCCCAACCATTTTGTTCAAATTCACAAGAGTCAAGATTCAGATAGGAGAAGATCGAAAGAATGACTTCGCCTCCCTCTAGACCTCCGTTGAGTTTGTTCGCAAGGAACGTTGAATGAGCAATGTTCAAATCTGCGTTGTTCGCTGCGATAGCCCCACCACCCTTGGCGGTGTTGTTCTGGAAGGCACAATTCACGATGTCCGCGGTACCTCCCACAAAGAACATCGCTCCTCCGCGCAGAAACAAACCGTCTTGCGTGCCTTGCCCGTCGGCAAACGTGATGCCATCGAACTCCACATTCGAATAGGTGGAATCGACCATTCCACTGTTGTTCCCACGCCACACGGTTGAATCAGGTCCCTGTCCTTGGAATCGAAGATCTCGAGCCATGAGTTCTACGGAGCCCAGGTGCTCGCCCGCTCCAAGTTCAATGACATCCCCATCCGCGGCCGCATCGACCGCAGCTTGGATGGATTGCCCAGGCGCGACGAAATGGGTGTCGGCCCAGGTGGTGGTTGCAACGAGTGTGAGTGACAGGGTGGTGGTTCGGATAAGACCTTGCATTGGGCACCTCCAATGGCATGGGAGATGCTGGAGGTTTCATCTGGCCATGAAGGGCATCGTTCGAGTGAATGTGTCAAAAATTGCGCGGCACAGGCGATTTGGGGCCTGAATTAGTTGAATAACCCGCACTGCATGCTTGAGTTGCGTGCCTAGGATCCGACATATGCGGAGCTCCATTCTCATGCTTACTGGTTTACTTTCTGCCATTGGTTGCACTGGTCGTCCAGCCCCCACCTTCCCTGAAGAGACCAACGCCCACACCTTCAGCGCTATAACCAACGGTGGTGAGGAACACACGTTGGCTTCGTCCAAGGGCAAGGTGCTGCTCTTCGTGAACACCGCCTCGCGCTGTGGTTTGACGGGGCAATACTCCGGTCTGCAGAACCTCCAAGAGCGGTTCGCTGATCAAGGCTTTTCGGTGATGGCGTTTCCTTCGAATGATTTCTTGGGCCAAGAGCCGGGCACCGATGCGGAGATCGCTGAGTTCTGCTCCTCCAACTACAACGTGACTTTCCCGCTGTACGCCAAGACCCCAGTCACGGGCAGCAAGGCCCATCCCTTGTTTGATTGGTTGACTTCCAAGTCGGAGGCCCCCAGTTGGAATTTCACCAAGTACTTGGTTGGCAAAGATGGCAACTTCATCGCCCGCTTCGGCCCCCGTACGGGGCCCGAGTCGAGTGATGTGGTGGCGGCCATTGAGACCGCGCTCGCCGCGCCCTGATCGTTTGCTGATCAGCTGTTGCATGCAACGTTCAACCGACCAAGGACGCCTTCCATGACCTTGCCCGAACCCGACGGCCTACTTTTTGATTTGGACGGCACTTTGGTGGAGTCCATGCCAGACCTGTGCGATGCCCTCGATGCTGCCCTGAAGCATCACGGCGGTGCGGGCGTGCGAACCGAGCAAATTCTGAATTGGATTGGCGACGGGGTGCGCACGCTGGTGGCCCGCGGTGTCTCCCAATCAGTCGAGCCTTCCACCGATGAAGCCCTGTGCGAGCAAGTGCACCACACGTTTCGCGTGATGTACCTCGAAGGCTGCTGCCGGAAGTCGTACTTGCTTTCGGGGGTGCGAGAACTCCTGGATGAAGCCCAGTTGCGTGGGTTGCCCATGGCCATCTGCACCAACAAAGACGACATCTACACCATGCCGTTGCTCTTGCATCTGGACCTCTTGAAGTACTTCTCGGTGGTGAAGTGTCCAGGCCCCACGGTGGCCCGCAAGCCCGACGCCGACATGTTGCACCAAGCCATGCGGGAACTCGGCATCGAACGGCCTTGGATGCTGGGTGATTCGCGGGCCGATGCGTTCGCGGCCAAGAATGCGGGCGTGCCTTGCATCTTGCGGCGCGGTGGATACGACGCCAACCGAAATCTCGAAGACTACGGAGTGGACTTGGTGGTGGATGAGGTGTCCCAGATCACTGAACGGCTGCGTGGTTCGCTTTCGATCTCGTAGGTTCGCGTCGGCAGACCATCAACCTGAACCACAATGGGGCCATTGGGCACGCTGGCGTGCACCGCGGGGGGGCTGGACGACTGGAAGCCGCCGCCGGAGGGAATCCAGCGCACTTGGATGGTCTTGGTGGTCTTGCCCGAAGTGATTTGGACGCGTCGGCCCCGAAAATGGTCCGGGAAACGAATCGTGCATCCTTGTCCTTGTTTGGGCAGGGTTGTGGCGGTGGTCAAGTTCACAGCGCCATCTCGGGTCACGGTGATGACATCAAGATCCTGATCACCGTCGGCATCGAACAGCACGGCCAGTCTTCCTTGCTCGGGGGGGCTGGGGAAGGTGTCGTTCCGCACGAACCGGTTGGATGATCGGTGCATCAAGACCACCGGCTGTTCCCAAGCGCTGCCCATGGTGCTTGGGGTGGCTTGGGGGTACACGTGACCGTTGACGAAGAGCAAATCTTCATCGCCGTCGAGGTCTACATCGCCGAATTGCGCCGACCAACCAAGCAGCGGCCGGCTGTTGACACCAAGACCACGCACGGCGGTGCGATCGGCAAAGAAACCATCGCCGACACTTTCCAGAAAGGTGTTGGTGTCGGCGGAGAAGTTGGTGCTAAAGAGATCCGGTTGGCCGTCGCCATTGAAATCAGAAAGCGCCATGCCCATGGTGGCTTGGCCCATGCCGTCGCCGTTGCCGGCCAAGCCGATGGCGGCCGCGCGTTCGACCCAGCCTTCGTCTTGACGGAGGTACGCGTGGTTGGCTTGGGAGTCGTTGCCCACCAAGATGTCAAGCTGCCCGTCGCCGTTGAGGTCGAGCACTTGCACGTTCAAGCCATAGGAGGGTGATCCCGACAACGCTTCGCTGCGGAAACCACCGGGTTCGTTCCACAAGATGTCGTCGCCCTCGGCCGTCAGCCCGTGCGGTCCGCCCAGCACCTCAATGCCCTTGTAGGTCGCGGCAGGCGGGGGAGCCTTGGGGTCGAATTCGAGGTAGCGCACCCGAACCAGATCGCAGTCGCCATCGCCGTCGAGGTCGGCCGCAGCCATGCTGGTGGTCCACCCCGATCCGGGAAGTTCGGTGGGCTCGCTGAAGCCGTCGGGGGTGCCACGCAACAACAGGTCGGTGCCCAATCGGCCCACCACGACATCAAGCTGTCCATCTTGGTCAAAGTCGGCGGTGGCCAAGCCGGTCAGCCACCCTTGGACCGGTTCCAAGCCCACCGCGGGGTCGGCGGCGAACGTACCGCGGCCTTGGTTGCGGTACAGCGTGAGTGTGCCCGGAGTGTTCATGGTGCCCGGCCTGGCCACCAGCAAGTCTTCATCCCCGTCGCCGTCCACATCTTCGACGGCCAAGCCGCCACCGTTGACTTCCGCGATGACGGTGGGCAACGTGGGGACGCTGGCGGGGGCAATGGCGGAACGGGTCCACGTCACGGAGGCTGGCTCTGGTTCCATCGCAACCGGCGATGTGGTTTGATCGCACGCAGCAACGCCCAGCAAGAGCAGCATGGTCCATCTCATTCAGGGAATCCTTGCGGGCGTCCCACGCGGCTTCGGGCTGTTGCCTCTTGTTCGGTTGCTCGGGAGGCGGCGTCGCTGTTCCCTCGGCGTCGTTCGATGGCGGCCAGGCGATGCCACGCTTCGTAATGGTCGGGGAACAGCTTGGTGGCTTGGGACAAACGTTCGGCGGCCAGATCAAGATTGCCTTGGACTTCGGCCAACTCGCCGAGCCGGGCAAGGGTTTTGCCTTGCTCTCGAGCGTTGCCCCCAGACATCGCTTCGAAGCATTGCAATGCAATGTCGAAAGAAGTTTGAGCTGCGGACAAGTCGTTTTGCTCAAGGGCAATCAGCCCCAGAGCAAAGTGGTCGTCCCCTTCGCCTTCCACCAGTTTGGAGTGGCGTGTGAAACTGGCGTTGGCCAATTCCAGTTCACCTTCGTAGAACAAACACCAACCCAAAAAATGGTGGGTGGTGGCGTATTCAGGAGCGTGCTCTCGCGCGTGCTCGAAATAGATTCGGGCTTCGCTGTATTTCTTTTCTTGGTGCAGGCTCAGGCCGTACAAAAAGGCCGCTTGTCCGTCGGTGGGATTCTGGTCCAGCATCTTCCGCAGCCGGATCCGGACGGCCCCCGCGGGACCGGATCGCAGAAGGTCCAGCATCTCCCCCAGATCGCTTCGCAGGGCCGTGGTGGTGCCTTCAGCGGGCATGTTGAACGATTCGGCGGCCTTTTCGGGGTCAGATTCGGGGGTTTTGTNGCATCCGAGAACGAACGCGATGGCCCCAAGCACCAGCATTCCCCATTTGGCAGGGGGGCGATAACCTAAAAATTCGTCTCGGAAGTGTCTCAAAGGGTTGGAACCATCACGGATTTCCACCTTATAGACAAGATGGAGGACATACTGCTTTGGTGTGCGGATTCGTACTGGCATTGATCATCGGTCAAGTGGAGCTTCAGCCCCGCATGGGTGATCCCATTTCCGGTCTGGACGCTGCGTACACCGCTCGCTTTGAGGCCGGCGCTCAGTTGTACAACACCTCATTGATTGCCGAGGATGGGCTGGGGCCGATTTTCAACAAGCAGTCCTGCGCGAATTGTCACAACAACCCGGTGGGCGGTCATGGCAGCCAGACGGTCATTCGCTTTGGAATGGAAGACAAAGAAGAGGGGTTCATTGAACTCGAGGAGTATGGTGGCTCCCTCCTGCAAGTCTCGGGCATTGATTTGGCTTGCGCCGAAGAGTTGCCCCCGATGGCCAACATCGTGGCCAATCGACTCACCATTGGCATGCTGGGCTTCGGCCTGGTTGAGGCCATCCCTGACGCGGATCTCTTGGCTTTGGAGTCCAGTGGCCCGGGAGTCAGTGGGCGAGCCAACATTGTTGCTTTGCTTGAAGATCCCACCACCACCCGAGTGGGGCGGTTTGGATGGAAGAGCCAACTGGCCACCATTCTTTCTTTCAGTGGTGACGCTGCGAGGGAGGAAATGGGGATGACCAACCGACTCGTTCCCACCGAGAACGATCCCAACGGGATCTTGCCACCAGCCATCTCGGAGTGCGACACCGTTCCGGATCCAGAAGATGGTCCCGACGCAGAGGGTTTCCACTTCATCGACCGGGTGACTGATTTCCAGCGCTTCCTTGCGGCTCCGCCCCAAACGCCACGCTCGGGGATGCGGGGGGAGCAACTGTTCAACCAAGTGGGGTGTGCGCAATGCCACAATGCATCGTTCACCACATCCAATGATCCGTCCTTGGAACCTTTCCTTCGGAACCAGGTGATTCGTCCGTATTCGAACTTCTTGCTCCACAACATGGGCTTGGCCTCGGACTTCATCGCCCAAGCGGGGGCTGGGCAGTACGAGATGCGGACCCCGCCCCTCTGGGGCCTTCGGACCCGACGCCCCATGTGGCATGACGGCCGCATTTCCGAGGGCACGTTTGCAGATTTGATCAATGATGCGATTGCCGAGCACAACGCCCTCTTGAGTGAAGGCGTCGCCTCGGCCCAAGCGTACGACGCTCTGTCTGCCGAGGACAAAGCGGATGTGATCGCTTTCTTGGGGTCATTGGGCAGGGCCGAGTTTGACATGAATGGGGACGAATCGGTGGATCTCTTTGATCTGCCATCTGTCACGGGATGCTTCAATGGTGACGGCACCGACCAGTACGACGCCGACTCCCCGTGTGCGGTGGCCGACATCGACCAAGACGGTGATGTTGATGAAACCGATGCGGCGTGGTTCGCTCAAGCCTTGGGCGTTCCCTTCGATACCTCTGATTGTGATGGCGATGGGGTTTTGGACATCGTGGCCATCGCTTCCGGCAACGCATCTGATGGGGACGGGGATGGGGTTCCCGATGCCTGCAGTGTTTGTCCCGGTGACTTTGACGGTGACGGGGCGGTTACTTTCCCTGATTTGGTCCGCGTTCTTTCCGCTTGGGGAGTCTGCGCGGCGTGTCCAGAAGACCTTGATGACAATGGTGTCGTCGGCTTCTCGGATTTGGTCTTGATTTTGTCTGTTTGGGGTGGATGCTGAGCATCACTCGATTCGAACCTCCCAAAGGAGAATTTGCATGACGCGTATTTTGCTCACCATTCCAGCTTTGACGGCCAGTGCTCTGGCGCAAAACTGGGTCAACTATGCTGATGAAACCAATGTCCGCATGCCGGTTCCCGGGAACGATCCCTCGATCACCGTGAACGACACCCAAGAAAAAGACTACGCCTGGGGTGATGTTGATCTGGATGGTGATATTGACCTGGTGTGTGTTCGCAAGCAGCCGTTCACCAGTACGGGCCGCGATACCAACATTCTCTTCATGAATGAAGGTGTGGCCGAAGGGCATGCCATCAACGGCGTCTTGATGGACCGCACCGCGGATTACGTGGTGGCCTCGGATGTCTCGGGCGACCAAGGCTTTTTGACGGCGACCAACGACCGGGATGTGGTCTTGGCCGACCTCAACGGTGATGGCTGGCTGGATATGGCCACCGCCCCGACCCTGACCGACAACAGTCAAAAGAATCTCTCGCACCCCAGGATCTACATCAACTTGGGTGAATCTGGGGGCGTCTGGCAAGGCTTCCGCTTCGAGGACGCTCGGATCCCCGAAATGCACCCCACCGCCGGACCTCGATTTTGTTCGGTGGCCGCCGGTGACATCGACGGTGACGGTGATTTGGACCTGTACTTCGGGGACTACGACTCCGGTGGCTCCCAGATCTTTGACTACAACAATCGGTTGTTGATCAACAACGGTTCTGGCTTCTTCACCGACGAAACCAACAGCCGACTGACCGGCGAGATGAGCCTTTCGGCCTTTGGTGCGGCGAGTGCCATTGCTGACATGAACGGTGATGGTGTCATGGATGTGGTGAAGCAAACTTCTTTGAATGCTCCGCAGCACGTGGCTGTGACGTACAACAACCCTTCCAACGAAGGGGTCTTCAACCGGTACGACATCGTGAACCAGGCCGCGCCATACTTCGTCTCGGTGGACGACCTCAATGGTGATGGCCGTCTTGACATGGTGGTTGTTGATGACAACGTGGACACGTACTTGTTGAACCAAGGCAACGATGCTCAGGGGCAAGCCAACTTCACGTCGTACAACTTCCAAAACTCCGCCGGGTTTGGTGGCAACTCTTGGTCTGATGACCTCAACAACGATGGCTTCCCTGACGTGATCATCACGGATGTTGATGTGGACATTGCCGGATGCGAACGTCGAACTTTGATTTACCGAAATTTGGGCAACACACCGGACGTGTCGTTCCAGGAGCAGGGCTTCCCCATTCCCCAAGACAATTTGTTTGGCGTCCACGACATGGCGGTCTTTGACCTCAATGGGGATGGTTGGCTGGACATCGTCTCGGGCCGTTGCAATGGCACCGAAGTTTGGGTCAACCAGCCGCCCATCGGCGTCAGCTTTGGGTACCCAGGCGGCGTTCCTCAGTTCCTCCCCGCGGGATCAGAAAGCACGCTTTCCGTCCGGTTGACCGAGATTGGAAGTTCGGTGATCGATCCATCGAGCGTGAAGATGTTTGTTTCCGTGGACGGCGGTCCTGCGGTTGAGCAAACCCTGACCAACATTGCGGGCCTGCTCTTTGAAGGCGCATTGCCCGCGGTGGACTGTCCAACCCCAGTCTCGTTCTATGTGCAAGCCAGTTTGACAACGGGTGCGATTTACCGTGATCCTCCCGCTGCCCCGGCGGTTGAATTCGATCTGATTGCGGCCGAAGGGGTTGAGACTTCATACCTCAATGCCATGGAAGAGGGTGAAGCGGGCTGGACCACAGCCGCTGAAGCTGGAACCACGGCTGGATTCTGGGAGTTGGCCGACCCCAACGGCACGTTGTCAGGTGGTGCCATTGCCAACCCCGAAGACGACGCTTCAGCGGGTGCGGAGAACATCAACTGCTGGATGACCCAAAATGGTGATCTAGGTGGTACGGCGGGCTCCGCTGACCTCGACGGCGGTCCGGTGACGTTGTATTCCTCTGTCCTTGATCTCGATGGTTCCGATGGCACCGTCTCCTTCGCTCGGTGGTTCTACTGCTCGGACGAAGGCACCGTTGAAGAAGATTTCCTTCGTACCTTTGTTTCCAGCGACAACGGTGCCACCTTTACCGAGGTGACCACCCTGGCCACCACCGGCACCAACTCGGCTTGGGAAACGGTTTCCTTCCGGGTGAGTGATTGGGTTGAGCCGTCAGCAGAAGTTGTTGTGGCCTTCCAATCCGCCGATTCCCCAAACAATTCCATCACGGAAGCAGGCATCGATGACTTCAGTGTTGAGGAAGTCGTCTGCGGTGACGATTGTCCGACCGATGTGAACAGCGATGGCATCACCGATTTTGGTGACATCCTCGAGGTGCTTTCCGCCTGGGGTGGCGGCGACGCTGACATCGACGGTGATGGCTCGACAGGCTTCAGCGATCTCGTGCTGCTGTTGTCAGCATTTGGTCCCTGTTGATCTGATTGAATCCATGAACTTCGCACGTGCCGGGTCGACCTTTGGTCGGCCCGGTGCTCGTTTTGTCCACTTTCGGCGGACTGGTGCTTCGGCATCTATCCTTGTCACGTATGACGCTTCGTTACCACGCAGCCTGCTGCCAGACCGCGTTCCCGTGCCCTAGGAAGCGTTCGGAGATTCCCGGACGCATCGATCACATGGTGCAGATGATGCATCACGCGGTGGGGGGGTACGAGCCCTTTTTTGATGTTCGTTTGCTGGTCTTCCCTGAGTTTGCTCATGCTGCACCCACGATGTCTTTGGCTGACCTTCGGGAACAGTTGGCGGTTGAACTTCCGGGTGACTCCTTGGACCCCTACCTCAAGGCCTGTCGTGAGCTTGGGTGCTTCTTGTGGACCGGTACCTTTTTGGAACGTGATCCGAAATACCCAGACGCGGTGTTCAACACCACCTGTCTGGTGGGGCCCACCGGGCTGCTGGCGAAGTATCGAAAAGTCAATCCTTGGGTGCCTTGGGAGGTGCATGCTTCTCCCCACGACATCGCCGAGTATCCGGACGATCCTTTTCCCGTCGTGGAGACGGAGATCGGTCGACTTGGGGCCGCGATTTGTTATGACTGGCTGTTCCCCGAGACCCTTCGTGAATTGGCGTTCAAAGGCGCTGAAGTTCTGGTGCGGGTGAGCGCGTACATGGATCCGTGGGGTGCCACGCCGCCGATGGATTGGTGGACGCTGTTCAATCGAGCCCGGGCCGCGGAAAACACCGCCTGCGTGGTGGCTTGCAACCAAGGCGCTTCACTTGCCGGGTATCCGCCTTTTTCATGGCCGGGCGGCTCGATGATTGTGGATCATGATGGTCGCGTCATGAGCCAAGCGGATCCGGGCGAGGGAGAAAAGATCGTGGTTGGTCCGGTTGATGTGGCGGCCGTTCGAGATGCTCGGTCACGTCGACGAGGTCACGACATGCGATCTCATCTTCGCCGGAGCATGCATGGGCTCCCTCCTGGTCCAGGTTTGTCGCCGGCGGCAGAGCATCCCATCACTCCTGAATCTTTGGAAGCTCGACTTTCTCGAGCGAAGGCCCAGTTGCCCGATCAAGAATAATTCACATGCGCTTTTCCCCTTCCCTGCTGTTGGTGCTCGTCACCGTGTTCTTCACTGGCTGTGGTGACCCGACACCGCTCTATCAATCCAACGATCCCGAGATCGCTCGTCGCAATGACGCCGGAGTGATGTTGATGGGTCGATATGACTACGACGGTGCTTTTGAAGCTTTCGCGACGTTGTTGGAAGACCATCCTGGGTTGTTGGATGTGCGGACCAATTTGGCGATTGCCCAACTCAACCGGCAACGGGATGGGGATGAAGCGGCTGCTATCGCGGTATTCCGATCGGTATTGGCAGATGACCCCACCCACCAACACGCCCGGTATGGCTTGGGATTGTTGTTGGTGCGGGCAGGTGAAGAGGAAGAATGTCGAGAGATCTTTACGGCCTTGGCCGAGGATGTCCCGGATGACCCTTTTGTGCAGTACTTCTTGGCCCAAGCCATCGAGCCGGACCAGCCAGAGCAAGCGGCTGCGGGATACAGCCTGGTGCTGGAACTGGATCCGCTCTTACGGTCGGCGGTGTACCGAAGATCCCAAGTGCGTCGCCGTTTGGATGATGTCGAAGGAGCGGAGGAAGACTTTGAGCTCTTTACGGCCCTGCAGGATCATCCTCAGGCTCGCACCGTGGAGTGGAAGTACACCCGCTTGGGGCCACTTGGTGAAGTGGTTGCCTTGAAGCCAGCCACCGAGCCAACGCCAAAGCCAGCAGGTGGCTTGTTTGCACTTGCACAATCCTTCGACATTGAAGGTCTTGAAGGCGTGAAGGAATGGTCCGCGCCTTCGGCCATCGTTCCCGCCGACTTCGACGGCGATGGTCGGCTTGACCTGTTGTTGTGCAATGCACTTCAAAGCGGCACCACCCATGCGTTTTTGCAAGGCGACGAATCAGGAGCCGGCTTTCGGTATCTGCCTGAGCATCCTCTTGCTCACGTCGGCGGGCACGCCGCCATGGTGGCTGATCTTGACCACTCCGGAGGTCGCGAAGTGGCCTTTGTCTCCGGGGCCTCAACTGGCATTCAACTCTGGCAATCCACTGCAGAAGGATTTGACCAGGTGGTTGACGAGGCCTTGGCTCAGGCGCCTTTCGCCCAAACCATCCGGGCCACTGATGTTGACCACGACGGCGATCTTGACCTCTTGACCGAGTCGGGCCTTTTCACCGCCAATGGTGATGGTTCGTGGCGACGCCAAACCGAGGGTCTGGAAGCGTTGTCCTCTGACGCGGCCTCGGTGTTGCCGATGGACTTGGATCAAGACCGAGACCGCGACTTGGTTGTGGTGGGGCAGCAAGGGTTGTGGGTGATCCGAAACGATCGTATTTGGCAATGGGAATCGATCCAGATCGACGACGAGCCGGCCCAAGCGGTGGTGGGGGGCGACCCAAACGCCGATGGGGTGGTTGATTTGTATGTTCTGCGGTCCGAGACTTTGGACCACTTCGAGGTTCTGCGCGACCTGTCGCTGGTTCGGAAGCATCGAACCGAACTCGAAGGCATGCATTCGATGATGCTGGCCGACTTTTCTGGCGATGGCCGGTTGGAACTGTTCTGTTCGGGTGAAAGTTCTGCTTTTGTTTTTTCCATTGACGAAGCGGCGGGAGTGGACGCTCCGCTGGAAGAATTTGGGTTCGACGCGGTGACGGTGCGTCCCGTGACTCTGGATCCCGAAGCAGGCCCAGGGCTTTTGATGGTCAAGTCCAATGGTCCGTACTTTTGGGGTCCCGGTGAAGGACGCTTTTCCTTTGCCTCGGTGGAGTTGACCGGTGAAATCGATGCGGGTGATTCGATGCGTTCGAACGCCGAGGGGCTCGGCACTCGACTTCGTGTTCGCCAGCAAGGTCGCTGGTCGGTCTTGGAATATCCCCCGGCCAGTTCGTTCCCTGGGGCGGGTCTGGAGCCGCTTTCGATTGGTTTGGCCGGTGCAGATGCCATCGATTTTGTGGCGATTGACTGGTCTGACGGTGTGTACCAAACCGAACCTCAACTCGCCGCAGGGATGCACAAGATCGCGGAGACGCAGCGGCAAATGAGTTCGTGCCCGGTGGTCTTCGTGCACAACGGAACGTCCTACGAGTTCGTCAGTGACGTTCTTGGTGTCGGTGGCGTGGGGTATCTCTTGGCCCCAAATGTCACCGCCACTCCTCGGCCCGACGAAGGTTTCTTGTTGCCTTGGAATCCTCCGGCTGGCCAACCGGTGCGATTGAAACTTGCGGAACCCATGGAGGAATCCTGCTGGCTTGACGCAGCGAGCGTGGAAGTGTGGTCTTTGCCCGAACCATGGGATTTGGTTTTGGACGAACGTCTGGGCATCAACGGCCCTGCCCCAACCGGGAAGCCTCTGTTTTTCCAAACGACCCACCATCCGGTGGAAGCACGAGTCAACGGGCAGGTGTGTACCGAATCCATTGCGGCCTCAGACTTCGTGGCGGCCGACCCCGGGGCACTGGACTCGAGATTTCTGGGTCGTCTGGCTTCCGAGTGTGTCTTGGAGTGTGAGTTCGATCTGCCGCTCGACTTCCCCGCGGCCTTGGTGGTGGATGGTTGGGTGGAGTACCCCTACTCCCAGACCATGTTTGCCGCATGGCAGTCTGGTGCTTCGTGGGACAGCTTCACTTTGGAAGCGCGTACTCCTGCGGGTGATTGGCAAGTGGTGCTGGAAGACTTTGGCTACCCCGCCGGTATGCCACGAACCATGGCCATGCCTTTGCCCACGTTGCCTCAAGGGAGCACCGCCATCCGTTTGCGAACCAATCTTGAAATCCATGTGGATCAGATTCGCGTGGTCGAAGTTGAATCGTGTCCGGAAGCGACCCGGCAGGTGCTCAACCTCCGCTCAGCCCAGTTGTCCGCTCGGGGGTTTGCCCGTCGCACGGTGCACGAGGGGCGGCGGCCCGAATATGACGATTCGGATGTGTCCCCCTTCGCCGACATGCGGACGTTGCCGGGTTGGTACACCGCTTGTGGAGATGTTCTGGATCTCGTTGGCGCCGCAGACAATGCTGCCGCCGTCTTTGGCTCTGGGGAAGAAATTGCTTTTGAGTTTGAGGAAATGCCGGCCATCCGCCATGGT
Source organism: Phycisphaerae bacterium (assembly GCA_002705085.1). Classification (GTDB taxonomy): domain Bacteria; phylum Planctomycetota; class Phycisphaerae; order Phycisphaerales; family SM1A02; genus UBA8653. The sequence continues at coordinate 30,283 of PAHO01000043.1, read as the reverse complement.
GAACGGCAGCGTGTCGTATTGCGGACCCGAGGGTGGTGCAAAGATATGGACCTCTTCACCAAGGACGGGGAACAGTTGTTGCCGGGACCGCCACGAGAAATGGACGAATTGGGTCGCTCTCTTGAATCTGGTCACCGCACCCGCTGGCGGGGCGGTGAGTAATTTCTGCCCCTCGAAGTTGGAGTTGTTCGGCCAGAGACCCGATCTAGGATAGATCCCATGGCCAAGCCTAAAAAATTCCGACCTGCCATCGGAAAGCGTCTGAAGACGGTGCTCGCCATTGTCTTTGCACTGTTCGCTTTGATCGTGGTCAACTCGGTGTATCTGGTTTCGGTCACCGTGCAAGGTGAGGAACGCCAAGGCTGGTTTTACCTTTGGATGTTCTTGCTGCACCTGATCCTGGGGCTGTTGATCGTGGTGCCCACGATTGTGTTCGGCTTGGTGCACCTCCGCAACACCTACAACCGCCCCAATCGACAAGCGGTCCGCGCCGGATGGGCCACGTTCTTGGCGGCGATATTGACGTTCATTTCCGGCATCGCATTGACTCGCGTCGATCTGGGGTCTTTCCGATTGGATCTCACCAACGACGCTTGGCGTTCGGCGGCGTACTGGGCCCATGTTGCAGCACCGCTCATGGCCTCTTGGATGTTTGTGTTGCACCGGCTGGCGGGTCGACGCATCAAGTGGAAGATCGGGGCGAAGTGGGCCGGCGTGGCGGCCGGGTTCGCGGCGTTGATGTTCTTGGTGCAGGCTCAAGATCCCCGGTCATGGGGGCGAGAGGGCCCAGAGAGTGCGGATTATTTTGAACCGTCTCTTGCTCGCACTACGTCGGGTGACTTCATTGACGCCAAGGTTCTGGACAACGATGAATATTGTTTGCAGTGCCACGAAGATGCCTATCAGTCGTGGTCACATTCAGCCCACCGCTTCAGCAGTTTCAACAATGGCCCCTACGCCAAGTCACTGCAGGACACACGTGCTTTCTTGTCTGCACGTGATGGCAACACCCAAGCCAGCCGTTTCTGCGCGGGATGCCACGATCCCGTCCCTTTCTTGTCGGGGGCATTTGATGACCCGCGCTGGGATGACCCGGACTATCCGGTTTCTGAAGATCCTTTGGGGCAAGCGGCCATCACCTGCACGGTGTGCCACGCCATCAGTCACGTGAATTCCAATTTGGGCAACGCGGCCTACACGCTGGATGAGCCCCAGCACTACCCCTTCGCCTTCAGTGAAAACCCAGCCCTCCAATGGATCAATCGACAATTGGTGAAAGCCAAGCCCGCCTTCCACAAAGCCACGTTCCTGAAGCCATTCCACCAGTCGGCTGAGTTCTGTGGCACCTGCCATAAGGTCCACCTGCCCGTGGAGTTGAATGGGTACAAATGGCTTCGAGGCCAAAATCATTACGACGCATTCCGTCTTTCGGGTGTGTCGGGCCATGGCATCACCAGCTTCTATTACCCCCCGAAAGCCCAAACCAATTGCAATGGGTGCCACATGCCGTTGGAGCAAGCGGGGCCCGGAGTGAATTTTGGCGCTGACGATTTTGCTGGAGATGGTCGTTCTCTGGTGCACAACCACCAGTTCTTGGGGGCCAACACGGGCATCTTGCACCTCAATCGAGACAAGATGCCTGACGCAGATGCAGCCATTGAGGCGCACCGAGAATTCAACGAAGGCGTGATGCGGGTCGATCTCTTTGGACTCCGCGAAGAAGGGCGGATTGATGGAGAGTTGATTGCGCCGCTTCGACCCGAAGTTCCTGCGGTCGAACCAGGATCAACTTGGCTGCTTGAAACCGTGATTCGTACGGTCAAGATGGGCCACGTTTTTACGCAAGGCACCAGCGATTCCAATGAGGTTTGGCTGGAGGTCACCGTTTTCGATGGGGAACGTGAGCTCTGGAAGAGCGGAGGCATGGACGAATTCGGTGCCGTCGATCCGTGGGCGCACTTTGTGAATGCGTTTGTCATCGATCGTGACGGCAACCGCATCGATCGGAGAAATGCGGAAGATATTTATATCCCGTTGTACAACCACCAAATCCCTCCGGGGGCCGCGGACAGCATTCACCACCGCTTCACGGTGCCCGAGGACGCGGTTGGTCCGATCGTGGTGGAGGCGCGGCTTCGGTATCGAAAGTTCGACACCACCTACATGCGATTTGTGACGGAAGATCCCAACTACCGCAACGATCTGCCCATATTGGAACTCGCCAGCGACCGATTGGTGCTTCCATTGGCGGGTGCTGATGCCATTCGTCAGCCTGATTTTGCCGCGCCAGCTTGGGAACGCTGGAACGACTATGGCATTGGTTTGCTTCGGGTGCAGGGCAGTGGTCTTTTGAAGCAGGCCCAATCCGCATTCGAACAGGTTGAGTTGTTGGACCGCTACGACGGTCCTTTGAATCTGGCCCGTTTGTTCTTGCGAGAAGGCCTCATTGATGTTGAGGCCCCGGACGCCTTGGCCCGGGCTGCTGATCGTGAGGCCCCGGCCTGGAGTTTGCTTTGGTTTGGTGCTCAGGTTGCTTCGCGGAATGGAGATTTTGAATTGGCCGCCAAAAATCTTCGCGACATTCTTCGCGGTGGATTTACCCAAGCCGAAGGCCGGGGATTTGATTTCACCCGGGATGAGAGGGTTCACATTGCCCTCGGCGATGCGGTGTACCAATTGGCCTTGCAAGAACGTGGGGAAGAGCGGGCCAGGCTGTTGCAAGAAGCCCGAGAATCCTTCCTGGCCGCCTTGGCCTTGGATACCGAAAGTCTCGGGGCCCATTGGGGGCTGAAGCAGGTGGCTCGGGGATTGGGTGATGATGAGGCTGAGGCCCGTCATGCTGCTTTGCACGCCAAGTACAAGCCTGATGACAATGCTCGGGACCGTGCCGTTGCGTTGGCCCGTCGGAAATATCCTGCGGCCAATCGGGCGGCAGAGCCGGTGACGATCTACGAGCTGCCTGAGCCTTCAAGCCCAGACATGTTCCGCGCCGATGCTGAACGACCATGACCACCCCTCCTGAACCCCAAAAGCACGATGACGTTGAAGATGAAGTGATTTCAACCGATGGCACGGTCATCGCTCAAGCCTTTCGTTGGAGTCTTTTGGCCTTGGTGGTGCTGGTGGGGGGTATTTTCGGGGTCGTCACTCTGCTCTCGGATGAAGAAGCGGAGGTTGAGCAGATCATCGACCGAGATCCGATTGTGGGCCCCGGACGGTTGGTGACCATCGCCGAGCAGCAGCCGCCATTGCCCTTTGCCGATGTCACCGAAGCAATTGGCGTTTCGTTTGTCCATGATTCTGGCGCTGCCGGAGAGAAGTTGCTGCCAGAGACCATGGTCGGCGGGGTGGCTTGGTTTGATATGGATGGTGACCAGGATCCCGACTTGCTGCTCACCGGTGGGACGTCATGGCCTTGGGACCACCTAGGGGGTGAGGTTCGGCCCCTTGGTCTGTATCGCAACGACGCTGGTCGGTTCGTTGATGTCACTCAAGGCTCAGGCTTGCCTCAAGACGCTTACGTCATGGGCCCGGCCATCGGAGATGTCGATGGTGATGGCGATCTTGATGTGTTCCTGAGCTGCTTGGGGCAAGATCGACTGTTATTGAACGACGAAGGAACGTTTTCAGAGGTTCCCAATGCCGGTGGGGCCGCAGGCTCGGCCGATGCATGGAGTTCTTCGTCAGGCTTTTTTGACTACGACCGTGATGGAGATTTGGATCTCTTCGTGTGCCGGTATGTCCAGTGGAGCCGCACCATTGACTTGGAACTTGCCTTTACGTTGAACGGAACCGATCGTGCATACGGCCCCCCAACCAATTACCAGGGTGCCCATTGCCGCTTGTTTGAAAATGATGGAACGGGGACCTTCCGAGATGTCTCCGCGGAACGTGGGGTCGAGGTTGAGAATCCGGCCACCGGTCTTCCCCTTGGCAAAGCCTTGGCGTTGACCATCTGCGATTTCGATCGTGACGGGTGGCTGGATGTCATGGTCGCCAACGACACCGTGCAGAACTTCATGTTCCACAATCAAGCGGGTGCTTTTGTCGAAATTGGTGCATCCTCTGGAGTGGCTTTTGATCGTTTGGGAGCGGCCACTGGTGCGATGGGCATCGATGTCGCCGAGCCTCGAGGAGATGCTCGTTTGGCCATTGCGGTGGCCAATTTTGCCAATGAAGCCAGCAGTCTTTATGCGGCCGAGGACCCGGACCACCCGCTGCGGTTTACCGATATGTCGGGGGCGGAGGGCTTGGGCACCCCCAGTCGGCAGCGTCTCTCTTTTGGCCTGTGTTTCTTTGACGTCGATATGGATGGCCGCGAGGATTTGCTGCAGATCAATGGCCACCTCGAAGAGGAGATTGCCGAAGTACAAGCCTCGCAGGCCTACCGGCAACCGGCGCAACTTTTTTGGAACTGTGGCCATGACGCCAAGCGTTGTTTGGCACTGGCGCCAGATGAGACGGTGGGTGATCTTGCCAAACCCTTGGTGGGTCGTGGGGCAGGCTTTGCGGATTTTGATGGAGATGGGGATTTGGATCTCGCCGTGGCGCAAGCGGGAGCGCCCACCGTGGTGTATCGAAACGATGCTCCGGCGGTGGCGAGCTTGCGTGTGATTCCCGAAGTTGGCGACCAGCCTGGTCTGGCGATTGGGGCTGAGGTGGTTCTGACGGTTGACGGTGTCACCCGGCGCAGCCGAATTGCTCCCACCCGAAGCTACCTGACCCAAGTTCCCGCTGAAGCCTGGTTTGGCTTGGGGAATGGGTCGGCGTCTGGAACCGGGACGGTGTCTTGGATCGGGGGCAAGACCACATCCTTCACATTCAACGGATCAGGAACGGTTGTGGTTCGGCCCGAGTAGGGCTTACGCAGCGTGGGGACGGCTGTCGACAAAGCGGAGGCCCAGTTGCCATCCACTGTGTTCATCGGCGTGGCACCATGTGACGACCGCTCGTCGGTTCTCCGCTTCTGACCAAGGCAAGATCCGCAGGATGGTGCCCAAGGCTCCTGGAGGGACCGCGTCTTCACTTCGAACACAAAGGCCTTGTTCAGAACGATTGATCAGTTCCAGTGGGCCACGAGCCTCAGCATTGTGTGACCAGACGATGACCGCGCGTTCACCATCGTTGAAACGGATTTCGCGGCGTCGGTCGTCCAAGGTGCTGGAATTGGCAGCGTTGAAGTGGGGGTCGTACTGGAAATGTGACATGATGATTTGATCGTCAGAAAGAGATGCCGCCCACAGTTGCCATTCGGACAACACCAAGACAGGGGCCGTTGGTTCCATCTGTACGGTCTGTGAGAGTTCTCGCGATGAAGTCCCACCGGTGAAGGGACGATCTAGGATGTATGCCGGAGTACAGCAGCAGCTCGGATTGGTCTCAGTCGCCCTCAAAGCCATCGGTCCGCCGGAGTCGGGACTTCGAATACATCCCTCCGACCGGAATCGATACGGACGAGGCTGATGTGGTGGATTTGGCCCAGGCCGAGCCAACCGGGAACGAAGTTGCGGAAGCGGCCCCCGGAGACGTCAAGCCCACTGGTCTGTTCAAGGTGGCCGCTGGGGTGGCGGCCAGAGCAACCTCAATGGGAGGGGTACGGAAGGCCATGGGGCACGGTGTGAGACAGGTTGGGCATTTTGGCGGGGCGGTTCGGCACAGTCTGCATGGGGTCCCAGAAGTTGACCCTTGGCGATGTCTCATCGCCACCTTGAGCATTTGGGGGGTCGCGGTCGTGATCGCTCGTATGGTCGTTGCGTGATTCTTTGGCTCGGTCGGGTATGATTGCCTCCCCGCAATTTTCCTGCGGACCTTGGAGCAATCATGGAAACCACACTGATCATCCTGAAGCCTGATGCCGTGCAACGCGGTCTCATGGGGCGCATCATTTCTCGTTTCGAAGACAAAGGCCTGCAAATCGTCGGTGCCAAGTTCATGCAAATCAGCAATGAGCTGGCCTCAACGCATTATTCCGACCACCAAGGCAAGCCTTTTTACGACGGGCTTGTGGGCTTTATGACATCCAGCCCTGTGCTCGTCATGGCCATCCGAGGGAAGGGCGCGATCGCGGTATGTCGCAAGATGATGGGTGCCACATTTGGTTCCAACGCAGAAGCTGGCACCATTCGGGGTGATTTTGGGGTTTCCAATTCGTTCAACCTCATCCATGGCTCAGACTCCCCAGAAGCCGCTGAGAAGGAATTGGGGCTGTTCTTCAACGAAGGCGAAGTGCTTTGCTTTGACCGACCCGGCGATGCCTGGGTGTACGACATGTCGGGCGGAACCGCCGAATAAAGCCCCTGAGGGGGGGTATTTTTGATCTTGTATCGAACGACCCGGCCCCATGGGCCGGGTTTTTTTCCGTTTTGGTCGGAATGTACTTGCGAATCGTGACCGTTTTGAACGATAATCCAGAAAGAATATGAACCTTCAAGGAGCATTGAGCGTATTAATGTGCGTCCGCCCGGAAGAAAGTGAATGATATGAACGATTCAAGAACGGCCTATACCGACCTCCTCAAGCGCCCCATTGCCGGCTTCTCTCTCCCCGAGATGCGGCTTCTGCAGCAGCTGTTGGAACTCGAGAAGTACGACTACACGCCAGACGAGTCCTTCCTGCTGCCCAAGGCTGAATCAACCATTTTTGACCCCACCGACGATCTCCCGGACATTGATGCTTCTTGGTATCGCCCTTTGTTGGACTCGTTGACCACACACGCCCGCGAAGAGCACACGGGCAAGCATCTTGTGCTTACGGCGGCTCAGGAACGGGTCATCTTTCTTCGATTCAACTACTGCCGATTCCGGGTGGCCGAGTTGCTCGGCACCCTAGGTGGGCGTCGACCGAGCCCAGCGAAAGCTCGAAAAGTCCTCGATTGGCATGCTCGAGCCATGCAACTTCGACATCAGATCGCCGAGGTCAACGTGGCATTGGTGATGGCGATGGCGAAGCGAACCCGAGCCGAAGACATGGAGTTTGCGGACATGCTGGGGGAGGGCAACATGGCGCTTCTTCGCGCGGTCGACAAATTTGATGTCTCTCGTGGGTTCAAATTCTCCACCTACGCCTGCCGGGCAATCTTGAAAGCTTTTGGCCGTCAAGGCATGAAGCAAACCAAATACCGTCAGCACAACCCGGTTCACTTTGATCCCGAGATGGAACGTGTCAACCCCAACGACCTTCGAGACCAAACCGAACGAAACGATGGCTCAGCTGAAGTCCGCACCATCATGGTGCAGAATTTGGCCCGTTTGTCTCCTTTGGAGCGTGAAGTCATCCACTACCGGTTCGGGTTGGATGCCCCTCGCGGGTCTCGTCCGCTTACCCTCGAGCAAGTTGGTTCTCGCATCGGGGTGACCAAGGAGCGGGTGCGTCAGGTCCAAAAGGCGGCCATTGCCAAGTTGAAGTGGTACATCGAACACGACAGTTCCGAAGGCTTTGATACCGAACCCGCTTTTGCCTGATTTTTCCCACCTTCTGCCCAAGGGTCGTGTCCGTTAATCTGACCTCGTGGCCGATGTCTCCCTTCCCCAATTGAAATCCCCTGAACGACCGCGAGGATCAGCCTGGCGGAAGAGACGGAACGTCCTCTTGGTTGTGCAAGGACTGATTTTCCTGCACATTGCCCACTGGCTGTGGACGAAGACCACGATCTCTCCCATCGAACCCAGTGAGTCCATGGCTTTTGTCCGTGAGGGTGTCGTCAACTCAGGTTTTGTTCTTTTTGCATTGATGCTGCTGTCCACCGCACTTCTGGGTCGCTGGTTCTGTGGCTGGGGATGCCATGTCCTCCTTCTCCAAGATGCTTGCAGCAAGTGGCTCGAACGACGGGGGATCAAGCCGAAGCCTTTCCGGTCAAAATCACTTGGCTTTGTTCCTTTTTTCTTGGGCTTCCTGATGTTCCTTTGGCCAGCGGTCCACCGGTGGGGGTGGACGCCGCTTTCGCAGTTCATGCACCAGCGGTTCGCTTGGTTTCCTGCCGCTGGACCAGTCGAACCTTGGCCTGGTGTTTCGTATGAATTGAGTACTTCTGAATTTTGGTCAACCTTCCCCAGCTTCTGGATTGCGGTTCCATTCTTTCTGATCTGCACGGCCGGTGCGGTCTGGTTCTTGGGGTCCAAGGGGTACTGCACGTACGCCTGTCCGTATGGCGGGCTCATGGCCCCTTTGGATCGATTGGCACCGCGTCGAATTGTTGTTGATCCAGAACTGTGCGAACGTTGTGGTGTTTGCACCTCTGTTTGCACCAGTCACGTCCGCGTGCATGAAGAAGTCCATGATTTTGGATCGGTCGTCGACCAAGGTTGTATGAAGTGCGGTGACTGCATTGAAGCTTGCCCACAAGAAGCTCTGCAGTTCGGTTGGGCCACTCCGCCCGCCTTTCGCGCTGATGCGTCGCCGGCCAACTCGAAATTGTTCAAATTCTCATGGCGTATGGAAGTGGCGATCCTGCTGGTTTGGTTGGCGGCATTTTTTGGCTTTCATGGGCTCTACAACTTGTTTCCGCTCTTGATGGCTGCGGGCATGGCGGCGTTGGTGGCGTGGTTCGCTTGGGCCGCTTTGACCTCTATTTCCCGTGCCAATTTCACCGTGCACCGCCGAACTTTACGCTTCCATGCACGCACCACCACGTGGGGTTGGTCGGTTCGTTTGCTTGCCTTTGCCTTCATCCTTCTCTCTGTGCACAGTGTCTGGGTCCGCGCCGAGCTGGGGCGAGTGCAACGGCTTGCGGCGGGGGTTGATTTGGACAAGCGGTTGGTGTTCAGTAGCACCCCCTTGGTGGCAACTGGTACGCAAGCCGAGCAGTGTCGAGATGCCATCAGACGCCACCAAAGGTTGCGTCCCATCGGACGCGGTGGCCTGGCGCTGGCTGACTCGCCCCCCGGCTGGCTCTCTCGAGCGTGGTGCCATACGGCACTTGGAGAGTGGTCCGAAGCGATTCCGTTTGTTGAGCAGCATTTGTCGTACTTCGGCTTCCGTGACGACGTTGCCGGTGATCTTGGGTTGCTGCAACAACTTGCTTCCCCGAATGACGCCAACCGTTGGTACCTCGACCAACTTTCCAAGCATCCCCAGTCGGTTCGGCTGCTGGAGGACTACACGCGTTGGTTGGATCTGCAAGGGGAGGCCCAATCCATGATCGTCTTCTGTCGTGAACATCGCGATCGGGTGGTTCCCGGTGGCCCCATCGATCTCTTTTTGATGCGGCGTTTGTCCTTGGCCACCGCCCAAGCAGGTCAATTGGAAGAATCGGTGGTGTGGTTTGAGCGAACTCTGGACATCGATCCCAACAACCCCGCCGCTTGGTTGCGTTTGGCGGAGGTCCAACTGCAACTCGGAGCACTGGATTCGGTCATCAATTCGGCCCGGCGGGCCCGTTCTCTGGTTGGTGATGATTCGCGATTGCTGACGCAAGTGATGCGCATGCTGGACGCGGGTGGAGCCATCGAAGAGGCCGCTGCATTGCGGCAAAAGTTGGCGGAAAGCTCTTCTGACCAGCCGTAGATTCAGTTCAAGGCCTGGTTGTCTTCAGACCGGTTCGGGTTTTCTTAGTCGTCTTCGACCCGGATCATGCGGGCAATGTCGCTCGCCGTTGCATCCATCAGCGCGCTTCGAGTTGCGGCGTCGCCCAAGAATCGGCTGACCCGACCAAGCGATTGGATGTGTTCCACAGTGCGGGTGGGGTGAGAAACCACAAGCGCAACAATGCGAACGGGAAGTCCATCGATGGCATTCCAAGCGATGGGTTCGGTGGTGATGCCCAAAGCCATGGCCACGCCTTTGACTTCAGGACATCGGCCATGTGGAATTGCGATGTTGTGACCAATTCCAGTTGACCGTTGTTGTTCCCGTTGGGCCACCGCTTGTTGGGCGCTCTCCCCATCGGTCAATGTGCCAGCTTCAAGGCATGCCGAAATCAGTTCGGCAATGACCTCTTCTCGATCACCAGAGGCGATCGGGACTCGGATGGTTCGGTCGTGGAGGAAGTCAGAGAGCCGCATGTCAGGAACATGTTCCGAAGCGGCAATCTTACCCCGACCCGCGCAAAAGGGTGACGGTCCCTCCGTCTCGGTAGACCGTATTTGGCTCGCCCGGGAGACCGGCGGGAAGGGTGCGTTCACGTCGGACAAGTTCCAACTGCAGGTTGGGTGCATGCTGGTCGAGAAACTGCTCGTTTTCCTCGGGTTCCAAAGAGCATGTGCTCCAGAGCAGGTGCCCTCCAGACGCCACCGCCGGACGCCAGTTCTGCAGGATTTCCCCCTGCAACTGCTCGAGATCCGCAAGGCTTTTGGGACCAAATCGGTGCCGCGCCATTGGCCGGCGGGCCAAAACGCCAGAGTTTGAGCATGGAACATCAAGAAGGACCAAGTCGTGGGTTCCCTCCGGAGGGCGACTGGTGACTGTGACCCCTTCATCTTCCGCAAATCGATTGCGAAGTCGATCTTGACGCTCTTGGTCAGGGTCCCAGGCGGTGATGTGGGCGTTGGGAAAACGCCGTCGCATTTGGTCAGTCTTGGTGCCTCCTCCGGCACACGGATCCAAAATGGTCGTGGGTTCCAAGTCCAAAGCAAAGTCCACGGTTCGGGCCGAACCGACATCTTGGATTCGTCCACCGGTGGTTTCAATCACCTTCGCCGGGTTTGCGTCACGGGGCAGCACGTAGGCATTGGGCTCCACATGAGGGAGCAGTCCCAGTTGTTCCGCTTGGGTGCTCTCAATGTCCTGGATCACCACCGGAGCTTGCATCACACCGTGCCATGCGCCACGGGTGGCTTCTTCAAGTCCTTGTTCGCGGGCCCACCGTCGGATCAATCCACGTGGCATGCCGCTGCGGACCGCGAGGATCGCCAGTGGGTCTTCACCAGGCAGGCTGATGGGTTCCGCAAGTTGCCAGCCGTGTCCAGCGCCAAGGGGGATGTGTGAAGGGTCCGCAAAGTCAGCTTTCTCGACCTTCTCACCACGCAGGTCGATCACTCGGCGCAAGATCGCATTGACCAATTTGGTGGCCCCGGGCCGGTACGGTCGAATGGATTCCACATGGGCATCAACCACGATGGGGTCGGGCGTGCCATCCAAGCACACCAATTCGGCCACACCGCCCAACACTGAAGCGCAGACCACCGGTTCCAGTGTGTCGGGGTCGCGTTGTCCAGCTTGTCGAATCAAATGGCGGATCGTGAGCCAGCGCCGGACGGTTGTTCGCACAATTGCCCCGGCCAACCCACGTTCAGGATCTCTGGAGGATGCACCGGGACCCTCCGAAGCCAACTGGGTCAGGATTTGATGCGCCCGCGTGCGTGCGTCAGCAGACTCCGGCGGCGGCATGGACGGCTTCCTTCAGGGCATCGGTTTGGTCCGTCACTTCCCAAGGGAAGCTGCCCTCCACACCTTCGCCAGGCGTTCGTCCGAAATGGCCGCCGCTGGTGGTGGGGGAGTAGATGGGGTTCCGCAATTTCAGGGCATCAATGATGCCCTTTGGCGTCAGGTCAAAGACCGCACGAATGGCTTGTTCCAAGGCCGAATCGTTGGTGTTGATGGCGGTGCCAAAGGTGTCCACCTTGATGGAAGTGGGATCTTTGACCCCGATGGCATAGGCCAGTTGCACTTCGCAGCGTTCGGCCAATCCGGCTTCGACCAAGTTCTTCGCCACGTAACGCGCCATGTAGGCAGCGGAGCGATCGACCTTGGTGGCATCTTTTCCACTGAAAGCGCCGCCGCCATGTCGTCCCATGCCACCGTAGGTGTCCACGATGATTTTTCGACCCGTCAGCCCGCAATCGCCATGGGGGCCGCCCAATTCAAACTGGCCGGTGGGGTTGATATGGCATTCGATTTCGTCTCTCCAAACGCCATATTGCTCGAGCACAGGCTGGATGATTTCCGTTCGCACCAGGCGGCGCAGTTCTTCTTGAGCCTCACCGCTCCATTCTGGACCGTGCTGGGTGCTGAGCACGACGTTTTCGACGTGCAGAGGGCGACCGTCTTCATAGGTCACCGCCACTTGGCTCTTGGCATCTGGCCGAAGGTGCGGGATGGTTCCCGCCCGTCGAACTTCTGCTTGCCGCCGAACCAAGGCATGAGAAAGGTCGATGGGGAGCGGCATGAGTTGTTCGGTTTCGCGGCAGGCGTATCCAAACATCAGGCCTTGGTCGCCGGCCCCACCTGTATCGACCCCACGAGCGATGTCCGCACTTTGTGTGTCCAAGCGGATTTGCACCTCGCAGGAGTTCCCATCGAGTCCTTTGGCGGCGTCGTCATAGCCAATGCGAACCGCGGTTTCTCGGGCAATTGCTTCGTAATCCGGAGCATCAACGCCCTTGGCCAGGCCGATCTCACCGGCCAGAACAAGAATGTTGGTGCTGCAGAGGGTTTCGCACGCCACACGGGCATTTGGGTCCCTTTCGAGACATGCATCCAACACGGCGTCGGAAATCGCGTCGGACAACTTGTCGGGGTGTCCTTCGGAAACAGATTCAGAGGTAAAGGTCCAGCGGCTGGGGGGCATGCGAACTCCGTGGGCTTGAGAAGGGGCAATCCGTTCATCCGGATGCAAAGAATTATCGAACTTTAGACCAAGCCCCAAAGATCGGCAACCGTGAACGATTCCGGACGAATAGTCCACGACAGATGCCTAAGAACGTCTAAATTAGGTCGTGGAGAACTCTGAAATGAATCAGTCCGTTGCACCAGCAGTCGCTGCTCTCACCCTTTCCTTAACCTCCGTTCCGGCTCTGGCCGGGACCATTGACCCGGCGCTTCAGGCTGAGCTGCAAGCTCGACCGTACGACTTGCACAACGTGCTGGTCTCCATGGTGGATCAAGTCGATCTGGTGGCATTGGAATCCAGGTTTGATGCTGAGCAGGCACCGCTGGCCATTCGGCATCAAGAAACAATCGAAGCCTTGCAAGGCTTAGCGACCTTTTCACAAGCTTCGCTCTTGGCTGACTTGTCCTCCATGTCGGATGACTCGGTGCTGGGACTTCGCCAAGTGGCAGCCGTTGAGCCTTATTGGATTCGGAACCTCATTCGTCTTGAAGCCACCTCAGATGTGATCTTTGACATCGCCTCACGTTCTGATGTGTTGGATGTTCATTTCAACGCCCCAATTGAGTTGGTGCAGCCTTTCGAAGGTGAGCCCAGCAATGGCACCATGGGCTTGGGTGGTGTGGAACCTGGGGTCGCTGAGATCCAAGCACCTGCCGCATGGGCCATGGGCTATGACGGCAGTGGCGCCTTGGTGGCGATCGTGGACACTGGTGCCGACGGCAGCCACCAATCATTGGCGTCTCGCTGGCGCGGCAATGATCCGGCCTACAACGGCAACCCACAGTGGGCCTTTGATGATCCTTACAGCAACGACGAAGACTTCCCGTTTGATGGTTCCTACCACGGCACCCATTGTCTGGGTTCCATCGTTGGTGGTGCGCCTGGTGATGCCATCGGTGTTGCCCCTGGAGCCCAGTGGATTGCAGGAGCGACCATCGATCGGGGCGGCGGCATTTCAGAAACGCTTTCTGATGCCATTGAAACCTTCCAATGGGTGGTGGATCCAGATGGCAATCCTTCAACCATGTTTGATGTTCCCGACGTCTGCTCGAATTCCTGGGGGGTGACCGATGTCCACGGCGTTCCCGCCTGTGACGATCAACTTTGGAGCTTCATCGATGCCATGGAGACGGCGGGCGTGGTGGTGGTGTTTGCCGCGGGCAACGAAGGCCCGAGCTCAAGCACCATTCGTCGTCCGGCGGACCGCAACACAAGTGCCTTCACAACTCTGGCGGTTGGTGCGGTTGATGGCAACTCGGGGACCGATTTTCCGGTGGCCTCGTTCTCCTCACGTGGCCCGGTCTACTGCAACCCGTTTGGCGGGGGCGGTGCGAAGCCCGACATCAGTGCTCCTGGCGTGAATGTTCGGTCTGCGAGTGCTGGTGGTGGCTACACCTCTTTGAGTGGTACTTCGATGGCCTGCCCTCATGTGGCTGGTGTGGTCGCATTGATGCGGGGAGCCAACCCTGAACTCCCGGTGCAGGAACTGAAGCAAATCATGTACGACACCGCTTCTGATCGGGGTGCTCCAGGAAAAGACAATGATTATGGCTGGGGCGTGGTCAACGCCTTGTCGTCCGTGGAAGGTGCATTGGAGACGGTCAGCCTTCAGATTGAACTCTTGACGCCGATCCCAGAACTGACCGATCCCTTTGCGGGCTTCCCTTTGGAATTGTCCGTCTCGGATGGGGATGACATCCACGACCCCTCAACGGTCCGCATGATCGCCAACGGGGTTTCCTATGTCATGACGGCCACCGAGCCCGGTCGCTATGCCGGAACGCTCCCCGGACTGGGGTGTGGCTCCACGGTTCAGGTGGCCTTTGAAGTTGGGGTCTTCGGATCCAGTGATGTGGTTCGCTATCCCTCAGCAGGTGGCTTCGTGTCTACGCAGTGGAGTGACATCGTGGATGTGGTGCTCGACTCGGGCGATTCCACCGGAGGGTGGGAAGTCAGTGGCGATGCCGTCGATGGACAATGGGAACAGGGGGCACCGATCCCGTCTTCGGTGTGCAGTCGAGGCAACCCTGGTCAAGATGCCGACGGCACGAATGGATGTTGGTTGACCGACAACGATTCGGCGAACGCCTGCAACAGTGATGTCGATGGTGGCAACACCGTTCTGACCTCGCCGGCCTTTGATCTCAGCCTTGAGGGTTCCATTCTTTCCTACGCGCGGTGGTTGGACAACACCAATGGTTCCAACCCCGGAACCGATGCCTTGTTGGTGGAATGGTCTACGGATGGTTCCTCATGGAACGCCCTGGAAACCTTTGGCCCAGCAAATGCCGGTGGCGGCTGGTTCCGTCCGGAATTTGTGGTGGGCGAAGACCTTCCCGCATCGGCGAGCATGCAACTTCGGTTTACGGTCGGTGATGATGATGTCCAGCCCAGTGTGGTGGAAGCAGGGATCGACGACATTCGTGTGGTTCGGTATGTCTGTGACGATCCGACCATCGAAGGCGACATCAATGGCGATGGCGTGGTGAACTTTGACGATCTCGTGGGCATGCTGGCCGAATGGGGCGCTTGCTCTGGCTGTCCGTCTGACATTGACGGCAATGGTCAAGTCGGCTTCAGTGATCTTCTCACGCTGTTGGGCAACTGGAGCTGAAGCCGCGCGGCATCAACGGTTCTCTCCGGCCAGTTCCCGCCGGAGGGCTATCTCATGAGCGATCGGCAAACCAGTCCATCTCCTGACGGGGGTTTGGCAGCGTTCCTTTGATCTCTTCGGCCAATGTATCCAAGGCTTGGTGACCGCCGTCGGGAAGAACGACTCGGAGTTCAAGCCGAAGATCGCCCGGAGGGTCGCTGGGGACACCAAGCCCTGGGACCCGGAGCACTCGCCCGGATGAAGAATGGGCCGGCACTTTGATTCGGACGGAACCTTCGAGCAGCGGCACTTCTATTTCGGTTCCGAGTACGGCCTCATCCAAACTCAGTGGCACCTGCCCACGAAGGTGCTTGCCTTCCCGCTTCAGCCACGGATGCCCTCCGACCTGAATCTTCACCTTGAGGTCCCCTGAAGGTCCACCGTTGGGCGATGATTCCCCGCGTCCGCGGAGGCGGAGTGATTGACCGTCTTCCACTCCCGGCGGGATTTTCAGTTCGACGTCGGTCCCGCTGGGATCACGAATATGCTCGGTTCCTCCAAGAATGGCGGTCCGGAAAGTGATTCCATGTTCCACCATTCGATCCTCCCCGCGCTGGGGCCGAGCCGGGCGTGAGCTTGGACCGCCGCCACCGCCGAAAAAAGCTGAAAACAAGTCTTCAAAGCCACTGGGATCAAAGCCTGCTTCCCGGGCGGCTCGGGACGCCCCTGCGGAGGACCCTTGCACGCCTGCGTGTCCGAATTGGTCATACGCCTCGCGTTTGTCCGGATCGGACAAGACTTCGTAAGCGGCCGAAAGTTCGGCAAACTGTTCTGCGGCGTCAGGAGCGGTGTTGACGTCAGGGTGGGCGCTCCGGGCTAACTTCCGATAGGAGCGTTTGATCTCATCCGGGCTGGCCTGGCGGGAGACGCCAAGGACTTCGTAGTAGTCGCGAAGGGATTCTGGCACAAAGGAGATCCTATCCGGGGCGCGGCGCGTCTTATGATCTACATCGTATGAGTTCTGAGGAACAGTCTGGCGGCCCCGTGATGGGCTTTGGCGACCACCTTGAAGAGTTGCGTCGACGCCTCCTCTTTGCCCTCGCGCCGATCATTCCGGTGTTTGTGCTCCTGTTTTTGGGCTGGCAAACGGTTCTGGAGTTTTTGGTTGGTCCAGCCTTCGAGGTCCTGGCGACCTCAGGAACGAGTGCCGGGTTGCAGTTGCTTGGTCCCGCCGAAGCCGTGATGGCGGCGCTGAAGCTTTCGACGATCGGTGCCATCGTGGTTGGTGCACCTTGGATTTTGTTGCAATTCTGGCTTTTCATTGCTCCTGGCCTGTATGCCCGGGAGCGTCGATTCATTCATCTGGTGGTGCCGTTGTCGGGGTTGTTGACAATCACCGGCACGATCTTTTTGCACCGGATCATGTTGCCGCTGCTCTTTGAGTTGATGCTTGGCTTTGGTTCGAGTTTGACGGTGGATCTCCCGGACCACCATGCCGAGCTTCGGTCTTTGTTTGTGTCCAGTGAGACCGTCGAGGTCCGTACGGCTCCACCGTTGACCTTGGTTCAAGGCCAAGCTTGGGTGGAGGCGCCCGAGATGGAAGCTTGGGTGGCCCAAGCCAATGAGTCTGGGGAGCTGCAGGCTTTTCGTGTGCCGCCCGAGCCGGTCGGACGGCTCCAAAATGGTTGGTCGATGCAGAAGACTGTGGATTTCACCCTGTTGTTGTTGGGTGGTGTCTCGATTGCCTTCCAACTGCCGGTCTTGATCTTGGTTTCCGGGTGGCTTGGTTTGGTGGATCCCAACACGCTGCGTCGGGGCCGCCGGCTTGCTTTGGGCCTCTCGACCGTACTGGCGGCGGTGCTGACCCCTCCAGACGTCTTCTCCTTGCTGTTGCTTCTGGTGCCTTTGTACTTGCTGTATGAGCTTTCGATCATCTTGTTGGTCCTTTTGCCATCGGGTCGGGTGGCGAAGGGGACTTTGCGGATCGGACCTCGAGGCTTCCGAAGTCCTGAGCCTTTCCGCCCGGATCAGGGGGATGGTGTTTCTCGATCCGATGTTGAGGATGATCCTTCGTGAACCCCAGTCACCGTGGGAGCCGGCGCCGTCGGCGACGGGCGCGTGGGGTTGATCTCGATCGGATCATGATGAAGCGAGCCTTGGATCTGGCGCGGGCCGCCGCCGCCGAAGGTGAAGTGCCCGTGGGAGCAGTGGTCCACCGAGACGGTGAGATCATTGCCGAGGCGGCCAACACTCGAGAAAATGACGCTGACCCAGTCGGTCATGCGGAATTGCTGGCGCTTCAGCAGGCCGGTCGGATCCTTGGTCGGTGGCGGCTCACAGACTGCACCTTGGTGGTGACTTTGGAACCCTGCGCCATGTGTGCAGGGGCTCTGGTCAATGCTCGGATTGGCCGGCTCGTGTGGGGTGCCGATGATCCCAAGGCGGGTGGCTGCCGGTCTCTGTATGAGATCCCGGCAGATCCAAGGTTGAACCATCGTCCTCCTATGGTCGGGGGGGTCCATGCTTTGGTTTCGGCAGGGCTTCTTCGTTCATTTTTTCAAGCTCGCCGCCGAAAGAAGAAGCCATGTTGATGTGCTTCGACTTGGGAGAGATCCTCGTTCGGGTCTGCCCGAACTGGAGCGTGGCCTTGGGGCATCCGGTTCAGGAAGGTGATTGGTCCGATTTGGAAAGAGCCCACCAAAGAGGGCAACTGGACCGTGGAGGATTCTTGAGGGCCATGGCTGACCGACTGGACGTTCCTGTGGAACACCTTGCGGCCGCCCATGATGGATGGATTCTGGGCGAGATGGATGGGGCCGAATCGTTGTTGGTGGATCTGAAGGCGGCAGGCCACGCCATCGCGTGTCTTTCCAATACTTGCGCATGCCACTGGGATGTGATGCAACATTGGCCCATCTTTCGTCATATTGAGCATGCCCATGCTTCCCATGTGTTGGGTGCTTTCAAGCCCGACATGGCGATCTATGAAGCTTTTGCGGTGGCGGTGCCGCATCGCCCTGATGACATCATCTTCTTTGACGATCGCCAACCCAATATTGACGCCGCGGCCGCCTTGGGATGGCGGGCCATCCACGTGCCGGTTGGAGATCCTCCAATCCCCCGGATCCGTCACGCGCTGGGTGCTTTGGGGTTGCTTTGATCTTCATCCGATGAGCGGTGCTCGTCTGGACCAAGAATTTCTGCCGCCACCACAGTGGCAAACATGCCGCGGGGGAGAGTGAACCGGAGTTCGATGTAGCCACCGTGTTCATCAAAGCCGCCTTCGACCCCAGGGTCGGACACATGAAATCGCAGCGGCCGCCGTTCGGCCCGCGGTACCCAAGTGCTTTCCAGCCAACTGGGGGCCAACTGATACTTCGCAAGGACTTGTTGTTCAATCTCGCCTTGGACCCCTTTGGCCAGTTCAGCATCGCGCCCCCAAAAGAGGGCGCTGGCAATGCCACCATCGGCCACCGGCAATGGTGATTTTTTCAGTGGGTCGACGGTGAGATCTCCAGGTTGTTCCTCGTGCAGCAAGCCCAGTCGGCACCGCTCTTCAAGCATTCGGTTGAACAAGAAGGATGAGAACGCACTGGTGAGGAAATTGAGGGTGGTGCGGCCCCCGGCGCGCACTGCTTTCTCTGGATCTCGGTGCTTCAGCCATTTGCGGGAAGCCAACATCTCGAAGCGTTGGGAAGACGGCCAGCCCGAGCGGAGGACATCTTCATCCTGGCTTACCCAAGCTTCACGCAAGGCCGTTTGGTCGGGGGGGTGGTTGCCATCGCTTGGCCCGAGCAATTCATCAAGTGCCTCTGGCCAAGACTCCGTCAACAGCGCCGCCCCCAACCGGTGGTTGTTTTGGCGGTACCCGAATCGCTGTGGACCGTAAAACGCGGGTAGACCCTCACGCTCAATGCGTTGCAGCATGCGACCTGCGGATGGGGCTTTCAGGGGATCAGCATCTCGGATTTTGATGATGAACCGGTTGCCACGCAGGTCACCTCGCCGCAAGGCCCGATCGGATCGAATGGTGCCGAGCAATCGCACCCGCTCATGGTTGAGGTGGGGGGCGGCGTCGGCCAGATGGGCCGGGAGGCTGACCCATTGTCGGGTCACAGCGGCCTTGTCCTTCATACCTGCGTATCCAACATCCCGCGCGTTGCAGCCAACCGTTTTCGCAAGGATGGCCATCAGCTCCCCGTGGCTGGTGGCTCTCTTTTCCACGAAAAGGTGCAAGTGGTCGCCTTCACCGGTGGGGTCACGCCAAGGGATTTCTTCGACTTGGAAATCTTCTGGTCGAACCTTGATGCGTCCACCAATGCCCTGTTCAAAGAGCCGAAAGGTTGATCCGGGCGGTTGACTTTTGAGTTGGGAGATGAGATCCATCGCGCAGCAATCGCCTTTCCTCGAGCAATGCAGTCTGTGCTGCAAGGAGAATAGGCTGGTTCAACTGGTGGGTGCGGCGAGGAGCCGTCTTTCGATCTCGAGCCGTTCCAACATTTCAGCATCGGCATAGATCGGCAAATTCAATGTGCAGCACAGGGCCAAGGCATCTGAAGGTCGGGCATCGACCACCACCTGTTCGCCGTGTCGATCGAGCACCAGATCGGCAAAGAACACACCGTTCCGTTCATCACGAATCAGGACGTGGTGGGGGCGTGCGTCCAGAGCGGCAATGGTGTGGTCCAGCAGGTCGTGGGTTTGGGGGCGGGAGACCGGTTCGTTGGCCAAGCGGCGGCGGATGGCGGCAGCTTCGAACAAACCAATGGACATATGGATGGTGCGGCCGCCTTCTCGTTCGATCAAAACGAGGTCTTGCAGTTCCGCCTCAGTGCGGATCAGGAGTTTGGCAATTTCGACGCGAATTGCGTCCATTTGAGACCCCCTGTCCCATCCAAAAATACCAAGGGATCCACCAGAACCCCTACCCAGATTGAAGTGTTGCGAGTTCGCCTCTCGGATTCAAGAGTGATATGGAGAAAATCCTGGAACCTCACCAAGCTTTCCGGAGACGACCCCGGCGAGGGCTTGGGTGCCCAGCGCATCCATGCCATTTTCAGACAACGCCTGATAGGCCCTGAAGGCCAATTGCATGGTGGGAAGGGGGAGCCCGAGGTCTTCCCCGGCTTCCAAAACCAGCCCCAGATCTTTTTTCAGGTGGGCCACAAAGAACCCAGGGGCGAAGTCTCCTTTGGCCACTCGAGGGGCAAGATGGTCAACCGCCCAAGATCCGGCGGCTCCGGCGGAAACAGACCGCAAAACCCGGTCGTAGGCCAGCCCAGATTGCTCCGAAAAGGCCATGGCTTCCGCGAGGCCCAACATGCCGCCGGCGACCAGAATTTGATTGACCAGTTTGGCTCTTTGGCCTGCCCCTGGAGCCCCATGGTGGACGATGGTCGAGCCCAGGTGCTCGAACAGAGGTTCAGCCTGGAGAAAGCCCTCCTCCGGGCCCCCGACCATGATGGAAAGTCGGCCATCCCGTGCTCCAATGTCACCGCCGGAAACCGGTGCGTCCAAGGCCATGGTCCCATGCGCTGTGGCCCGTTCGGCAAGGCGTTCGGCCAACCCCGGCGAGGAGGTGGTGAAGTCGATCAGGATCTGGGGCTTGGTCGGGGCTTGCAGGGTCCCGTGCTCCCCCAAGTGCACTTGCTCCACGTCTGTGGGCAGCGAAACGATCGAGCAGCAGATGGCGGTGTCATTTGCCGCATCAGCAGGCGTCTCGGCCCAGTCGGCCCCGGCCTCGAGCAGGGGTCGGGCCTTGGCTTTGGTGCGGGTGTGGACTTTGAGTGGGTACCCAGCGTGCAGGAGTCGATGGGCCATGGCATGGCCCATGACCCCGGTCCCAATCCAGCCGATTCGTGGAGGTGTCATGGGGAAATCTTAGGTTTCTTGCTCGGGGGAGTATGCTGCTCGCGCGGACGGACCCGCATTCTCTTCTGGAAGGAGCCTTGCCACGGATGGCCAAGAAGAAAGCGAATTCACGACGTTCGGATGCTGAACGCATGGCGAGCCAGCACCGCCAAGCCAATATCAGTGAGTACTTCGATCGGAACATCGCCCAACTGGGGTTCAACAGCAAGCAAAAGGCGCTGGTGACCGCGGTCAAAGAGGGCGTGGATAACGCACTCGATGCGTGTGAAGAGTTTGGGATCCTGCCCAACTTGTTGGTCCAAACCATCCCCTTGGCCGAACAAGATGTGCTCAAGCTCATCATCCGTGACAACGGTCCTGGGATCCCAAGAAAATCGATCGACGGGGTCTTCGCTCAACTGCTCTATGGATCGAAGTTCCACCGTGTGCAACAAACCCGCGGCCAGCAGGGGATCGGCATCTCCGCCGCCGGCATGTACGGCCTCAAAACCACCGGCCAGCCCGTTCGAGTGGTCAGCAAGCCTCAGCCTAAGAAGCCAGCTTTCGAAGTGATCTTGAAGATCGATGTGGAACGGAACTGCGCTGAGATTTTGGAGGAGCGTGAGTTCACGGATACCAAAGATTGGTTCCCAGATGGCACTGGGGTGCACATCGAAATTCCGATGAAAGCGGTCCACAAGAAAGGTCGCCAGTCGGTCGATGCGTATTTGGAGCAAACGGCGATTGCCAATCCCCACGCTGAAATCGAATGGCGCGCGCCTTCAGGTGAGGTTTTCCTGTTCGAGCGATCAAGCGACGAACTTCCTCCGGCCACCAAAGAAATAGATCCGCATCCCCACGGTGTCGAATTGGGTGACCTAGAACGCATGTTGAAAAAAACACCAGAGAAGAAACTGGGCGGCTTTTTCAACAAGGAATTCAGTCGCTTCAGCCCAGCCAAGGTGAAGACGGTGACCGCCGCCGCCAAATTGACGCCCCAAAGTTGGGTCGCCAGTGTTGAACATCCGGCCATCGTCAAAATGCACGAAGAGATGTTGGCCACCAAGTTCATGGCACCATCGACCGATTGCTTGGCTCCGATTGACGCAAAGAATCTCCTCCGCGGGCTGTCCAAGGAGATTGGGGCGGAGTTCTTTGCGGCTGAAACCCGTTCCCCCAGTGTTTGGGGGGGGTCACCCTTTTTGGTCGAAGCCGCCATCGCTTACGGGGGAAAACTGCCCGGTGACGAGCAAGCGGTGGTCTATCGCTTTGCGAACCGGGTCCCGTTGATCTATCAGCAATCGGGGTGTGCTTGCTTCCGTGCGGTTCAGGAGGTGGCTTGGAAGGGCTACGGATTGAGCCAGCCTCGTGGTTCTCTCCCGGTGGGCCCATTGGTGATTCTGCTCCACGTTGCATCGACATCCGTGCCGTTCACAAACCCGGCCAAAGAAGCGGTGGCCGAACACGAAGAGATTGCCAAAGAGATGAAGTTGGCGCTGCAAAAGTGCGGGCAGCATCTGAAGCGGTATTTGTCTCGTCGCAATCGCATGCGTCGAGAGTCGGAGCGGCGGGATGTGTTCCATCGTTACATCGGTGAGATCGCCGCCAATTTGTCCGCCATCACCGGGGAAGTGCAAGAAGATTTGGTGTCTTCACTGACCATGACCGCGCAGCGGCACACTGAAGCGGCTGACATTGAGCTTGATGATGAGGGGAACGTGATTGAACCGGCCGCTCGAGGGAAGGTGGATCCGAATGTGTTGATTTTGGACAACGCTTCCGAGCCGCAGGTGTCAGATGATGACACGTTGTTCGGCACTGCATCGCCCCGAAGGAGTCGATGACCCGTGGCAAAGAAGAAGACTGTTCGCAAAACCACTCGAAAAAAGACCAGTGCTCGGTCCACCAGCGCCGCCGCTCCGAGTCCTGCGGTGGTGGCCAAAAAAATGAAGAAGCTTCGGAAGAAGCCCGCCAAAAAAGCCACCCGGAGAGCTGGTGCTGGGGGTGATGCTGGCGTTGGTAAAGCCATTTTGAAAGAGTCGGGCCGGCTTGCCAAACAAGCGTTGGCCGCAAAGGATCCCCAGTTCACGATTCCAGTACGCGCAAACTCCAACACCGAATGGGATGAGGCCGCGCGTATCCTTCGCATGGGTGATCGGACTCAAATCCGAGAACTGTTCAACCTTGGGCAAGCCAGGAAATTCATGCAGACCACGCTCCAGCAACGTGGGGTGTTGGATTTGTTGGAGCAGGACAAGACCCTCAGCCTTCGGGGGATGTACTACAAGGGCCTGCACACCATCGCGGGCGCCAAAGAGAAAACATTCGGCGATCAGGACGAATCCGACACCGTCTTGCAGGACTTGGAAGTTCTCTTGGGAGCGTTGCGCGAAGAACTGCACGTCTTTGCCAAAAAGCGTGGCACGATGGTTGGGAACATCACGGTCCGAGATGCCGGCGATGAAATTGATTGCCGCCGAATGGGCACCGGTGGATATGCCATTCCCTCCATATGCGAGCCTGATGTCATCGAGTTCGTGAAGTGTGAAGCCGATTTCGTCCTTCATGTCGAGAAAGACACGGTCTGGAGTCGCTTCAACGAAGATCGTTTTTGGGAAAAGCACAACTGCATCCTCACGGAGGGCTCTGGACAGCCTCCACGTGGTGTTCGTCGACTTCTGCAGCGATTGAATGCCGAACTTGGTTTGCCCGTGATTTGTCTTCTGGATTGTGATCCTTGGGGGCACTACATCTACAGCGTGATCAAGCAAGGGTCGATGAGTTTGGCCTTTGAAAGCGAGCGACTGGCGGTGCCCGAAGCCAAGTTTTTGGGGATCCGTGCCGACGACTACGAACGATGCGGCCTCTCCGATGACGTCAAAATCGCGTTGGATGACAAGGACATCAAGCGGGCCAAAGAAATCATGGCCTATCCATGGTTCGCCGATCGCCGACCTTGGAAAAAAGAGATCGAGCGGATGCTTCGGAACGGCTTCAAAATGGAAGTGGAATCGCTGATCACCAAGGAAATTTCGTACGTCACCGAGACCTATGTCCCTGAGCGATTGGCCTCAGGCGATTTCTTGGATTGAGTCGGCGCGACCGTTCAGAAAGTTGATCTTTCGGTCTCTTCGTCACTGGGGGGGGTGTTTGGCAGCACGATGTCAAAGCGTGTGCCTTCACCATGCGTGCTCTGGACGCTGATCTCGCCGTGGTGGGCTTCCACAATCCGCCGCGTGACCGGCAGACCAAGTCCGGTCCCTCCCGCGCGGCTTGACCAGTAGGGGCGAAAGATGGTTTCAAGCCGGTCGGGCTCGATGCCGGGACCGTTGTCCTCAACCCGAACATTGACGGATGCGTCCTCGGTGCTCAATCTCAGACGGAGGGTTGCCCCCTCTTGTCCGTCAAGCACTTGTACGGCGTTCAGCATTAGGTTCAGCAGGGCTTGTTTGAGCAAGGCGGCATCCGCGTGGATGGTGACTGGTTCGGAAGGGACTTCGAGTTCAAATCGAACGTTGGCTTGATCGCACTGGGGGTGAAAAAAGTCATCGAGTTCCCGCAGCAACTTCGCCAAGTCAATGGGGGTGGCGGAGAGGTTCATGCGCCCGGCGTACTGCAGGAAATCTTCCAGGATGTCTCGGAGCCGGTCGGTTTCACGCCCGAGGGCGTCAAGCCTCTTGAGCGCACGGTGCTTGAGGTCCGGCTCCATCCCGGCGTCTTCGATCATCTCGCGCAGCAACGCCGCATTCAGGCCCACGGTGGACAGAGGATTGCGGATTTCGTGGGCCAGGCCGCCGGTCATCGCACCAACTTCAGCCATCCGCTCCGATCGTCGGGCCCGGGCCTGTTCCTGTTGCAGGGCGGCTCGGTGGGCGGCGTCTTTTTTTCGGTGTTTGCGGGCCGCCAGCACCTGGGCGCCCAAGATGCCAAAGAGTGCCCCCAGGACCAGGAGGAAGGCCTCAGATTGCAGCATGTTTTTGGCGTCCATTGAGCCTCCATTATGCCTTGTGGAACAGTGCCAAAGACGCTTGTTTCGGTACAATATGCGGGTGAGCGATCCTACTGATTCTGCCCCTCAATCTTCCGGTCAACCTGCCGATTACGACGCCGGCTCCATCCAGGTCTTGGAGGGCCTTGATGCGGTCCGCAAGCGGCCTGGTATGTACGTCGGTGGCACTGGGCTTAACGCCCTTCACCACTTGGTTTGGGAGTGCGTTGACAACGCCATTGATGAGGCCATGGCCGGCCATGCCACGCACGTCGAAGTGCGCATCGAAGCCGATGGCTCAGCATCGGTGGCGGACGATGGGCGGGGCATGCCCACGGATCCCATGGAGTCCGACAACCCGACCATCAACGGACGTCCGGCCGTCGAAGTCATCATGACCCAGTTGCATGCGGGCGGAAAATTCGACGACAACGCCTACAAGGTCTCGGGAGGCTTGCACGGGGTGGGCGTGAAGTGCGTGAACGCTCTTTCAGAGTGGACCGCCGTTGAGGTCTTCCGTGAGGGCATCCACCACCGCATTGATTTCTCTCGTGGCGAGATCGCCGAGCCGTTGCGGGAAGTTGGCCAAGCTGGAGAGCGTCGGGGTACACGAATCTCCTTCAAGCCGGACCCCGAGATTTTCTCGGATCCGATCCTTCGGTTCGAGACCCTTGAACACCGCCTTCGTGAGTTGTCGTATCTCAATCCTGGCGTCCGAATCCATCTTCGCGATGAGCGTGTGGATGCCAATGGTGCCGTGCGAGAGGAAGTCTTTCACAGTGAAGATGGTCTCGCTGCATATGTGGCTCATCTGAACCGTCAGAAGACCATCTGGTCCCCGGTGGTGGCCATGCGGGCTGAGGATGAAGAAGTTGGTTTGGCCGCGGAGGTCGCGCTGCAATACACCGACGCGACCAGTGAGTTGGTGCTGGCTTTTGGCAACAACATCGTGAACCCAGACGGCGGCACCCATTTGACGGGGTTCCGCAACCAGCTCACGCGGTCCATCAATGCCTATGCCAAAAAGCAAGGGCTCTTGAAAGACCTCACGCCCTCTGGAGAGGATCTCCGGGAAGGGATCACGGCGATCGTGTCCATGCGGCTGCCAGATCCATCTTTCAACAACCAAACCAAGGAGAAATTGCTCAATCCCGAGGCGGAGACTTTCGTCTCCAAAATGGTGAGCGAGCAGCTTGGGTTGTGGTTGGAGGAGCATCCCACCGAAGCCAAGCGGATCTGCCAAAAAGCGGTGTTGGCCGCCCAAGCCCGTGAAGCCGCCCGGAAGGCTCGGGAGCTCATCAAACGCAAAGGTGCGCTCGAGTCGGGGGGAATGCCACAGAAGCTGGCCGACTGTGCGGCCGATGATGTTGAGAACAGCGAATTGTTCTTGGTCGAAGGTGATTCAGCGGGCGGATCGGCCAAAAGCGGTCGGGATCATGCCACCCAAGCCATCCTGCCGTTGCGGGGCAAAATTCTGAATGTTGAAAAGGCCCGTTTGGACAAGGTGCTTGGTTTCGAAGAAATCCGCACGCTGGTTCAGGCCTTGCAAACAGGCATCGGGGAAGACTTCGACATCAGCAAGTTGCGGTACGGCAAGGTCGTCATCATGACCGACGCCGATGTCGATGGTTCGCACATTCGAACCTTGTTGTTGACCTTCTTCTACCGGCAAATGCCAGAGTTGATTCGACAGCAGCGTTTGTACTTGGCCCAGCCGCCGTTGTACGCATTGGTGCGAGGTAAGAAGTCGATCTACGTTCTTGACGATGAAGAGATGCGTACGCAGCTCTTGGGCAGCGCGCTGACCCGATTCTGTCTTGTGCTGCGGGATGAAGATGGGCACGAAATTCGGCGTCTTGATGAGCGTGAAACCTCACGACTCGCCGACACGATGCGCCGCATCCACGAATTGGTTGATATCGCCCAACGGCGGGGCACCACTTTCTTGGACTTGCTTGGGGCGAGGGCAGAGGCGCCCTCCGGAGCGCAGTTGCCAACCCACCGAGTGTCTCATCCGTCTTTGCCTGGCGGTGAGCAACTTTGCTGGAGCAGTGAGGAGGCCGACACCGTGGTGGCCAAGGTGGGGGCTTCGTCCGATGAGGTGGTTCGTGAACTGCACGAGAATCGTGAGTTGGAATCCCAGTTCACCATCTTGGAAGAACTTGGGGTGGACATTTTGGACTGGGGTCTGGTCCAAGAAGAAACCGTCTCCGGTGAGCGCCTGCCCACGCGTTATGCCTGGCTTGATGTCGAGGCCGATTCGCCAGAGCCCGTCGAAGTGGCTGGTTCGGGCATGCTGCTCTCTGAGCTGTTGCGACTTGGTCGCAAGGGGGTTGAGGTCAAGCGTTTCAAAGGTCTTGGGGAAATGAACCCCGAGGAACTCTGGGACACCACCATGGACCCTGACCGCCGTACCCTCCTGAAAGTGACCATGGAGGCCGCCAGTGAGGCCGATCGCCTGTTTACTGTCCTGATGGGCGAAGAGGTGGAGGGACGCCGGACCTACATCGAGGATCATGCCTTGGATGTGAAGAATTTGGACGTCTAGTGCCTCTCAGAGGCTTGCAGCGGGCCTTGGGTGTTCCTAGAATGATCCGTTCAGCATTTTGGATAAGAACGAAACATGACCATTTCCACCGAAAATAAAACCAAGATCGAAGAGGCTCGTCGCCATGACTCGGACTCCGGATCTCCGGAAGTTCAGATCGGCATCCTCACCGGTCGCATTCAGGGGCTCACCGAGCACTTGAAAGCCCACAAGCACGATTACCACACGCAGCGCGGCCTCCAGATGTTGGTCGGTCGTCGCAACCGACTTTTGCGGTACCTCGCTCGCACCAACGCGGACAAGTACCAAGAAGTGCTCAAGCGTCACGGCTTGCGGAAGTAATTCACCCAGAACACCTGCGGGGAGGCGACGGCCTCCCCGTCTTTGTTGACCCTCTGGTCGATGACGATCGCCCAACCCATTGGTCTTGCCGGCAGCGGCAGGCAGTGGATGCAAGGCACCGAACTCGTGCATACGCCGGTGCCTCCCATCTTCTGCCTTCCTCCGCCAATCGGAAAGACCCCAACCCGCATCGGGCCACGGACTGACGTTCGTGTTGTCTACGGTGCATGGAGTCCTGGCAGCAATGTCTGATACCAACATTCCAACCGTCGTCGTTGAACGCGAAATTGGCGGTCGTACCCTCCGCGTCGAGACCGGCGAAGTCGCCCGCCTTGCTGGTGGAGCTGTGATGGTGACCTACGGCGAATCGGTCGTTTTGACCGCCGCCGTCCGTTCCAATCCTCGTCCCGGCCTCGATTTCTTCCCGCTGCAGTGCGATTACCGCGAAAAGATGTCCGCTGCGGGCAAGTATCCCGGTGGCTTCCGCAAGCGTGAAGGCGCTCCCAGCGAACGAGAAATCCTCACCATGCGGAACATGGACCGACCCATCCGTCCTCTGTTCCCCGATGGGTTCATCGACGAGGTGCAAATCCAGTGCTTTGTGATGAGCCACGACGGTGAAAACGACACCGATACTCTGGCCTCATCGGGCGCTTCCTGCGCCTTGTGCTTGACCGACGCGCCGTTCCAAGGTCCTTTGGGCACCGTCCGCGTTGGCCGCATCATCACCGACGACGGCGCGACCTTCGTGATCAACCCCACCCAGTCCCAAATGGAATACTCCGATTTGGACCTCTTGGTCTCCGGGCACTCCGACGGTGTGAACATGATCGAAGTGGGTGCCGCGGAAGTCCCCGACGAAGACGTCCTGGCCGCCATCAAGTTTGGCTACGAGGAAGGCATCAAGCCGCTTCTCGAGCTTCAGCAAGAGCTCATGGAGAAGTGTGGCACCACCGAAAAGCGCATGGGCAACCTCAACTTGCCTTCCGACGAAATCGTCGAAAAGGTCAAGAGCTTTGCCCACGCCGACCTCACCGAGGCTCGCAAGATCCATTCGAAGGCCGAGCGGAACGAGAAGGTCGGTGAAATTCGCGATCGCATGCTCGAGTCGTGCTTTGCCATTCCCGAAGGCGGCTCCTACGCCGAAGTGAAGCAAGCGGAAAAAGACGCTGGCATGGCCAAGGAAGCTTTCCGCACCCTCGAGAAGAAGGTGACCCAGCAACTGATCAACGACTCGGGCACCCGGGCCGATGGTCGTTCTTCCAAGGAAATCCGGGCTCTGCACATGCGGACCAGCGTGTTCCCCCGCACCCACGGTTCAGCCTTGTTCCAGCGGGGCGAGACCCAATCCTTGGTCTCTTGCACCTTGGGTACCGGCCGTGATGAGCAGATCATCGACGGTCTGCTTCCCGAATTCGCCAAGAAGTTCTACCTGCACTACAACTTCCCGCCCTTCTGCGTGGGCGAAGCCGGCCGGATCATGGGTCCCGGTCGCCGTGAAGTCGGCCACGGTGCCCTCGCTGAGCGTTCGCTCTTGGCCATCCTGCCCGATCCGGAAGATTTCCCCTACACCATCCGCGTGGTTTCGGACATCACCGAATCCAACGGCTCGTCTTCCATGGCGTCCGTCTGCGGTGGTTGCTTGGCCATGATGGATGCGGGCGTGCCTATCACTGCCACCTGCGCTGGCATCTCGGTGGGCCGCTTCACCGCGGCCGACGGCACCATCACCCACGTCACCGACATCATTGGCGAAGAAGACTTCTTCGGCGAGATGGACTTCAAGGTGTCTGGTACCCGTGACGGCATCACTGGCATTCAGCTTGACCTCAAGGCCCGCGGCCTGTGGTTCGACGAGATCGAAACTATCTTTGTCCAAGCCAAGGAAGGTCGTCTGGAACTGATCGAAGCCATGGAAGGTGCCATCCCCGCACCACGCGAAGAACTCAGTCAGTACGCCCCGCGACTCATCACCGTCCGCATCGACCCCGACAAGATCGGCAAGTTGATTGGCCCCGGCGGCAAGACCATCCGCTCCATCCAAGAGCGCACTGGTGCAACCATCGACGTGGATGATGACGGCACCGTCGTCATCGCTTCGACCGACGGCGAAGCCGGTGAAGCTTGCCAAGCCGAGGTGGAAGCCCTTTGTGCAGAAGTCAAGGTTGGCTCGATCTACGAAGGCAAGGTCGTCTCCGTCAAGGACTTTGGCTGCTTTGTTGAAATCGCCCAGGGCACCGACGGCATGTGTCACATCTCCGAACTCGACAACGGTTACGTCGAGAAGGTGGACAACGTGGTCAAAGTCGGCGACAAGATCAAGGTCAAGGTCATCAATGTGGATGATTCGGGCCGGATCAAGTTGTCCCGCAAGGCTTTGTTGAAGGACGAGGAAAAGGCCGAAGAGGCCGAAACCGC
>PAHO01000042.1 GCA_002705085.1 Phycisphaerae bacterium | reverse complement strand
GTGACCGCGACAAAAACATCGGCGAAAGCGTACCGCCTCCTCGGTAACTTCACCGCGGAAGCCGAAGCGTGGAAAGCGGCCAGCGAACTGGCCTCTACTCCTGAGGAACAACTGACCTGCCTTGGCGCATCCTTCCAAGCCACGGGACGGGCCGGAGACTGGACCCGAGCCTCATCCTCCTTCGATCTACTACTCGAAGAGGTCCCTGAAGAGCAAGCCAAGAAATTTTGGGCCGCCGCTGCCCAAGCAGCCATCAATGCTGGACGAAGAAGTCAAGCCCAGCTGTACATCGAACGGCTTCGAACTGGGGGATACGAAGAGCTCGCAATCCAACTTGAGCAAGGGTTGAAACAATGAATTGCACGACTCGAGTGGTTTCGGCGGCAGCCTCATTTGCCGCAATTTGGCTGGCCGCCTGCGAGGTCAATACCACAAAGCAGATTCCCGAAAAGCATTCAAACAAAGCACCTTTTTGGGAACCCTACCTCCCCATAGGAGTTGGCTTCAGCCATAACAGTGGCAACACCACAAGTCGCCTGCTCCCCCAAAGTTTGGGCGCGGGGTGCATTGTGGCAGACTTTGACAACGACTCAGACAACGACTTGTACTTTTTACAAGGCTACGACCTTGAAAAGAACCAAGTGGATTCGGTTGGCAATGCGTTGTATTGGAACGATGGGAAAGGCAATTTTGAACTGGCCCCCCATTCATCAGGCGCCTCTGACCTTGGTTTTGGCATCAGTGGGAGTGTTGGGGATGTTGACCTCGATGGTGACCTTGACATCTATGTTTGTAACCTCGGACCCAACGCCTTGTTGCTGAACAACGGCGATGGAACCTTCCAACCTGCCCCGAACACTGGCGGTGCGATCGACGACGGATTCAGTACGGGATCAACGTTTTTCGACGCTGATCGGGATGGCGATCTTGATTTGTATGTCACTCGATATGTCGATTGGAGTTTGGACATTGAAGGTGAATGTGTGAACCTTCTCGGCGGGGCCGATTTTTGCCCCCCGGGAAAATACAACCGACCCCTCGAAGATCGATTTTTCCTGAACGAATCTGGGACATTCGTCAACCAAACCGAAGCTTCTGGCATCTCCGGACATCCTGGACACGGCTTGGCCTGCGCCGCCGGTGATGTCAATGGCGATGGGTGGGATGATCTGTATGTCGCCAATGACCAAATGCCCAACTTCTTGTGGATCAATAATGGAGACAACACCTTCAGCGAGCAGGCGACGCTGCTTGGCTGCGCCACTTCCAATACCGGAAAAGCGCGAGCGGGGATGTCAGTCAATTTGATCGACATCGACCGTGACCTTGATATTGACATTCACGTCAGCAACCTTGAAGGAGAGTCGGACGGACTGTTTCTCAATCAAAATGGACAGTTCATCGATCAATCATCCTCCACCGGATTGGCGGGCAAGAGTCGAAAAATGACCAGATGGGGTGCCATCTTTGGGGACTGGGATCTCGATGGCCAGTTCGAAATGTACACCGCATGCGGGAGGGTCTTGCAAACCAGTCAAAGTGACTCCGCCGCTCCCTATGGTGAAGCTGATCTTCATCTGGAGTTTTCTCAATCCACCGGACGCTTTGAAGCGCTCGCTGCCAATGAAGTTCCCACCAATTGCCGTACCGTCGTAGCCGCCGACCTCGATGGAGACGTATTTCCTGAACTCATCATCACCCAGGCTTGGGGGGATCCAATCTTTATGCGACGGAAGAGCCCCAGCGATGAGGCTTTCGCCGTGATTGAAGTGCTCCATCAGGGACTCCCGGCCATCGGGGCGATCGTTGACGTGCACACCAACTCAGGAGAGGTCCATCGATACCAGGTCCGCACCGATGGAGGCTACGCGGCGACCCGCCCCGCCGTGATGTTGTGTCCCAAACCCCAGGCCGTTCGTGAAGTTCGAATTCAATGGCCCGATGGCCACAAAGACGTGACTCAGGGACCGCTCTCCTCTGGCCTCATCCGATTCAGCAAATAAAAAAGGTCGAGCCATAGGCCCGACCTTTCTTATTTTGAGTTGAGATCTGTCGTATCAGGAACGACGACGACGACCCATACCGGCGAGACCCAAGAGGGCCAATGCGCCAGGTGCAGGAACGACGCTGTACTCAATGGTGACCGTGCCGCTCGTGTAAGAGGCATCAGTTGCACCACTGGCATCGTCATAGCTCTCAAAGAACTCGAGTCGCAATGCATCGCCGTTCAGAGCAACGTCTGCGCCAAGGGCATCAGCGAGACTGATAATCCCGTCTGACGATGCAGGACCCCAAGGGCCACCAGCAGAACCGCTACCTTCACTTGGGAAGAAGCCGATGTTGAAGGCACCGTTGACGTCCATGTTCATTTCGTTGCCCCAGGAAGGGCTGCCGAAGCCATCAGCTTGGACGTTGTCCCAACCGATGCCGGTGAGAACAATGTCACCGAGGTCATAGCTCAGCACATCATTGATTGCCGCACCGAGACTGTCATTGCTGTTCACGCCAGCAAGGTCAATTTCGATCACATCTCCGTATGCGAGAGATGAAGCAGCAGTTGCTGCAAGCAAGGAGATTGATTTGTTCATTTCAAATTCCTCAAGAAAGTTGTTGTCGCCCATGAGCGACGCGAGTGGCAAAACCCAGTCATGGGCGGCCGTGTGAGTCGGTCCACATGAAATGCGAACCTGATAAACGCTCATGAGACAACAAGCCTCATGAACTCTCTCTCACGCTCTCTCTCGAGTTGACGGAAGCACCGTCAGTGAGGCGGATCTCTAGTCCGCCACTATTGAATTTAACCTGATCTTCACCAAATACAATGGAATCCTTGGAATTTTTTTGACGTAATTTGACGCTTTTCCCATCGAATTGCGAGATCTGGGGGCAGCCGTATATCGTTTGCTCTGTGAAATTTACCGCCCAGATCTTGGTACTTGCCCTGCTCTTCGGGTGCAGCGACCCTGAACATGACCTCAGCGGAACCGAACTGACCGGCCTAGGAACCCTCCAGGGGCCGGCCTTCAGGGTGGTGCAGAAATGCTGGACGCAGGTGCAAATCACCCCAAAAAGTCCCGCGGCCTGGCGAGATCTGACGTTTGCCACCCACGCGAATGATTTGCTTGAGGCCGCCTTGTACGCCCACCAGAAATTGGCGGAACTGGAAGGGACCACCGCCGACGACTTTCGAATGGCCGTGGTCTTGGAACGTCTGGGGCGACAAACCGAATCTTTGGCCCTGTTGACTGGACTTGAAGACCCAACCGGAACATCTCTTCGGCGCATCGCACGAATCCAGTTGGATGAGGGGCTCCTCGAGGCAGCCATTGTGCATGCGAGCCAAGCGCGAAGCCTGAATCGCCAAGATCTTGGTCACCTCACGGTGTGGTGCGAAATTCAGCTCCAACGCAATGAAGGGCAAGCGGTTCGTGAGGTATTGCGCGATGTCTTGCCTTCGCTCAAGGTCCCCAGCTGGCTGCACACCCTGGACGCTCGAGCGGCTGAAATCTTGGGGGATCCTGCCCCCCCGTACGCCTCGACCCCCGCCGATCGAGTGGTCTACTTGCCCAATGTTCATTTGGACCCACTGCTGCCATGGGTAAGAACGCGCGAAGGCGATGTTGAACGGCTTCGAGCCACCATCAAGTCTGGCGACTCCCAAGAAGCCCTGGCCATGTCCGCTCGTTTGGTGCTCGAACGCCCCGAAGACCCAGAGATCGCCGCGGTCCATGCCGGCCTGTTGCGTGAAGTGGGGAGGAATTCTGAAGCCATCCGAGTCTTGGACCAACACCGTGCCCTCCTGCCATCTGGAGCCACATTTTGGAAAAATGACGCCATGAGCCGGATCTTCGCCTTCGCCGAAGGCGGTCCAAACGCGTCAAGGATGCTGGCCATGGCCAGAGAGAGCGCGGATCGGGCCACAACCTATGGTGCGGGTGATCTGCAATGCTGGAAAGTTTCCGGCATCGTGGCTGGCCAAGAACAAAACCACATCCGCGCCGAAGAGGACTATCGAAAAGCTGCATCTTTGGCGCGTGGGGATACCCAGATCTTGCTGACCTTGGATGCAGAAATGTCCCGTGGCCGATCGGGCGATTGGGCCAGCGCCGTCGAAGCGCTGCTGCCACTCGAACGACAATACGGCATGACCGTTGATGGCCCATTGGGCGATCCTGTTCGCCGGGCCACCATCGAAGCTCTGGCTCGAGCAGGTTTTCTCCAAGACGCCAAAGATCGGGTTGCCGCCCTCAGCCGAGCAGGGCGAACGGAGGCCGGAGCACTGGCTCGGCTGGTGCAGGGCATCGAAGCTGCCCGTTCAGGCAACCCTTCCCGCTAACGCTTTCGCTTCGCTTTTGGGTTCTTTTTGGAGGCTTCGGCGCCTTCAGGTCCGCCAGACCACCGAAAGGTGAGACTGGCTTCCCCCTGCAGCATGGCAAAGAGTGGTGCTCCAAGGAGTTCGGCCCGCCAGCCCGCATCAAGAACACCAACCGGTCGCTGGCCTTCTTTCGCTTCCAGATAAAAACGAGAGATGTCTGAACGAGAAGCCCCGATTCCTGAATCGATGCCTTCGCGCCAGCACAACAGTGAACTGAATGCGAGAAGCGCGTCAATGCGCGATCGATCCTGGTTGGATTCTTGGCGAGGCGATCCCGCAACCAGAGCTTCGGTGTCCTGCTCCCGCACAGTATTCAGAAGTTCCAAGATGGCGTCGCCCCAGGTCTCAACCACCGGCCTCGGAAAATGCTTGATGGCCAACAACGCATCTTTGGCCCGCGGCATGTCCTTCGCCACGCGGGCGCACACGTCATCTTTCAGGACACTGCGAGGCGGCAAATCTTCAACTTGGGCAATATGGTCGCGAAGGGTCAAAAGTTCCAACAAAGCAGTTCGTTGGCGCCGGTTGAACTTTCGATTCCCCACCGCCCGCTGCATCCGATGCATGGGGTCAGGTATGTACGTCTTTGGATCCACCAACGACCGGCACTCTTCTTCCACCTTGGCATCATGGCCTCGTTCGGCGGTGATCTCCGCCAAAGCATCAGCAATCACGAAGAGGAACCGGACATCATCCGCTGCGTATTCCAAGTGCCCCGGACGAAGAGGACGTTGGTCCCAACGCGTAAACGTGTAGGACTTATCGAGCGTGATTCCGACGAATTCATCGACCAAAGCAGAAAGAGCGATCGGAAAAGATCGGTCAGCAAACCCCGCAGCGACTTGGGTGTCCAATACGTTGGTGGCGGGAGCACCGGTGGCCCGCCAAATCGGCACCAAATCTTGCAGTCCTGAATGCACCAGAACTCGGACCGCCGGGTCTGCGAGCAGTGACCAGACGGGATCGAGCGGCGCCCCTTGGAGGGGATCGATCAGAACCACCCGTTGAGGAGTCGCCAACTGCACCAAACAAATCTTCGGGATGTACGACTCTTCACCAATAAACTCTGTGTCGTACGCAACTTCACCCTCAGATCGAGCCTCACAACAAAACGCTTCGACTTCGGCGATCGTGGTCAGAACTTCAGCGGGAGCGGAAGGAATTCGTGGATGCTCTGGAAGTTGTCGTGGCGGCGCCTTGTCTTGTCCAACCGCTTGACTCGCTGCCGAGCGCCGTCGACCGCGTCCGCCTTGGCCGAGGGACTTCTTTAATCGGTTGGCGGAAGGCTTCGAAGGAGGTTTGCTCATGGGAAGAGACGAAGAATACCGCTCAACCCGCACCTGAATCCAGTGCGGGCTTGAAAGAAAGATCAAGGGCGGACCCCACCAAAGCCAAAAGCTCCCGTTCTTCGGCTCGCACCTGACCATCAGCCTCCACGAAGAGTACGGCCAACTCGCCCAAACGTGCCGCGGCTTCTGGTTCCAAGCGAGCAACCCGAGCCAACGCTTCATCGAGTTCTCGGACACGTGGAGCGGGACCGTTCACTTCGAAACCAAATCCCAGTCGTACCGATTGCTCCTGGGAGAGGGACGACTGGGCCGCGGGATCTCCAGGGTGCCCAGCTTCCGCAAGTCCACGAAGCAGCACGTTGATGGGGCCGCGGAGTTGGGCTGAGGTCCGGTTGCGTTTGGGATCCGCGTGACCACGGAATCGCCGGTCCAAACGACCAATCAACATCCGGCCGGTGGCCGCTTCCAAAAGAGTGACCCCCCCATCTCGTTGGATCATGGCCAAAATGGCTTCACGAATTCTGTGGTACTGGCTTTCCGAAAGACCCGCCATCACGGGCAAAGCATGTTCCAAGAACGGCAACCGGTCATCCACCCGCAAACGCGAGATGCGAGGGAGCAAACGGGACGCTTCCTCGGCAATGTGCTGAAGCCCACGATCGGCCAGACCTCGCAGTGGGACATCTGGAGGATCTTCATCCTCCAAGGCCAAAACAGCAAAGACACTGGCCACCGCCCCCAAAAGATCATCGGCGGCATCGCCGACGGCATCTTGAACCCGAACGGTGGTGGCCTGCGCGGCGGCAACGGCCGCGTGTCCGACAAATCCTGCGGCACCGGTTCCGGGAACGGACTGGACCCCACGAGACTCCAACTGGATTTCTGGTTCCGGGGGCAACTTCCCGCTGGTCCACTGCCCCCCGGGGTCGATGGCTTTCACTCGCTTCTGGATCGGAGGATGGGTGGCAAACAAACTGGACACACCGCGGCCAAAAAACATGTGGCTGGATTCGGCTGCATTCTTGTGCTTGACCGAACTGCCCAGATCGCCCAAACGACGCAGCGCGTTGGCGATTCCGGCTGGATTTCTGGTGTATTGCACTGCTGAAGCATCAGCCAAGTATTCCCGTTGCCGAGACACCATGGCCTTCAACAAACTGCCAAAAAACGCGCCCAGGCCACCCACGACGACGAGCGCCAGCCCCGGAAGCACCAACGCCAGACCACCGGCGTCTTCTTTTTTACGGGCCATCGCTGCCGAGTGAAAACCAATGCGGATGATGGTCCAACCCAAATACACCAACGCCATCAAACCAAAGATCAGTCCCATGAGACGGATGTTCAACCGCATGTCACCATGCTTGATGTGGCTGAATTCATGGGCCACGACGCCCTGCAATTCATCACGGGGCAACCGGCGCATGCATCCTTCGGTGAAGCCCAAGACGGCGTCTTCGGGACGCAAGCCCGCCGCAAAGGCGTTGATCTGCATCTCATCGTCCATGACATACACAGGCGGAGCGGGAACGCCACTGGCCAAG
The DNA here is from genome assembly GCA_002705085.1 of Phycisphaerae bacterium. Classification (GTDB taxonomy): domain Bacteria; phylum Planctomycetota; class Phycisphaerae; order Phycisphaerales; family SM1A02; genus UBA8653. The sequence continues at coordinate 35,407 of PAHO01000042.1, read as the reverse complement.
GCCATTTCTTCCACGACGTTGAGCAAACGACGTTCCGCGGGATCTCGGGTACTCGCAGGAAGCAGACGCCCCCCCAGCCCCTCAGCCACCACGCGTCCGCCACCACGAAGCTGAAGCAACCTGTACCCGGAAGCCAACAGCACGACTGCACCAACCACCCCCCCAACCAGCAACCCTTCCTGGACTCTCCCGTTCAGGAACAACGGAACCGACAGCGCCAAGATGACCAGCACCACCGCCACCGCAAAAAGAGCCACCAGCCAACTGGTGTTGCGGCGGGCGTCGTCTTGACGCTCAAAAAAGTTCGTCGCGGTGGACATGGCTTGCGGGCTTCACTCAGCTGCCAAAGTTCACTTTGGGCGCAGTGCGGGCAGAAGCATCATCCACTTCAAAGAGCATGGCTTCCTTAAAGCCCAACATGCCAGCAATCAACACGGCTGGGAATGTTTCTCGGGCGGTGTTGAAGGCGGTCACCGCATCATTGAACGCTTGCCTCGCAAAAGCGACCTTGTTCTCAGTGCTGGTGAGCTCTTCCTGAACGGCCATCATGTTTTGATTCGCCTTCAAGTCTGGATACGCTTCCGCAACGGCCATCAGCCGCCCCAACACACCACCAAGTCCGGCCTCCGCCGAAGCCAAATTGGCCATCGCACTGGAATCACCTGGTGCTGCGGCCGCCGCCTGCATCGCCCCCATGGCTTGATTTCGCGCGGCAATCACTGCTTCGAGCGTGTCCTTTTCATGACTCATGTACCCCTTGGCGGTTTCCACCAAGTTGGGGATGAGGTCATACCGACGTTGCAATTGCACCTCAATCTGAGCGAAGGCGTTGCGGAAGCGATTTCGCTTACCAATCAAGCCGTTGTAGAGCGCGATGGCCCAAAAGGCCACGAGGAGCACCAGACCAACGAAGATGGCAAGCACGATCAGGATCGCAATATTCATGCATTTACGGTAACCGGGAATGGAACCCACAGCATGTCCGAAAGAGTTGGTTTCGGAAATGCACCGCCCTCGTTCAGCCGTCCGAGGCCTCAGACCCACTGGACGTGGACTGCAGCCTTGCGATCATCTCTTCGATCTCACTCGAAGAGACACCAAGGGCCTCCGCCAAACTCTCGGCCGATTCACCTTGCGACAGTCCTTCCCGGACCGCAATTTCCATGGGATCACTTTCAATGTCGTTGGTGCTGAGCCCTGGAAGGCTGCTGTCGTGCGCCGGGTCAAGCAGTTCGGATCGTCGAATCAACCGCTCAAGCCGGCGTGAAGCTTGCTCGGCCTCCCGCAGCAACAACTCAACACGATCGGGATGAACTGAACGAGGTGCGGGCGCCGGCGTGGGGGCCGCTGGTGGAGGAACCGGTGGGGCTGCAGGTTTTCGCAGCAACGAAACGACCCAAGCTGCAGTCACCCCTCCAGCGAGCCCGGCCACCAACGCGAGCAGCAACAACACAGCATCAGTCATGGGTTTTACAGCATCTGTCATGGCTATTTCTCAATCGGCTCAATCGAGCCTCTATCATCCATCAACCTTGGCCAAACCTGATGACAAAACCGGTCGAATCCCTTTGCTGGGGGCTTTTGAAGCCCGCCTGCGTCGATTGGGGTCTGCAAATGAGGGTTGGCTGGTCGCGGTTTCGGGGGGACCTGATTCATTTGCCCTGCTCGATTTGGCCCATCGATCGGTTCTTCGCGCCCCCCGACCACTGCAGGCAATCACGGTGCAACACCACCTGCGTCCGGAAGCCGAAGACGAACTGCTGGCCGTACGTCGTTGGTGTGAAGACCGGGGAATTCCGCACCACCGACAGGACCTTGAACCACCGGCCAATCCCGCGTCAGCGCGGCGGGCCCGATACGAAGCATTGCAAGCGGTTGCGCGTGCTCAGAACTTGCCCCATGTCTTGTTGGGTCACCATGCAGACGATCAAGTGGAATCCATCCTTCTGGCATTGGTGCGAGGGGCCGGTCCCAAAGGACTCGCCGGCATGCGCGACCGTCGAAGCTTGGGCGATGGGATCAAAGTGCTCCGGCCCTTCCTTGAAACACCAGGTCAGTTGCTCCGAGATCATGCTGAAGAACAACAACTTCCGTTCCATGATGAGCCTGGCAATCTGGATCCCCAAAGCGCACGAGGACGCATTCGGACCTTGATCCGGCCTCAACTGGAACTGTTGCGAAAAGGCTGTGGCATGGCCATGGTGAACAACCGATCTCTGATGCAGGCCGCAGGCCAAGCCCTGCATGCCCAAGCGAAGCGATTGGCGCAACATCAAGAGCGAGAAGTATGGCAGCGTGCTTCAGAGGGACTGCGGCTGGCGGCACTGCATCTTCGTGCCCCCAACACACCCAACACCCAACTGCGTCCCTTGTGCCTTGCCATTGCAGATCAAGAGCATCGCCCTCGACGCTTCGGCGTGCATGGTGGGATTATGGAATTGACCGCACGAGAGCTGATTGGACCAAAGTCGATTTAGTCGCCAATCGTCGTGCGGCCATTCAAATACGGCTGCAACGCTTCGGGGATGCGAATTCGACCGTCGGCCTGCTGGTGTATTTCCAATAGTGGAATCAACACTCGAGGGCTCGCCGCCACCGTGTTGTTCAACGCATACGGGTGACGAATGGTGCCTTCAGCATCTCGATACCGAAGGTTGAGCCGACGAGTTTGGAAATCAGACAGGCGAGAAGCCGAGTGCGTCTCCCCCCAGTCACCACATGGTCGACCTTCACCGTCAAGCTCACCCCGACCAGGCATCCAACATTCGATGTCGGTCATGGCTTCATTCTTCTGACCAAGGTCACCTGTGCAACAATCAAGCAGACGGTAAGGCAGTTCCAAAGCTTGGAGGAAGCCTTCCACAAAGCCCATCATCTTTTCATGCCAAGTCCGGTGCTCTTCCGCATCGGCCGCGTGGATCACCACTTGCTCTACCTTGTCGAATTGGTGGATGCGATACAAACCGGCGGTGTCTCGACCAGCCGCACCCGCCTCTCGGCGGAAGCATGTCGACCTGGTGGTGGCGGTGATTGGAAGTTGATCAAGATCGAGAATCTCATCCGCGTACACCCCCATCAATCCCACCTCACCGGTACCGGTCAAGAACAAATCATGACCGCCGCCGCGCTCTTTTTCAGCAACGTGGTACGCCTGGTCTCGGCCACCGGGGAAGAAGCCTGTACCCACCATGCATTCCTCACGAACAATGACTGGAACACTCATCGGGGTGAACCCGTGCGTCTCGGTCATCATCTCCAAGGCCATACGCATGACGGCTTCATGCAAACGCATGCCATCACCTTTCAAGACGTAGTGGCGACTTCCCGCCATCTTGACCCCACGGGCAAAGTCCACCAAGTCATGCTGCTCGATCAATTCCAAGTGGGTCTTGGGCGCAAATCCTCGTTGGGCTTCAAAGGACTGGTCAGGATCAAAGTTTGATGACCAACGGCGCCGCTCGACGTTGGCCGATGCATCTGGCCCGACCACCACATCGGCGGCAGGTGGCTGCGGGATGGTCAACAGCAATTCTTGGAGCTTGGGGTCAATCGCGGCGATCGCGGACTCTGCTTCTTGCACTTTGCTTTTCAGTGCGGCGGGCTGCGCCTCCAAGGTGGCCAACTCTTGTTCGAGCGCCGGCTTCTCTTCATTCGAAGCTTTTTTGATCGCCCCTTTCAATTGCCCCATTCGAGGGCCAGTTTCTTTCGCCAGCTTTTTTTGCTCGGCGCGGGCCGATTCCATCTGCGAGAGCAAGGCTCGCTTTTGCGCATCAAGTTCCAGCAGTTCATCAATATGAACCACCGTTCCCTTGGCTTCGGCCCCCCGTCGAAAATGGTCGGGATCATTTCGCAACGCTTTGAGATCGATCATGCATCATCTCCAGGGCAACGCCAAGACGGCGGCGCGGCCCAGCCCAGTTTGGCCGCTAGGGTGGCCCCGAAGGGACGTTCGGGGTGTCGAAGAAAACGAAGAGTTTGAAAATGGGAAGCGACTTCGACCCGGTCCCCCGCGCGGAGACTTCCGGCCAAGCGGCCATCTTGCACCAACGATGAACCCTCGTTGGCTTGATGGACGTTCAACGCAACACTGGCTTCAGCGGGAAGAACCAAGGGACGCCAAGCCAAAGAATGGGCGGCGAGTGGAACCAAAATGGTTGCTTCCAATCCGGGAGCAACGATAGGTCCTCCGGCACTCGCAGCATGAGCGGTCGAACCCGCACTGGTGGCCACGATCAGGCCATCACCCAAAAATCGCGGAATCGCGCCACCATCAACTTCACCTTCCAGTTCGATGGCTCGGAAGGGTTGACCCGCCGCCAGGACCACGTCATTGACGGCACAGCCACTGGCGGCCTCTTCTCCGTCCCGGAGCAATCGCCAATGCAAGGCATGACGGTTTTCAACGCTCAAAGTCCCCGCACGAATCGCGTCCAAAAAGAGAGGGAGTTCATCGACTTCAAAAGCCGCAAGGAATCCCAGGCGTCCTCCGGCAACACCCAAGATTCTTGACGAGGCTCCGGCATCCAAGACCTGCCGAGCCACCCGCATGATGGTGCCATCTCCACCCACGGCCACCACGATGTCAGCTTGCCCGACTTCTTCCACCGCCCGCTCAGGCACGCTCGCACCAAGGATGGAACGAACCCCATCGGCCACGCTTGCGTCGCAGCCTTCGCCAATCACCAATTCAAAAGACGGGGAGGTCATGAGAATCCGTCATCGTACCGGAGCACGCATCTGGATTCCCCCTCAATCATGACACAAGGCCCTGAGTCAGACGCATAAACGCGGTTTCGAGGTCAATTCTCTCCGCGGAGAGTCCGCGAACTCGAACTCCCGCCGTCACCAATCGCGCGTTGATACCCGCGGCATCCAACGTGGTTCCGGTTTCAAGATGAACCACCAAGCGATCCTTGGTGCCCTCAGCAAGCAAAGCGGACTGAACCCCGTCCAGCCCACCAAGCAGGTTCAATGCGGCATCAACCCCCCCATCAAGCTCGCATTCCAACCGGGTGCCAGAACGGGCCGCATCCAAGGCCGATTGGACCGAACCTGCAAAGACCAACTTGCCACGTTCCAAAATGCCGACCGAAGTGCACAGTTCAGCCAACTCATGAAGAATGTGAGAAGAGATCAAAATGGTCTTGCCCAAATCACGAAGAGTCCGAAGCAACTCCCTCATCTCCACCCGTGCTCTGGGATCAAGACCCGACGCCGGCTCATCGAGCAAAAGGACTTCAGGGTCATGCAACAAAACGCGGGCGACCGCCAACCGCTGACTCATGCCACGAGACAATCCAGCAATAGGGGCTTCTGCTTTTCCGCCAAGATCCGTCAACGCCAAAGCGTCGTCGACCACTTGCGATCGCCGAGGACCAGTGATGCCATAACAGCTGGCGAAGAATTGCAGATACTCCCGAACCAACATGTCGTCGTAGGCCCCCAGGAAGTCGGGAACGTATCCAATCAAGGGTCTGATCTGCGTGTTCTGCCAACCCACTGTGAATCCACACACCCGAGCCTCCCCCGAGCTTGGCTTCAACAACGTCGCCAAAATTTTGATCGTGGTGGTCTTCCCTGCGCCGTTGGGCCCAATGAATCCAAAGCATTCGCCTGCCTCAACCTTCAGGTTGAGATCATCCAACGCCACCAGAGATCCGTAACGTCGAGAAAGATGATGGGTCTCAAGGATGGCCACAGATTCACCGCTCCTTCACGGGTAGAGGAAGAAAAGCCCTCACCAACACAGTACCGGATGAGGTCGGTTCCTCTCCATCAACCGAAGGAGCACTTGGCGCAGGAACATCATCCAAAAACCCCACCACCATCAACCCCGGCGATCCCAAGCGGAGTCCCCCGCCAAGGCGCCGAGCACCGCTGATGACCGAGGGACTCACCGACATCGAAGTCTCGCCTGGATTCAACCACGGGACGGGATGGGCGAGCGGCCAAAGAGCAGCATCAAGAATGCGATTTCGCTGACTCATGACTGGTCGCTGACCAAAATCACCACGAAAAGATTCCCGGGGACGCCAACCTCTTTCCTCCAGCGTGTCGTCCAACGGAGACCAACTTCGGGCAAAATCTTCTTGGGTCAGATCAAGCGGAACCCCAGGGGCCCAACCTCCCGGGGCAGCAATATTGGCTTCAAAAGCGACCATAGGCAATCGGCCTGGGTCCACAAAATCAGGACGGTCTTCACCAGCAACCGACTGTCGACGGCGTGGCGAAGCTTCTCCCAATACCGCGATCAAACGAACTTGTTTCAATGCTGCGGGGAAAGAATGCACCAGCACGCCTTGAACTTTGGCCACCGGATCAAGGAATGGTGTGGGCTCAGACTTCAATCGGACCACCCCCCAAGTTTCATCCGGAACAATCGAGCTCGTCCAAGAGAGGGGAACAGGAACACCTCGGGTTGGCAATGACCACGCACCGGGACCAGATTCCACCACCCGCCGATCTGGGAATGACAAAATGGAACCATTGGGAGCCCACGGACGAAGCGACCCTTGCGAGTTCTTCAAGTCGACACGGGAAAACCCCGTGGTCTGCACTTGACCAAAGCCGATGATTTGGTGAGGGCCATCGAAAGTCTGATCAAGCATGCTGAAGTGACGCAACGAAGCATCGGCTGCCCCCGAACGGCCGACCACCAACAGCATCAATCCCACCCCTAGAAGCGAGCAGCCTGCGGCCACGGGCCACACCTGATGGGAACGACCACGGACCCGGCCCCAGAGGGCAAGTCCTGGCCCCAACAAGAGCGCGTACAAAGGGACCAAAATGGCAACATTGGCGATGGACGAGCTGCCAGTGGTTGCAGACAAACTGGCCTCCAGATCCCGATCTCCGAACAAAACCGATTGATCCCACAGAAGCAGTCGGTCAGAGGGTTGACTGGCATCAAAGGCAACCCGAGAGATCGGATCACCCGCGAGAACGAAGAGGTCGGCAAAGAATGGCGCGTCGGGCCAAAATCGACTTTGCCCGTCTGATTCCGTGACGGGTGGCATTCGAAGTGGCAAGCCCAGCCAGTCCACCCGGCCGCGCCCCCAAGGACGCCCCATCACCATCGGGATACCACCCACCTTCATTTTCCCCATCCAGGGAAACGGTGCTTGGCTGCGATCCAAAACATCAACGCTTCGGCGACGATCGGCCAAAAGAGGGAGAGCGTTGCTTGCGCTGACCACCTCTCGCAACTGCCCGAAGGTGTGGGTACGCCGCACCGGATCAACCCCACACCACATTGGATCGCTGGCAGCCCATCCAGTCTCAGTGCCATGCAACACCAAGTGGCCCCCCTCACGAACCCAACGTTGCAACGCCTGCCAACGCACACTTCCCAAAGCTGCAGGCAATCCTTCTGCGGGCAACACCAAAACGTCTGCGGCTTCCAATGCTCGCCAATCCGAAGGCAACTCACTGATATCGGTCAATGATGCAACTTCTACCGGCGACGTGAATCCTCGAACGCGAGGATCGGGGTCCCGAAGTTGTCCCAAACCATTCGGAACGGGACCGAGGCACAACACAACGGTCGAAGCAGCCGGAATTCTTGTTGGCATTGGCGCGACCAAACGAACGGTTGTGTTCTGGTCCTGGACCAGGACCTCTACTTGAGAGGCATCAGACGCTGGCAAAGCCAGAACAGACACTTCAACATCTGAAGTCGGAGGCACCCCAACGATTTGTGGCGTGTGCAACACATCGCCGTCAGGAGTGACCCCCAAGCCAATGACCTTGACCTCCCGGGGCGTACCGCTCGAGGACAGCCGGACCTGCAGAGGAACCCACCCGTTCTCGCGTACAGCACCAGCCAGACCCACTCCAACAATCTGGTCTTGGGCAGCGACGCACGTCCCTGCTCCCAGAAGGTAAGCCAGAACACACCGCATTACCGTCACAACCGATCGCATGCGCCAAGTTTAGATGGCAAAGCAATGTGAAGTCAGACCTGCATTGGACCGATCCTGAATCCAATGGTGAATGACCTCATCCCCATTCTGGCAGCGGTTCTGGTTGGCCTCTTGGCCTTGCAGGAATTGTTGCGACGTATCGATCGAGGACGGGTCCGCATGGCCAAGATCGCGATCTACCGGCGGGGGCCGGCCATCCTCCGGATTCGAGATTTGGGACAGGCCACCACGAAGAGTGCCCAATCCCCAATCACTCGGGATTGACCGACCAGCCCTGATCTGGCTGACGTTCCAGAAGAGGCCAGCAGGCCTCCAGCACATCACGAACCCCTTCACCGGTTGCGGACGAACCCAAGACCACGGTGGCCTCCATGGTCGACCCCAAGGCAGAACGAAGTTCTTCCACCATGTCGGCCCGAAGTTCTTCGGGAATCAAATCGGCTTTGTTGACGAACAAAATACGAGGTCGGCTCGCAAGTTCCGCATCGAAAGCCTGCAGCTCGCCCAAGATGGTGCGATGCGACTCGGCAGCATTCCCCCCGGGGGGATCGAGATCGACCACGTGGATCAACACTCTGGTGCGGGCAACATGACGTAGGAAATCGTGACCAAGACCAGCCCCGTCGGCCGCCCCTTCGATCAACCCTGGGATATCGGCGAGAACCAACCGGCGGTCACCCCCCAGAACCGCAACCCCCAAGTGCGGACTTAATGTGGTGAAGGGGTAATCAGCGATACGAGGGTCAGCTGAAGTGGCCTGAGCGAGGAAAGTACTCTTTCCGGCATTCGGCAATCCCACCAGCCCGCAGTCGGCAATCAACTGCAGCTCGAGATCAAGTTCCCGCTCTTCTCCCGGCTCCCCGGGGGTGCATTCGGTGGGAGCCTGGTTGGTTGCGGAAACAAAATGCAAGTTCCCCAAGCCACCTCGCCCCCCTTTGGCCGCCTCATATCTCTGGCCCACTTCCACCAAGTCAGCCAATTGTTGACCTTGATCATCTCGCACAATGGTGCCCACCGGAACAAGGACTTCAAGATCTTCGGCCGAGGCCCCAAAGCAGTCACGACCTCCACCGTGCGCACCGTGGGCCGCCCGCAAATGGGGACGGTGCATGAGGTGGGAAAACTCATTCAAAGAAGCATCCGCCACCAACCAAACTGAACCGCCACGTCCACCATCACCACCGTCAGGCCCCCCCTTGGGAACAAATTTTTCCCGGCGCATCGAAGACGAACCATCACCGCCTCGACCGGCTCGGCAAAAGATTTTGACCCGATCAGCAAACATGGTTGGTGAACATCATTTGAAAGGAATGGCCCGCTTCCGGATCACAACGCCACCACATCGCGTCGAGGGCGCATCGCAATAGAGGCGGCCGAACAACCGGTGTGGGATCAGTTGGCCGTAGAGCCGGCCGCCGCGAACGCCTCGACGCCTTCGTCGGAAGGAATCAAGTCAACGTAACGGCCGCGGAATTTCACGGTGCCGTTGGCGACCGCGTAGAGCGTGTTGTCCTTGCCCATTCGGACAAGGTGTCCAGGGTGGAACTTGGTGCCACACTGACGCACGATGATGCTGCCGGATTGAGCGACCTGCCCGCCGTAGAGCTTGATGCCCCGGAACTGCGGGTTGGAGTCGCGACCATTTTGTGTAGAGCCTTGACCCTTCTTGTGTGCCACAGCAAATCCTCCAGCGGCCATCATCAGCCGAACCACAGATATTAGACGAGAGCGGCTCTATTGTCCAGCCTTCACTTCACCCAGCGGGGGCCAGAAATACGGTGAGGGCCAATGCCAGAGGGTTACCGGATGACCCATTCTGAGGTCATGAGGGATGCTGGCATGGACAAGCGGCCCTCGAGATCCCCGTCCACCATGAACTTCAGATGGAGCGATTTTCGCAAAATCACTGCTTCTCCAGTCACCGGGTGGAACTCACGAGCGGTTTCCCCAGAAAGACCCGCAACAAAAATGCTGACTTCATTGGCTCGGTCATTCTGGACAGGCCAAACCGCCAAGCCGTCGCGGGCATATTCCGAACCTTGTCGAAGATCCCCGATGATTTCGTCTTGGGTTTCCAGAAGGGGATTTCCTTGCAAGGCGCGAATGGACTCGCTCACACGGCCGGGAACGCCGACACCAGCTTTGCTGATGACCCCGGTGTCACTGTAAAGGGTCATATCAGGGACCCAGATCTGATCACGACCTGAGGCATTTTGCACCTGATAGGTCATGTACCAGTAGAGCTGGCCATCGGCAGGATCCGCAAAAAGTCTCAGGACCCCAGGGACGCACTTGAGTTCCCACGCGGTAGGGACCGGCTTGGGGACCGGATACGCCGCAGCAGAGTCAACACCAACCAAGAAGGTGGAGGCACACATCAGAACGGCGGCGGAAAGTACGGTCTTCAATGGCATTCGAAGGCTCCCTTGTGAAGGGCCTACTGTACCCAAAATCGCCCGCTCGCCCGTCATTCAAGGCCAGATCTTTCCATGACTGATCCCTTTCACCCCCGAAACCCTGACCCCAAAGAGCTGGATGCGGCTTTGGGGAGGCTGCTGACGCCGCCAAACGCTGCCCCCCCTCCACCTTCAACGGTACGCGGGCTGCGGAAAACCCTCCGGGAAGAGGAGGCACGACTGTGGTGCGCGGGCCCGACCGGGGACCCTCTTGGTGCCGTATTGGCCCTGCCTCGGCCGGGAAGGATCGAAATGCTTTTGGGGACCCCACTTGGTCCGGCCGACGATCCAACGGCCACCGGACGCTGCCTCAAAGCCGCGCTGGAAGCTGGCGTCCAGTCCGACAACCACTTGGCCCAATTGGTCCACGTTCCCGAGGCTGTAGGGACCGCCGAAGCAGCAACATTGGGAGGGATGGAATGGTTGGCTGAACTGCAATTCCTCCGCACGGCATCGGTTCCCGAACCCACCGCATCAAAAGTCCCAGGAGCAACGGAACAACCAAGCATCACATGGTGCGATTGTGATGATCTCGATCCACGAACCCTGCATGAATTGCTCTTGGAGACCTACATCGATGCCCAAGACTGCCCCGGGCTCCGTGGGCGGCGTGATCCAGAAGACATCCTGGTCGGGCACGAAGCATCAGGGGTGAGGCACCAATGGATGGCGGCGAGTATTGGCACCGAACTGGTGGGGGTTTTGCTCATGGCTGAGACTCCCGAGCGTCACCTGCTGCAGGTGCTTTACGTGGGCTTGGTCCCCAAACATCGGGGCCAAGGACTTGGTTGGCAACTGATGGAAAAGGCCAACCAGGTCGCCATCACGCGCAAGTTGCCTTTGTCACTCCACGTGGACCGGCAAAACACACCCGCCCTCAAGCTGTACCGCAGATTTGAACTGCAAGCACGCGAGTCACGGGTTGCATGGATTGCCGAAATTCGCTAGCAACTCGCAGAAAAACATGCGATTGCCGGATCGGTGGGAACTTTCAACGACCCCCCAAACCAGTGCACCGGGTGAGGTCCGAATCCAACGCGACTTATCCACATCTTCTGCCCCAATGGCTGTCACCATCGCAGAACATCAAGGGCAAAATCTTTTACCGCATGGTTCACATCCACTTATCAACCTGTTTGGTGTTTTTATCAATCGGACCACTTGCAGCACTGTCAACTTTCGGTAAAGTTCCGCTCCTCGACATGGACTCGTCGACACCAACTGGTTGGCCTTGAATGGTGCCCCCCAATCCGGGCCAAAACATTCAGAGCGACACCAATTGGTTCAGGCATGGCAGCCCATCGACGTAGCTCGTCGGTGACCAGGCTTCGACCCGATCACCAATCACGAGTTTTTCACCAAGTCAACTCTTCGGATGTTGACTCGCTGTTGCTGTGTCCTGTTCCCAAGCTCTGGGCCCAGCAAAAACATGCCCACCTTTCCTTGCATGAGGCCCCCCGATGTCGCAATCACCTGGAATGAGCCAGCACGAACAAGAGGCCGCCATCCTGGGAAGTTTGCGTCGAGAATTGGGGGAAACAAAGTACGACCGCTGGCTGGGCAACGCCAGCGCCAGCATTCAATCTGAGGGATCTGGCCAAGATCACCAGTCGGTGGTGATTGAAGTCGACAACGCATTCGCGGCCCGTTGGGTGGAGACCAAATTCATTCCCGAATTGCGCACGGCCTGCAAAGGACTCCGCAGCGAGCGCACCCCTCCTTGGCGTATTTGTGTTCGACCAGAAGCTGAGGCCGCCCCCGCCACTGATCCAAACCTGGCCGAAAGCCCAACCGCAAACGAGGCTTCCAACCCACCCCACAAAGCCCCGACCCCTTCCAACTCCAATTGGAAACCAAGCCGAGGACCTTCCACTTCTCATCAGGTCAACCGCAACCACGGTGGCCCCATGGCCGCCTACCGGCAACTTGAACATTTCGTCGAAGGTCCCAGCAACCAACTGGCTTACCGATCGGTGTGTCGACTCCTCGAAGATCCTCAGCATGCCTCCCCCATGTCGCCCTTGTTTTTGCATGGGGATTGTGGGGTAGGCAAGACCCACCTTCTGCAAGGGGCGGTTCGTGCCGCTTCGGCTCAATTCAGCCGGATCCGCTACTACTCCGCTGAGCAATTCACGAACGAATACATCCGTGCCGTCCGTGAGCATGATTTGGAACGGTTCCGACAACAATTGCGAACGTTGGATCTCTTGGCCATCGATGACGTGCACTTCTTCTCTCATAAAGAAGGCACGCAAAACGAATTCCTGCACATGCTGGACGCCTGCTTGCTCCACGGCACCAAACTGTTGCTCGCTGGTGATGGGCACCCAAACCGCTTCAAAGCCTTTTCTCGGGCGCTCAGTTCTCGATGCGTGTCCGGCATGGTGGTGCACATCGAGTCCCCTGATGTCAATACCCGTTTGGCAATCGTCAATCACTTGGCCAGCCGACGAGGTCTGACCCTCGAACCTGCCGCAGCCGAGTTGGTGGTAGAACGCACACTGGGTACGGTTCGAGAACTCGAAGGCGCGCTCACCCGACTTGATGCCATGGCCCGACTGGTGGGTTCCGGTGAGACCATCGGTTTGCATTTGGTCACGCAAACCCTTGGCGCTGCTGCCGCTCCACGCCCGGTCCGACCAGCCGATGTGGTCAACGCGGTTTGCGAAGCTTTGAACATCCCCCGCCACGAACTGCTTGGGAACAGCCGGCATCGACGCATTACGCTCGCCCGCGGAGTCTCCGCCTACCTGCTGCGTGATCTCACCACTTTGTCTTGGCCAGAGATTGCCCACCAACTGGGTCGGGAACGGCACTCGACGGTCCATGGCGCTGCCAAGCGGATCACCAAATCCTTGGAACTTGACGAATCCACGCAATCTCTCCCCGAACAAGGCGAAGTCCCCATGCGGCTCTTGATCGACCGGGTGCGGCGAAGCGCGTTGCAGGCTGAACGCCGATGAGCAACGGCATTCCTTTGGCCAGACCCAGTTTGACCGAAGCCGAACGCCAAGCGGTCCTGGAGGTGTTGCAATCTCCTGTTTTGGCCAGTGGACCACGGGCCGAACAATTTGCCAAAGCGATTGCAGAAAGAACCCAGCGCAGCAGCGGAATCCCGTGTTCGTCTGGGACCGCGGGGCTCACTTTGGTCTTGGCTGCATTGGGAATCGGACCTGGGGACAAAGTGGTGGTCCCTGCCTTTGGCTTTGTGGCCATGGCCAACGCCGTCTGGTCCTTGGGCGCCACCCCTTTGTTCGCGGATTGTGATCCACGAACTTTAAATGTGGACTTGAACGCGGTTGCACAACTTCTGGAGCTGAAACCTCGTGCGGTGCTGGCCGCCGAAACCTTCGGAAATCCCGCCGGAATGCCCGAACTGGAAGCGCTGTGTGCCGCACACGAGATCCCCCTCATCGAAGATGCCTGTGAAGGACTTGGAGGGCGCATCTCCGGTCGACCGGTTGGCGGATTTGGTCGCGCTTCGGTCTTTGGTTTTTACCCAAACAAGCAGATCACCACCGGAGAAGGCGGAGTTGTTGTAACCGATGACACTCGACTGGCTGAGCGATGCCGCTCCTTGGCCAACCACGGCCGTGGAGAGGATGGAGCAACGTTCGTACGACCAGGATGGAATTTCCGACTCGACGAAATGTCGGGAGCCTTGGGCAACGCACAACTCTCTCGACTCGATGAAATTCTTGATCAACGTGAAGCAGTGGCCGCCCAGTACACCGCTCGCCTTTCGGGAAATGTGGACCTCATTCTGCCCAGCGTCGAACCATCGAGTCGACCTTCTTGGTTTGCATATTGCGTCCGCCTCACCGGACGGTGGAATGCAACGGTCCGAGATGAAGTCATCGAGGCCATGGCCGGACACGAGATCTCGTGCGCCAGATACTTCCCCTCCATCCCTCAGACCCCAGCTTGGCAAGGTCGCTGCGAACCCAACGCCTGCAACACACCCGTTGCCAACTCAATCTCAGGCCGAACCATCGCCTTGCCCTTCTACCCCGGTCTTTCAAACCGAGATATCGACCTGATTTGCCAATCGCTCGAACTGATGATCGAACGAGCGACCTTCCGGCACCGTTCCTCACCAACCGATCAGATCGACGGCCTCGATCCAAGCTGAAGCGAAGGCGAGGAATCGCTTCGCGATTTATCGACCAATCAAGAGGAGCTGTTCCATCAGCTCGTCGGTGGTGGTAATCACCCGAGATGCCGCGCTGTACCCGGTCTGGGCCAAGATCATGTCGATGAATTCCTGTGAAAGATCGACGTTGGACAACTCCAATGATCCGCCAAGCAACCGGCCGTTGCCAAAGTCGAGCGGACGACCAACCAGTGGCTCTCCAGAGTTTGGTCCTACGCCAAAGTATCCACCACCTTGATCAACCAAGCCACCGTTGTTCGAGAACCGGGCCAATGCAATCGCCCCCAACTCTCGGGTCAAGCCGTTGGTAAATGAACCCAGGATGGTTCCATCTTCGGCAACCGACCAGTTAGCAAGCGTACCTAGGGCCGATCCATCCTGACTGACGGCCGCGAGCGAACTGACCGAGGACGCAAAGGCCGAAAGCTCACCTTGCTCATCGCCGCCAAACTCAATCGTGATGTCCAGAGGCGAGTCCGCTCCGTTGTCGCGAACAATGGACAAAGCGTTCCCATCAACGAAATCCAATCGCCCCTCACTATCAAAGGTCAAGGTCCCTGATCCAACAATGCGGCCCAGCGTGTCATTGTCATCGGTTTCAGAAACCCAAGCCCAGGTGGAGCCCCCATTGGGATCTGTGGACTGCAAGACCATCGTCATGTCAATGGTCAACGGCGCTCCCAGAGAGTCGTAAACGACAAAGGAAGTTCGCACGGATTCACCAGTCGCTTCGGCGGTGTCGCTGAACATGAACGGCTGCGTGGCCCCGGTGCCGTTGTTGGAAACCGTGAAATCACTGGATTCCAAGTCGAGGGCCTGCGCGGTCCCCTCATTGCTGGTCACCACCAGGCCACCGGTGGCTGGATCCAACGAAATTCCTCCCCCCAATCCATCTTCGCTGGTCAAGCCCAAGGTGGCTTCGAGCCAATTCATGAAATCACCCATGGTGGCCCCCGTGGCATCAGCGGTTGATCCCGTGGCGTTCGTGGTGAACTGGAAAGTATGGGTTCCCAGATCCTGACCGGCCTTTTCGATACCACCGATGGTGATGATGGGACCCGGCTCCCCACCCTCGAGAGCAATGGCGCTCGTTCCGTTTGCATCCGCCATGTAGATGGTGTTCCCGGGCACCGTGAGATCAAAAGTCTCGTCGATCGGAGTACCGAGCAAGACGTCGGAATACAGCCCCGCACTGGTGGCAACCGCGCCTGTGGTGGCGACTTCGCCATCGGCATCAAGGTTGCCATTGAATTCGACTTGATTGGTGGCCTCAGCCAAAGTGAGTGTGCCAACCGGAATCGTCAATGGGGCCAACTCACCGGCCTGGACTTGGAAGTTTTCATCCACCCCAAACCCTTGGATCCGGCCGCCATTGATGCTCACCAGCTCGTTGTTCTCATTCAATTCGAAAGCGCCCGAACGGCTGTAGAGCCGCTCTCCGGCAAGGTCAACGATGAAGAACCCATCACCTTCGATGGCCACGTCGGTTGCCCGCCCCGTGACACTGATGGCACCAGAAGAGAAATTCTTCTGGGTTCCCCCCACACCAACCCCAAGACCAACTTGGCTGGGATTGGTTCCTCCTGTGAAAGCTCCTGGTGCAGTTCCAACCCCAAGGGTTCGGGCAAACTGACTGCTAAACAGCATGCGGCTGCTCTTGAACGCAGTGGTATTCACGTTGGCAATGTTGTTACCAATGGAATCCAAGCGTTGAGAGTTGACGGAAAGAGCGGAGAGTCCGGTGTAGAGGGAGGTGGTTGACGGCATCGTTGCTTCCTGCAGAGATGGATGAATTCAAATGGACGTTCAAAGTGTTGTGTGCAAACCCCGTGCCAGAGTTATCCGAGCTCTGGAGGTGATCCGGGGCCCACTTGTGGCGGCAAAGGCTGCGCGGATGCGCCACTGTTGCCGACTTCATCGTTTGGTGACTCTGGGGTGGGTTCTTCCGGCTCTTCTGGCTCTTCTGGAACCTCAGGACCATTTGGAATCGATTCAGGCTCCAAGACGACTTCGACATTTTGCAGAGGGACAATCCAACCGGTATCCAGTTCGATCGCCACCGAGTCACCCTGCCGCAGCGCAGCCACGACAAATCCGGTGACGTTGCCCCAACCTTCGGCGTAGCCGGAGACAAATTTCCCGATCATCCCAGCCGCACTGGTCAGCTGGTTCTCGGTAACGATGGCATCCAAACGGTCACCCAAGGCAAGATCGCTCTCGATGGACCGAATGGTCGAAATCTGATCAAGCAAAGCCGACGTGTCGTTGGGCGACAGCGGGTCTTGGCTGGTCAATTCCGTAAGGATGATTTGCAAGAACTCCTCACTGCCCAAGGCACCGAACGCATCTGGCGTCCCACCTGCCCCCGAAGCACCACCAAACTGAATCGCACTCATGCTTGCTCCTCTGCGGCCATCAATAGCCGATCAAACTCATCCGACCAACCGCCAGATCGCACCCGCGATGCCGACGCCCGTTGATCAGAAGGCGCGTCACCGTCGTGGTGATCACGCTCCGCCCCCGACTGGTCAGAATCGGCATCGCTTTGCCGGTCCTGGGTGGCTCGCGATGATTCGGCCTTCGACTCCTCTCGGACTTCCAGGCGATCCACCACGAGCCCCTTGTGCTCCAAACTGTCCCGCAACAAACGAAGATGTTCGCCAAGAACCCGAGCGGCCTCAGGAGTACGAGCGACCAAGTCTGCTTGAACCCGCCCCTCCTCCAGTTGCACCCGAACTGTCACCTTGCCGAATTGTGCCGGTCGAAGCTGCACAACCGTCGCCCCGCCATGCCCTCGCCCTAAGGATCGGAGCGCTCGACGGGTGAGATTCACCGAAACCGGCACATCTTCAGACGCAGCCCCTTCGGCACCCCCGGCCGAAGACCCCATGAGATCTGCGGCCTGAGAAGGCGAAGTTGGCTTGGCCCAACTGGATGAACCAGCCTGTTGGACAACCCGGACGGGATCAGCCACACCTTCCCGGGCGGGCAGCGCCGGATCAACCGGAGGTGGCGTGGAACCTGCGGCCTCTCGCACGGGTGTTGATTTGGGGTCAGCCGCTTCCCGAGAGTTTTGCTCGACCGGGACCACCTGGTGACGCACGGCGTCACCCTGCGTGCGATCCGGGCGGGCCAATGCCATCAAGTCAACGTCGACTTGGCCGGCATTGCGACTGCTTTGGGGCACCTCGGCTGAAGAGACCTTTCCAGTTGGTGAAGCCACCGCGTCTGCGGCACGCGATGCCGCAGACGGCACGACGCCCCCCCGCTCTGCACTCGCGCCCTGCTCTTGGGACAATGGAACCTCTGCGAGGGGCCGAGAGCCCAAAGAACCAGATGACACGGAAGATGCTGCCGCCCCACTGTGGGGAGCCACTGCATGTGCATCGGACAACACCGCTGAGGCTGAGAGCATCCGACCAGAAGAAATCTGCTGGNCGCCGCCTTGGATGGCACCATGACGCTGGACCACTGGGGCCGTCCGGAGAGTCGAATCCTCCACTGGAGTCGTAAATTTCGGAGCCGGCCCCTCCGGTCTTTGGCTTTGCTTGGCTGGGCCTGGTCCAACCCACTCCAATTCCGGGAGCGGATTTGAAGTTGATCGCCCCGTGGCTGAAGGCAACGAAGGCGAATCAGAATGATGGGGTTCAGATTTCTTTGGTGATTCAGCACCGGAAAAATGGCCCGACGCTGGAAGATCCCCAGAACTTGAACCCACCTCTTCCTCAGGCTGGGATTCGGCATCAGCACCAGAGAGGTCCCCTGATCCCACGGGGCTCGGAGAATGGCCTTCGTTGCGATCCACCGAGACATCACCCTCGGGGCCTTCAAAATCAGCCGCACTGGTGTCCGAAAGAACGAACCCAGTGGAGGCATCAGCGGGGCGAGACGGACTCGGCCGACTTGGCAGAACTGATGGTGGCGGGCTTGCGGGCACGAGAGGCATGCTCATGCTTGAGACGTTGCAAGTCCTGTACCACCTGGGCACGATCCTCCTTGTGAAGGGCCCGGATCACATCCTGCAGGTCCACACCACCCAGTGTGCTGTACAACCCCGCGGCTTTCTCAGGGCTCTCGATGTACAACATCAGCAATTGCTGCGCGGCCTCGGACGGCAGCCCGGCATAATCGGCCGCCATCGCCTCCCCCATGGCGAACAGATCCACCTCAGGGTCCTCATCAAGCAATTTCCGTTGCGCGGCCACCACGCCTTCCAGCGAAGAAATGTCATCTTGCTGGCTCGCCAGCTCAAGATCTTTCTCCGCGATCAATCTCTCTTGCTCTTTGACTTGATCAAACAACTTCCCAATCACCAAATGTGAAGAAGCGAAGACCAACTGCCCGCCCGATTCTGCAACCAACCTCTGGGGTTCGGGCTCAGTTTCGACCATCGCTGGCTCAGGTTGCAAGACTGCGGCAATTTGCTGCACCCGATTGGCATCAAGGCGACCTTCGGCACGCAACCAAACCAAGACGCCCAGAATCAGCAGGACGTTGACGATAGCCACTCCTCCGAGCACCCGAAACCATGGATTCTCACCTTGCTTCATGCCATTCTCCGTCGGGGGTCTGGGCCAGAGGCCATTCTTTGGGCAATCTCATCCATTTCGATCTGATCCCGGCGTCGCTCTTCACGGCGATGTGCTGAAAGACGCCGTTCTCGAAGCGCTTCGTATTGACGGCGCTCGCGGCGCACCAACGCCAGCCGCTGCTGGGCTTCACGAAACGCGGGTTCCCCCGCCGCAATCTCCAGAACCAACCGGTCAGCCTCTCGCGAACGAGAAAACGCCAAGGCGGCGCGTTGACGGACCTGGTCAGGATCCACCAGTCCCACCAAATCAGATGCCTGCCTTTGCAAGTCTTCCTGGTTCTCTTGCGCGATTACTCGTATTCGATCTTCCTGGATGCTTCGCTTCCGCTGCAAAGCTGACAATGCTTCATGTGCGCCACGTTCATCCGCCTCAAGTTTGAGCAACAGAGGATCGAGCTGGAAGCGAAATGGTTTCATCCCTCTCCCTCCAATGCGCCTGCGATTTTCTGCAGAACATCGAGAGTAGCTGGGTAGTTGGACTGTTCCGTGGGTTCTTGGATCAAGAATTGGCTCAAGACAGATTCAAGTTGCACGGCTCGGTCACGCAGCGGATGGCTTCCCGGCTGGTACGCACCCACGGCCCGGAGTTCCGCCACCTCATCCAACTCGGCAAATCCCGCCCGCAAAGTGCGTGCGCTTTGTCGATGGATGGGGTCACAGATACGCTCCATGAGGCGGGAACGAGAACCCACCGGATCAATAGCTGGAAACTGGCCCGCATCAGCACGCCGACGGTCCAAGCGAATGTGACCATCCAACAGACCGCGAACCGCATCACCCACTGGTTCAGTCTCATCGTCACCTTCAACCAGCACCGTAAACAACCCGGTGATTCCAACAGATCCATTGGGGCCATTGATCCGTCCCGCCCGTTCGACCAACTCAGCCAGATGTTGGAACACTGAAGGTGGATACCCCCGGGTGGCTGGGGGCTCTCCCGCGGCGAGGCCAAGTTGTCGCACCGCATGGGCCACGCGGGTCAAAGAGTCCATCACCAACAGAGTCTCTTGGCCGGAAGCTCGAAATCCTTCAGCGATCGCACACGCAGCCTTGGCTGCCCGAAGTCGCCGCAAAGGGGTTTCCTCGCCCGTGGCCACCACCACCACTGATCGTGCGAGTCCTTCAGGCCCCAAAACATCATCAACAAACTCTCGAACCTCCCGGCTTCGCTCCCCGACCAAAGCAATCACACTGACTTCAACTTCAGCATGACGAACAATTTGACCAAGAAGGGTGCTTTTCCCCACCCCGGCGCCCGCAAAAATGCCCATACGCTGGCCTGCCCCCACCGTCGCCATGGCATCAATAGCGCGAACCCCGGTCGGCAACGGTGCATCAATCAACGGACGTTCCAAAGCCGATGGGGTTGGGTTGGCCAATGGACGTTGGGGCAAACCGGTCAAAGACGGCCCCCCATCGATCGGAAAACCTCGAGCATCGATCACTCGCCCCAACAACTCTGGTCCAAATCCAATACCCAGACCAACTGGCGAAGCGGTCACTTGATCGCCGGGCTTCAAACCTTCAGCCGTTTGATCAAGAGCCACAACCACATCTTCTTCGGAGGCTGCGACAACCTCCCCCCCAACCCCCGCTGCAAAGCACACGGGATGCCCCACACCCACCAACAAATCTCGAACCCGCACCGCATCGTTGCGTACCTCAGAGACGGTCCCAGATCGGAGAAATGGGTCGACGGTGGCGATTCGGTCTCGAAGGAGCCCGGGAATTTCGGACAAAGATGTCTGCGCGGTCAACGTCACGACAACATTTCCCCCGCCAGCCGATCGATCGCTTCCGAAAGGCGGCCATCGATAACTCCTGATCCATGCTCAAGCCGGACATCACCTGGTTGCAACGATTCATCGGGCAACAAATCAACCCGCTCACGTGGACCGAGTGCTTCAAGAAAGGATGGGAGATCCAAACTCATTCTCTGGTGAGCATCGGGAGCAACAAAGATACGGAGGCTCCGCGGAGCCGGCACCTCCCGAGCCAAAGCGAGGGCATGGTCACGAACCAGATCGGGTTGCCTGAGGGCCGCGGTGGGAAGGATCTTTCGCACCAGATCCTCCACCACCTCGGGCACCACACGGGCAAAAGTTGATTCACATGACTCAGTTTGGGCAACCACATCAACCACAACTTGTTGGAGCTGGTCCACCAAGGTTTGCAGTTCTTCAGCACGGGCCGCTTCAGCCTGACGCACACCCTCGGCACGACCTTCCTCTATACCCGCCGCGTACCCCTCATCAAAACCAGATGCTTTTGCTTCATCGCGAAGACTTTGAGACTCCTCCGCGGCTCGATCACGCACCTGTTGGGCCTGTGCTTCAGCTTGCTGCCGAACTCGACGGGTGGAGTCACCGAGTTCAGAAAGATCGATCAGCAAAGGTTCCGCTCGAGATGCTGACTTACGCAAACCCATTAAAGGAATTCCTCATCACCACCAAGTGAAATGGTGCCTTCCTGTTCCAACTGGCGTGCGTGCTTGATGATTTCAGCTTGCTTTTCACGAACATCTTTGACTTTGACTCGACCCGATCGGTACTCATCCAAAGCTTCTTCGAATGATGTGGTGGCCTTGTCCCCCAAATTGGCCAAGACCATGTCTTGTTGCTCAGGAGATTCGTAGGTCGCAAGAGCCAACTCAGGGGGCGTAAAGCCCTTGGTGAAGACCTCATTGAATTCTTTGCCTTCGAGGGCAAACAGATCTTCAAATTTCAACAGCAGTTCTTGAATCTGCCTTCGCAAGGGTTCTTCAAACTGCTCTAAAATCGCCACCTGCTGTTCTGGTGTCAATCCGCCAATCATGCTGGCCACAGTGTCGGCCCCGCCGATTTCTTCGGCCTGGCTCTTGGTCATGGTCTGCAGACGACTGTTCAATGCATCTTCAACAAGGGCGACGGTTTCGGGGACCATTCGATCCATGGTCGCGATGCGCTGAGCCACTTCAGCCGCCAAATCGGTTTCCAGAGCGGCCATCACGTCTTGCTGCTGGGTAGTGGGCAGGTGAGAAAGAATGACCGCCAAAGTCTGCGGGTGCTCATCTCGGATGAACTCCAAAAGCTTTGCCCCTCCAAGCTTGCTGGCCACCGAAGAAAAAGGCTTTCGGCGTGGCGCCTTCCGCTCGATGGGGGCCATGATCCGGCCGGCCTCCTCAGAATCGACCGCGCCCTCGACAAATGCTCGGGCCTGCGCATGACCACCATGGCGGACATAGCGGTTTTCCATCCGCGTTTCGTAAAAGCCATCGATGGCCACCTTGACCTCTTCGCGAGAAGCTGACTCAATGGCATTCAACTCTTCCGCCAACACTCGGACTTCTTCAGGGAAGTCACCCAGCCGGTCTTGCATGACTTGTTTGGCTTCTGCAGACAGGCTCAGCCAGACCAGTGCGGCTTGACGCTTGGTATCCATGGCATCCTTCATGCCGCTGGCTCCTTCCCACGAACCAGGCCCAAGAAGCCGGCCACCGCTTCATCTGGATTTTCTTTGATCAACTCTTCAATGTCACGCAACCGAGCTTGTTCAGCCTCATCCAAGTCAAGTTCTTCCAAGAAGCTGGAATCGGCCGGAGCATCACCACCACCTGAAGTCGCAAGCACCCGCCAGAGCACCAACAACACGGCCACGCCCAACACTCCCGCCAGCAAGTTGTCAGACCACGCGGCAAAGCCGGAGGCTTCACCAACCGTCAGGACCCCGTTGGATGGAAGAGGACTTCCGGCCCGTCGTCCGAGATCATCCAACACAACTTCAACCGTGCCCTCTTCGGGGGGAATAATGCCCTCCAGGCCCTTTTGAATTTGAGCAATTTCCGCTTCGATGCTTTGTTCATAGGCTTCCGCCTCGCCTTCGCCTGAGCCTGCACCTGGCGCAGAGGCGGCAAACACGGCACGTGGTATCCGAACAAAGCAGGAGATGCGTTCAATCTTGGTTCCAGAGTCGAGTTCGCTCAACGTGGACTCCCCTGGCAATGCATTCAACATCCGTCGAGACTGCTCACGCTCTGATCGGGCAACCCGGGTTGGAGGCGAAACCGACGATCCCGTGTTGGCTCGAATGCCCGGGGTACCTCCAGCCGGCTCAACCGGATCAGCCGAGGTCTCAGTTGATTCCATTTCAACCGTCTTGCCGTCTTCGAGACTTCTTCGCTCGGTTCGGCGACGATCGGCATTGGTGGTCACCCGAACGAGAACCTTGATGCCAGGAATATCGCTCAAAAAATCTCGAATGTCAGCTTCGTAGCGATCTTCAAGTGACTGGGCCAGACGCTGGGCAGCAGAACCACTGCGGCTAGGGGCCTCCACCGGAACCAGTATGCCACTGGCCGCATCGGTCACGCGGACGGTTTCAAGCGCGAGCCCCGGAACCGCACCGGCCACCAAACCGGCGGCACTGGTGGCGAGTTCAACGGAGACTTCACCTGACCGAGAACGCAGTTGGATCGAAGCGGTTGGCACGACGGCACTCCGTCCCAAACCTCGCCGATTGGGCTGAGCAATCACCACTTCAGCCGCAGTGACATCATCGAAGTTGGACAATATGTTGGAGAGGCGATTTTGAGTTGCAACCAACAGACGGGTTCGGTAACTCTCATCCGACTCAAACGGACTGCGCTCCCCGATGGCACTTTCCATATCCAACCGCTGAGGATCAAGGACACCAGACTCGGCGAGTCGAGCTTCGACCATCGCCCGGTCTTCGTTGGCCACGTAAATCTCGTTGTCCCCGCGCACCTCGTGGGTGATCTGGGCCTGCTGGATTTTGGTCAGCGCCACTTGGAACGCCTTGGGGTCACGATTTTTCAGACCAACCGGAACCAAGGAATCCCCTTGGAGGGCGGATACAGAAAACCAAACCACACCAACCAACACCACCGTCCCCATGGCCGCAAGCATTCTTGCTTGAGGATCAAGGGCGCCAAGCTTGGTGCGAATGGATTGAATGGAATCAGCGATTTTCGCCATGCGGGCCTCCGTGCCGACCGGTGAGGCACCATGAGTGCCACACCACCGGGCCTCCTGCCCGATGTGGTCACTGATTCATCGGCATTACGGCCTGACTTGCTTGATTTCTTCTATGGCTTCGAGCAGCTGGTTTCGAACTTGGACCACCATGCGAACAGCGGCATCGGCTTCCCGGGTCTGCTCCACCACGGTTTCGAGGTCACTTCGCTTGCCCGCGGCAAAATCTTCCTGAGCCTGCTCGGCCCGCACCGAGAGCGCATTCACGGCTTCAAGCTGGTCGCGAAGGACGTTTCCGAACTCTTTCCCATTGTTATCAATGGACTTGGGCGCACCAGTTGGGTTCGGAAGCCCAGAGGGCCGAATCAATCCGATGGGGTCTGGAGGGACTGGGCTGGTCATCAGGGGTCTCCCGTTCAGGCAATGAGCTCGATGGCCGTTTGGATCATGGATTTGCCAATTTCAGCGGCTTGGGCGTTGGCTTGGTACGAACGAAGGGCCACCATGGCCTCAAGATTTTCCACCACTGGATCCACGTTGGGCACTTCAACATACCCATCCGCGTTGGCAAAGGCGTGGGTGGGGTCGAATTTCATCCGCAGCGGGGTCTCGCTCACGCGGACTTCAGCCGCACGAACCCCCCCTTGCTCATTGGGCTCAAAGACAATTTCGCGCCGCTCATAAGGGGCGTAGTTGCCCTCTGCATCAAGCAAGGTGAACTGGTGGGCAAGATTTTGCGAAGCCACTTCCAGGCGCCGCCGCTGGGCGATCATGCCACTGGTCGAAATGCTAAGTGAGAGATCCATGGTTCATCCTGTCCTGTGCGTTCGCCCTGTAGGCAGATCAAAGTCGTCCTCGGGTGACGGTGCCAAGCATGTCCCAGCGGCCACGAATCATGCCGGCCAAGGCTCGGAACCGGAGGAGGTTTGAAGTCATTCGTTGCGCCAACACTTCATGGGACCGGTCGGAACCATCGTGTGAGAGCAATTCGCCGCCGATGGCAACACGTGATGCTGAAGCCGCCGGAAGCAATTTGGGGTCCAAACGCGCGGCATCCACATCACGCTTGGCCTCGATGGCCTCGGACAATGATGCCTCAAATGAGGCCACATCGAGATCTTTGGGACGGAAGTTTGGGGTGTCCAAATTGGCCACGGAGTCCGCCAGAACTTCGTGTCGCTGGGCGCTGAATCGGAATGCCGCATGGAGGGCGCCGAGACTGCCGGGTGCCGAACTATGAACTGGTGTGGTCATGGCTTGTTGTACCTATCCTGCAAATGGCGTTCCCACTATCGATCTTGAGCAATGAGCCCCTCATCCTTCCACTTGCGCAATTTCAGCCCCAGGGTCCGAACCCCAATGCGCAAAGCACGCGCGGTGTTCTGGCGGTGACCGCCGCAAGCTTCCAGCGTGGCCAAGATGGTCTCGCGCTCCAATACCTCAAGTGTTTTGCCCTGACCATCACACACCCAAGTGGGCAACGCCGTGGATTCTGGTGCCAGAGCCGCAGGAACTTCGATCTCGACGGCCACGTCCGACCCCCCATCGCTTCCTCCAAGCCAAGGGGTCAGAATTCGCCCCGGAACTTCAGTACTGCGACACAAGACCGCGGCCCGTTCACAGATATTCCGCAACTCACGGACGTTGCCTGGCCAGCCGTATGCCACCAAAGCTTGCTGGGCATCTGCGGTCAATGATGGCACCGCCCGACCATCACGACGCGCGGCCGCGGCCAAGAACCGGTCGGCCAACACAATGATGTCTTCGCGACGATCGCGTAGGGGTGGAAGGTGCACGGGCAGCACATTCAAGCGATACAACAAATCTTCACGGAATCGACCCGCCCGCACTTCAGCCGCCAGATCACGATTGGTGGCTGCGATCACCCGGACATCGGTCCGGATGGAACGGCTTGCCCCCACGCGTTCGAAAGTCCGCTCCTGAAGGACGCGGAGCAACTTGGACTGCAGCGCCAGATCAAGTTCACCAATTTCATCCAGCAACAACGTGCCACCATCGGCCAGTTCAAAGCGGCCCAGCCGGCGTTCAGCGGCTCCGGTGAAAGCACCCTTCTCATGACCAAACAACTCGCTCTCCAGCAACGGTCCTGGCAGGGCCGCACAGTTGACGGCGAGAAAACCGCCATCTTTTCGAGGCGAACGCTCGTGGATCCATTTGGCGGCAACCTCTTTTCCGACCCCAGATTCCCCGGTCAGCAGCACATCAGCGTTGGCTTCCGCAATGACTTCGAGCTGAGCCACCACATTCTGCATCGCTGGTGCATTGGCCACCATGTCCACCACTTCGGACTGTCCGGCCGCACGAAGAGTCTGGTTCTCTCTCCGCATCGCCCCATGTTCAAGCGCCCTTGAAACCGCAAGCTGCAATTCATCGCCATGAAAAGGCTTGGTCACAAAATCCCAAGCGCCCGCACGCATGGCTTCGACCGCTTTTTCAATGGAGCCATAGGCCGTCATCAAAATCACGGGCATGTGTTCGTCGCGTTCACGGATGGCGTGCAACAACTCCAAGCCATCCATACCCGGCATCGACAAATCGGTAATCACCAAGTCGATCTTTCGCTTGTCCAGTTGCTCCAAAGCCGACGCGCCATCCGAGGCGGGACATACCCCGTGTCCCGATCTGGCCAAGGTGAGCCCGACCCCATCACGGACCACTTCCTTGTCATCAACCACAAGAATCCGAGCCATCAGGATTCCTCTCCGCCGGAAACCGGCAGTCGTATTTCAAAAGTTGCTCCGGAGCCACCCGCTTCAGCGGTCTCTGAGAGCAATCGCACATCACCCTGATGCGCGAGAATGAATTTGTGCACGATTGCCAATCCAAGCCCCGTACCCGTGGGTCGGGTGGTGTAAAAGGGATTGAAAATTCGATCCGCACGCTCCCCGGGAACACCCGGACCATTGTCTTGCACTCGGAATCGAACTGCCGGCCGAGCCAACAACCGTCCGTCACGGTGAAGAATCGGCAATTCATCAGAACCAGCCTCGATCCGAACCAGACCTGACGTGGTGGCAGCTTCATGCAATGCCTCGGCCGCGTTCCGGACCAAATTGCACAACGCGGACACCACCAACTCGGACTCCACATGAACTTCCAGCTCTGGGGAGACTTCACCAAAGCTGAGGGTGACTCCGAATTTGTTCTCCAAAGGCTCGCATCGAGCGCGGACCAATTGCATCAAATCGGTGACCAGACACGGCTGGGGATTGATCTTCTCTTCTCGAGCAAAAGCCAGAACGTCTCGAACGATCGATTCCATCGCATCTACGGCCGACAACTGCTTGTCTACCAGAACTTGTGATTCAGGCATGGCTTGGAGGTCTTCATGCAGCGCTTGGGCGTACAAGCGAAGGCCTGCGAGAGGGTTCCGGATTTCGTGAGCGATGCCCGCAGCCATCTCCCCCAATCTGGCCAACGCCCCATGACGATCCAAGCGGGCTTGGGCCGCTTGCAAATCGGCCTGAAGCGAATGCACCTCGGACTGCAACTTGGCATTGCTTTCCACCAATCCATCCACTCGCTCCAACAGCGCGGTGGCCAACGACTCAAGATCTGTCCGTTGCACCGCACTCATGGGGATTCACCTGCTTGATAGGCCTGCCGGGCTCGAGTGCGCTGGGCGAGCATGTCCAGCCCAGCACGACTTCGGAGTTGACCCGTCTGCAAAATGGCTTCGAGCCGACGATCTTTTTCTTGGATCTGTTCGAGAAAAGGAGAAAGAGATTCCGGTCGCAAGGGCTGGGCCTGAGCCAACTGTTCCAAACCAACTTGGCAGAGATCCCGTTGGTCGAGCAAACTTGCCAAGTCATCGAAACGAGATTCCTGAACTGCCAAAATCAGCGAATCAACGATGTCAGACATCTGCTGCAACAAATCGTGAGCTTTCTGGGTGGAATCTAGACTGCTCACGAGGCGATCCGTTCCGCTTGTTCCTGCATCTCTTGGTCAAGATGTTCGAGCTGTGCTTTGATTCGAGCTGCAGCCGCTTCTTGTCCGAGTTCCTTATTCGCTCGGTACCGCCAACTTAAAAAAGTCCTTCGTTCGGTTTGATCGCGGAACGTGTACGTCTGCTCAAGTTCACCCAGAAGTTGTTGGACAGCCCCCCAATCGGGCGGAGACTGGGCCGCAGCAATCCTGATCCGAAGACGCCACACCTCAAATCGGTAAGGATCCAGATCTTCTGATTGGGTGGGCGCTTTGAACTCAGAAGCAGCAGTCAACAAGGCTCGCAACGCATCCGCATGGTGGTCCAAGACCTTCCCCTTCTCAAGATCATCAGGGACGGAAACGTTGCGTCCACCGATCAATGCACAATGAGCAGTCAAGATCGAACGAGCCACCACCGCTTCCGGAGTGGCGTCAAAAGAGGCCTTGGCAAGATGTCGCTCGGGCTGGGCCTGAGATTGCAACAGCCCCAACAGCGTGCGCGCGACCTTGATCCCTGACTGGGTTGCTTGTCCGTCCGGCCCCTCAAGATTGTCCTCGAGACGTGCGTCGGGATCACAACGCTCAAGCGCGTCCTCAGCAACCACCAAAAAACCCGTGAACCGCTCTTCGTCCGATTCCAACGCCGCCAAGGCCAAAGCATTGATGGCCAACGGGAAGAAGACTTCGGTTCCGTGAGCCGCATCGCCTTGGTCCGCAAGGGCCGACCGCAACAGGTACGCCCCTTCAAGGTCGCCATGAAGATCACGCGCTGTGGCCAACAGCATTCGAGCCTTGGTGAGCATCTTCACATCGGGAGTGAGGGTTTGAAAACAAGGGGTTAAAAGAACCTCAACCCGATCGAGCAATCGACCCGCGGTTTCACCGCCAACCGCGTGGGCTTCCCGTCCACGCCCCAACGTGAAATAGGGGTCAAGGGCTGTGGGCTGCTTCCCGGTGATCTCCGCCAAGCGAAGGTAACGCCGCGCGATCAAGGCCCGCTCAGCAAATTCCGCCGCCGTCGAGCCTGGAGGCCAGATCCGGGACAACAGCGACTGGGTTTGAGGAAAAAGCAAAGCATCAAACCGCTGCAACATGAGCAATTCATGTTCTGGTGATTTTTGGGAACGAACCATGCCGTCCGCGAACGCGTTGAGCAGAGCGACATATTGACCTCTTCCAACCGGAATCCCTGGAGCACGATCTGGCTGCATCAAAAAACCAAGATGCTCAAGGAACTGCCGACGATCTGGCTCCAAGCCCAGTTCAGGAAAATGTCCAGCCGCCAGCAGGACCAAATCGGCATCGTCGTGCCCCACATCCAACAGCATCTGGGCCATGGACGACCACTGATTGGGGGTCCGAAGACAGGCGGCCAGCAACCACTCACGCCATTCGTCTTGAGGACTGTCTTTGGTCATGAGCGCATCGGGCAGGTCATCCGGCCGGAGAGGGGTGCGGAACAGATCCCGCCGAGTGACCGCCGAAAGTCCCTGGCTGGCTGGGAATCTCGCAACATTCACGTTGCCAGGATGATGCGCAAATTCATATTCAAGGCGGTCTGGATCAGGGGGTGGGAACGCTACGAGGTCGTCCTCGACCCAGTCCAAGACCAATTCAAGCCGAGCCAAGTCATGTGATTCGTAGAGGCACGCGTAGACCCGCTGAACGGTGCCTTCCGAAGGCTGAACGGAGCGAAGTGCTTCAAGAGAAGGCATCACATCCAAACCACCGCCGACAAACGCCACTTCGGCCCACGACCACGCATCCGAAGACAAGTGGACTTCGGGGGCAGAGGTATATTCGTCCTGTTGACCGGAGTCATCCTCAACAAGATGCCCTTCTGGTGGGGCATCCCCTTGGCGAGCCTGCAGGATTTCCACCGCTCGATCGAACTGGCCCCGAGCAAGGGCTTGCTCCAGCGTGGCGTCTCGTGTGTCCAAGGGAAAAGGACGCAACCCCCATCCCAACATCCCCAAACTCAACACCATCAAGCCCCACCAAAAGGGACCCAATTTGGGCGAAGAAATCTCTTCGGATGGATTGGATGTGAGATTGGACTCAGGGTCGCTCAACGTGGATCCTCCACTTGTATCCCGGTGGCACACCACCCCAGTGCCTCCTGCACTGATGGGATCAAGCAATATCGGCCGGTTGGCTCAGGAGCCTGCAGTTTTTGCCGATCCCTCGGGACCAGAGCCCTCCGAAATGACGGAAGTCGTTTGGGGCCTTAAACTTCGGCGCAGCCGATCCAAATCAAAGAGACGATTCCAACGCTGCCGCTCGAGCCCTCGACGAGGCTGGCGAAGCCAAAACGTGGCCGTGGCCTCGGGCGAATGCAATTTCCATTCGACCCGCTCCGGAAACCACTGCCCCACAGAACGCTCATTCAAATCATCGAGCCCTCGGTCAATCATGTTCCACCGGCTGTACAAAATCTCCAACTGTCCATCAACGGTGGCCAAACGCGTTGGCGGCAAATCTGCACTGCTGGTAAACAGCGTGGCGGGGCCTAAACGACTCTGCACGACCTCGGGGGACGAAGGATCAACCGCTGCAAGTGGTTGCAATTGCCAGCCATCCAACAAGCCCGCCAAGGGCAGTCCAAAGACCGTGGCGTTCGCAGCGGCCTCGGCCTCGATGATCGTCAATTGTGTTGGATCAGACAACAAATCGAAGAGCCAAAGCTGGGTTCCATCACCACCAACCCAGCCCAAAGTCTCCCCCAGTTTGCTGAATTGCAACGCAAAAGATGAAGGAGGCTGCCACCACAGATCACAATCCACTTGCGGCTCAAAGTGACGCCGTCCAGCTTCATCGGTCCATTCCAATTCGCAGACACCGCTGCGATGAAGTTTGGTGAGTTGCTGGCGATCTTCACGCCAAGCTTCCTGAGCCTCGAGGGAAAAAGGGGATTCCTTCTTCTGGGGACCATGACAGCCAGCCATGGAGAGCAAGACGACCAAGAAGCCACCGTGAAGTTGAGGCCACGGCAAAGGGGTCATAGTTCCCCATCCAAGACTTCCGCCAACTCAGCGGCAATGCGAGCAACATCTTCTTCAGTCAACAAAGGGCGGATGACGCGTCTTGGCGTGGCGTCAGGCATTCCCTTTTGCGCGAGGATCAGACAATCTCGCCCGTCGATTTGTTCCATCCGCAACTGTCGGAAGACCCGCCGCTGCAACAGGGCCAAAGCAAGGACATACCGAAACGCCTCTGCTTCGGCATCCTCGCGCTGTCCCAAAGCATCACACAGTTGCAACACCGTCTCCGGATCAAGAACCGCACCACGCGGTGCCTCTTGATCGGGCTGCACCCGGAGCCAATGGGCCACGCAACCTTCAGGCTTTTGATCGCCGTAGGCCTCCTCCCACGCGGTGCCCAGATGGTCCCGACGGAGATACCCCTCAACCCCAGCATCTTCAAAGAGCCCGACGACCACCTGATCCCCTGGGCCCAGAGGCTGCTCGGTCAAAGCACAGATCCCGGTGGAACGTCCGATTTTCCAAGTTGCGGTTGGCATGAGATGATGCAGCCTACCGATTCCGAAAAGAGCCCGGACCTCGGTACACTCACAATGTGCTCGAAGCGCTCACCGAACTTTTTCAGGCGGTCTGGCAGCAGCCCATCCAGGTTGCCATTGAATTGCTGCTGATTGCGGCCGTGATTTGGGTGCTGCTGGGCTATCTGTTGCGCACCCGAGCCGCCGCGGTGGTGATCCCAATCTCCATTTTCGTCCTGCTCCTGGTGGTCATCCTGGACCTCCTCAGCAGCGCCAGCGATGCCTTCGCCCGCCTGCGAGCCGTGGTGGACTGGGTCATCGGAGGCTCGTTGATCGCCCTGCTGTTTGCCTTTCAACCTGAGCTCAGACAAGGTTTGATGAAATTGGACCCGTCCCGATGGTTCGGGTCTTCACGGCCCAGTGGAACAGCTTCAGCCATCGAAGCGGTGATCCAAGCAGCCAAGCAGGCCTCACCCATCCGCCAGGGCATGATCGTGGCCTTTGAGAGAAAAGCCAGTTTGGAACCATTGGCAGAAACCGGGATACGACTCGAGGCCTGCGTGTCCACCCCCTTGCTCATGTCAGTCTTTCACAAAGAAAGCCCCTTGCATGACCTAGGGATTGTCATACGTCACGATCAGATCATTGCCGCCAAAGTTCAGTTCCCTCTGGCCGAGGAAGGATCCTCGAACCAAGCCTTGGGATCCCGGCACCGTGCGGCCTTGGGACTCTCGGAAGAAACGGATGCAGTGGTTCTGGTGGTCTCGGAAGAATCTGGGCATCTTTCTCTGGCGGTAGACGGACAACTTTCACCAAACGTGAAGATCGATCAACTCCGCGTCAAACTTCGTGATCTGCTCTCGGAGGATGATGGCGAATGAACAACGCTTCCTCATTGGCGAAAATTTTTGCCGTGGTTGGATTGACCGTGATGGTTTGGATTCTGGCCCATCAATCCACTCGGACCGAGGTGCGTGGTACCGTCACCCTACGCTTGGTCTTGGGGGATGGTGAGGCGTTGGATCCGAACCAAGTCAGCGGAACCCAGTGGCGAGTGGCGAACAACGAGCGCAACGAACAGGTGATTGAGATCAAAGTTCGTGGCTTGGCAGCGCCGGCGGGAGCCCGTTGGCTCAACGGTGGACCAACGGTCAATCTTCCCCTGCCCGAACCAACATCCACCGAACCGCAAGAAGTCGATTTGGAGTCCACGCTCGAAAACAACCCTGAGTTCAGCCAACGCGGGGTGACCGTGCTGAGCGTAGAACCGCCGACGGCACGCGTTCGGTTCGTGGAAGTCATTCAAGTGGACGATGTGCTGATCCAACCGGTTGGTACGGATGGTCGGGCACTGGCTGAAGTCACGACCGAACCCGAAAGGGTCAGCGTCTGGTTGCCCTCCTCCCTGCTTGAGTCCTTGGGCGGGGTTTCAGCTTTGGTCGTGGAGGCAGAAATTGGGGCTCGGGTCCGGCAAGAACTGGCCCGCAGCGGAACATCGACCGCCCGGCTCAGAGGTTTGCGCAACGCCGGAGACCAACCCCCATTGCCCCGCTTCACGGTGGAAGAAGTCGAAGTTCAGGGCAATCCCACAGCTTCACAGTGGTACACCGTCCCCACCCCCGTCCAACTCCATGTGGCCGGCTCCCCTGAAGCCAGTCCTGGGTATGA
This sequence comes from Phycisphaerae bacterium, assembly GCA_002705085.1. Classification (GTDB taxonomy): domain Bacteria; phylum Planctomycetota; class Phycisphaerae; order Phycisphaerales; family SM1A02; genus UBA8653. The sequence continues at coordinate 2,197 of PAHO01000042.1, read as the reverse complement.
ACTGACGCCCCCCGCCATCTCGGGCGTCATGGTGGAAATCAACCAAGAAGTGCGCAAAGAGTTGGAAGCCTTGAACAACGTGGTGGTTCTAGGCATCATTCATTTGCAACGCGATGAACGCGTCCCGGGTGCCAACATCCAGCATCGCATCGACCAATTCGTCATCCGCAGAGCAGACGGCTCGGTCGAGCCGGTGCGGTGGAAGCTCCGAGATGCGCCATCAGAGTTGGTTCAGATCAGGGTGCTTGGGGCAGAGTGACCACCGCCGAAGGTCCGGACGCTTCGCCTCAGACTTCCTCGAGGACTTCATCCAAGCCACGAGCATCCAACGCATGCCAGTTTTTGCGCCCCCTTCGGAGCAGCAACCATCGACCATGCAATCGATGCTCAGCCGTCAACCGATCATCTTTGCCCAGCTTGATCCCATTGCAAGAGACCGCCCCGTTGCCCACAAATTCTCGGGCTTCACGACGACTCTGGGCGAGTGAGGTTGTGGGCAAAAGGTCCACCAAATCAAGACCCTCGGACAAGAACTGTTTGGACTGCTCAGCATCCAACGCACTTCCCGGAACTTCTTGGGCCAAAGCTTCAATTTGGGAAGCCGTCAACTCGGACAACTCTCCGCGTCCGAACAACGCCGAGGCCGCGGCTTCGGCCGCCTGACGCTCCTCAAGACCGTGGACCAAATCGGTGACCGCGTCGGCCAAACGCCGCTGGGCCAATCGCTCGTGTGGGGCCTCCGCATGTTTGGCCTCAATGGCTTCGATTTCAACTTTCGAGAGGTCGGTGTACCAACGCAAGAAATTTCCGACATCTGCATCGTCTGCGTTCAACCAGAATTGATGGAACCGATACGGGCTGGTCAGGTCAGCGGTCAGCCAAATTGCCCCGGACTCGGTCTTGCCGATTTTTTTGCCGTCGGCCTTGGTGACCAGCGGCGCGGTGACCCCAAATGCGTCTTCTCTTTGATCTTCAGGACGCTCGCTCTGGTCACGTCGGATCAGATCCAACCCCGCAACAATATTCCCGTACTGGTCACTGCCCGCAATCTGCAGGGTGCAATTGTCCTCTCGGAACAAATGCAGGAAGTCGTAGCCCTGCAAAATCATGTACGAGAACTCGGTGTACGAAATGCCCTGCTCACGATTCTGCAAGCGGTCTCGAACCGAATCTTTTTGAATCATTTGATTGACACTGAAGTACTTGCCCACGTCACGAAGCATGTCGAGATAGGACAGAGGTTCAAGCCAGTCTAAATTGTTGACCATGGTGGCTGCGTTTGGCCCGTCAAAATCCAGCAGTCGTTCGAAAATTTTGCGCTGAGAGGCCACGTTCTTCGCCACATCATCACGGGTGCGGAGTTGACGCTCGGCATCTTTCCCCGAGGGATCTCCGATCAGACCGGTGCCCCCACCAAGAAGAACCACCGGCCGGTGACCCGCTTTTTGAAAATGGCGGAGCAGCATGATCGGGATGAGATTCCCAATGGTCAATGAATGGCTGGTGGGATCAAATCCGCAGTAACCCACGCGACCCGGGGTGGCCAAATGATCTGAAACGGCTTCGTCACCGGTGGTTTGATGCAACAAACCACGCCATTTGAGTTCGGCAAGAAAATCGGTCACGCCCGGCCTCCCGTGGCCACCCGCCACAGATCCAAACGCTCTTGCAAACGCACTCCGCGCCCCCCCATCAACCACAATCCCACACCAATGGGGGCCGCCAAGCCCAACAGCAAACCGACCAACAAACCGATGTTGAAGTTTTGCTCCACTTCTTCGATCGAGCTGGGTACAAATTCATCCGATCCCACGGCGACGGCCATGGCTTCGTACATCTCCATCTGGAATCCGATGTTGGCCTCTTTGGTCAAGACACCCAAGATCAAACCCAACGCTGCGAGGACTGCACGAAGAATGGCCCACCAACGCAACTGTGCGACCGCGCGACGGCTGGCCGTGATCAACCCGATGCCAGCCATCGCCTCCAGAATCACCAAAAACGGGAGAGGGGCCATCGAAACGATCCCAACCACTTTGATGGCTTGTGGCACATCCGGGCCTTCGTAACCGGGAACAAATTGGGCCGTGAAAGCATCAGGCTGGATCGTTTGGATCAAGCCAAAAACCCCACAGCACAGGCCACTGATGGCGTGGAGCAAAATCAACGACCCCGTGACACGCGGCGGCGGCTGGAG
>PAHO01000041.1 GCA_002705085.1 Phycisphaerae bacterium | reverse complement strand
CCATTGCGGAATTCAAGGCAGGCTTCACTGCCTGACCCAAATACTCATTGAGATGTATTCAAAGCCGCGGCCAGTTGGTCGCGGCTTTTTGTTATGGCCTTAAACGTTCCGATGACGTGTATATGATGACGTAAATTGAGAAGTAAATCGACAAATCCATTTTTACCACGGGGCATCAGATGGCTGACGAAAAACCAGGACCTGGATCTGTAACGCTAATTCTTCTAGTTCTATCGTGTGCAACTCTTTACTTTGGAGGCTGGAGTGTTGTATGGAATGGCAGCCTTGGTGAAGGCATTGATACCGGTCGTTTTTGGTATCAGCAATCACCCCCAAGAAATATCCTCCTCAAGCGAGGAGTCAGGTTTAGAGTTAATGAGGGTTACTACGGGTTCGTATACGGCCCCAGATTCTTTGACTCTCCAGTCCTCTCTTGGATTGCAATCTGTATCGGGGGCACCTTACTCGGCGCTGCATTTCAAGATGAGTCGACATGACACGCGCGGATTCGACTCACCACAAGACAAGTGCCCAACCCGCGTAGCAGATTTGTCCAATAGAACTCCCTCATGCAGCAGGGGTTTCGAAGGAAGCGGCTGAAGGGATTCGAACCCTCGACATTCACGTTGGGAACGTGACGCTGTGTAGTCCAAAAACTCTGCTCTTGCTATAGAACTGCGGAAAAACGCTCAAAAATCAGTGTTTTTGACTATACACTTTCTGCGCATCAATCAGTTGGAATTACAACTTTCGTTACAAAAAGTGTATACCTGATTGGTCCAAATTCACGCTCGAGTAACCAGTGAAAAAGCCCAGTCCTTCGACTGTGCTTTGAGTGTTTCAAGAGGAGGTTTTTGATCACTCGCAGGTGGTTCCCCAGTCGTTGATGACCATCAGCAAATCACTAAAGTCAACGATGGAGTCTCGGTTGGTGTCTGAAGCACACAGTCCGAGGGAGTTGCCAAGTGCGTTGTAATCGTCGACATCTGCGTCACCATCACCGTCGAAGTCACCTGCAACAGGTTCTGGTGTTGGTTCAGCATTAGATATCTGAAAGAAGCCTGCGTAACGAAGGTCAATTCCGTATGAGCCAGGTTCGAGTTCAAAGGTCTCTTCGTAAAGGCAGTTTACCTGTTCAAAAAAACAGGTATCAGGAAACCACAAGTAACCAAAACTACTATTGTGGAACCCTGGGCAAAGGCAAGAGCCTGCACTTAGAAGTTTGAGCGTGGTTGTGTTAGTTACATCTAACACCAAGTCATAAGTATAAGGCACATCAGATTGGGGTTCTGATACAAATGCCCCAAATGTTTCCCCTGGGATATAAGTCACAGCGCTTTCACAAGACGGGGATTCGTCGCACGAAAGAATCTCAACCGTCCAGTCGGCAGCAGATACAAATGTAAAAACAAGTGATCCAATAACTGTTCTAAGTAACATGCTTTGAACTCCTTTGAATTGAAGACGCTAATTATATTTTTTTCGTCATCTAGTTCAAAAGAAAACCCCCTGTGCAGCAGGGGGTTAGAAGGAAGCGGCTGAAGGGATTCGAACCCTCGACATTCACGTTGGCAACGTGACGCTCTACCACTGAGCTACAGCCGCGATGTCTCCCAGAACCGGGAGAGAAAATCATACCCCAGCGGATTGTTCGAGGCAAGACGGAGTGTGGCAAGACCGTCATGACCGATACGATCCGACCATGTCGATCGATGAGGGACATCTTGACCGTCTCGTATGGGCGGCGGGCGAAATCACCCGTTGGTTCCCGGGGGCGGCTCGCGATCTGCCGTGGCGGCGGATTCGAACACCTTGGCGGGCCCTTGTTTCTGAATTCATGTTGCAGCAAACCCAAGTCTCTCGAGTCGCTGAGCGCTTTGAGCTTTTCCTCGAATCGTTTCCATCACCGATGGCCATGGTCGAAGCTGGTGAGGAGGCCGTGTTGGCCAAGTGGAGCGGTTTAGGGTACTACCGACGGGCACGGATGCTTCACGCTGCCGCCGTGTGCATTGTCGAACGTCACAGCGGTGAAGTGCCCCAGGACGCCGACACCCTCGAGTCGCTTCCCGGGGTGGGTCGGTACACCGCTGGTGCGATTGCCTCCATTGCTTGCGCCCAGCCTTCGCCGATCGTTGACGGAAATGTTGATCGCGTGTTTGCTCGATTGACCGCAGACGCCTCCATTCCCGGTGAGAAAGGGCGCGATTCCCGCAGGTGGAACGAAGCCCTGATCTACGTGTCTTCGGCCGATCGCCCCGATCTGGTCAACGAGGGCCTCATGGAGCTCGGTGCTTTGGTGTGCCAGCCCAAGTCTCCCCAGTGTCTCATCTGTCCTCTGTCTGAGCGTTGCCAGTCTTACCAACTGGGCAAAGTCGCCGAGATTCCTCCGCCGAAGCCTCGGCCTCAAAAGAAGCTGATTGAAATGCACGTAGGCATATCGTGGTTCGGGAAGAAGTTGCTGCTGGCTCGGCGTCCAGAATCTGGACTGTTTGCCAAAACCATGTTTCCCCCTGATGTCGGCGATTTCGGCTCCATGGAGAAGTTGCGTTCTCTTGGTGAAGTGAGGCACCAGACCACGCACCGAGATGTTCGGGTGCATGTGCATCTTTTTCCGGAAAAGTGCATCGTCGTCGATGCGGAGTGGAAGCACCCAGACGACCCCGGGTTGGCCCTCACCAGCTTGGCCAGCAAGATCATTCGGCTGGCCAGAAGTGATCAGGCGCCGGAGTCCGGCGCAGGAGCCTCGTCCACATCATCTGGATAGGCCAGTCTCTGGTGTCGAATGGAGCGAAGCCTGCCAATGATGGCATCCTCGATCTCATGCAGTTCTCGGAGCGTCAGCTTGCATTCATCGAATTGTCCGTCCAGCAAGCGCTCACGGGACAGGTCTCGCACGATGGATTCAATTTTCCCACTGGGCAACTCGCCCGCGGCTCGTGAAGCCGATTCGCATGCGTCGGCGAGCATGAGGACGGCTGCTTCCTTGGATCGCGGGCGAGGTCCGGGGTAGCGGAAGGAGGCTTCCTCAACCTCGTCGTCTTCCGTCGCAGCATCTCGGGCCTTGACGTAGAACCAACGGACCACTTGTGTACCGTGGTGACTTGAGATGAATTCTCGAAGCGACTTTGGCAGGCCGCTCGCCGCGGCCATTTCGAGCCCATCTTTGACATGCCCAGCGATGATGAGGTAACTGATGTTTGGCCGTAGTTCATCGTGGGGGTTTTCGCCGGATTGGTTTTCGACGAAATACTCGGGTTTGCGCATCTTGCCGATGTCGTGATAGAGCGCACCGACGTACGCCAGGGCGGCGTCACCGCCAATTGCGGAGACGCCCGCCTCCACCAGCGATGCGACTTGCAGCGAGTGGTCGTATGTTCCCGGCGCGCGTGCCGCAAGTTCCTGGAGCAGGGGGTGTCGAGGGTCGCGTAATTCTGCCAGGGTCATCCCGGTCACGCGGTCAAACCATTGCTCCATGGTCGGCAGGAGGCCCATGGCCAAGAAGCCCACAAGCAGGGTGGTCAGCCACGCGGCAAACGCACGGGCTGCCCCTTGTCCGAAGAGCCCTTCGGTCCCCCCAGGAAGGCTCATCCATTCTGCGACGGCCGCGCCAAGGGCAAAGACCATGGCGCTGCGACCAGCGGCCGAAAGAATGGTGGCTCGATCCTCGAAATTGCCGAGTCTCGCGGCCATGACAGCGGCGCCCGCGACCACACCGGGGGCGAGCATGATCGGCGCCGGTGCGACCAAGGCGCCCAACACGCCGAGGGTCCCCCCGGCGATGCCTCCGAGCAGCCGGTCGTACGCCAGAGAAACACTAATGGTGCCAAACGCTGCAATGGCGATCACGGCTGCATCTCGGGCGGCCGGGAGTCGTTCTCCCAGCAGAAAAGGTATGGCTAGGAGCCCGATACAGAGAGAGAGGAATGTGGCCAGCCGGATGGCATGCCTTGCGAGCCTCGGGTGATTGCTGGCGGCAAATCCGCCCAATGGCGCCATCACCAGCAGGCACAGCAAAAATGCCGTTACAAATTCAGCCCATCCGTAGCGCGCTGTTTCGGCGTATATCTTCTTTGCATCGTCGAGTTGCTCGGCAGGTACCCGTTGTCCAGCACGCCATAGGATTTGGCCCGCCTCATACTGTTCAACGACTTGGGCGGTCTGCCCTCGTGTCTGGAGCTCGAGTTGCGCCCTCCGGTCTCGATCCAGTCTGATGGTGGGCTGCGCGTTGGGGCCAAGAATTTCACGGGCCAATGGCTCGACTGCTTCGTCGGGAAGACCCGCGCGCAAGATGGCGTTGGCCAAATCAGATGCCTTGGGGCTCTGGTCGATTCTGATGACGGTGGTGGGGCGGACCACGCGGCCCGACCCCAGCCGGACCAGCAACCGTCCTCGTTGCGAGGCTTCCTCATCGAGGTTGTTGTCGACGAGCGGGATTTCAAGAAGGTATTCGTCGACAAGACGGTTGATCTGCCGGTTCCAAGTGGACTCTGAAATTCGGCTAAGTGGAGAAGGTTCGGTCTCAGGTGGACTTGTTTGGTTGGACCGAATCGCACTGCCAACTGCCACCAGATCTTCTTTGAGTCGAGTCAGCCAGGCGGTGTCGGGGAGCATTGGTCGGTCAAGAATGGCCAGTTCATTCTCAATCAGACGCTGGGACTCAGCTTCATCGACAAACGTGATGGCTTCGGGAACGGTGACGGTTTGGTGAGCGATGCGACCGGGGACAACTTCGGGGCGTGCTTGCCCCCAAAGCACCATGGTGGACACTATGGCGGCAGCGACGATGAAGGCGGGCAAGCCTAAGTGCCATTTGGGATCTGCCAAGGCCTGCAAGAACGGGGCCCGTTTGGATTGGCCAAGGGTCTCCCGAGCCGCTTCTCGGCGGGTTCGGGAACTGGGGCGTCCTCGGTCAGCGGGGTCACTCACGGGCTCATGGCTCCCGGGATGCCGGCAAGGTCACGCATCTTTTCGATGGCCGAAGCGGCGTTGAGGAGTTCTTCGTCCGCAAATGGTGCGGCGAGGAGTTGCAGTCCGAGAGGAAGGTTCTGTTCATCTTGGCCGTAAGGGATAGAAATTCCCGGAATGCCAGCGATGTTCGCCCCGACGGTGTACCGATCGCACAGGTACATCTCTACCGGATCGGTGATGCCCCCAAGTTCAAACGCTGGGCTGGGTGTGGTTGGGCTGAGAAGCACATCGCAAGACGAAAACGCTTTCAGGTATTCATCACGGATCATTCGGCGGATCTTGAGGGCCCGGTTGTAGTACGCGTCGTAGTAGCCGGCACTCAGGACATACGTTCCGAGGAGTATTCGCCGGCGAACCTCAGCGCCAAAGCCTTCGGATCGACTGAGCGCCATCAACTCGTCGGGTCCGGCTCCTGGCGCTTCAGCCCGGTGTCCGTACCTGATGCCGTCGAACCGGGCAAGGTTGGATGAGGCTTCGGCGGTCGCGATGACGTAGTACGTTGAAATACCTTGATCCAAGAGTGATAAATCAACATCGACGAGTTCCGCACCAGCCTCCGTCAAATGTTGGCGCACTTGCTCCAGCATCGTTGCAACGCTTTCGGCGTTCCCATCGGTCGCCGTCTGGGTGGGGATCCCGATCTTCATTCCTTTGAGGTCTGTGGGTTCAACTTGGCATGGTTTGGCCGGCGCGGGATCACAAGTGCCGTCATTGGGATCTCCCCCCCGGAGAACGCCAAAGACGAGGGCGGCGTCGGCAGTGTCCATGGTGAAGGGGCCAATTTGGTCGAGACTTGAGGCAAAAGCGACGAGTCCCCAACGGCTGACCTGGCCATAGGACGGCTTGAACCCAGTCACGCCACAAAAGGCCGCGGGCTGTCGAATGGATCCGCCAGTGTCTGAACCGAGAGCCACCGGGACCAATCCGGCTGCGACGGCGGCCGCGCTGCCCCCTGATGATCCGCCGGGCACCCGAGAGGGATCGGCCGGGTTTTTGACTGGACCAAAGTGGCAGGTCTCCGTTGAGGATCCCATGGCGAATTCATCACAGTTGACTTTGCCCACAACAACGGCGCCGGCTCCTTGCAGGCGGGTCACGACGGTTGCGTCAAAAGGCGAGCAGTAGTCCTCGAGCATTTTGGACCCGCAACTGGTTCGCCCCTCGGTGGTGCAAATATTGTCCTTGATCGCGACGGGCACGCCGGCCAAAGGGCCTGGAGATTCGCCTGCGGCAACGCGCCGATCGATATCAGCGGCCGCGGTCAAGGCAGACTCAGCAAAGGTCTCCCTGAAAGCATTGGACGTGTCTGCTTGGATACGATCCAGAGCCTCTTGCACGATCTCAACCGCGGATCCTCCCGTGTTGACATGTTTGGCAATATCACGGGCGGTTTTCATGAACCTTCTCCCAACACTTTGGGCACTGCGATCCAAGCATCGTGGGTGGCGGGGGCGAGGTTCAGGACGTCATCGGTGGCCAGGGGGGCAGAAGTGGTGTCCTCACGGAGCGCGTTGCTGAGTTCGTGAGGGTTGTTCAAGGGTTCAACACCTTCCACATCAACCGATGCAAGGGACTGGACGTGGTCCAGCACTCGGACAAGGTCTTGTCGAACCGCATCCCGCTCTGCGGGCTCAAGGTGCAACCTGGCCAAGCTGGCGACTTTTTGGACTGCGGGATCGTCAATATCAGACATTGGGCCTCACCTTGAATGGGGGGTAGTGATGAGGTCTATGATATTGCACTTCCCCATGCACGATTCGCCCCCACGAGTACCGTTTGTTCGAAAGTTGCTTCGCTTTGCGATCGTTCTGGGGGTCTTGCTGGCCGGTCCAGGGTCATTCATCATGCTGGTCCGTGCCGCTCCGGACCCATCAGAATCCATTGTCGAAGTTCCTCCAGTTGCTTTGGAGGTGTACCCCCTCTCTGAGGTCTTGATCCCAAGGCAGGCCTCTGCTTTTGGTCGGGTCCGGCCGCTGCATCGCATTGACCAGAGTGCCGAGGTGGCGGGGCTCGTCGTTTGGCGGGCGGCTCTGGACAACGGGGATCCTGTTCAGCATGGCGAGGTCCTGTTGCGGATCGACCCAGCTCCCTTTGATGCGAGGCTCGCTGCCACGATGGCCGCTGTGCAGTCCGCGGAGGCAGCTCTCGGAGATCTTGACGAGGAGTCCAAGGGGCTGCTTGACCGTCGCCCCGCACTGTCTTCTCAACTCGAAGCCCTTACGCGTGAATCTGATCGTTTGCGCCGAGCGGTCGATGCAGGGGCTGCAGGCTCCAGTGCTTTGGATCAAGCCGAGACCGCTCGTCTTCGGGCTGAAGATGCCTTGACGCAGCTTGACCTGGCAGTGCGCCGCATTCAGACGCGGGGGGGGGTCCTTGAGGCCCAGAAGGCCTCCGCCATCGCTTCAAATACTGAGGCGCAGGACCAACGCGATCGTTGCGAAATCTCATCTCTTCTCGAAGGCCGACTTGATGGCTTTGACGTCGAAGCCGGCGAGCGCGTTGTCTTGGGGCAGACCGTGGCCAGCATCACTGGCGTTTCTCGGGTTGAACTTGAACTCACCATTCCGGCGGCGATGTTTGGCACGGTCGCCGTTGGCGACACCGTTCAACTTCGTCGCTCGGGGATTGCTTCAAGCCGCTCGGTGACCATTGATCGAATTGCCCCTGCCGCTGATCCGAGTGGCCGGACTTTTCAGGCCTGGTCCGAGTTGGATGCCGACCAGATGTTGCTGCCTGGAGTTTTTGTGGAAGCGCTGGTATCGGCGGGAGCCCCAACCTCCGCTGTTGTCGTTCCCCGGAGTGCACTGCTTGGGGAGTCTCTCCAAACTGTCGATCCTCAAGGACGACTGCAGACGGTGCCGGTGCAAATTGCCTGGACATTCGAGGGGCCGCTGCCTGAGACTGGGTTGCCAGACTTGGAATGGGCCGTTCTTCGTGCTGGACCCTCGGCGGGTACCGATGTGATCCGCCGCGCGGGGCGTCGCCTTCCTGATGGACTTCGGGTGGACGCGGTTCGAGTGCTTGAGGGGGCCAAGTGAGCCTGGTCGAGTCTGTCTTAAAGCGCCCCACCGGCTCGAATCTTTTGGCGTGGGTGTTGTTGCTGACCGGCTTGTACTCGGCCACCACGTTAACCCGCGAGTTCTTCCCGGAGTCCAGTCCTGAATCTGCAGCGGTCACTGCAATTTGGCCCGGCGCGGCCCCCGAAGATCTTGAGGAAGGTGTGGTCCGCCGAGTTGAAGACGCATTGATTGAACTTGATGACGTTGATCGAGTGACCGCCACGGTGCTCGAAGAGACCGCCACCATCATGGTTGAGTTCCGTGAGAGTGTCAGCGATGTCGACAAGGCGGTCGATGATGTTCAACGCGCGGTCGACGCCATCCCAGACATCCCCGCTGAGGTCGAGCGCCTCACTGTGACTGAATTTGAACCGGTCCTGCCGGTGATCATGCTCAACGCGTTTGGGGATGCTGATGAGATCGTTCGCAAACGTGTCTTGAAGGACATCGAGCGGGATCTTCGCGGTTTGCCGGGGATGGGTCGACTGGTCCTTACCGGCATTCGGGATGACGAAATATCCGTCGAATTTGGCCCTCTGGCCAGCGTCCAGGTCGGTCGATCTTTGCCGGAGCTCGCCGGGCAAGTTGGTGCGGCCATGGATGATGGCCCCGCCGGGACGGTTCTTGGCGCTGATCGCATCACCACTTTTCGCGGAGTCGGTCGAGAAGAATCGGTTGAGGCCATCTCTGAGATTCGAATTTCTGGACCGGGAGGGAGTTGGCCGCTTTCGGACCTTGCCACGGTTGATGCCACGTTCGATGACACGCCTATTCGATCTCGGTACGCCGGGGTCGCAGGTTCCGGTGCCACTGGAACGATCACCGTCTACAAGACCGGGGACCAAGACGCGGTTGACATTGCCCGCATGGTTCGGGCTTACGCTGCAGGCCGCCGTGATGCGGCGAAGCGCGATCAGCCCAGGTTGACGTGGGGGTACTTCGAACGGTTTGCCGCAAGTCTTTATGCCTCTTCTGATGGCAGGATGGACGTTCGCAGCAAGGCCCAGAAAGCTTACGAGGTCGGTTACACCGCTCCAGGTCTGCTTCCTGAGCAGATTGATCTTTCCATCAGCAGCGATCTGGCTCGGTTTATCGAAGGCCGAATTGATCTGTTGGCCAGAAACGCGGCCATGGGGGGAGTGCTTGTTTTTGTCCTGCTGCTCCTTGCCCTTTCGTGGAGGACGGCTTGGTGGGTTTTTGTTGGCCTTTCCCTCGCGCTCTGCGGGACCTTGACCTTCATGGCCTTGACCGGCACCACCCTCAACTTGCTCACCATGTTCGGATTGATCATCGTCATTGGCTTGCTGGTTGATGATGCGATCGTCGTTTCAGAAAACATCGAGTCCTATGGCGAAGCCGGGCATGATCCAGAGACTGCAGCCATCCTTGGTACCAAGCAAGTGTTCTGGCCGGTCACCGCCACCATTGCCACATCAATTGTGGCCTTTCTCCCGCTTTCATTTATTCGCGGGCAGATCGGCGACCTGATGGGGGCCTTGCCGGCGGTCGTCGCTTGCGCGTTGATCACCAGCTTGATTGAGAGCCTGCTGATTCTGCCGATTCACATGAAGCATTCCTTGGCTGCCCGACCTAGGGGAGTGAAGCGGGGCTGGCCCGCATTCCGGGATGAACGCTTGCTTCCGGCCTTGCAGGACGCTCACGCTTGGCTGCTCCGCCGAGCTTTGCGACGACCTGTCCTGACTGTTTCGATCGCCATCAGCACCAGCATCTTTTGTTTGGGCTTGGTGGCCGCGGGGAAGCCGCCTTTCGAGTTCCTTCCAACCAGCGACAGTGAGACCGTCATCGCCGAACTTCGAATGCCGGTGGGCACACCGGTCGCCGAGACGGAGAAAATTGTCCGCCGGATTGAGAGCGCCGCTCGGGCAATGCCTGAAGTCAAAGGTGTTTCTGGACTCAGTGGCGCTCAGGCTTCCGTTGACGACACCAGCGGGATGACGCTGGCGGGGACTGGATCCCACTTGGGTCAAGTGTTTATCGAGCTGCTTCCGATCGAATCACGGTCTCGTGAATCCAAGGCTGTGACTTCTGACATTCGAGATCGCATTGGGCCCGTGCCGCAAGCTGAGCGACTCGTCTTTACCGAAATCCAAGGCGGTCCGGCCGGTCGTGCCATCACCATTGAAGTTGCTTCCGAAGACGATGAGCGCCGTCAAGCTGCAGTTGATGCCCTCAAGGCGGTGCTGGCGGGCGTCGAAGGGGTCGTGGACATTGGCGATGATGATCCTGGAGAACGGCGAGAACTTCGAGTGGAGGCCAAACCGTCATCGGTGACCCTTGGATTCTCCGAGTCATCGATTGGTCAACAGGTTCGCACGGCACTCTTGGGCGCGGTTGCCCACCGGTTTGCTTTGGATGGTGAAGAGGTTGACCTGCGGGTCAGAATGGACAGTCGAACCAGACGCTCCACCGCCGCCATGGAGCAATCATGGATTGTCTCCCCTGCCGGGGTGCCGGTGCCCTTGGCCGAAGTCGCATCGCTTCGTGAGGCAACGGCGCCAGCGTCCATCCGCCGTGTGGATCGCAGGCGAACCACCAGTGTGGTCGCTGACTGTCAGCCGGAGTTGTCCCCTGAGACCGCAATGCAAGCCATTCGCCCGGGATTGGAACGGGTGCAGGCTGAATTCCCAGGAGTCATCATCGATGAGGGGGGCCGTCAACGGCAGCTCTCGAGGGCTTTTGCTTCCCTGCCCATTGGGTTCCTTGCTGCGTCCATGGGCATCTACATGATTTTGTGCTTGCTGTTTGCTTCGATGCGGCAACCGATTGCCGTGTTGGCGAGCATTCCGTTTGGCATCATCGGTGTGGTTCTTGGCCATTTGCTGACGGGGTACAACCTCACGTTCTTGAGTTTGGTTGGATTTATTGCGCTCTCTGGGATCGTGGTCAACGACTCTCTGGTTCTTGTCGAATTCTTCAATCGCAAAAAAGCCGAGGGTGTTGAGACCGTTGAAGCATTGATGGCGGCTGGTCGACGGCGCCTGCGTCCAATTTTATTGACGACGCTGACCACGGTTCTCGGCCTTCTTCCCCTGATGCTGGAGCAATCGTTCCAAGCCAAGTTTTTGATTCCCATGGCCATCTCAATTTCTTTTGGGTTGATCAGCGCCACGGTCCTCATTCTCGTGGTCCTTCCGGCACTCCTGGTTCTTTTTGACGGTTCCCGTCACGCTGCCTCAACCGACTAAGATTCCCGAATGCTGCAATTGCCAGCCATTCCAGTGGCCCCGGGCCTCGCTGTCGGCGAGGCCATGGTGGTTCGAGACCTCCGCGAGGGCGTGGAGCGTCAGGCCATTGACAATCATCAGGTTGCTGATGAGTGCCTCAAGGTTGAGGAAGCGCTCGATCATGTTGCGGGGGAGCTTGAGCAAGATCGGGACCGGGTCAAGGTTGATCTCGGTGCCGAAGCCGCAGAAATTTTCGCGTTTCATTTGGGCCTCTTGCGTGATCCGGCATTGCGCGAGGCCATCCTCAACCGCGTTCGAGACAATTTGGACGACGCGGCCCACGCCACCGCTGAATCCATTTTGGACCTCTCTCGCCGGTTCCAATCCCTCGGGGATCCTATTTTTCGGGAAAANGCTGACGATCTGCTCGATCTTGAGCGACGCTTGCTTCGAAAGCTTGGCGCTCTTGGTGAAGACCGGATTCAGGGCATCGATCGCCCGGTCATTCTCATTGCCGCCCGGCTCACTCCGGCTCAGGCCGCAGCGCTCGACACCAACTTTGTCAAAGCCTTGGTGATGGAGACGGGTGGCCGGACCAGCCACGTTTCGATCATGGCCAGCGCGCTGGGCATCCCTGTCATCGCTGGATGCCGGGGGTCCACCCGCCATGTGAAAGAGCACTCCACCGTGGTTGTGGACGGTGATGCGGGCCGCTTGCTCGTTCGACCGCTTGATGATGAACTTGCCCAATTGAGAGAGCTGGCCAGCCGCCGAGCAGCCCGGATTGCGGAAGCCCTTGATCACGCTCATGAGCCCGCGGTGACCGCCGATGGCGTCGAGATCTCGATTCAGGGGAACATTGAGTTGGCTCGGGAAGTTTCTGGCCTCCTTGAGGTTGGCGGGGACGGTGTCGGCCTCTTCCGAACGGAATACTTGTACCTGACTGCTTCTCGTCCTCCGACTGAAGAAGAGCACTTGCAGCAGTACCGCAAAGCACTGAATGATCTGGGGGGGCGCACGCTCACCATTCGGACGTTTGACCTCGGCGCTGACAAGGTGGGGTTGGCCGGGCCCGACCCTGAACCGAATCCGATGCTCGGGCTTCGGAGCATCCGGTACTGCCTGAGGAACATGCAAATGTTCCGAATCCAACTTCGGGCCATTCTTCGCGTGGCGGCTGAGGGGCCGGTTCGAGTCATGTTCCCCTTGATCGGCGTTCATTCTGAACTCCGTCAGGCCCGAATGGCTCTTGAAGATGTCCGAGAAGAGCTGCTTGAAGAAGGCCTCCCCCACAGCCGAGACCTGCCGGTTGGCATGATGATCGAGGTGCCCAGCGCGGCCCTGATGGCCTCGAGTTTTGCTCGGGAGGTCGATTTCTTCTCCATCGGCACCAATGACCTCACTCAGTACGTCTTGGCCGTCGACCGGGGCAACGATTCCGTGGCCAGCCTCTATTCCTCCGCCCACCCGGCGGTCTTGCGAATGGTCAAAGATGTGGCCAGTGCCGCCCGCCATCACGGAATTGACTGCTCCCTGTGCGGTGAAGCCGCCTCAGACCCGTGTCTGACGATGTTGCTCCTTGGTCTTGGGCTGCGTACACTCTCTCTGACGCCATCACGAATCCCAGACATCCGCCGTGTTGTCCGGAGCGTTCGAATGGCCGACTGCGAGCGGGTCGCCCGAAGGGTACTCCGTCTCGAATCGGACCGGCAGGTGCTTCGTTGCCTGCAGGAGGAACTTGGACGGGCGGCTCCTGACTTCCGAGCGGAGCAAGGCAGCTGACCCGGCCGTCATCAGAATCGTTCTGGCTCTTTTGAGGTCCAGAGCTTTGAAACCCCGGAGCAAGGCCTCACCAATCCCGGCAACCACTTTCGCAGGACACCAGCCACCTCTTGGATGACTGTCGTTTGATTCCCTGCTGATCGATTGCCTGATGTGCCGCCCTTTCTCCCCATCTGAGCCCTCATACCGTTCGGAGGTTCATCCTTCCTAGCGTGTTGAGGCAGAAAGCAGGCACCAGTGCCCAAGGCCGAATCGGCTTCCAGTGAAGCCATCATGCTCATCAACGACAATCCAGGTCAAGAGACACGCATCGCCATCATGCGTGAAGGACGTCTCGACGACCTTCTCTCCGAACGTCCCGCCACGGCGACCAGCGTGGGCAACATCTATCGGGGGCGGGTGACCAATGTCGAAGCCGCCATCCAAGCTGCCTTCGTTGACTTCGGACATGGCAAGGTTGGATTTCTTCATGTCACCGACCTTCATAAGAAGTACTTCCCCGGGGAGACCAAGAAGGAGAAAATCGGGAAAAAGACGCCGCGGAGCGAGCGACCGCCCATTCAGGACTGCCTGAAGAAGGGTGACGTCATTGATGTCCAAGTCATTAAGGAGGGGATCGGCACCAAGGGCCCGACGTTGTCCTCCAACCTTGCCATTCCGGGCAGATATTTGGTTATGTTCCCCTGGCAGGACGGCGCTGGGGTGAGCCGGAATGATGTTGACGAAGAAGTCAGACGGAAGACCCGTGAGATCGTCAAATCGCTTGAAAAGCCAGCAGGTGATGCTGGTTTGGTGGCTCGCACCGCCGCCTTTGGCAAGTCGGCCACCGACTTGAAGCGGGACGTGGCGTACCTCAAGCGTCTGTGGAAGACGATCGAGTCCCGGATTGAGAAATCAGGCGTGCCTTGCGAGCTCTACACCGAGAGCGACCTTGTCCTCCGCACCATTCGGGACCAGCTTGGCCCCGACATCACGCAAATCGTGGTCGATTCTGAGTCTGCCTATGAGCGCGTCACCGCGTTTCTGTCCGTGGTGGCTCCACGCAGTGCACCCCCAGTTGTCCTGTACGACCGGCCGACGCCACTCTTCCATGCCTACCGTGTCGAGCCCCAGATCAGCGAGTTGCTCCAGCGCGAAGTCCCCTTGAAGTCGGGCGGTGCGTTGGTCATCGATCAAACCGAGGCGTTGGTCGCCATTGATGTCAACTCCGGACGTTCCCGTTCGGCCAAGGATGCCGAGACCAACGCATACAAAACAAACTGTGAGGCGATCGATGAAATTGCCCGCCAGTTGAGGCTTCGCGATCTTGGCGGGGTTGTCGTACTTGACCTCATTGATATGCGTCTGCAGAAGCAGCGTCGTGAGATCCGAGATCGGCTTGAGAAGGCCATGGAACATGATCGGGCCAAGAAGACCATTGGTGAAATTGACCGGTTCGGCCTGCTGTCCCTGACGCGGCAGCGCATGCGTCCGGGCGTGGACAAAGAGCACTTCCGGGAGTGTGACGTTTGTCATGGCCGTGGTCGGATCCGCAGCGGCGACAGTCTGGGAAGTGAAAACCTTCGTCAAGCCGCCTTTTTGCTTTCACGTGACGAAGTCGGCAGTGTGGAGTTGGTCTGTCACTCTGAGGTGGCCGCGGCACTTTTTGCGAGCCGTCGCCAGGAATTTGTCACTCTCGAGGAGGAAACCGGCAAGTCCCTCCATGTCCGCGTGAATGATCGGATGATTCGTGACCAAGTCGATCTCTATGCGTACGACGAGCGTGGCGCTGATCTTCCGATCGAGAAGTTCAAAGATGAGCCCGTGCCCAAATTTGAGCACTTGCAAAAGGAGGCTGAGCGTCGGGCTGATCTCGAAGAGGAATCCGAAATTGAAGAGGACGCGCCGAGTTCCGGCCGCCGCCGCCGTCGCCGCCGCCGGAAGTCTGGTCCCGCTGACGCCGCCGCCGTGGCCTTGAGTGAAGATCTCCAGCGAGAACTCGAGCAAATAGAACAAGAAGAACTTCGATCAGAGGCAGAAGCCGCCGCCCGGGCTGCGTGGATTGCCGTCCTTGAAGGAAAGGGCGAAGAACTACCCAAGGTCTCATCCGTGGAAGCCCACCGGGTCGCAGCCCAAAGCGACGGCGAGGATTCTGACGAGGCCGGGTCTCGAGGGAAGCGCCGCCGCCGCCGTCGCCGCCGCCGTGGTTCAGTTGACGATGGGGGGGCCAACCCTGCCGCGGCTGCGATCGAGACACCCGATGCGCCCGTCGCCGTCCACGTTCTTGCCAAGGAGGCCGGCCTCAAGAGCACCTTGCTTCTTGATCGGATCCGCGAAGAACTTGGCTTTGACGTGAAGAGTTACATGACCAGGCTTGCTCCGGAGCAAGTTGTGAAAGTCAAAGAGATGCTTCTGCCCCAGGCTGAAGCGTCCGCGAGCCCGCCGGAAGGGGCTCAGACTGAGCCCGAATCTTCTGAGAAGGCCACTTCTGAGACCGAGACGTCCGAGGCTGACAGCGGTCCGCGCAAAAAGCGCCGCCGCCGCCGTCGTAAGGGGCGTGGCCGTCCTGATTCCGATCAGTCGGCCAACGGTGAGGTTTCTGCCGAGCCCAGTGATGAGTCGAACGACAGCAAGCCGGCTGATGAAAACAAGCCCAAAAGGGCCCGACGATCTTCACGCGAGAAAGCCAAGGCTAAGGGTCCAGCTGACGCGCCAAGCGTTGATGCGAAGTCTGAACCCCCCGCGCCTTCTTCTACGGCCGAGGACAAGCCCAAGCCAAAGCTGTCTCGTCTTCGGCGATCCGTTCGACGGACTTCTGGCACCCGTACTTCGGAACGTGAATGACACCTCAAAAAGTCATTGTTCTCGGTGCCACGGGCACCATCGGTTGTCGCACTCTGGATGTCTTGGAGCAGCTTCACCGCGAAGATGAGGCTTGGGAGTGTGTCGGCCTTGCCTGCAACAGCCAGGCCGATCCCATCCTGAAGGTGAAGACGGAGCGTTGGCCGCAGGCCAAAACCGCCTCGGTTGTTGATGACGCTCGGATTGACTTTTGTGGCGATGATGCGGCATTGCGCCTTGTTGAGCACTGCGCATCGCCAGAAACGCTGGTCGTCTCGGCCATCGTTGGTTCCGCCGGTCTACGCCCCACTTTGCGGGCCATCGAACTCGGCGCCTCCATCGCTTTGGCCAACAAGGAGGCGTTGGTCTGCGCTGGGAACCTCATTCAGAAGGCTCTGCTGACTTCCTCTGGCACGCTTTGGCCGGTGGATTCTGAACACGCAGCCATTGCCCAGTGCTTGCGTGGGGTACCGGTCGAACAGGTCAAATCCATCGTACTTACCGCTTCCGGTGGACCATTCCGACAAACGCCCCGTGAAGAACTTAAANATGTGACCCCGCAACAAGCCTTNCATCATCCTGTCTGGAACATGGGGCCNCGAATCACCATCGACAGCGCCACGATGGCCAACAAAGCCCTGGAACTGGTCGAAGCCCATCATTTGTTTGGGGTGGGGGACGATCAATTGGATGCCATTGTGCACCCGGGTTCACTTGTTCATGGCATGGTGCATCTCCATGACGGCACCACCCTCATGCAAATGTCAGCTCCCGACATGGCTGGCCCAATTCGATGGGCTCTGACGGCCGGGAACCATGACGCTTCCATCGCTCCTTCTTTTGACCCCCTCGATCTGAGCACGCTGGAGTTTGCCCCAGTTGATTCTGATCGGTTCCCGTTTGTGGAACTTGGGTTTGAGGTTATCCGCAAAGGTGGGGCTGCCGGTTGTGTGCTCAACGCTGCCGATGAGGTGTGCGTTCAAGCTTTTCTGACTGGCCGAATTCCTTTCCTCGACGTCTATCATTTTGTAGCTGAGGCCGTTGATCGCTTTGGTCATCACGACCCCCACAGCCTTACTGACATCCTTCACCTCGACGCCGCTGTCCGTGACGACGTTACCAACCGATTACCCTGACCCAATATGCTTGACACTGTCCTCAACCTGCCAGCCGTGATCCTTGGATTTGGTGCCCTTATCTTCTTTCATGAACTTGGCCACTTTCTTGCAGCCAAGTGGGCTGGCGTCCGCACGGGTGCTTTTGCTGTTGGCATGGGGCCTGTCCTTCTCTCATGGCGGCGTGGGATTGGCCTTGTGGCCGGATCGACTCAGGCACGGGTCATCGAGTTGGCAGGCGAGCCGGCTGACAAACTCACCGACGCTCAATTGTCTGAACATGGTCTCGGTGAGACCGAGTATTCCTTGAGGCTTCTTCCTTTGGGTGGATTTGTTTCCATGCTTGGTCAAGAAGACGGCAAGCCAGAGGCTGTGAGTGACGACCCGAGGAGCTACAACCTTGCCCCCGTGCCCAAGCGCATGGTCATTATCTCTGCCGGCGTCGTTATGAACTTGATTCTGGCCATTGTTCTTTTTGTTGTGGCTTTTGGCATCGGGGTGAAGTTTGAAGCCCCCGTTGTCGGTTCCACTCAGCTTGGGGGCCCCGCGGAGCAGGCAGGTCTGCTTCCTGGAGATCGCATCACGCACGTTGACGGGGCGGCGGTCTCGACATTTAAAGATGTTGATGTTGCCGCGGCCATGGCCAAGCCAGAGGTTCCTTTGCAGGTCCAGTGGTCCCGCAACGCCCAACCCTATGAAGCAACCATCCTCCCTGAAGTCGGGCCCAGGGGATTGCTCTCGCTCGGATTGCTTCCGGCCGCAAGCGCGACGCTCCGGTCCGATCTCGACGATGCCACTTCTCAAGACCTGTGGTCGACGGCTGGATTGAGCGCGGTACCGCCAGGCTCCCAGCTCACCCATCTAGATGGAACCGCGGTCTCATCCTTCTCTGAAGCCGCGGCCAAACCTTTGTCCAGTCTGAATTCGCGGCTTCGATTCTCAACGCTCGAGGGCGGCATGGTTGAAGTCCCTGCCGCCACGACGTGTATTCTTCCGCTTCTTTCTGAGGGCGACTCTGAACGCGGGTGGGCGGGTTTCATTCCTGTGCCACGGATCGACACCATCGCCGATGGCGCGCCTTGCGCCGAACTCCTGCTGCCCGGAGACCGGTTCGCTGAACTCGAAGGTGTTGCGTGGCCATCCATATCCGAAATCCAGGCGCTTATTGCAGCCTCAGATCAGCCGCGGGCCGTTGTTCAGCGGGGTGACGAACGCCTCGATGTTGTGCTTCCTCTCCGATCTGATGGGAAGCTTGGCATTGGGCTCAGTGCCGCCTCCAACCCATTGCAGCTCACTGGTGATCACCTCGAGCAGAAGATCGGCGCCGTTCGCGGGTCGATCGTTGTCGGGGCGTCTGATTTTGTGGATTTCGCCCAGTCCACGAGCGCATTGACTGACCCGGTCCTCAACACCAATGCTGGATCGTTCTCTGTTGAGTTGTCGCCTGAAGAACGCGACGCGTCGGGGTCACTCAAGCGAACACTCGCCCTCTCTCCTTCCTTCTTTGAGCCTGAATCGGTGACCCTTCAAGGAGCGATCCCGTTCGAAGCCGCCTCAATGGGCACCAAAGAGACCGTCAAATGGATCACGTTGACTTACTTGACGATCGATCGGCTGGTTCGTGGCTCGGTCGAAGTCAAGCAGCTTCATGGCCCGGTGGGCATCCTTGACGTTGGCGCGAAAACCGCGGCTCAAGGCTTCACGTACCTCTTGTTCTTCCTGGGCCTCCTGTCCGTGAATCTCGCGGTGTTGAATTTCCTTCCCCTGCCCGTGGTTGATGGAGGGCACATGATCTTTCTCGCATGGGAAGGCATCACGGGCCGTCCTCCTTCAGTCACGTTCCAAAAATGGGCCACGATGCTCGGGCTGGGACTGCTGGGGTCTCTTTTCGTGATCACGTTCTTCAATGACCTTGTTCGATTGTTTGGATGAAGTCTTCTGTTCTGATCACTGGCGCGACCGGAGGGATTGGCCGCTCATTGGTTTCCCGCTTGTCCAACGGCTTTGAGGTCTTCGCAACGGGAAGGGACACGAAGGCTTTGCAATCATTGCCGAACGATGTGCACACCATGTCTGGTGACCTTTCATCAGATGATTTTCGACTTGACCTCTGCGAGTGGGCCCAAGGTGTGACATCGATTGTTCACAACGCTGGCGTCGCGCCAAACGTCTCGGTTCAAACGACCCACCCTGAGTTTGATCGAACGGTTTTTGAAGTCAACGCGATCGCGCCACTGGATTTGACGCGGCGCTTACAGGATTCACTTGCTCGGGGCTGTCCGGGTCGAGTGGTGTCCATTTCAAGCTTTGCTGCCCATGATCCATTCCCAGGATTCCGCGCCTATGCAGCCTCGAAGGCTGCACTGGAATCCTTGGCCCGCTCCTTGCCCGGGGAGACCGACGGTCAGGTGATTGGATTCAACCTCGCCTTGGCCGCAGTAGAAACCCCGGCCCTGCGATCGTTTGCCGATGAATCCATGGTGCCATCAAATTGTGCGCTCCATCCTGACGCCGTCGCTCAAGCAGTGGAGAAGTTTCTCACCGGTGACATGGATGATCGATCGGGCGAACGCTTTTTGCTCAGCGTTGACCAGCCCAGCGTGATCTAAGTGGGTGAAGTGCCACCGAGTCGTCGTGGGCGCTTCTGGAACTCGCCCAATGCCTGCTGGAATGCCGTCTCGTCAAAATCGGGCCACAGGCCGTCTTGGATGACCAGTTCGGAGTAACTGGACTGCCAGAGCAGGAAGTTGGACAGCCGGGCTTCCCCGCCTGTGCGGATGACCAAATCTGGATCAGGCAATCCCGAGGTCAGCAGTCGATCGGACATGGACTCCTGGGTGATGTCGTCAGGCGAGAGCCTTCCTCTGGCCACATCAAGGGCGAGACGGCGCGCGGCGTCGGTGATCTCTTGTCTCGACCCGTAATTGATGGCGATTTGGAGGGTCATCGCTTCGCCTCGATCGGTGTCTGCCTCAAGCCGGTCCGAACAGTCCAGCACGCTGGCCGGAAGGCCTTCTCGACGCCCAAGGCGACGGTAGCGAATGCCCTCCCGAATGAGGCGCTCTCGCTCACAGCCCATGTAGTCTTCGAAGAGGGCCATGAGCGCGCTCACTTCGCTGGCGGGACGGCTCCAGTTTTCCGTGGAGAACGAGTACAGCGTGAGCACCTCGATGCCGCTCCGGGCGGCAGTCTCCACAGTAGTTTGTACTGCGTTTGCCCCAGCACGGTGCCCTTCAATTCGGGCTAGGCCTCGGGACTTCGCCCATCTGCCGTTGCCGTCCATGATGATGGCGACATGTCTTGGAGGAAGGGCTGGTTCGGGATCGGGCGGTCTCACAGGTTCACCAATTAGCCCCGGAAACAACAAGATTCTCGACTGCAACTTGCCGGCTCTGTCCAGCGGATGGTTTGACGGCGATCTGGGCCGACCGAGACAAATTGAATCGGTATACCGATGTGCCTTTGCAGAGATTCGAGATAGGACTGGCACGCCGACGGCAAATCGGAGATCGACCGACAAGTGTCAATCTCTTCGCTCCAGCCAGGATGAGATTCGTAGATGGGAGTACACCCCTCAAGCGCTCGTGCATCCGGGGGGAACCGATCAATCGTCTGGCCCGAAGCGGTCTGGTATCCCGTGCACAGCTTGAGCTCGTCGAACCCGGAAAGAACGTCCAGCAGTGTGATCGCCAAGCTGTCCGCCCCGCAAACCATGGCTGCATAGCGCAGCGCGACCAAATCGATCCATCCGCAACGACGAGGACGCCCCGTGGTGGTGCCATACTCGCGACCTCGGTCACGGATTCGGTCGCCAATGTCGTTGTCGAGTTCGGTTGGGAATGGCCCGCCACCCACACGCGTGGAGTACGCCTTGACCACGCCAACGACTCGCCCGAGTGATTTTGCCGGCAGACCGGTTCCAGGAGAGATGCCCAGCGCAGATGCGTTTGAGCTGGTCACATAGGGATAGGTCCCATGGTCAACATCAAGCAAGCAGGCGTTGGCCCCTTCAAAAAGGAGTGATCGGTTGTCGTTGACTCGATCATGCAGCAGCCAGGTGGTGTCGGTGATGTAGGGCTGAAGCCGTTGGCCATGAGCGAGAAGATCGCTGAGAAGGGCATCGGTGTCGATGTGGGTGTCGTTGCCAGCGATTTTCATCTCTTCTTGTCGGAGGGGGGCAATCTTGTCCAGGTGTGATCTCAAGTACGCCTCGTCAACGAGATCACCCATACGGACCGCCATGGATCGGCCGATTTTGTCGGCATAGGCGGGCCCGATCCCTCTCTTGGTTGTGCCAATGGCTTCCCCTCGATCGGAGAGGCGTGCTTCAGCAGCGCCGTCGAGCAGGCTGTGCCATGGCAAGACCACGTGGGCTCGAGATGAAATGTGGAACCTTCCTTGCAGGGAAAGTCCCCGGGACTCCACAAGATCAATTTCCTCAACGAGAATGGCCGGATCAATGACGGTGCCGTTGGCAATGACCAATTCACAGTCTGGATTCAGGACAGCGCTTGGCATCAAGTGGAGGGCCAGCTTTTCTCCCTCGACAACGATCGTGTGGCCGGCATTCGCCCCACCATTGAAGCGAACGACCACGTCGTGTTCGGCGGCCAAGACGTCAACAAATTTTCCTTTGCCTTCGTCTCCCCACTGCAACCCGACAATCGCGGTGTTTGGTGTGCCAGACTGTGGTGCCATCCAGTGCTCCTCTGAGGACGATACGATCGGAATTGGACAATGAACCTTACCAAAAATGGACAAGTTCTCGGGGAGGATCCCCGCCGGTCACCGCCGAGCGACGCGGGATTCGGCCTCTACGCGCACGTTCCGTTCTGTGCCCACAAGTGCCACTACTGCGATTTTTACAGTCTGGTGGATCAGCACGACCGAGTTGGCCCATTCGCTTCTCGTTTGCTCGCGGAATTGAAGTGTATTTCTTCAGGAACTTCATTCGACTCGATCTTTTTTGGAGGGGGGACGCCAACCATGTTGCCCATTGATTTTTGGGCTTCATGGGGCACGGTGTTGGCCGAAAGGTTCCATTGCTCTCCCGACTGCGAATGGACGGTCGAAGCGAACCCAGAAACCATCACGCCCCAATTGGCCCAGGCCATGGTCGAGGCTGGCGTGAACCGGGTCAGTTTGGGGGTCCAATCGTTTTCGCCGAAGGCCCTGCAGACCCTCGAGCGTCGTCACAACCCAGAGAGTGTCCCGAGGGCGGTCGAGGCGCTGCGTGCAGCAGGCATGTCTCGGTTGTCGCTCGATTTGATCTTCGGGATTCCTGGCCAAGATCTCGAGGTGGTTGAGCATGATCTTTCCGAAGCGATCCGCCTCAACCCGAACCATCTCTCCGTCTACGGTCTCATCTATGAACCCAACACCGCCCTCACCAAGCGACGAGATCTGGGACTGGTTCAACCCTGCGAGCAGGAGTTTGAGGCGGAGGCGTACGAATTGGTGGTTTCTCGATTAAGCGACGCAGGCCTTCATCGTTATGAAGTTTCCAACTTTGCTCAGCCGGGCGAAGAATGTCGGCACAATCTGAAATATTGGAGGAACCAATCATGGTGGTCTTTGGGTCCAAGTTCCTCGGGGCAATTTTCCGACGTGCGATGGAAAAATCAATCTCGGCTTGATGCCTATCTCGCTTCTTCGGGCTGGTGTCCATTGGACAGCGTCGAACTTCGCACCCCGGGTCTGCACCGGGCCGAACGCTTTCTGTTGGGGTTGCGTCTTGAAGAGGGGATTGGAGTAGATGAGTTTGACGAACTTGAGGCCGGCCCGGGAACCTCGCGCCATCAGTCGTTGCAGAAGATGCTTGATGGACACCTCCTGCATATCAAGGATGGTCGGCTGAAGCTCACCAATCAGGGGTATCTTCTCGCCGATCAGGTCATAGGAGAACTGTTGTGATTGACTGGTTGCTTAGCCTTCTGCCCTCAGGTGAGATGGTGGGAAATGCAATGTGGGTCCTTGGGACATTTCTCATACTCCTGTTGGTCGTACCGCTCTCCGCACTGGGCTTACCCGGTAGTTGGCTCGCTCTGTTGTGGTGCGGTGCTTCATATTTGTGTGGGGTCGAAGCAGTTTCTCTCTGGTGGCTCGGGGGCGCAGTGGCGGTGGCTGCGGGTGGCGAACTTGTGGAGCAAGTCTTGGGCATTGCCGCCACCAAAAAGGGGGGGGGCGGAAAATCCGGGATGTGGGGGGCAGCCATTGGCTCCCTGGTGGCAGGGATCGTCGGCATGTTTGTGCCGCCACCAGTCATTGGCGCCATCTTGGTGGCGATGGTTGGCGCCTTCTTGGGTGCATTCGCCGGGGAAACCTGGTTCGCTGCGAGAAGCAGCAAGGAGGCCATGCGCCCAGCGTTGTGGGCGGCCGGTGGGCGGTTGGCGGGCTTGTTTGCCAAGATCTTGAGCAGTGGCATCGTGGCCATGCTGATCGCGATTGACCTCGGAATCGACCTGATTTGGCCGGAGTAGTCCGCGGCGGCACGAGGGGTCGTGAGGTCTACTTTTTTCCGTATGTTCTGGGGCGGGGCTTCACGATGCCCAACTGTACGGATTCAAATTCGACCGATGGCTTGCCGTCATTCCATTTGGCGACCGTGGTGGCAAGGAACGGGTCGTCGACGCGATCTGGATAGTCGGTCCGGTAGTGCGAGCCTCGTGACTCTTTCCGTTCAATGCCGCCTAAGAGCATGACTTCAGCCAAGGCAAGCATGTCGGGGACGGCTCGGGCGAAGGAAAGGTTTTGGTTGGTCCAAAGACCAGTGTCAGACAGGCCGATGTTTCTCGCCCGCTCTTGGAGATCTCTGATGGCCCCGAGTGCTTGGGTCATTCTCGCTTCGGTCTTGACCACGGTGGCGGCAGCGGTCATCTCGTCGCCCATGGACTTGGCAATGGCATAGGGGTTTTCGGTGCCGTCTGAGCCCACAAGCTCTGATTGAAGTTTGGATTCTGCTTCAACCGCCGAGGCGAAGAGCGTGTCGTCATTCGCGGCGCCAGCGTGCTCTCGCGCGTGATTGGCAACGCCATGGCCACAGAACAGGCCGTCGAAGATGCACGAGAGCAGGGCATTGGCGCCAAGTCGGGTGGCCCCGTGGTACTGGTAGTTGGCTTCGCCGAAAGCAAAGAGGCCGGGGATGCCAGTCATCATGGAATTGGGCGCTCCGTATTCCATGAGTTGCCCGTCATCGGTGGCGGTGTACTCAGTCCAGAGTCCACCCATGGAGTAATGGACGCCGGGGAAAATCCGCATGGGCAATTCACATGGGTCCTCGCCTACGAATTTGCGGTAGATCTCCAAGATCGCGCCCAATTTGGTCTCGAGGTAGTCGCGAGGCTTGTGGGTCAGGTCAAGGTACACCTGGTTTTCCCCGCGAACGCCCATACCGTGATCCACGCAGACGCTGAAGATTTCTCTGGAGGCAATGTCACGTGGCACCAGGTTTCCGTACGCGGGATATTTCTCTTCAAGGAAGTACCAGCGTTCTTCGGCAGGAATGTCTCGGGGGTCACGAGTGTCCCCTGCAGATTTGGGAACCCATACGCGACCGCCTTCGCCTCGTGCCGATTCGCTCATGAGTCGAAGCTTGTCTGCACCGGGGATGGCAGTGGGGTGGACTTGGATGAATTCACCGTTGGCGTAAGGGGCTCCAGACGTGAAGCACCTTGCGGCCGCAGCTCCGGTACACATGACAGAGTTGGTGCTCTTGCCAAAGACCAGGCCAGGTCCGCCGGTCGCCATAACCACCGCATCAGCGGCGAAGGAGCGAATGCTCATGGTCCGGAGATCTTGGGCGACGATGCCTCGGCACCGGCCATTGGCATCCACGATCGGGCGCAAAAATTCCCAGTATTCGTATTTGGAGACGTTGCCTTCCGACTCGTGCCTTCGGACCTGCTCATCCAGTGCGTAGAGCAATTGCTGTCCGGTGGATGCACCGCTGAAGTGGGTCCGTTTGAAGAGGGATCCGCCAAACAAACGAAGGTCCCGCCGCCCTTCAGCGGTTCGGTTAAAGGGGACGCCCATGCGGTCCAGAAGATCGATGATCTTCGGAGCCCAGTGGGTCATCGTGCGAACTGGGGCCTGGTGGGCCAAGAAGTCGCCGCCGTACAGGGTCTCGTCGCAGTGCTGATCTTCGGAGTAGCCCTGCTGCCGGGCCACTTCATTGCACGCATTGATGCCACCTTGGGCACACACGCTGTGGGATCGCTTGACTGGGACAAGAGAAAAGAGGTCGACTTGCAACCCAGACTCAACCACCCGGGTGGTTGCGGCGAGTCCGGCCAAGCCGCCGCCAACGACAATGACTCGGGGGCCACTCATGAAAAGGCACCTCTCGAAAGGGGGGCAGCGGGGAGAACAGACATCGATTTTGGGGCGGCCTGATGCATTTGGTCTTCGATCTGCTGGGCCGCTTCAATATCCAGCGTGCTGTAGCCGACGATCGCGGCAACCGCCATGGTGGAGAGGCCGAGTCCCAGCGCCGCACAGGCGTACCCCCAACGGCTCTGGGCGGCGCGGCTGACGGTGAGCCCCCAGGTGATGGCGGCCGACCACAAACCATTGGCAAAGTGGAAGACAATGGCCAAGACGCACACGAGGTAGAACGCGGCGAGCAGCAACCCGACCCCACCTTGCTGGAAATGGATGGCCAAAGAGCTGGCCGCATGCGCGGTGTCAAACTTGGGCATGAGGCCCCAGTACTCCCAGCCGAAGCGCAACGAAGTGATGTGCAAGAAAATGAACGCCACTGCGAGATAGCCGGTCATCCGTTGCAGGGCATATCTCAAGGACCCATTCCATCCGTATCGATGAACATTGGACTTGCCGGTCTGGGCGAAGACGATGCCAAGCCCTGCATGAAAAGCGATGGGGCCGAAGAGGACCAGCCACTCAATGATTTCAAGCGCGGGAAGCGAGTGAATAAAATCGACTTCGTGCTGGAAGGTTTCGACCCCGGCGTGGCTAAAAGCCACCTCCTTCACGTCACCGCCTGCAGTCTCGACAGCCTGTTTGATGGATATGTCCGCTTTGCCAAGAAAGTTTCCCCAGACAATCGAAGAGTTTGTGGTCAGGTGGGGCAGGAGGAACAATCCGACCGGGAAGACCCCCGAGAGGCTGTGCAAGCGGCGAAGCAGGTGGTAGTGGCGATCAATGATGGACATAGGTGCTCTTTGCGGGGACTGATGCGTGCAGGGTCATGCCGCACAGCGATGGGGGTCACGGAATAATCAGGCCAGAGCTTCCACCGGCGGAATCGTCTCCAGCTGAGGGTGGCGGTTCCGATTGTGTATCAGGAGTCAATCCGCCACCGTGTTTGGCAAGGTGTTCTTGGGCCTGCGATTGGACTTGGACGAATTGAGATCGCAGGCCATGCAGCGTCTCGCTGAGCATCGAGGACTCCTCTTCGGTGAGGTTGCCTTTGCACTTTTCCTCAAGCACTGCAAGCAGGTCAATGTGGTGTTCGGCCATCTTGAGGTCCACCGCGTTCAGATCGATGAACACTTGCCCCGAGGGGTCCGGTCGCATCGCCATGGCCATCATCGCCTGTGAGGCAAGGGCGATAACGAAATAGTCGAAGGTGGCCTCAGGAATGGCTGTTTGATCAGCCCCCGCGGCGGCTTTGGCGTCGGCTTCAGCCAGCCGGGCCCGTTCAGCCTCGGCTTCAGACTTCCACTCTTCATCGGCGGAGAAATGGTTCGACGGGTCGTTCTCAGTCATGTTCGTGGGGTACCCTTTCCAGAGTGAAGTATAGGTCTAGAGGTGGTTCCCCGATGCCCAGAATCCTTCTCTGGTCGATTCCGACATGGATCGCCCAAGTCATCTGCTTTTCTCTCTTCGGATTGATCTCAGGCTGTGGAGGCCAGCAGCAATCTCTCGTCCTCGATGATTACCGTCTTCGTTTGACCGCCGGAACTGCCCAGACATCTTCGACCGCCGTTGAAGACATCAATGAAGGCCAATGGATTGATTGCCTCGTCGGTCATGTCGCGGGCCGGCCGCTGTACGCGCACGACATTCTTGACCCCATGCGAGACGAACTATCAGCGGTGGCGGCCCAAAGTGACCCCGCCACCTTCCGCCAAGAGGCCCGCCAGAGGGTCCAACAACGTCTTGAGGGTGAAATTTTAAATCGTCTTCTGATCGAGGAGGCGGCTCTTCAGCGAGATCCTGAGAAGACAGCCCAGTTCAATGATCAGGTGCAGATGGTGGCCGAATTGTTGTCGAGGAACTCCGGCATGACCGATGCGGCCTTTCGCAGGAAGATTCAGGAAGAGAATGGTGTCACGCCCGCCCAGTTGGCGAAAGACCTACTGATTCAAGAAGAGGTTCGAACGTACCAGCGAAGCCAGTCCGCGTCAGCGGGCGATGTGACGTGGAAGGACATTGAGCGACTGTACGCCCGACAGGTCGAAAATTTTGATGAAGGCAGCTTTACCCTCGCACGCTTTGAACTTGAAAATGAAGACGGCATCGAGCCTCTTCGCCAAGCCCTCGCTGCTTGGAAGCCGGGAGGCGATCCTGCCGTCCTCGAGTCGCTTGGATCCAGCTACGCGACTCCTCGAAGCGGGGGTTTGTGGCTGAGTTATGACTTCGAGGATGGGGGCATTGAAGAGGTGACGTTTGGAGTGCCAGAGCTCCAGTCCGCCGTCAGGTCTCTGAGTGTTGAAAACCCGGTGACTCCGATTGTTTCCGTCAATGGTCGCCCCTGGATCGTCGTGCTCCGTACGGTGGATCGCTCCGCCCCGGCTGACCTCTGGGATCCCGATGTGCAAGACCAGCTTCGTAATGCCCTGTTGCTCGAGCAACAGCGTCGAGCCCTAGAGGCCAATCGCCGGGCGTTGGTCAACAACGGAGACCTGTCCCCATCGCCGAACGTGATGCTTCGTCGATTGTTGGAAGTGGTCAACAATCGTCACTCACCAGCGAGTGGCGACAAGGGTGAACAGGGCGAATCCTGATTTTTTCTGTCGTCCGTTCGCTGGTGACGCGGCCAAAGTCCAGTTTCCAACGGGGCCTGCGTGCTGAATCTTTCGCTTGGCTTCGCAGCCTGTCTCGTGGCCGAAGGACGGTGGCATTGCGTGCCATGATTGGGCGGTTTGAGGCTGATCGTATTGAGCGCCGGGCGGGGGGTTCGTTGTGTCTGGTCGAGGTGAGGTCGCGCCCGACCATCGCGTTGGCGCTGGCCTCAGTTGGTCGCCGGAAGCGTCGCCGCCTGGCATGGATGGCCAAACGTTTGGCTGCGATCACGGCCGAGCCGGTGACCATTGAAGTGGAGGCCGCTGGAAAGGATGGTGTCGCGAGAAGAGTGGTGGGGCATGTTTACCCCGATGGTGCAGACCAGAGTCGAGTGGCGCGATTCAGGAGTTCTTCGGCATAGGCGGACTTTGCCATCTGCTCGAAAGGTACTTCGGATTCCGCGGTCATCCAAACGCCGGAGACCATGTTGGAGTCGATGGTGCAGAGGGGATTCGCGGCAATGGCATGGCATTGCTTAGCGCAGAGCTTTTCTCGCGCCCGAGCAAGCAATCGGCTCTGCTCCTCCAAGGCAAAGCCAATCCGGATCCCGTGATCTGGCATCTGTCTTGCGAGATTCGCGAGCAGATCTGGGACTGGCTCAAGCTGAAGGGTGAGGTTTTTCCGTGGCAACTTTGACCTGGCGACCTCAACTGGCCGGAGGTCCGACACGGCGGACGCCATGAACAGAACATCGTGCTTGGGCCACTCGGCGGTAAGCAGGCCCTGAAGATCTCGGCTTGAGGCGTAGTCTTCGACTTCAGCGACCTCAAGGAACTCCTGTCGAACTGCTGGCTCTACTGGACCAAGGAGAACACTGGTTGGGAGCCCCCTTCTCGTGCTGGCTTGGGCCAAGGCTAGGCCCATTTTTCCGCTCGAACTGTTCAAAATGCCTCGCACAGGGTCCAAGGGCTCCAGAGTCGGGCCGGCCGTGATCAAAATTCGGGGCTCGTGAGTCGTTGAGAAGGCCATGATCCACTTTTCGGGGCGGAATTGTCACTTGAGTTGGACGGAACGGGGTGCATTGATCATACTCATCATTCTGCAACTGGCACTCAGCCGATGAAGGAGACTCATGGCACGCAAGCGCCTCAAACTTGGTGAAATTCTTGTCGAGCACGGTGTCCTCACTCCGGCAGCCCTTGAAGAGGGACTGAAGTCAGCGTCGGCCGCTCGGAAGCGGCTTGGCGAGGCTTTGGTGGAATCCGGAACCTGCGACGACACGACCATTGCCAAAGCGCTTGCCGAGCAGACTGGGCTCCCTTTTGTTGATCTGAATGAAAAGTCGGCCGCCCAGCGGGTTGATCTCGACCTGGTCCCCGACGACCTCCGGAAGCGTTTCAAGATCGTCCCTTTGGGTGAAGACGGGGGGCGTCTGCACTTGGCGATCGGCGACCCCATGGCCCTTGATGCCCTGGACATGCTCCGGTTCCGACTCAACCGTGAACTTGTGATTGAAGTTGCGGCTCCATCGGCCATTGACGCGGCCCTTGACGGCAGTGAGGGTGGGGGCGGTCGATCCTTCGACGGGCAAAGCTTTGTGACCGACTCGATCGACGCTTCCGTTGATTCATCGGTCGACCGTTCGGTCGACAAGTCCATTGACGTGGATGCCGGCGAAGACTCCCGGATGGTCACGTTGGTGAATCGCATCATCGAAGAGGCGGTTCGCAATCGAGCCTCGGATATTCACATTGAGCCCATGCCTGACCGCGTCGTCTTGCGTTATCGCATTGACGGCGTTTGTACGGTTCGCGACAACCTCCCCAAGAGGATGCAGGCCGCTGTCCTCGCCCGCCTGAAGTTGATGGCCGGCATCAACATTGCGGAGAAGAGGGTTCCTCAGGATGGTCGAATCAAACTCAAAGTTGACGAACAGCAGATCGACTTCCGTGTTTCGTCTTGTCCGGCTTACCACGGCGAATCCATCGTCTTGCGGATTTTGCGTCCGGATTCAGTGCAGATCGGCCTGGCAAACCTTGGTTTCGAACCAGACCACCTCGACATTTTTAACCGGGTGATTCGTCGCCCCAACGGCATCTTTTTGGTCACGGGACCGACTGGTTCCGGAAAGACCACCACCCTCTACACCGCCCTTGACGAGCTCAATCGTCCCGACAAGAAGATCATCACGGCTGAAGATCCCGTTGAATACAACTTCAAGGGAATCAACCAGTGCCAAGTGCGGGAAAGCATTGGCTTTACCTTCAGTTCAATTTTGAGGTCCATGCTCCGGCAGGCTCCGAACGTCATTCTGGTCGGTGAAATCCGAGACCGTGAAGTCGCAGAGATTGCCATTCAGGCTGCTCTCACCGGCCACCTCGTGTTCTCAACCCTCCACACGAACGATGCTCCCAGTGCGATCACTCGATTGATTGACATGGGCGTCAAGCCCTTCCTCGTTGCCAGTTCCATTCAGGCCATCATGGCTCAACGTCTGGTACGCGTGCTGTGTAAGCACTGCAAGGCGCCGATGCAGGAGCATGACCCCAAGGAGCTGCAACTCATTGGCATTGATCCGGATTCTCCTGAGGTCGATCAGATCATGGGCCCAGTCGGTTGTCCGAAATGCGACAACATTGGCTTCAAGGGCCGTCGCGCCATCTTCGAGTTCATGAAGATGAACAGTGAGGTCAGAGATCTTGCCTTCCAGCGTGCTCCAGCGGAAGAAATTCGCGCGGTGGCCATCCGTACCGGCATGCGAACGCTGGTCGATGACGGGCGCCTCAAGTGTCTGGCTGGATCGACGACCCCGGCCGAAGTTGCCCGATTTGCCCAAGCCGAGTTCCTGACCTCTGGGAACGTCGATATCTAAAGCACACCCTTTTTGTATTTTCACTGAAAGCCAACCATGTCCACCATCCAGATCGACCGTCTGCTTGACACTGTGATCAAACTTGATGCCTCAGACCTCCACCTTTCGGTAGGTCGCAAGCCCACGCTCCGTCTGCACGGGGGGCTGAAGAACCTCGACACCAAGGTTCTTGATGGCGATGACACGGTGGCGTTGATGAAGCAAATTACGCCCGAACGCAACCAGCAAGAGATTCAGGAAGAGGGTGGTACCGACTTTGGCTTTGCCTACGGCGACAAGGCTCGCTTCCGTGTTTCTGTCTTTCGCCAGCGTGGGGATCTCACTCTGGTCCTCCGATTGATCCCGAACCGCCTGCTCACCTTCGACGAAATCGGGTTGCCCGACATTTGTAAGGATCTGATCCGGCGGCCGCGGGGGCTGTTCATTGTGACTGGTCCGACGGGATCCGGCAAAACCACCACCTTGGCCACCATGCTCGACTTCATCAACATGAACTATGAGCGGCACATTGTGACGGCCGAAGACCCCATTGAGTATTACCACTACCACAAAAAGTCGGTGGTTAACCAACGTGAGGTCGGGGCGGACGTCCCCAGCTTTTCCGAAGCTCTTCGTCGCGTGCTCCGATCTGACCCAGACTGCATTCTGGTCGGTGAAATGCGAGACCTTGAAACCATCGAGGCCGCCATCCGTGCTGCGGAAACCGGCCACTTGGTTTTCGCCACCCTGCACACCACTGGTGCCGCGGGCACGATCAGCCGTGTCATCGACGCATTCCCCACCAACCAGCAGGCTCAAGTCCGCGTGCAGCTCTCGGTGTCACTGATTGCGGTGCTCTCACAAGCCCTGCTGCGTCGATCGGATAAGCCAGGGCGGGTTGCGGCGTATGAATTCTTGGTCGTGACGCCAGCCATCGCGAACCTCATCCGGGAGAACAAAACCTTCCGGATTGACTCTGCCATCCAGACCGGGAAGAAGTTTGGCATGCAGTTGCTCGACGACCACCTCTGGAGCTTCTACCAACGCGGCATGATCAGCGCGGAGGAGATGATCGACAAGAGCAAGGACCCTGGCGCGTTGTCAGCCAAGATCCACAGCGAGGGCGGGGCAGTCGGCCGAGTCGAGTGGGACGAAGACGACCTGGAAGACTGAACCGCGGCTTCATCGCCATCCCTGAGCCCCAGAGATAGGCCGCAGAAACCCACTGCCACCCCGAAGCGCGTGCGGCTCCGCCTGTTTTCACGGCCCTTGCGCAGTGATTCGGTATCCTGTGCACATGCCTGAATCTGAGACCTCATACAAGGCCATTCCTCCAAGCGAGATGAAGGGTCGCCGCATCGGTCGCATCTTCGTCAAGATGCAACTGGTCAAGCGCGAGCAAGTCTCCAAAGCTCTGGCGGTTCAAAAAGAGCGTGCGGAATCAGGGCAGAAGGTCAAAGTTGGTGAGGTTCTTCGCGAACTTGGCTTTGTCACCGACCACCACATTGCCTACGCCCTCGCTGGTCAGGCGGGCATGCAACTGGTCGAGCTCGATCCTGATGCGATTCCAGCCGAGGCCATCGATGCGCTCCCCGCGGAGACGGCAACTTCGTATCAGATTGCTCCTGTTTCCTTTGACGCCGCATCCAATCGTCTCGTCGTTGCATTGAAATCTCCAGACAACTTCCAGGCCATTGACAACCTGCGATTGCTTTTGAACTTCGATGCCGTTGCGGTGATCGCCGATTCCGACGCCATCGACCAGGTCATCGCCAAGCACTATGCGAACCAAACCGCTGGCACCAGCAATATTGACTTCGGTAGTGAAGAGCTTTCAGCGCTCGAAGGCCGCGGGGACTCGGTCGATCTGGAAGATTTGGTCCAAGCGGCTGGAAGCAGTGCCGTTGTTCGGCTCATCAACATGGTTCTCATGCAGGCGATCCGGGACAAAGCGTCGGACATCCACCTTGAGCCCTTTGAGGATGAGTTCAAAATGCGTTATCGCATTGATGGTGTCCTCTACGAAATGAGCCCGCCACCTCCGCACTTGGCAATGCCGATCGTTTCTCGCGTGAAGGTGATGTCAAATTTGGATATTGCGGAACGACGTTTGCCTCAGGATGGCCGAATCGAGTTGACTCTCGGGGGTAGCCCTGTGGACCTCCGTGTTGCGGTCCTTCCGACCATGTTTGGCGAGTCGGTGGTTATGCGTGTGCTCGACCGGGGCAACGTTCAGTTGAGTATCGACAATGTTGGTCTTCGTCCTGACGACCTCGAGACGGTTCGTGATTTGATCAAGCGGCCCAACGGCATCGTGGTTGTGACCGGACCTACCGGATCTGGCAAGACCACCACCTTGTACTCCTGCCTCAATGAGCTCAATGATCCAGAGACAAAGATCCTCACCGCTGAGGACCCGGTTGAATATGACATTGATGGTCTGATTCAGTGCCAGATCAATCCTGACCAAGAACTCACGTTCGCCAAATTGCTCCGATCGTTCCTGCGTCAGGACCCAGACATCATTTTGGTCGGTGAAATCCGTGACCTGGAAACTGCACAGATTGCAGTCCAAGCCTCATTGACAGGTCACTTGGTGTTCACCACGGTCCACACCAATGACGCCCCGAGCACCGTGCTTCGATTGACTGACTTGGGGATGGAGCCCTTCCTCTTGACCGCGACCATTGAAGCGATCGTGGCGCAACGTTTGGTCCGACGCATTTGTGTTGGCTGCAAGCAGGCCTATGAACCTTCGGAAGAAGAACTCATGGAGCTCGAACTTCGCCCCAGCGACGTCGAGGGTCGAACATTCTTCCGCGGCACTGGTTGCGACAAGTGCAACAACACTGGATTCAAGGGCCGCATGGCGCTGTTCGAGATTCTGGTGATGGACGACAAAATTCGCGAATTGGTGATGCAGCAGGTCTCCACGACCGTCATCCGTGATGCTGCTCGCCGCCGGGGCATGAGAACCCTGCGCGAATCTGGACTTCTTGCGATCTATGAGGGCCAGACCACCATTGATGAAGTTGTTCGCGAGACGATCACCGACGAGTAATTCACCATGGAGCTCTTTGGCTCCAATAAGAACCAGGAGGCACAGTGCCCACGTTCAAATACCAAGCCGTAACCGCCGATGGAAAAGCGACCAAAGGGACGCTCGATGCAGAGAATCTCGACGATGCCGGGGCCATGCTCCGCGCCCAGGGGCTCTTTCCCCAATCTGTCGTTCCCGACAAGGCGAGAAAGCGAGGCAAGAAGGGCGTGCCCGACGCTGGCGCTTCAGAAACCAAGCGGAAAAAGCCCCTGTCCTTGGGCGGAGTTTCGCAAAAGAAGCTGACCCTTTTCACCCGTCAGCTCTCCACGCTGCAGGATGCAGGGCTTCCGCTCCTGCGTTCGGTTCAAATTTTGGAGGGTCAGCAGCGGGGGGGCATGATGAAGTATGTCCTCGCTTCCGTCGCCGACGACGTCGCGGCCGGCTCAACGCTTGCTGATTCCATGGCCCGGCACCCCAGCACTTTTGACCGCTTGTATTCCAAGATGATTGCCGCCGGTGAAGTCGGCGGTGTGTTGGATGTCATTCTTCAGCGACTCGCCGTGTTTATGGAAAAAGCCCAAGCCCTGAAGCGAAGGGTCATCGGGGCCATGATCTACCCGGTGGTTGTGATCATCATTGCCGTTCTCATCGTGACTGGCATCATGTATTTCGTCATCCCCAAATTCATTGAGATCTTCAATGACTTTGAGGTGGAGCTTCCAGGGTTGACCATCTTCTTGACCAAGGCCTCAGCTTGGGTCGCGGGTTCCGCCTCCCCGGACCAGCAAATACCGGGTGCGGCCTGGATTGTGGTCAGTCCATTCATCATCTTCATGCTCTGGAAGGTCATCAGAAAAATCGAACTTGGTCGCAAACTTACCGACCGTTTGTTGTTGATTTCTCCTCCCGTTGGCGGCCTTCTTCGCAAGACCGCGGTCGCTCGCTTCACGCGAACCCTCGGCACGCTTATTGCGGCTGGTGTCCCCATCCTAGAGGCCATCACCATCACCAAAGAGACCAGTGGCAACAGTGTCTTCGAAGACGCTCTCGGCAAGGTTCACGACTCGATTCGCGAGGGTGAGTCGTTCGCCGAACCGCTACGCAAAGCCAAAGTGGTTGATGAGCTCGTCGTCAATATGATTGAGGTCGGCGAAGAAACCGGCGATCTCGACGTGATGTTGATGAAAGTCGCCGACAACTATGACGAAGAGGTCGATGTTGCCGTTCAGGGACTCACTCGATTGATTGAGCCCCTTTTGGTGGTCTTCCTCGGCGGCGTGATCGGCACCATTGTGCTGGCCCTCTTCCTTCCTTTGGTCAAAATGATCGAGTCGGTGTCCCAAGGTGGCTGATATGAGACTGTTCTCACCTCGTCACCGACGCGGCTTCACCGTCTTGGAGCTTCTGGTCGTGATCGCCATCGTTGGGATTGTCGCGGGACTGCTCTTGGCCAGTCTCCGCGGCGCGACCGATCGATCTCGAGTTGTGAAAACCAGGTCCATCATGCGGGCCGTCTCTATTGGCCTAGATGCCTTTAAATCCGACCACGGCTACCACCCGGTTGTGTTGAGCGGGAATTCACAAGGCCGTCAAGGCCCCGCCTGGCGTGACGTTGTTCCGGCTCCGGTGCCCATCGTTGGCAACAATCCATTCCCACTTGCCGACTATGCCATCAACATGCAGCGCTGGTATTCCATGACGACCATCCCGGAGTTCCTTCTTGGTGTTGGGGGTCGTGAGGTCGATGGGTATGGCGCGACGGACGTTGATAGCAATTCCCTTGATGAGCGTCCTTCACTCGGGATCCGTTCACCCGGGCTCGATGGCGCTTGGGGGAGCACCATCTTTGGGGCCGGGCTTTTTGAAGATCGTTTTTTCGGGTTGTATCAAGACCCGTCAGCCAACCCTTCTCAGATGAGGCTTCGCAACCCAGGTCGCGTGTATGGGCCTTACTTGGGTCTCGAGGGAGACATCAGGCTGGGGAAAGTCTTGCCCGCCAACTCTTGGCCCTCTTCCCCATCGGATGAACAGGAGGCAAATGATGTTGGCCAAGATCCTGTGCGTGTGATCGATGAGAACAGCCAAGATTGGCTGAACCCTGACGCCGCACTGGTCTTGCTCGATCCATTTGATCGTCCGATCGAATATTTCTGCAATCCGTATGCACCGGGAGATCCTTCCACGGTTGACCAAAGGAAGAGCACTGGCGTGGCCAGTGCAACCCCACTGGTTCCGCAAATGAGGCCTTCCTTGGCCGATATCGTGCGACTGCGGCCAACGGCATTTGGATCTGAATCAGAGTCTGACGGCAACATCTCCGCTGATGTCTTCAACTCCCACGTCCCCGACCTTCGCGGAGATTTTTCTGCGTCCATCTCGGCTCGCACGGCTTCTTACGCTCTTTTCAGCAGCGGTGCAGATGCCCTTTATAACCCTTGGCTGCGATCACATCCTCTCAACGACGACAACATTGTGGAGTTTGGCCGATGAAGCGAGGACTCACCCTTATTGAACTGGTCATTGTGGTTGGCATTGTCTTGATCTTGGTGGCCTTGGTCACTTCAAGCATTTCATCCGTAATCTCGCGTGCCGAAGAACGGAAAACCAAGACGGGTATGGAGCTCTTCGCTCTTGCGATTCAAGAATATGAGTCCAGCACTGGGCGGCGACTCAGTATGTCCGGCGTTTACAATGTCTCCCTGAATCCCAGCGGGCGAGCCTTTGATATGCGTCGCGCCGAGAACCACTGTTTGACCACCGCTGAAATCAGTCGGGTGCTCCTTCGTCACCAACCCTCCGCTGACATTCTGGGCCGTATTGACCCGTCGCTGATCGGAAATATTCGCTTGGGGGATGACGGCAATCCTCCTGTCTGGGTGCCAGACACTGGATTGGAATTCACCTGCGACCCCGACCTCCGCGTCTTTGCCTCCTCCAACTCCTTTGCGGCAATGAACACTTTGCCCTACGACCCCGCGAACAGCCCTTATACAGGTGCGAATGCTCTGGTTTTGCTGGATGCTTGGGGGTCTGCTATCCGAGCCATCCATCCGGGGCCCCA
Organism: Phycisphaerae bacterium; assembly: GCA_002705085.1. GTDB lineage: Bacteria > Planctomycetota > Phycisphaerae > Phycisphaerales > SM1A02 > UBA8653. The sequence continues at coordinate 10,424 of PAHO01000041.1, read as the reverse complement.
GGCTCTGGTGGATGCATCTGGAGTGCTTCTGCCCCAGGCCTTCCCCCCCCAAGATCAAAATGACGGGACCGAGTCACTGCAGCCCGACCCAGACAAGACGGTTGCTCGCCGGGTTGAGCGCCTTTACATCGGACGCGACAATCCCGATGCCAGCATCGTTCTCGTGTCTGCTGGGCCTGATTTGAAGTTTGGGAGACGGGTTGATCCGACTTCTGGCTTGCCACCAACCCCGGATGCGACAGGGCCATACGACTGCTATCTGCAGGCCTTGGACAACGTCTACAGCACGGAGGTCACTGAATGAGGCGCCGCGGCTTTACTCTCATTGAACTGCTGGTCGCCATCGGGATCATCGTCCTGTTGAGCGTGATTGCTCTTGCGTCTACGCGATCTCTTCGTGGGTCTTTGCGATTCAGTACGGCTGTCAACACGACCACTGCTCTCCTCGAGCGTGCTCGTTCGGAAGCGATTCGTCGCGGCGAGCCCGTCATGGCCGCTTTCCGTCCTGTGGTGATCGGCCTTCGTGACCGCAATGGTGACGGCGTGACCAACGAGGCCGACCGGTCCCCGGATGATCAATTTGGTATCGAAATCGTTCTGCTGCGTTGGACAGGAGAGACGGTCCTCTTCCAGACGGCCAGTAGCAGTGGATATCCCGTCGATCGTTGGGCCCCGATCGCAGACTTGAAGACGGAGCGCCTCCCTGCAGGCATGTCAGTCGCTGTTCCAAGTTACTTCAGTTTCGGTGACAATTTTGGAGACGACAGTTGGGTTTCTCCCACTGATTTTTCCATCGCACCGCTGGATTACCAAGGTGAAGTGCCTGCCATCATGTTTGATGAGACTGGGGCCTCGTTGGAGGATAATCCCAACTCTCCAGCCCTTGGTCCTTGGCTCGATTGGAACGATGACCGGGTTGTTCGCAACAACGGTCAATCCCGATCTCCAAATGCCCAAGGCGTGTACTCGATTTCTGAAAGTACCGGCGGCATCTACCGCCAATCTCGCTTTGATGATGAACCGTTTGCCTCGGTGTCTTCATTTTTGGCCATCTTTGATCATGCTGCCGCCCGGGCCCAACTTTTTCCTGGGCAAGAGTTCGAAAATGGCGTCCTTCTTGGCGCTGACTCGAATCCGTCATACGTTCAGCGCGAAGGCAAAATTTTGCATCTCAATCGCTTCAGCGGGGTGGTGATGAAATGACCAGCCATGTGACGCATCGCCGCGCATTCTCTCTCATTGAAGTGCTGATGAGCATCTTTATCTTGGGTATCGGTGTCATCGCAATTGCCTCACTCTTGCCCGCTGGAATCAAGCAGCAACAAAACGCGAAGAATGATGCCTATGGGCCCGTGGTGGCTGATAGTGCTCTTGCCACCCTCCGGTCCCGGTACAGCCCCCAGGATTTCGGCGGTGACGATCAACTCACCGACCTCAATGCTTCTGAAGAGAACCGAGCCAGCGTGCTCAACTTTTTTCAGTATCTGCCCGCCGGTGATTTTGAATGGACGAGGCCCTCATGGTGGTATGGCGAATCCTCGGGCACTCCGTCCCCGCTGCTGCCGCCCAGTCTGCGCCGAGGTGCAGTCCACCCATTCATAGGCCCCATCGGTCTCCCATCTTTTGACACCTTCTGGGTTGAGGGCGCGGTCGACGGGTTTGGTCGGGACTTCACTGGCTTTCCCGGAGGCGGGGTTGTTGGTTTCGTCAACCTGTTGGCGAACCCAGCAGTGTTTCCGAGGTTCGAAGACTCATCACCATTTGGCGGAGTGCCGCCAGGCATCTTTGATTATCAGGCGAACGATCAGAACCCTAGTACAAACATCGACCTTCATTACTTCCTCTCTCGCGAGGATCGATCATGGCCGCAAGATTCTGATACTCCTGAGTACTACTGGGACTGCGCTTTCCAAAGAAGCAATGGCGCCGTGCAGGTCGCCATTTTTGTCTACCGATCGACCGAGCCAGACGGTCGAAGACTCCTCGATCGCCCGACCGACATCTTGTCGATTGGGGGCAACAACACTGTCAGTGGATCGCCACAAAGGCCCCATGCAGTTCATTTGGCACAGCCATGGGTTCCTGGTCAACGGGTCATCCAGATTGAGCCAGGCACGCCTTCGCCGTTTGACACAAATGGCGCCGGCGACTCCTACTTGGACCGGCAATGGCAAGCGGGGGGGCAGTGGATCCTTGATGAGCACGGAAATGTTCACCGTGTCTTGAGGGGGCGCAATACCGCCAACGAACTGGTCGTTGAGCTGTTTGAGCCGGTCCCCGCCGTGCGACGCACCGCCCCCTATGCGCCTCCTTTCTGGCCCGATGACCCCAACTTTCCTCGACTTGGTGATCCCTCGCGACCATTCGATTCTTCTCAACCTCAGCCCCCGCAACTTCCCCTTGTCGCGCCAGAATCTATTGGCTCCAACAATCCTAGCGACGAACAGTTGAGGTACTGGTACCACACGGTTGATCGCATTTGGTTTGTTCCGGTGACGGATCGCTCTGGTCGTCGTATTGAACCGGTGTACGTCACGGTTCGGGAGCTTTGACCATGAAGCGAGCATTTACTCTTATTGAACTTCTGGTCGCGATCCTTGTCCTCCTTGCGGTTCTGCTTGCCGCGGGCCGAATTTTTTCCGCGACCACTGAAGTCGCTGGCATTGGCGAGGCGTTGAACGACAACCAGTCAGATCTCAACGCCATTGAGCGACAGCTTCGCCAGGACATGGCCGCGATCAGTAAAGAAGGATTTCTTGCGATTCGGTGTGTGAGCGTCCGCAACGATTGCCGCCTTGCCACCAATCCCGCAGGGGGGTATCTCGATCCGAGCTTGCCTCCCGACGCCATCTTGCGTGCCGATCACATGGTGTTCTTCAAATACGGTTTCGAAGGCACCCAGAACTATCTGTACGGTGAAGGTGGCAACAAGCAGGGGGAGGGTCCGGTTTCCCGCGTCTACTTCGGACATGGCTACCAACTCGGCCCAGTGCGCCGACAACCTGACGGACCAGGCCAAGCGACCGTATACGACGCGTCGCCAAATCAGACGGGCCAACTCAGCCCCATCGGCCCGTGGACGGACCGGGGGCTTTTGGGAGGGAACCGAACCGTGATCCGGCAGGACATGGGCCTTCCGCAGACTGGATTCAACAATGCTCCTGCCACATTTTCCGTCCCCCTGCCACCGTTTCCGGCCGACCAGTGGCTCCTGTGCCGCCAGTCAGTCTTTATGGCGGACGACAATTACGACGCCCCGACGACCGATCGGGGGAACAACGCTTCTGGTCCGCACTTCTACCTCCGCGCTGACTTCTTTAGCGGGGGCTACTCGGGGGGGGGCATCCAAAGCCCGTCGATTTTCCTCCGCGGATTTGACCCGGGTGGGTTTGGCGGATTTTCGCCTGCCACCAACGCGTCCATCATCACTGGCCGAGTCGACAGCACTTCCATGGAGTTGGACGACATGCGTCGCGGGCTTTCAGAATTTGCCGACTACTTTGACGGGGGAGACACCAGCGGCGGGATAGACGGTGAACCGGACAACCTCCAAGCCCACTGGAATACCACAAGCGCTTTCGTGCAACGTTACGGGTTGTTCTACCCGCATGCAGAACGGGCCACTTCAAACATGGGTCGATTCGCCCTGCCTCCGACCCGCCACGTCATTTCCGGAGCGTGTTCTGACGTACGTATTGAATGGACGTGGCCTTCTGGAGCCGGCCAAATTGATCTAGACGGGGATGGACAGCCTGATGATGCCAACAACGATGGATTTTTGGATCCATTCGAGGTTGGCTTCCGTCACAGCGGTCGTACCCCTTGGTTCCCGTTTATGAATAACCTTGGCGAATTCGGCGGCTTGGCCCTTCAGCAGTACACCACGACCGACAACGAGGACTCCTGGTCCTGGAATTGGCAACCAGAGTTCAATGACAACCTGCCGCTCGTCGGTAATGTCGAGAGGTTCCCTGACCCCCAAGGGCTCAACTTGGATGGGGCCTCAGCGGTGTATGAATCGACCTTTGGGTTTAACCGGAACAACGTTGCTGAAGGCGTCCCTGGCGACTTCGAATATGCCGGCGATGCCACCCCTTGGCCCAGCGCCATTCGCGTCACCATCCGAGTTCACGACCGAGCTGGGCGCTTGACCGGCGGCCGGCAGGCGCAATTTGTCATTGATTTGCCGAAAGAGTGATCATGTCTACCTCCTCCACCAAAGCTCATTCCTTACGCCGCGGCAACGCCCTTGTGTTGGCGGCTTCCGTGCTGGTGCTGCTGGTCATCATTGCCACAACGTTCGTCTCCCGAACACAGACCAGCCGGGCCACGGCCTCGGCGGTCCGCAAAGAAGCTGAGCGACAGGACAGTGTCGATGGCGTTGGGGAAGATATTGCGCAACTCGTGGCGAATGCTTTGTTCGTTCGGCCAGTTGATGCAAGGTACGACAACTTCGGCATGCAAGGCTTGGTGCACCCGCTTCCCGGAGAGACCATCGAGGATGATCAGGATGGGCGACCTTACTCCTTTACGCTCCCATCAAGATATGGCTACCTGGCCCAGCTTCAATTTGCATTTGACTTCGATGGCGTTCCGCTGGCGGTCGACTCCAACAGAATCCGACTTGACCCTGCTCGCGCCGTCCGCGACACGGCGCTCTCTGATCGGTTCGCGGGTTTCCCCCTTGACCAGCGCTACGGTGTCGACCCTTGGTTCCCAGGGAACTTTGCGCCATTCGAAGTGGTCCCATTTACCAATTGGCCAGACGGCCTTGGCTACCCATGGAGCGTCTCAAGTCCCTGGGGAGTGATCGGCCTTGACACATCGAACGCCCTGATTTTTGGTGACGGCACGCCATCAACCTTCAACAGCGAATACGCCGCGACCACTCAGCGACTCTTTACCGAGGGCAATCCCGTTTACGGGCCCGGATTTGGTGATACCAGGTGGCTGCGCGATCTTGAGCCAATGCCCGTAGACCAGAACAATGACGGTCTGCTCGATTCTTTTCTTCAGTGGCGACACCTCACCAACATTTCAACCCCGGAAAATGGGTGGCGAGTCGTGTTCGACATCTCCGACGTTTTTGGCGCGAAGCAAGTTGACGGTTCGGACGCCGTCTTGCCCAACCTTATCGATGATCTGTCGGTGCCGATTGAGCAGTGGGTCGACTCTCTCGATTACCGCTCATTATTCGACCCCGCAAACGTAAGTAACCTTTCGGGGTACTCCATCGGCAGCACTGGTGCCACCGCGCTGCTACTCAACAATTTTAACCGCGAACAATTCGAGGCCCAGTGGGCCAGATGGTCTGCGCCATCCCCATTTACTGCCGCCGATCGTGGACTGTATTTCGCGCCTCCCGCGAACTTGTTTGACTTGAACGACCTTGATGCTGATGGTCTCAAGAATGAGCCCGGCGAGCGACCCATCGATCGATTTGTTGGTCTTCGCCAGATTTCCAATCCAAACGGGCAGGGCACCGTCCTCATCCCCGATGACTCAAATCAGCCTGATGGCTCCCTTGCTTGGAACATCTCTCGCTATCTCGATGACTCTGATGGCGATGGCTGGACCGACTCCTTCTGGTTCCTTGCTCCCGGCGTTCGCGATGGCGTTCGAAATATTGTTTCTGTTTCGATCACCGATAACGCCGGACGGTTGGACCTCTCCACGGCCACTCGATACTCGCCTGGCTTTGTGTCACAGCCTCAGTCCCTTTTTGACGCTTCAAACCAAATGGCCCAGACTGGAACCACCGGATTCACGCCAGCGGACTTGGCCCTGGTTTCTGGATTCAACACCAACACCGCCAATGCGAATGGGAACCGGCAAGGCGTCCCTGAAGCCAGAGTCGGCTTCTTTGACGCTCCAGCCCACCGTGAAGGAGCGGCTCCTACACGCTTCGGATTCGAACCTCTGCCATTGGCCTTCCCGCAGAATGACCTCTTCAATGATGCGGCCCAAGACTTTGACAGTCGATTGAACTCTGGCCCAGTTCTCACCTGGCTCGAAGAAAGAGGCTGGTTTCAAGCCACGTTGAATGATGTCGATGCCAGTCAAGCTTTCCTTTCTGCCGAGGAACGCCTCGAAAGTTTTGTTTCTGGAGACTCCCCACCGTGGTCTACATTCGATCTTTCCAGTGAACTGGAACTTCGTGCAAATGAGTCACTGAACACCGGTGATGTGTTTACGCGTGCAGAGAAGATCGCCGGCTCATGGCGAGACGCCAATACTGATCAAGGCAGCCCGCTTCGCGGACACCTCTTTGCTCAAGAGACAACACCATTCTTGAATGGCCTCACGACCTACGAATGGAAGGCAGACCTGCGACACCGATCAACCGTCGTCTCAAACACCCGAAATGATCTCCTGCCAGCGTGGCTGCGCTGGCGATGGCGTCCCGACACTGATGTCGACGGCTTTCCAAATATCTTCGTCCAGCCTGCACCTGACAGCGTCCGCTATGACCTCTGGCAACTTCCAGGCCTTTCAACGTTCGTAGACAACCAAGTTGGCCCGGACGGTGCTCCAAACTACGGTTGGCTCTCGGCCCAAAGAACTTGGCTCGATCGTAACGGCGCCCCTTATTTCTCCTTTGCTCAAGATCTGGAAGCCTTGCCCGGCGGCGACCAAAACCTTGATGACATTCTTGATTTCACCGCCAACTTTTTAGACCAGCAGTCCTCTCGCCTCGATCTCCGCGAGGAGAATCCCTGGTTCCTTGACCTTTGGGAACAGCGAGATTTGGGCGAGGGCCCAAACGGCCGAATGATGATGTCGAAGCGACTTCCCCATGCCATCCTTCATGCACTCACCGACAGCGATGTCTTTGGCACTCTTCCCAACTCCGAATTTGGCAATACGTACTTCGGATCTGTTCAGAACCCCTTCAACACGCTCTTGGCTGCTGAAACCCCGGTTGGTCGATCCTCGGCCAATGTTCACTGGTTGAAGATGGCTTCGGCGGGACTGTCCGCAAACATTCTTTCCTACCGAGATGATGATTGGATCACTCTTGCGAATGTGCCTGATTCTGGCGTTTCAGATCCGGAGGTTGTGTCGCCCAGATTTATCGATATCGCGCCACTGTTTGACCAATACGACTTCCCGGGAGAACCTGACAACCCCGAAGACCCCGAAGACTTCTTGAATACATCCACACAGCAGGAAGGTGCTGTCCCGCTGCCAAGGTGGGGCTACGAGGCGACAGCCCAAAGCAGTGTTGAGAATGAGAACCTCGCCATGCTCGGCCTCGAGCGACAACCGTTCTTGGTCGAGGCGTTCATCGGCAACCTCTATGCCACTCGAGAACTCGACGGGGAATTCCTCACTGGCATCGGAGAGAATTCTTCGATCAAGCCGCTCAACCCTTTCTATCAGGAAGGCATGCGGTACCTTGATGGTGCGTGCAACAGAACCACTGTTGTTGCTGTCCAAATAGCGAACCCTTTTGACAAGCCCATTCCACCGGAAGAGCTTGCTAAGTACCGCATCTCCGTTTCTGGGCGCCATTTCCCCTTGCGTTATGCCCGGCCTGATGACGTCACACGACCCACGTTTGCTGAGCTCGACGACGTTCGGCTGCCCCTTGAGCCCGCCACGGAAAATCGCCCTTCTTCCGCGATCTTTTTTATGTGTGCTCCTGATTGGGACAACGCCTGGGAAGATCAGATCTCCGGCGACTCCGGAGACGACACCACCGACCTTGACACGCTCTTCAAGGAGCGAATGATCGACTGGCTTGACCTTGCATGTGAGCAGGACTTGGGGGTNNTGGATAGCAACGGGAACGGAAGTCCCAACGTCCAGTCNTTCTTCGACCTTGATCACCCNCCAGCCATTCCAGATCGNTGGGGCCGGACTGGAACCATNCGGTACAGGGTNCCAACTCTGCAGGAATGGAATCCTNGCAACCCCTACAGTGACGACACTTACGGCTGGTCCCCTGATCCCGCGTACTACCAGAGGTGGCTTGCACAAGGTTCTGGGCAGACCGCTCCGAACCGAGATCAATACGATCAAAGTCGTCCTGCTGGCCTCCCTCCTCTTGAGATCGAAGAGGGTGAGCGCATTGTTGAACTTTCCCGCATCGACCACGACGCTTCGATCCGCGCCGGGCAAGTTGCCCTGCCGCCAGTTGTCTTTGACACCGATGGCGACGGGTTTGTTGACGAGAATTTGCTGAACCACCCGGCTGCAGTGTGGGTGGTCGTCGACCGATTTGACAGCCGTGAACTCCCGCTCCCGATTGATGAGCCGGTGCGCAAGCCTGGTGATTTTCCTGTTGTTCCCAGCCACGCCAATGTCGACTTGGTCACCCAGGCCGCAAGTGGGAACCTACCGCTGGAAACCGCTATGGCTCCACTTTCCATGTGGGGCAGCATGTTTGGATTTGCTTCTGCAGTGTTGCCGATGGACTTGGGGCCTGGGGCACTGCCACAACTGCCTCGTCTGACCATGCCTTGGCCGCCACTCGATGGCAATCGTCTGATTGATATCCCCGTCGGGAACCCGCAGGCCCAGTTCTCATGGATCCCAGGGATCTTCTTCCCAACCAATTCGCCGGACTTCGACACCTTGGTCAGCTTTGCCTCGGCCCGAAGGGCTTGGGGCTGGGACACCGACTTCAATCCAAGTGACCCTCGGACGTGGGGCGTGCAGTCCAGCGAGGCACATCCTCGATTCACCAGTGCCCTGCAATTGACCGTTGACAATTCCCAGGGATTCCTTGGTGGTCGTTATTTCCCGGACATCGAGCAGGCCAGCCCCCAATTCACGAACGGGTACCAAACCCAAGTGGCCATGCAAGGAATTCGACTTGGTGGGGACCCCGCCTCGCAGGATCCTTGCACCGACCTGACGTCGAGCCCTGATGGCTGCCTGAACACGGTGGACGGCGGCCAATTTGAGTGGTGCGCTCTCCGCCAATTCGACCCGAGAGACTTCTCGCTCGTTGTGCCCAATGCCAACAATCAATACTTTTCCAAGCCCACACGATTCTCCGGAAACCGGAACCGGTGGAAGAGGCTGATTGCCAACGGCGCTCTTGATCTCCCGTTCTGGTCCGACAAGAGCTTCTATCACACCCCTCAGCCGTTCCAATTGGTCCACAAGGATGATGACTTCCAGCAAATTGGTGAAGTCCTGAACATTCCACTGGTCGGGCACCTTGTTGACTTTGACCCGTTTCGCCCTTCGGCAACCAACGGTGTGTTGCCCGCATACGAGCGAACCGTCCGTACGTTCTCCGAATTCTTGGCCCCACAGGATCCCTATGACCCCAACGGCCTCAACCAGCCCGGGCACGAACCTGTCGAAAGCACGGCCGACCGGCTGCTGTTGGGCACCAAGGCTCGAGCTCGCCTAGGACTCGGCCGAGTGATTGGGGCCGCTTGGTTTGGCGACGGCCCCGCTCCAGCCCTCGAGGGTCAATCGTTCGCTGACTTTGCTCACAGCGTTCCTGCGCTTCCTGCAGGCGAGCGACTTCTTGACCTTTTTGTTGTTGATGGCCCAGGCTTCAATTTTGACAACCAGTCTTTCTTCTTCGATAAGCCTGATGATCCCCTCGAGCCAAGCCTCAGTGGCGTCATACCAGGGTTGGTCAACATCAATACGGCCCCGGCCGAAGTCATGAGGTCCATCCCGGGCTGGTACCGAACTTTGGAGCCTAGTGCGTATTACGACGACAGCGTCCTTCCCGGCTCCAACCGGACCTGGTTTGCCGAGGCCGTCCGTTCTTGGCGCGATCGCTCGCAAGCCTCCGACGTCCCGCGGGGCAACGGGGCCGCCACGTTCCCCAGCGCCGCCAATTTTGCCTTCGAACAGGCGTATTCCTTCCCTGAGGTTCTGGGCGGCAATCAATTCGCCCCAAGTTTCGACATTCGAATCGAAGACCTCGGATCCTCCAGATTCAATCTGATTCCTGACCCAGCGTTAGCGGATGATGCGAGGCCTCTCGGCTTTACGCTCACCAACGCTCCGATCCCTGCCCCCGTGAAGCGCAGTCGTGGTTTCGCGGGCATCGGCAGTCTTCGCTCGGTTGATCTGTCGGCCGGCCTGCTTGGCGTCAACGACTCCGCAACCCCAGTCAATGAGTACGCCAACGCGTGGCCCGCTGACATCGCCCGGCAGGAGTCCTCCCGCAACGCACAGGCCGCCAGTGCGTTTACGCTCGGGTCTTACCGACGCAACCGGCAGCCACTTTCGCCTTTCCGAAGCTTGCAAGACCGAGATCAAAGTGGCATCCCACTGATCGGCGGGCAATCACTCGACCCACTGGGCAACCAGCCAGGTGTGGGCCCATTGGGCCGAACTCTCCCCTCTGCTGGCGATCCAGAACTCGCCGAAGATCCCGGCTTCAGCTTGAGTGTCCCGTATGACGTGGCTGCCAACGGCACGCCGGAAGTCTTTGACACGGACGA